>NZ_CP054052.1:2141203-2854937 GCF_013283835.1 Poseidonibacter lekithochrous | reverse complement strand
GTATTATTCGATAGATCATGGTATAACAGAGCAGGAGTTGAACCTGTAATGGGATTTTGTACTACTGAAGAACATCATGAATTCCTAAGAGAAGTTCCAGAATTTGAAAAAATGCTTGTTAAATCAGGTGTTATTTTAATGAAGTATTATTTCTCTGTTTCAAAAAAAGAACAAGCACTAAGATTCAAAAAAAGAGAAACAGATCCTTTAAAACAATACAAACTATCTCCTGTTGATATGGAGTCACAAAAGTATTGGGATAAATATACAATAGCTAAATTTTCAATGTTAATGTCATCTAATTCAGATATTTCTCCATGGACTGTAATTAGAAGTGATAATAAGAAAAAAGCAAGAATAAACTGTATTAAACATATTTTAAATCATGTGGAATATCCAGCAAAAGTAGAAGACGAAACAATAAAAGTGGATCGTAATGTACTAATTACAGGTACAGAAGAGATTGAAAATATGGAACAAGAAAATAAGTTTGCGAAGGCATAGTAGATGAATTTAAGCGATTTTGAAAAGACGAATTACAGTGGATTATATATCTCAAAAGCATCACATCCAATATTTGGTAAAAAATATATCGCAAGATTTCAGTTTGAGAGAAAACGATATGTTAAAGTATTAGGATATACAAAAAAAGATAACCTTACTAAAAAATCAGCATTAGACTTAATGAATATTTTTAAAGAATCAATAGTTGTAAAAAAAGAAGAGGAAATATCAAAACAAGTGTCAATTAATACAGATAGCCCAAATAATGAAGCATTAGCAAAAATAATTGAAGAGAATGAACAGTTAATTGAAATTCTTGGAGATTACAAAAAACTTGATCCTCAGGTTTTAAATGAAGGTATTCAAAAGATTTATGATTTAGAAGAACTAAAAAAATATCAAATTGAATTAATTAAACTTCAAAATTTCCTTGAGTCACAAAACAAAAGAATGATTATTATTTTTGAAGGAAGAGATGCTTCTGGAAAAGGTGGTGCTATTAGACGAATCACTAGATATATGAATAATAAGCATTACAGAATAGTAGCTCTTGGTAAACCAACAGATACTCAAAAAAATCAATGGTTCTTCCAAAGATATATTGAACATTTCCCTACTGGTGGAGAAATTGTACTATTTGATAGATCTTGGTATAACAGAGCAATGGTTGAACCAATTTTTGGATTCTGTACACAAGAAGAACATGAAATCTTTATGGAAGATGTTGTTAATTTTGAGCAAGATTTAGTAAGACAAGGAATGATTCTAATCAAACTTTATTTCTCTGTATCAAAAGAAGAACAAAAAAGAAGATTTGATAGAAGAATTGAAGATCCATTAAGACAATGGAAATTCTCAGAAGTAGATATGCAAGCACAAGATTTATGGGATGAATTCTCAGAGAAAAAATACGAAATGCTTAGACGTACGACTTCAAGATCAGCACCTTGGCATATTGTAAGATCTGATGATAAACATAAAGCAAGACTTGAAGCTATGAAAGTGATTTTAAATTCTGTTGATTATGATGGAAGAAATTATTCACTTGATTATGAACCAAATGAAGAAGTAAACATCTCTGTTCAAAGAGAGTTACTTCAAATGAGAAAATCTAAAAACTACTAATTCTAGAAAATTTTAGATTTACCATGGATTAATAGAATCATCTTCTTGCGATGATTCTATTTTTTTTAATAAAGAATTAGCTTTCTTTTTTTCTAATTGTTTTAACCATCTATTCTCTTCTTTATCTGACATCTCTTTTTTATTTATTTTTTGATCAGACTTTTTCTTTTCTTTATGCTCTTTTTTTTCTGCATCTTTTTTCTTGTTTTCTTTTTTGTTCTTTTTATTCTCTTTTGAGTCATTAGATTTTTCTTGTTTTTTATCTTCTTTTTTCTTTTTCTCTTGTTTTTTTTCTTTATTCTTTTTTTGACCTTTTTGATCTTTCTTCTTTTTTTCTTTTTTCTCTAAAGCTTTATTTACTGTGTCAAGATTTTCTTGTGTTTGTTTATCATTTTTTATTTTTAATGCTTCTTCATAAGATTTTTTTGCATTTTGTAAGTCATTACTTTTTGCATAGGCATTTCCAATATTATGTAATTTGTTAAAGTTTAGATTTCTATCTTCACTTTTAATATTTTTATATTTCTCTATAGCTTCTTTATATTTATTTTCTTTGTATAAAGAGTTTGCGAGATTGTATTGTTGTTCTTTTGAAGATGAGAGCTTTGAATACTCTTTTGTAGCATTTTGGTACTCTTTGGCTTTATAATCTGCATTAGCTTGCTCTATGGTCTGAAAATCAAATATAGAAGCATAAGTATCATTTGTTAAAAACAATGAGACAAATAAAACTAAAAAGAGACTATTAGATTTATTCCTAGAGAATCTAATTTTTGGAAGTGATGAAAATGCAAGTAATAATAAAAATATGCCAATAGCCAAAGGATAATAAAATAGTTCAGTATAAGTTTTATATTTCTTTGATTGAATATTCTCTTTTTTTGATGTTTTTAATATATCATTTAAAATTGCATTTATATCACTATTATTTATAGAATAATTTATATAACCACCATTAGTACTAAGAGCTAGCTTTTTTATATTTTCATTTACAGACAGAGTAACTATATCTCCATTTTTATTAGTTAGAAAATTTCCATCTTGAAGTTTTATTGCTGATCCTTCTTTTGAAGCAAGAGCTATAGTATAGACATTTATCTTATTTTCTTTTGCAAAATCTATTTCTTTTTCAAAATCTTTTTTATCACCACCATCTGTAAGTAATAGTAGATTTTTATTTGCTGAATTTTTTAGCAATTTATTTGTAACTTCTAAAGTTGAATAAATATTTGTACCATTATCAAAATTTGCACCTGTGTCTAAATTCTCAACTAGAATTTTTAAAGAATGAAAATCTTCTGTTAATGGAGATAAAATAAATGAAGACTTTGCAAATAGTATTACAGCAATAGCTGTATCTTTTGAATTCTCAATTATACTTAATAACTTTTTTGTAGCAAAATCTAATCTATTTGGATACAAATCAGTAGCAAGCATAGATTTTGAAACATCAATTGCAACAAGTAATGTATTAAGTTCTTGTTTAACTCTTTGCTCTTTTTCATTTGTAACTGGACGAGCCAGTGCAATTATCATGAATATAAGTGAAATAAAAAGTGTAATATTTCTAGCTTTCTTTGAAAAATATTGATTAGAAACTGATAACTTATCTAATGCTTCTTTTGAAAAATATTGTTCAAAATTGTTTCTTTTACTTATTAGTAAAAACATTAGCAATAATGCTGGAATTAGCATTAAAAAAAGTACATTTGTATAGATAAAACTCAAGATAACTCCTTTTAAAATAGTATTTTATTAAAGCCTTAGTAATTTTTAGCTAAAATCACGGCTAAAAATATAACAATCGGAGTGAATTTAATGGAATTTAACGCACAAAGAGTTGACGAAGCAAACGCTGTAATTTCTGCATCAATTGCTAAGGAAACTATCGAAAGTAACTTAGACAAAGTAGCGAAACAAGCTGCTAAAACTATGGATATCCAAGGTTTTAGAAAAGGTAAGGTTCCTGTTGCTGTTGTTAAGCAAAGATATGCTGATAAGTTAACTGAAGATGCTGAAGGTGAAGCATTAAGAGCTATTTTAGCAGATGGTTTAAAAGAATTAAACATTGCTAATGAAGACTTAATTGGTGAGCCATCAATTACTAAATATGACAAAAAAGAAGACGGTTCTGTTGAAGTTGAAGTAAAAGTTGCAACTAAACCAAATGTTGACTTAGGAGATTACAAAGCATTAATCCCTGCTGTTGAAGAAAAAACAGTTTCTGAAGACGAAGTTAACGCTAAGTTAGAAGAAATGGCTGGACAATCTGCACCATTAGTAAAAATTACTAGAAAAAGAATGGTTAGAGATCAAGATCACGCGGTAATCGATTTCGAAGGTTTCGTTGATGGTGTTGCATTTGAAGGTGGAAAAGCTGAGAAGTATCCATTACATGTAGGTTCTGGTTCATTTATCCCAGGATTTGAAGAGCAAGTAATTGGTATGAAATATGAAGAATCTAAAGATATCACTGTTACTTTCCCAGAAGAGTACCAATCAAAAGATTTAGCTGGTAAAGAAGCTGTATTTAAAGTAACTTTACATGAAATTCAAGAAAAAGCTGCTGCTGAATTAACTGACGAATTCGCACAAAAAATGCTTCCTCAAGAAGAAAATGTAACTATTGATACATTAAAAGAAAAAATTACTGAGCAAATCAAAAACGAAGTTAAAGCTAAATACTACAGAGAAGAATTAAAACCTGAGTACTTAAACACTTTAGTTGAAAAATTACAATTTGCATTACCATCTTCAGTAGTTGATCAAGAAGTTAACCACGCGTTAAACAACAAAGTAAGAACTATGAGCGAAGACGAAATCAAAGTATTACAAGAAGATGCTGCTAAAGTTGAAGAAATTAGAGAAGAATTAAAAGCTGAAGCTGAATCTTCTGTAAAAGCTACATTCATCGTAGATGCATTAGCTAAAGCTGAAGAAGTTGAAGTTTCTGATCAAGAAGTTACTCAAGTATTATACTTCGAAGCAATGCAAATGGGACAAAATCCTCAAGACGTATTAAAACAATACGAAGAAGCAGGATATTTACCAGCTATTAAAATGTCAATGATTGAAGAGAGAGTTATCTCTAAATTATTAGACGAAAAATTAGGTAACTAATCTAATAAAATATAGGATAAATAAATGAGTTATATACCATACGTAGTTGAGAAAAGCGGAAGAGGCGAGAGAAGTTATGATATCTATTCTAGACTTTTAAAAGATAGAATTATCATGTTAAGTGGAGAAATCAATGATCAAGTTGCTTCTACTGTAGTTGCACAATTACTGTTCTTAGAAGCAGAAGATCCAGATAAAGATATCTACTTATACATCAACTCTCCAGGTGGAGTTATCACTAGTGGTATGTCTATTTATGACACTATGAATTATATTAAACCTGATGTTTGTACTATTTGTATAGGACAAGCAGCATCAATGGGTGCATTTTTATTATCTTCTGGAGTTAAAGGTAAGAGATATTCTCTTCCTAACTCTAGAATTATGATTCATCAACCATTAGGTGGAGCTCAAGGGCAAGCTACTGATATTCAAATTCAAGCTAAAGAGATTCAAAGAATGAAAGACGGTTTAAATGCTATGATTGCAGAACAAACTGGTCAAGATATTGAAACTATTGAAAAAGACACTGATAGAGATAACTTTATGAGTGCGCAAGAAGCTTGTGAATACGGTTTAGTTGATGAAGTTATCGAAAAGCACAAATAGAGATAGATAATGATTAGAGAAGTTATTACTTATCCAAATAAATTACTTCGAACAAAGTCAGAAGATGTAATGGAGTTCAATGAAGAACTTCATACTCTTCTTGATGATATGTATGAAACAATGGTTGATCAAAGTGGAGTAGGTCTTGCTGCTATTCAAGTATCAATTCCTTTAAACATATTAATCATAAGTATTCCTGATGAAAATGACGTTCAAAATAAAGAAGAGTTAATTGAGGCAATTAATCCTGTAATTACTCACAAAGATGGCGAACAAGTTTTTACTGAAGGGTGTTTAAGTGTTCCTGGTTTTCACGAAGATGTTAAAAGAGCTCAACATATTATTGTTGAATATTTTAATAGAAATGGTGAAAAACAAACTATGGAATGTGAAGACTTTTTAGCAGTTGCTTGGCAACATGAGATGGAACATTTAGAAGGTCATTTATTTATTGAAAACCTATCTTTTTTAAAGAGAAAAAAATTTGAAAAAGAGTGGAAAAGAAGATTAAAAGATAAAAAGAAGTAGATTCTTTTTAGTCTTTTAATACCTACAGTAACTTAGAAAAAGAATTATATGTAATAGCTATAAGAAAGCTATTTGCAACTCCCCAAATTACCCAAAAAACAAGTTTTTCATATCCTGTAAAAAACAAATCTTTAAATCTTAGTGGACATGATACTGTCGCTAAAAATAAATATAATATACTTGCAATTGATAATGCAATTAAATTCCCTGATGTAAATACTATTGTAATAAATGATATAAAGGGAAAAAATATAGACATAGCAAAAAACTTACCATATAATTTTCTTTTTTTATCACCTTCAAAATATGTAACATTATGACCACAACTAGGGCATATTGTTCCAATTCTATCTAAAATTTCATGATTACATTCAGGGCAGTTTATAAGATTCATAATATATACTCCATTGTAAATTTAAGAGGATATTATATCTACAGTTTTTAAAGATTAGTTTTTAATAAAGATTATTTATAAGAGATTTTTAAAATAAGTGAAAAAGTAAGCAAATAGAGTTAAACTCTATCTACCTTCTTCTTTGTTCCATTGCCGATACAGATCTTCTGCTGCTGCAATTTCTTGTTTACTTGCTTTTCTTCTACAAGACATAAATCCTTGAGAACCATCACAAGATTCAAATGGATATACAGTTGCATATACCCAGTAGTATCCACCACTTTTAGTGGCATTTTTAACGTAACCTGTCCAAATTTGACCTTTTTGTACTGTATCCCATAAAGATTTAAAGGCCTTTCTTGGCATATCTTTATGTCTAACCATACTATGAGGTTGATCTAGTAATTCATCTAAAGTAAATTCTGCGATGTTACAAAAGTCATTATTTGCGAATTTGATAATACCTTTAGAATCAGTCTCACTAACTAAAAAAGCATAATCATCTAATACTGTTTCTTGTCCTGCTGCCATCTTCTATCCTTTAGAATTTCTTATTTTGTGCATCTGTAACTAATTGGTTAGCCATTTCAGATACTTCATTTGAAATATTAGTTGTTTGGTTTGCTTCACTTGCATTTTCTTGAGTAACTCTATCAAGCATAGTAATTGCATCATTGATTTGTTCAATACCAGTCATTTGTTCTCTTGATGAAGAACTTACATCTTCAATGATTCCAATTGTTTCAGAGATATGAGTATTTAAAGTTTCATAACCTTTAATCATTTCATCTGAAATGTTTTTACCTTCATTAGCTTTTGTATTTGCATCTTCAACTAAGTCTTTAATCTCTTTAGCCGCTTCCGCTGATCTTGATGCTAAGTTTCGTACTTCTTGTGCAACTACTGCGAAACCTTTTCCAGCTTCACCTGCTGTTGCTGCTTCAACTGCTGCATTTAATGATAGAATATTTGTTTGGAATGCAATTTGATCAATAACAGTAATTGCTTCATTAATAGAAGAAACTTTTGTATTAATTTCTTCCATAGACTCAGCTGTTTTAGAAGCTAAATCTTGACCATTTGTAACTGCTGATTTAACTGTTTGACCTAAAGTTGCCATTTTTGTTGCATTTTGAGCATTATTTCTAGTAATTGAAGTAATCTCTTCAACTGCAGCTGAAGTCTCTTCAAGTGATGCTGCTTGTTCATTAGCTTTTGCTGCAAGGTTATGCATTGAGTTTTTCATAATAGAAGCATTGTTTTCTAAACTTTGACCATTTTCAAAATTAGATTTAGCAGAGCTTGCTAGTGAATTACCAAGTGAATTTACACTTGTAACTACTTCTAACATAGTATCTTTTAGTTTTGGGTTTACGTTAACTTGTGAAGTAAAATCATCATGGGCATAAGAATTAACAACATTTTTTAAATCAGTCATATCATTTTCTACTGAATTAAGCATTTGATTAATTGTACCTTTTAGAGTGTGAATCATTGGGTTAGTTGTATTACTTTTAATTCTACAATTGTATGTACCTTGTTCAACTTTGTCTAGGTTTAATACAGTCTCACCTAATACTTTCATATCAACTTTTATTTGATCTTCTGTAGATTGTATTAATTGATTCCACTCATTAAACATTCTGTCAACTTTTGCATTTCCAGTTGATTCGACATATTCAAACTTATTTTTTCTGTATTGTACAAGTTCAACAAATTGCTTAAAGTATGCATTAATTATTTCTAACTGAGCATTTGATACTGATCCAAACATATTCTCCCCTTTGATTATATTCAATTATCTTACTTCTGTATTAAATATATATTTAAAATGTATAATATAATATTATTTTTTATATTAAAAATATATTTAAAATGACATAAATATATAGAAAAAATGACAATTTTTTTCCTTTGATTAAATAATTCAAAAAATTAGTAATATTAATTACTAATTTAGTTATTTTATAAGAAATAAAGATAAAATACTGTAGAAAATTATTTTATTGGATTGTTTATGAAATATATAAAATCAGCGTCATTAGATTCTTTAGATGCTTTATGTGTCAATGTTGAAGCTACATTTACAAAAGGTTTGCCATCGTTTACAATTGTTGGTTTGATTTCAACAAGTATTAGTGAGTCGAAGGAGAGAGTAAAGTCAGCATTATTAACAAATGATTTTAAGTTTCCTCCTTTGAAAATAATTGTAAATCTTTCCCCTTCTGAAATAAAAAAGAAAGGTTCCCATTTTGACTTATCAATTGCTTTGCTTATTTGTTTATACAATGAAAAAAATATTAATCTAGAAGATTATTATATTTTTGGTGAATTAGGATTAGATGGAAAAATTAAAGATACATCATCTATTTTTCCCATTGTTTTATCCCTAGCAAAACAAAAGGAAATTAATTCTATTTTAGTATGTGAAAACACTGCAAAAAAAATATCAAAAATACCTAATCTTAAAATATATGTAATAAAAGATATTTCTTCCGCAATTGATTTTTTTAAGTCAGATGATAAAGAAAAATATAGATTTAAAAAAGATGAAATGACCTTTGATAAAATCACTATCAAAAATGAAGAATTTTACTTTGATAATAAATATGATGAAGATTTCTCAGATATCTTTGGTCAAGATATTCCAAAGTTTGCAGCCTTAGTTAGTGCTGCAGGAAACCATAATTTGCTTATGGAAGGAAGTCCTGGCTGTGGAAAATCAATGATTGCTAAAAGATTGAAATATATAATGCCTCCAATGAGTTTGGATGAAATACTAGAAAAAGCTAAACTTCAAGCTTTAGATTATAAAGAAGTTGATTTTATTCCACAAAGAAGTTATAGAGCACCTCATAATAGTAGTACTAAGTCTTCAATATTTGGAGGAGGAAGTTCAAATGCTAAAATAGGTGAGATTGCATTATCAAATAATGGAATTCTATTCTTTGATGAATTGCCTCACTTTTCAAAATCTGTTCTTGAGGCTTTACGTGAACCTTTAGAAGATAATAAAATTTTAATATCAAGAGTAAATACAAAAACTACCTATGACACAAAGTTCACTTTTATATCTGCAATGAATCCATGTCCTTGTGGAAATTTACTTTCAACTGTAAAAGAGTGTAGATGTAATGAAATGGAAATTCAAAGATATAAAAATAGGCTTTCTGAACCATTTTTAGATCGTATTGATTTATATGTAGTTATGAATGATAGTTTTAAAGACAATAAAAATAAAGTTAGCTCAAAAGAGTTACATGAGAGTGTAATAAAAGCTTTTATTGTTCAAAAAGAAAGAGGACAAATAGAGTTAAATGGAAAATTAAGTGATAAAGAGATTAAAAAATATTGTGTATTGGATGATACATCTTCAGAATTATTAGAAAAAGCAATTGTAAATTATCAATTATCTTTTAGAAGTATAAACAAAGTTTTAAAAGTTGCAAGGACAATTGCTGATTTAAATGGTAATGAAAAAATAGAAAAAACAGACCTACTAAAAAGCCTAAATTTTAGAAGAAGATAATGAATTTATTTGTATTACCACTTTGTAAACACAAAAATGGTATTATCTCTTTTAATTAAATAAGCTAAAGAAATAGCTTGAGGAGAAAAATTAATGACTAAATGTGGTTATGTATCTGTTGTAGGTCGACCAAATGCAGGGAAAAGTTCACTGCTTAACTGGCTTGTAGGTGAAAAAATTGCGATGGTATCACACAAGGCGAATGCAACAAGAAAAAGATCAAATATTATAGTTATGCATGAAGATGACCAAATCATCTTTGTAGATACACCAGGTATTCACGAAACAGAAAAACTTATAAATCAGTTTATGTTAGAAGAAGCCTTAAAAGCGATGGGTGATTGTGATTTAATTCTTTTCTTAGCCCCAGTTACTGATAAATTAACACATTATGAAGACTTCTTAGTAAAAAATAAAAAGAATGTAAAACATGTTTTATTACTTACTAAAATCGATAATGTAAGTAATGAAGAAGTTTTAGCAAAAATGAAAGAATATGAAAAGTTCTCAGATAGATATGAATCTGTTATTCCAGTTTCTATTAAAAAAGCTACAACTCATGCTAATATTTTAGACAGTGTAGTTAAACATTTACCAGAACATCCATATTTATTTGATCCTGAGATCATGACTACTGAACACTTAAGAGATATCTTTAAAGAGTTTATTAGAGAATCAATTTTTGATAATATTTCAGATGAAATTCCTTATGAAACAGATGTTTTAGTAAATAAAGTAGAAGAAAAACCAGGGGTTGATGTAATCAAAGCAACTATCATTGTTCAAAAAAGTACTCAGAAGGGTATGATTATTGGAAAAAATGCTAGTGCAATTAAAAGAATTGGTAAAGATGCTAGATTAAAAATCGAAAAATTAACAGGTAGAAAATGTTACCTAGAATTATTCGTTTCAATCAAAAAAGGTTGGACAAAAAATAAGCAAGGTCTTAAAGATCTTGGTTATGATATCGAATTATAGGAAGTCTTTACTTCTTATAATTTAATAAATACTTACAAATAATAATTAATATTATTATTTAAACTAACTTCAAATATAAATCATATAAAATAATTTTTAAAATTATAAAAGTTATTTAATGATTGCCAAATCCCAAGATATAAATACTGTTTTAATAGATGTTAATGAAGAAATAAAACAAAACAATTTAAGAAAATTTATTCTTACTTCTTTGAGTTTAGAAAATATTGAACTTAAGCAAGAGAATTTATATACTTCTTATTTATATAAATCTAATAAGTACCAAGTATTTATTTTTGATAAAAAGTTCTCATTTTTAGAACTAGATATATTCCAATGTTTTTATGAGAATAAAAGTGATTCTATTGATATTTTTTTATGTGATGAGTTTTTTGTACTTTATGTAAATCAAGAGTTTTATTATTATCAAAAACTAAACTATGAAATCAATAATGAAGACTTAGTAGAATATATTCACAAAAATCTAAATTTAAAAGTAGACAATATTTATAAGATCTCTTTAGATAAAAGAGAAGTATTAAAAAATAAATATATAGAGTCTTCTTTAAAAACAAAACTAATAAATATATCAGAAATAAAAAATAAAAGTTTTACTTTTTTTGTGAGTTTTGTACTTCTTTTAGTAGTATCAATTTCAGTTTATTTATATTACTTATATAGTGTAAAAGATAATCTTTTATTGAATATAAATATTCAGAATAAAAACTCTTTTTTAGACTATAAAAATAAACATAAATACAAGTACTTAGATGACGATATAAAATATTTATTAACAAAGCTTTCAAAAAATGATTTAATCTTAAATGAGTTTATATATAAAGAAAATAGATTAGAACTCTCTTTTTTCTCAAAAAACAGAAATAGTATTTATTCTTTTTTAGATACTTACAAAGATAAATTAGATGGAAACTCTATTGAATTTATTAAAGATAAAAAGGTTTATGTTTGTAATGCGAATATTAAAACATTTAGAAAATAGTTTTATTAATAGTTCATTTAAAGTAAAAGTAGAACTATATTTACTAGTTTTTATTCTATTTTCTTTGATTATTTATAATATACCACTTCTTTTTAATAATGATAAAACTCTTACAAAATCTATTAGTTATAAAATAGAGGAGTTTGATAAATCTCTTTTAGATATGAATAAAAATATAGAAGAATATACAAGTGTCAAAAGAATAAAAATAAATTCAATGAATAATGAAAGAAAAGAGATACTTATTAATTGTACTTTATCTTTAAATAAAATAAAAGACTTTGTATCTTTTTTAGAAAATATAAATACATACTCAAATATAAAAAACTTATCCATAGACAAAAATAAACAATCAAAAAAATATAATTTAGAAATTACAGTTAGTTTTGAAAAGTATTTTTTTAAGACGCCAAACTCTAAAGAGACAGTAAAAAAGAGTAAATCTAAGAAGTTTAAATTAAAAGCAATTATTGATAAAACAGTGTTAATAAATAATAAGTGGTTAGAACTAGGTGAATATATTAGTGATTATGAATTAATTGTTATTTCTAAAAATAGTGTAACTTTATCTTTTGATGACAAGAAAATAAAACTAAAGGTTTATAAAAATGACAAATATCAGGAATACTAAAATTGACTATTCATTATTTGATATTGAGGAAAAAGAGTATTTTGAAAACTCTTTAGTTTTGCCATATTTTGAAGATGATATTTCAATTCATTTTATTGTTTGTAAAGAGTCAAAACTTTTAGATATAAAATCTAGAATTAAAAAATTAGTTAAGTTCAAAGAAGTAAAAAAAGAAGATTTACAATTTTTATTATCTCATATAAATGAAAAGATAGAATTATTTAATCTTGCTAATAAAGCTATATGTTTTAATGCTTCAAGTGATAAGTTTGTACAAGAGTTCATTTATACATTATTAAGCTTCTCTATTGAGCTTAGAGCTAGTGATATTCACTTTGAACAATATTCTGAGTCTATACTATTTCGTTTTCGTATAGATGGAAGATTAAATACATTTTTTACCTTTGATATTAAACTCTTTAAAATTCTATCGTCTTATTTAAAACTATTATCAAACTTAGATATTACTCAGTTTAGATTACCAATGGATAGTAGGTTCTCACTAATAGTAAAAAATAAAAACTATGATTTTAGATTATCAACAATGCCTACTTTAGAAGCTGAATCTATTGTAATTAGAATACTTGATAATAAAAATGTTAGTAAGTCTTTAGATTCTCTTGGATTATCTTCTTCTATATATAAAGAGATTGTAAGCTCATTGAAATTAACCCAAGGTTTAATACTAATTACTGGTCCCACTGGTTCAGGTAAAACAACTACTTTATATTCAATGTTAAAAGAATTAAAATCAAATGAAAAGAAAGTTATTACAGTTGAAGACCCCATTGAGTATAAAATAGAATCTATATCACAAATACAAGTGAATAATAAAATAGGTTTAAATTTTGAGTTAATTCTAAAAAATATTTTGAGACAAGATCCTGATATTATCTTCATAGGAGAAATACGTGATAAGTTCTCTTTAGATATTGCACTACAGGCCTCTTTAACTGGACATTTAGTATTAGCAAGTATTCATGCTAATAGTAGTATTGAAACAATTACTAGACTGTTTGATTTAGATGCAGATCCTTTTTTAGTTTCTTCTACATTAAAACTAATAATCTCTCAAAGATTAGTTTTGAGTTTTTGTAAATACTGCGATTCTAAAGGTTGTCAAAAGTGTAACTATACAAAATATTATGATAGAACCTGTATTGCTGAAACTCTTAAAGTAGATGAAAATATATCTTCTATGATTTTTAGAAAAGAAGATTTAAATACAATGAAAAAATATCTAAATGAAATAAACTTTCAAACAATATTTGATGATGGAATAAAAAAAGTCAATAATGCTGAGACTTCAATGGAAGAAGTTTATAAAGTAATTAATCAATGATTAAAACTTACAAAATCACATATCAAGAAAATAATAAAAAGAAATCTTTATTAATAAATACAGAGAATATAAAAAATGAAACTTTACCATTGAATATTTTGAATATCAAAGAAGTTTCAATAAAAAAGAATATAAATATTTTTTCAAAGAAAAAACAAATTTCAAATAAAGATTTAAATTTACTTTTTTATGAACTTAATATTATGGTTCAATCAAATATAGTATTTACAGAAGCTTTAGATATTTTAATAAAAAATAGAAAAAATGAAATAATAAAAGAATTTTTAATAGATATAAAAAACTCTTTTACAAATCTAAAACCCATAACAAAAGCTTTAGAAAAATATGAAGTAGATGAGATGGTATTCTCTTTTTTAGAGTTATGCCAAAGTAGGGGAAATATAAAACTAAATATTAAAGCACTTAATATTTTGCTCCATGAAAATGCAAGAATAAAAAATGATTTTAAAAAAGCTATTAGTTATCCAATTACCTTGCTTATTAGTTTCTTCTTATCTTTAAATATGATTTTTTATTTTGTTATACCTAATTTTAAATCAATATTTAGTGGCAATATGGAAGCCCTTCCATTATCAACAAAAGTTTTATTTTTTGTACATGATATATATTCTAATTACATTTTATTCATATTGCTTTTTTTAATTATTCTTAGTGTTTTATTATATGTATATTATAAAAATAATGAAAAAATGCAATATTATTTTGATGAATTTATAGTCAAAAAACTCTATTTATTCAAAGATATTTATCTCTCTTCCCAAGCTTATAAACTCTTTTTAGTTTTGGATATTATGCATAAATCTAATTATGAGTTTCATAAAGCTCTTATTTCCTCAAAGGTTTTACTAAAAAATAAATACCTTTTAGATAGAATTACGCTAATTGAGAATCTATTGGAAAATGGTAAAACTATTAATTATTCTTTTAGTGAAGCTTTAATATTTGATGATTTAGTATTAAATCTTATAAATACAGCAGAAGTATCTAATTCTTTAGATATCACGATAGTTGAAATAAAAGAAATTTACAAGAATAGATTTGAAGAAAAAATAAAATTTTTAATATCAA
Source organism: Poseidonibacter lekithochrous (assembly GCF_013283835.1). GTDB lineage: Bacteria > Campylobacterota > Campylobacteria > Campylobacterales > Arcobacteraceae > Poseidonibacter > Poseidonibacter lekithochrous. The sequence continues at coordinate 2,840,088 of NZ_CP054052.1, read as the reverse complement.
TCATAGAACCTATATTTATAGTCCTATTAATGGGCTTGATTTTATGGATCGTTTTAGCAATATTTGTGCCAATTTGGGACATGGGCAATATGATTAAATCATAAAGGGAAAGATCAGATGGTAACTCAAGAGGAATTTGAAAACTCTATAAAAAATGTATTAGAATATATTGGAGAAGACGCAAACAGAGAAGGTCTTATTGATACTCCAGCTCGTGTTAGAAAAGCATATGAGTTTATGTGTGGTGGATATAAAGAAGATCCAAAAGCGATTCTTCAAAAAGCTTTATTTACTTCAAGCAATGATGAAATGGTTGTAGTAAAAGATATTGAATTTTACTCTCAATGTGAACATCATATGTTACCAATAATTGGAAAAGCACATGTTGCATATATTCCAAATGGTAAAGTAGTAGGTTTATCTAAAATTCCTAGAGTTGTAGATGTATTTGCTAGAAGATTACAAATTCAAGAGCAATTAACAGAGCAAATCTGTGATGCATTAAATGAACACTTACAACCAAAAGGTGTAGCAGTTATTATTGATGCAAGACATATGTGTATGGAAATGAGAGGTGTTCAAAAGATTTGTTCTACTACTGTTACTTCTGCACTTAGAGGTTTATTCAAATCAAACAAAAAAACTAAAGATGAGTTTTTATCTATAGTTTCTTCTTCTTTTAATAAGTAGTAAGAAGTGCTTAATTTAGAAAATATTAAAGAAGTAAAATTTAATTATTATGATGAAAATGAATATATTTATAACTTTATAATGTTAGAAAATAGAACAGAGAAAATATCTGAAGATGAGTATCGATTCTATTTAATTTGTGAAAATACTAATGTTTCTGCAAATGGTGAAGTATTCTTAGATTTAAAAGTAGAAGCTAATGAAGTGACTTTTAAAACAGATTATTTTGCTAATAGTTTTGATTATAATAAATTACAGAAAGTTGAAGAAAAAAGTACTGAGTCAAATAGTTTTTATTCTGTTTGTTTTGGTAATGATACTTTAGAAATAGAAGTGATTTTATAATAAAAGATAGAGTTTTTAAACTCTACCTTTTATAAAAGTATTACTTTTGCTAGCATTAAGAATGAGAAGAATCCCACAATATCCGTAACAGTTGTTAATAATACTGTAGACCCAATAGCTGGATCTATATCTAATTTTTTTAGAATCAATGGAATAGAAGCTCCAAAGAATCCTGCACTAAATAGATTGATTACCATAGACATAGCAATTACCAGACCTAGAAGTTTTGTATCAAACCATATCCAAGCAATTACACCCATTATAAGAGCAAATAGTATTCCATTGAATAAGGATATTACAACTTCTTTTTTAACCGCATCTTTTGCATTCTCTAACTCAATATCCCCAAGAGCTAACTGTCGTACCATTACGGCTAAAGTTTGAGTTCCAGCATTTCCACCCATTGATGCAACAATAGGCATTAAAATAGCAAGAGCTACATAAGATTGAAGTGTTTCCTCAAACAGTCCAATTACAAGTGAAGCAAGTATTGCAGTACCAAGGTTTAAAAACAACCATAAGGCTCTTTTCTTAGCTGTTGTCATTAGATTGTCTTCATGCTCGAAGTCATCATCTACACCGGCTAATTGGTACATTTGTTCAGTGGCATTCTCTTCGATAACATCTAAGATATCATCAGAAGTAATTCTTCCCATTAACATACCTTGATATCCAGTTACAGCAACAACAGAAAGGTCATACTTTTCGAACTTTTTTGCTACTTCATCAATATCTTCATCATCTTCAACTTGAAAAGGTTTATATTTATTTTCACCTTCAGAGAGGATTTCTTCATAGGTTTTATTAAAATCAAAAATAATTAAATCTTCTAATAAAATAGATGCAAGTAAAATCTTATCTTCATCAATAATAAATACTTGATGAATGTTTTCTAACTCATCTTCTGCTTTTGCAAGTTTTAATCTTTCTATTGATTCCCCAATAGTTTCATTTTTTTTAGCAGAGAAAAGTTCCGTTTGCATATATGCACCGGCTTCATCTTCTTCATATTTTTTAAGCCAGTCAATTTCTTTTTTATCTTCTTCTTCAAGACCATCATAAATTTCTTTGGCTTTTTCTTCATCTAATTCTTCAATTTCTTGAAGAATATCTGTTTGGTCATCAGATTCTAGTTCATCAACAGCTTCTGTTAATTGTTCAATTGATAACTCTTCATAAGCATCTTCTCTTAAGTTCTCAGGAAGTTCAAGTAAAACATCACCTAGGATATCATCAGGAAGTTTTTTAAGGGTAAAGAAGAAATCGTCAACACTTTTCTTTTCTATTTTCTTTAAAGAGTTGGCGATGTCACTTGGGTGAAGGGAGTCTAAATTTTCTAAAAGTTTTTTAGGATCTTTTATAATTTCGTCATTTTGCATTTTGACTCCTTTTTTGATTTTATAAGTTTAGGTCGTTTTTGTATGTCACTCTATCTAGTTTTGTTGCTTTTGCTCTGTTTTCATCTGCTATGATTTCTTCAAAAGTTTTTATATAATGTTTTGTATTTGCAATAAATGTAGCTTTAGATTTACCTTTTAGACCTTTAGTATCTGGTTTTCTAATAACTTTCATTGCATTAACAGCTCGTCCATTTTTGTATAAACCAAAGTGTAAGTGAGGTCCAGAACTAAGTCCTGTACTTCCAACATAACCAATATGTTGACCTTTTTTTACATTCTGTCTACGTTTAAGACCTTTTCTAAATCCATTTTGATGTGCATATAATGTTCTGTATCCATTTCTGTGATTAATAATAATTGTTTTACCATAACCACCACGTCTTCCAATAAAGTCAATTCTTCCATCACCTGCTGCATAGATTTTTCTTCCTCTAGGTGCTGCAAAGTCTGTACCTAAGTGAGCTCTATATCTTTTTAAAACTGGATGCCATCTCTTTTTTGTAAAGTGACTAGAAATTCTTTTGTATGTTAATGGAACTTTGAAGAAGTAAGTTTTTGTGAAACCTACACCTTTTTGATCATAATACTTATCATCTTTTTTACTTTTGAATCTGTAATATTTTCTACCTGCAACTTCAACCATTGCACCTTTAATATCAGGTAATCCAAAAGATCTTCCTAATAAAGATCTTTGTGAATATTTAATAACTACAAAATCACCTTTTTGCATACCTCTGAAATTTACACCAGAAAAAATAGCTTTTAATTGAGCTGTTAGCGCTGCATTTCCTGTTGCTTTTTGAATATCATAAGATACAGAAGATGTAATAGGAACAGCTATAGTTTCTGTGAATTCTTTATAGTTAATAGGTAATGTTTGAAATTTATAAACACCATTTTCTTCATAAATATGTAATTGAATTTCATCTGAAACTGGTATTAAAACTTGGTTTAATGTACCATCTTCATTTTCATATAAATAGTATCTTTGTTCTGCCATAATTTCTGAGGCTAACTCTTTATCTTCTTTTTCTAAATCAAAATATAACTTTTGAGGAATAGCATATTTTTCTAGAAAAGTTAAAAAGGTTTCACCTTTAGGCCATGGTAGTTCTTTTATCTCTACACTTAGTAGAGAACTAATAAATAACAACATTAATAGTATGATTTTTTTCACGTTTATCTTCACTTTTATTCAAATATTAAGGCAATTATTATACCTTTGCAGAACTTAAGAATGGATATATATTCCTTAGAATATCCAAATTAATAATTTACTTTATGATACTAATAATTCAACTTTTTTATTGTATTTAATCAAATAAAAGATAAATAAATCCTGTTAAATTTTAGAGTAAAAAAACTTTAATTTTTTATTTATAGATAAAAAACTTAAAATTCTAGAGATATGTTAAAACAAAAATTAACTCTTTTTTAGATATAATCGCATTTACTTAGACAACCATATTTTAAGGCTAAAGATGCAAAAAACTGAGATGAACTTAGAAGAGTTAGCGTTAGCTCACTCTTTAACACTTGAAGAATTAGAAAATATTAAAGAAATTTTAGGAAGAGAACCAAACTATGTAGAAATTGGTATCTTCTCTGCTATGTGGTCTGAACATTGTTCATACAAATCAAGTATGAAGTACTTAAAAGGCTTCCCAACTAAAGCTCCATGGGTTATCCAAGGTCCAGGAGAAAATGCTGGTGTTATTGACATTGGTGATGGTTATGCTGCTGTATTCAAAATGGAATCGCACAATCACCCGTCATTTATTGAACCTTACCAAGGTGCTGCTACTGGTGTTGGTGGAATTATGAGAGACGTATTTACAATGGGTGCTAGACCTGTTGCATCTATGAACTTAATTCAATTCGCTGGAATTGAAGGTGATTCTGAAACTGCTAAAAAACACAGATTCTTATTAAGAGGTGTTGTTGCTGGTATCGGTGGATACGGTAACTGTATGGGAGTTCCAACTATTGGTGGACAAACTAACTTCGAAGAGTGTTACGCAGGCAACAACTTAGTTAATGCATTTAACTTAGGTATTGCAAAAGCTGACGAAATCTTCTACGGAAAAGCAGAAGGTATTGGAAACCCAGTAATGTATGTTGGTTCAAAAACAGGTAGAGATGGATTAGGTGGTGCTGTAATGTCATCTGCTTCATTTACAGAAGATAATGAATCTAAAAGACCAACTGTACAAGTAGGTGATCCATTCACTGAAAAATTACTTTTAGAAGCTTGTTTAGAATTATTCAAAACAGATTTAATTGTTGGTATCCAAGATATGGGTGCTGCTGGACTTACTTCATCATCATTTGAGATGGCTGGAAGATCTGGTTCTGGTATGATCATGAACTTAGATAAAGTACCTGCAAGAGAAGAAGGAATGACTCCTTACGACTTCATGTTATCTGAATCACAAGAAAGAATGCTTATTTGTGCTAAAAAAGGTAGCGAGCAAGCAATTATTGATATCTTTGAAAAATGGGAATTAGACGTTGCTGTAATTGGTGAAGTTACAAGTACTGGAAATATGGAATTATTCTGGCATGGTGAAAAATGTGCAGAAGTACCTGTTCAACCTGTATCTGAACAATCTCCTATCTTAGATAGACCAGTTTCAAAACCTGCATACTTAGATGGTATTGAAGATATTGCTTTAGACAAAGAATTCTCTAACCAAGCTGTATTTGATGATTTATTCTCAGATATGGAAGTTGTAGATAAGTCTTGGGTTTATGACCAATACGATTCAATGGTACAAACTAATACTGTTAAGGGACCTGGTAAAAATGATGGTTCTGTAATCAGAGTTAAAGAAAATGGTAAAGCATTAGCAATGTCTGCTGATTGTAATACTAGACAATGTTACATTAACCCTGAGTTAGGTGCATCTGCTGCTGTAATGGAAGCAGGAAGAAACGTAGCAATGACAGGAGCAACTCCTAAAGCTGTTACTGATTGTCTTAACTTTGGTAATCCACAAAACCCAGAAGTAATGTGGCAATTTGCTCAAGCTTGTGAAGGTATTAAAGCTGCTTGTAGAGAATTAGAAACTCCTGTAATTGGTGGAAATGTATCTTTATACAATGAAACTAATGGTGTTGGTGTTTTCCCAACTCCTGCAATTGCAACAGTTGGTGTTAATGACGATGCAAATAAAGTATTACCTTCTTGTGTTCAAGAAAATGGAAACATCTTATATATCTTAGGTGAAACTAAGTCTGAATTTGGTGGATCTTTATACATGAAAAAAATGTATGACACAGTAGCTGGTGCTCACCCAGAAGTTGACTTCAAAAAAGAGTTAACATTATGGAATACAGTAATTGAAGCTAACAAACAAGATTTATTAAAATCTGCAAAAGATGTTAATGTTGGTGGTATCGCTATTGCATTAGCTAAAATGGCTGTAGTTGGTCAAAAAGGTGTTGAAGCTAATATTTCTTTAGAAGAATCAAAAGATATTTTCTCTGAGTCTTTATCTAGAGCAATTGTAGAAGTTCATCCTTCTAATGTAGAAGCATTCGAAGCATTAGCATCAGCTCAAAATATTGATCATGTTGCTATTGGTGCAGTTAATGGAGATAAAATTTCTATTAATGATATTTATAAAGATTTATCAACTGCATCTGATGTATATTTCAATAAGTTCAAACAAGTGATTGAACAAGATTTATAGTATCAATAATATTAAGAAGTTTTAAACTTCTTAATATTTATCTTATTTTTTTCCCATTTCAGAGATTACTCTTTTTTGTACTTCTTTAAAATCAATACTTTCTTCATTTTCCTCAATAGAAGCTACAAGAGCATGTGCCCCATAACCATATCCCATTGGTGTTAAATTTCCTGTATTATAATGAGCTGTTCTAGCATCTAACCAATCTCCAGATTTTATATCAGCAATCCAGATTTTAGCATCTTTTTTCCAAGTAATTTTTTCTTCTTCAAACCATGTTAGTGCACAACCAATATCATCAAAATTGTACACTTTTCCATCATTTGGATTAGAGATTTGTACGGTGTGATTTCTGTAACTTAATACCATTACACAACGTACACAAGTATCTCTATCCCAATTTATTTTTTTCATTCCATTAGGGTCTTTTTTTTCACAAGCAGTAAATGCAGTTACTAAGACAGCAATGGCTAGTGATGATTTTAAAAGTTTTAACATAATATTCTCCGTTTATATTCGCTCATCAGATATAACTTTTCCTAGATCCATATATACCTGTCTATTTACTATTTCTTTAACTTCATCTAATCTATGAGTTACAAAAAGTAAAATCTTTTCATCTTCGTTTTGTTTTAATAATCTATAGAAATCATCTCTAGCTTTAGGATCAAGATTTGCAGTTGGTTCATCATAAATAATGATATTACTTTTTTTAGCTAAAGAAATTGCAATTAGCATTTTTTGTTTCATACCACCACTTAGTTTGAAAAATGATTTATTTAAGTTCCCCGTAATATCTAATTTCATCTCATTTGCATAATGCATAATCAGCTCTTTATCTACATCTGAGCTTGTTTGAATATATTGCATTAATTCATTAAGACTTAATTTAATTGGAGGTGGAAGTTGAGGAACAAAACTTATATCTTTTAAAACCTCAGTTCTCTCTTTTATAGGGTCTAAACCATTAATACTTACATCACCTTCATCTGGATGATAATATCCAAGCATTGATCTAATAAGAGTAGTTTTACCTGCACCATTAGGACCCATTAAAGCAATATAGTTGTTTTTCTCAAAATCAATACTTACATTATCTAATGATACGTGTTGACCGAATTTTTTTGTTAAATTTGAAACTTGAATCATACTAAACCTTTTAACCTAAAATCAAATTTTAATGCATCAGCGTGACATACGTCAACACATCTTCCACATAAAGTACAATCAGCCCCAGTTACATACTGTTGTGTTATACCTTTTTCTTTTCTTTGTTCATCATATTTAGCTCTTGTAAGATCTAAAACTTGATTTTCAAAACATACATCATGACAAACCATACAGTGGTCACAATTGTCATTCCATTGAATTCTTGTAGCACTTACTTTCCCAATGTATCCATATGTTGTTCCAATAGGACAAAGATATGTACACCAAGCTCTTCGTGCAAAAAATACTTCAATTAAAAATACAACTAATACCCAAGATAGAGCCACACTCCAACCATAAGCAATAAATCTACTTAAAATTCCAACAACATTAAAAGTTTCAAATACTAAATATCCACTTGTGAATGCCATGATCATAAACATAGCCCAAAAGATATGTCTTACTCTATGGTCAAGTTTTCTGCTTTTAATTATTTTCTTTTTAACTAATGTATTATGTATTTTTTCACCTATCTCACTTAATATTCCATAAGGACATACCCATGAACAGTATGTTCTTCCACCAATTAGTAAATATACTATTACAATAGTTGCAGTTCCTATTATCATATTTATAGGAAGATGATATGTTGAAAGATATACTTGAATTGTTGTAAAAGGATCAATTAAATGAAAACCTAAAAATCTAGATCCATTTAATGTTCCTTCTAATGTTTGTATATCAATTGCAAAAGATAAGAAAAAAAGTAAGTGTATTAGTATTACTGATATCCATCTCTTAGATCTAAAACTAAGAAACTTTTTTCCTTCTTTTGTTGTATCTATAAATGTTGAGGCAAATGTTGTTTTGCCTATTGTTGCTCGTTGATTCCATTTATCCATTTTAATACTCCAGTATTAAGTATAAAATACTTATTGTTGCGCTGCTGCTTTATTTGCAAAATCCCCAATTTCATCTGCGAATTTTCTTAATTCTGGCTCTTCTAAATTAATTAATAAGCCTTTCATAATGTAGTTTTCTTTTCTACCTGCTTTAAAGTCAACTAAGTCTTTGTAAATTTTCTCAGCACTTTGACCGATTAATTTAGGACCCATAAGTTTTTTACCATCTTGTTCTCCTGAACCATTAGCAGCATGACAAGAAGCACATTTACTTTTGTAAGCATTACTAACTGGGAAGGAACTTGTATTTCCAACTTTATCTTTAAGTGCTTTGATTTTATTTGCTTCGATATCTTTTTCTTCTGGCATATTACTAGAAGCTTTTTTATTATCAAACATTTTTAAATCTTCAATAATATTTCCTGCTTCTCCACCTTGAAATGCAGGTCCAGTCATAAAAGTACTTACCATTAAGACAATAACAATAATTGTTGCTATTGCAGCTATTATGTTTTTCATTTTATTTCCTTAACTCTTTTATTTGTTTATTAAATTCAAAAATTTCGTTTGCAAGTTTCTGAATATTTTCATCATCCATTTGTTTTACTAAATCAGTCATTAAAACATTTGCAGTTTCATCAGTTTTAAATTTTTTGATAGTATCAAAGATAAATTTTGAATCTTTATCTAATAATGATGGTCCAATAATTCCATTTGCATAATCATTATGACAAGCTGAACATTTAACAATAAACTCTTTACTTAGACTTTTTACTAACATAGAAACTTCAACTTTTTCATATGGACTTCTTACATTCATATTTGCATCAATTTTATTTCTAGGTTTTTTCTCTGCTTCGTCTTCTTTATCTTTATAATCAAAATAATAAGCTTTATTTGTTTCTTCTACTTTTTCTTTTTCTGTTACTTTAATCTCTTTTGCATTGTCATTACTGATAATTTCAATTTTAGGAGCTTGTTCAATAGTTACAACTTTTGGCTTCTCTTTTACTTCTTCTTTGTCTGAACATCCCGTAATTAATAAAGCAATTGCAGCAGTATTTATTAATATTTTTTTTATCATGATTTAATTCCTTTAATATAATAATCTTCATATGTAAGTCTTGGTTTTACAACAATTGCTGGTTCATTTGCTGGACATACTTCTTCACAAACTCCACACCCAATACAGCCTTCATAAATTTCTGGTTTTTTACCATTTGAAGCTTGTATCATAGAAATTGCACCTAATGGACTTGGAATTGGACACATATCTGCACATAAAGTACATTGTTTCCCTTCAAATTCATCAAGTTTATCTAACATGTCTCGTTCTAATTGAGTGACATTTCTTTGCTCATTTACAAAGTCATGTATTCTTTGACTATGACCTTTTGGTACTGGTGTATTAGTCATAGCAATACATTTATTTGGAAATTCTAATACTGCAATTCCCATTTTTATATCTTCTGGTTTTTCGCAAGAGTGGTCAAGTGCTCCACTTGGACAGGCTAATACACAAGGTACTGCTGAACATGCATAACATCCACGTTCCCTTGCATCTATATATGGTGTTCCAACTCCATGACCTTTTGCAAAATCAGCAAGTTTGATTGAGTGGTAAGGACATACTTGTAAACATTGACCACATTTAATACATAGTGCTAAAAATTCATCTTCACTAACAGCACCTGGAGGTCTTAATCTCATTTCAGCTTGAAGTGCATAAGGACTAATTGCAATCCCGCCTCCAAGAGTTAAGCCAAGGATTCCAAGTGTAGAGAATTTAATAAAATCTCTTCTGTCATTTTTTATTGATGCCATTCCTTATCCTTTATAATTTAAGCTTTGGTTGCTTATCTTCGATTAGAAAAATTGGTTCACTAAATGGTGCTAATTTTGCTAGGAAATTTAATAATGAAATTACAGGTGAGCCATAAAAGAATTTTACGTCTTTATTGTATACCCATAATTGATCTGCGTATTGATATACTTTATGTGAAGTGTCACCAATATTATCAGCATCTCTATCAAAACCTTCATAATTATCCCAATAATTACCAACGATTTCATTTTTATATGTGTGAGCTCCTCTACTATCATTTACAATGTCTTCAATATTTCCAAGAATTGTATTTCCTTTTAGTATATTGTTTTCACTAAGTGAGTGAAAATGTATAGCTTCCGAGTTATATAAAATTTGATTGTCTTCTATCCAGTTTTTTGTATCAGGTTCAAATGGAGATCTATCAATATAAATACCTTGGGCACAATAAAGAACAGTATTATCTTTAAGAGTGAAGTTTGATACATCTTTTAAACCTATACCCATTCCAGTATTTCCAAGTGAACTTTGAATGGTATTTCCAGTTGCAATAGTGTCTTTACTATACATAAAGAAAATCCCCACAGAATTCATTTTATAAGTATTGTTTTTTACTATATTTTTACCCGCGTACATAAAGTGTAGTGAGTATCTATTTTGTTCTCCATAGTTTTCAGAAATCTCATTTCCATGAGAATACCAAACAACCATATCTCTTGATTTAATTAGACTATTTTTAAAAACTTTATTATTATGTGAATACCAAAGTCTTAAGCCATCACCTCTAAGTCCTAATTCAATATCTTTTGAAGAAATTTTATTATGTGAAACAATAGAGTTTTTAACCATTGATAAATCAATTCCAAATAATGTATCTTTAATTACATTATTTGAAATCTCACACTGTTTAACTTTTTCAAGTTTAATAGCAGCGTCAAGTTTATCGTGTCTATCTCCACTATTTGTAATAGTTAGGTTTTTGATAGTTACATAAGAACTATTAACTATAATTACAGTTCCTTCTCCTTCTCCATCAATAATAACTTCACCTTCAGTACTTCCAATAATTGATAAAGGTTTATTAATTACAATCTTACCTTTATAAACTCCTGCTGGAAGTTTTAGAATTGAACCTTCAGGGGCATTATCAATTGCATTTTGTAAAACATTATTACTTGCAAAAGAAAAAGTAACAATACAAAGAATGGCTAATAATTTAAACATAATATTCACTTTTATTCTTAATTTTGGTTTGTTTCTTTCATAGCTTTTGATTTAGCTAAAAAGGCTAATAAACTTAATAGTCCAATAGCAACTAACATATAGAATCCAATTGTTGGATAAGAATGCGTTGTAAATTGTGCAATTTTTCCATCGCCGAATACTGTTGGCATAAATGGTTTAATTTTAAAGGCACCCCAATCATGTAGATTGTGTCCGAACCAATAAAGCCAATATGAATAATCAGCTATAAATAGTACTGGTAGAGATGCTGGAATAATCATAAAATATGTAAGTATTTTTTTATTGAATAGAATAAAAAATACCATAATTAAAGATAATCCAAGTAGGGCATAAATACCAATTTCTCTCTCTAATTGTCCACCTCTCCACATAGGATCCATTCCTACATAGTGATTGATTGTATTCATCTCATGAACTTCACCAGAGAATCCATCAAAATGGAAATAAACAGGAATTCCCTCTGGGAAAGCTTTCTTTGGATAATTTGGTGCTTCTAATGAACAAGACCAAATAGGTAATGATGCAACACCAATTTCAGCAGAGTGTTCAATCATTTGTTCTAAATCGTTATGGGCTTCTTCTGGAGTAGTTGTACTTTTGTATCTACCTTGATTGTAAAAGTTCCATACCTTAATAGCTAATGGTGATATTTCATCAGCTTTATCTTCATGAATTTTATTTAAAGTTCCATGAAATGAAATCATTGGAAAAGTAAATGATAGTGTTAAAATAATTAACGCTAAAGTAGCAAATATTCTTGCTTTTATAAAACTAGGATGCATTTGTGTTTCCTTGTGAAAAGTTTTAAAATATAAACTCAAATTATAATTTATACTTTAAAACTTATTGTATTAGTAGAGTATCGGATTTTGTAGAATTTGTTGTTGACACCAATCAACAAAAAAGAAGAATAATTAAAATTCTTCTTTTTTTATTGTTTATGGTTTTTAGAATAAATTAGCGTTTTCGTCAATCCATTTTAAGTATTCGATAATATCTTTTGTTTCTTTCTCAGACATATCTTGATCTGGCATTTTAATTTTGAAGTAGTCAATCATTCCTTTAACGTATGGTTCTTCATACATTGTTTCAGGATGTTGAATAAATCTACTTACCCAATCTTCACCATTTTCATGTCTTTGTAGTACACCAGTTAAATCTGGACCTGATGATACTTTTCCAACAACGTGACAACCATTACATCCACCCTCAGCAAATGCAGTTTCACCACGTGCTGCTGCAGGACTTTGTTCAGTTGCAATTTTTCTAACAAGAGTATCTTTTGCTCTAATACCAACGTCAGCAGTTTTAACCATTAATTGCCAAATCATACCTTCGTGTAAAATAGCTTTTTCCATGTCACCAGAAGCAACAGCAGCGTCAGCTTTTTTCTTTTCAGCAGGAATTTGTCCATATTGATCAAATGCATCTGTTACTAAATCAGCAACTACTTTATGTTTATCAAAACCATTAGCTTTTAAGAATTTAACAACTGATTGGATAACAGAATCAGTTGCAGCATTTACAGCAACAGTCTTCTCATATTCAGCTTTTAATTCAGCAGGGCTCATTGTTTTCATTTTCATTTTTGTAGCAGAAACGTATTTCTTATTAGGGTCTTTAACCATTAAGTAACCCATCATCTCTAAGTGAAGAGCTGAACAGAACTCTGTACAATAGTAAGGGAAAACACCCTCAATATCAGCAGTAAATTCCATAGTAGTTGTTTCACCTGGCTCTAAAGAAGCATGTTGATCAAATCCACCAATAGTAAATCCGTGAGTTTCATCTTGCGCTCTTTCTAAGTTAGTCATGTGCATAGTTACTAAATCACCTTTATTAACAGTGATTCTTTCAGGATTAATATGAGATCTAACTAATGTAGCATAAATAGTTACATGGTTTCCATCTCTCTCAATTCTTTCTTGACCTGCAAGTGTTTTACCAACATGAATCTTACCAGTCTTAGAGTTTGTACCCATTTTATATCTAACATGTGGTTTAAGTTTAGACGCTCTAATACCAACAGCTTGGTGAGGTTCACCTAGTGGTAATGGCATATCAACTAATAAATCCATTGTTTTACCAGAAATATCAATTAACTGGTGATTTTGTGGGTGTAATGGACCAACATTTTGGAATCTATCAATTGCTAATTTATTTAATGCAATGATGTACTCACCTTGAGGATCTGAAGTTTTACCTTCCATACCAGCTAAGTGACCAATGTTGTAGTGTACATTTTCTTTATCTAAAACTTTTAAGTTTTTGTAATCCCATTTAACAACTTGAGAATCTACATATAATGATGTATATACTTGTCCATCAACTGGAGAGTATTGTGTATGTAGAGGGCCAAGACCCAACTCTAATTGACCATGTAAAGATTTTTTCATATCTAAAATTGGAATACCATATGGATCTTTTCCAATGTATTCTTTGTTGTCAATTTGTTTTTTAATTTTTTCAAACGAGTAAACAGATGCATGAGTATCTAATTTACCACAAACGATCATGTATTTCCCATCAGGAGAAACATCAACACCGTGAGGTGATTTTGGTTCTGGAATTAAGAATAAAGCTTCATTCTTAACTGCTACTTCAATAGGAATAATGTTGTGACCATTAACAACTTTTAAGTTCTTAGGATCTTTTGCAACTTCCGCAAGTTTTTGCCAGTTATATACGTGTAAGAAGTCAGTATCATTTCTTGACATACCAGCTTCATTTGGTGGGTTTCCAACTTCGATACCACCTGTATACATTTCTGTATTAAATGAGTTTGTAAATCCCCAACCGTAACTTGCACCTTTACCAGCATCACTTAAATCTTGGTGATATGGAGGCATTTCGATTGTATATGAATCTTTTGGCATAATTCGACCGATTTTATCGTCGAATTTCCACATAGTAACCCCACCTCTGTATGATTCTTTATAATCATCAATCGCGTGGTATTCATTATCATAAGGCGCAGCATATTGAGATGCTTCAATAATGTATTCTGAGTTTGGTGTGAAGAAAGCTCCACCATGGTTTGATTTAAATACTGGATTTGGAACAATTTGTTTTGTTTCAAAATCTTCTAAATCGATAACGGCAATTCTTGGATTAGCTTTATCATTAATAGCTAACCATCTACCATCATATTTCCCATCTTTTTCTGAAAGTGCCGGGTGATGTGTATCTCCCCAGTTAATCTCTCTACCTCTAATATTACCTTGTCTTAAAACTTTAAGTGAGTCTTTATCATAACCATAACCTTGCCATGGTTCTGGTGTAAATACCCCAATATATTTTAAAATTCTCATAGATGGAACACCATAAACAATTACTTGTCCAGATTGACCACCAGAAGAGAAAATTACATACTCATCCTTCACCCCTGTAGGATTATATGTTTTTGCAGCTCTGATAACATCATTTTCTGTAAGACCTCTTTCTTTCATTACTTTTGAAAGGTCACTTGTAGCTGCTGACGCAATTGTCGCAGAAAGTGCAGTTCCTAAAAGTACTGAAGAAAGCTTACTATATCGTTTATTCATCACTAAATCTCCTTTAATAGATTCATTAGATTAAGTTATACAAATTTTTCTAATATAATTGAATTTTAGCACTTTGGGAGATTCAAAAAATTGATATATGTCAATTTGTGCTAAAAACTGTTAATTATTTGTTAATTATCTGAGAGTTTGTGAGTTAATGATAAAATTTATCCTAAAATTATCATTTTATGAGTGCTTTGTTATTAAACAGTGATTAAATATCACCGTTTAATAATTGGATTAGACCTTTTTTTACTTCATTAAAACTAAGGATTCTTTGTCCTCTATGTATTTTTGAATATTCTTTTGCATCTTCAATGTTTTTGAAAGTTACTAAATCGTCACCAGCAGGTGAAATAAGTCTACCTCCATAAACATAAAATGCATACTTAGCATCAATAGGTTTTAATGATTTGTAATCAGTTACATACATATCTTTGATTCCATTTTTGTCTTTAATATCCATACTTGGCCATTTATATGGGTCATAATAAAATTCTAATAAAGATTTACTACTAATAAAGTATGCTTCTTTACCTTGTTTTGTTACAACTTTAGCAACCCATGCTGGGTCTTGATATACTTTGATTTTTCTAATTAATCCACGTGTTTCTTTATCATAGTTCATTATTTCACTAGCACTTAATGTTAATGTTGACATTAAACTAATAATTAAGATGAATAAAATATTTCTTTTCATAAATTTCCTTTAAACTAAATCTTTTTTTGCAAATATTGCATAACCAAATAATGCAAACATTAATCCTAATACAAATGGATATAACACTGATAATAAAACAAATGTTGTTTGTTTTAATGAATCAAGTATATAAAATGCAACTGGACCCATAACTGTTAATTCTGGATCAAAAAGTGAAATTGCAGCAACTCTAAATATTTCCATAGGGTTAAGTAATGCAATAGTGATAATAATACCTTCATCAATTCTACTTTGCATCATTAAAGAAATTAAAGCAATATCAATAAATGCTAAAAGAAAAATCCATACAAAAAATGAAATTCCAAGAGCTACTTCACTTGATTTTACAAATGATGATACAAAAAATGCAATTCCTAAGAATGCAGAAGATAGTGAGAATAATAATCCAGTATATAAAAAGAAAATATTCCACGGAATAGAAGCGCCGATTAATGCACCATATATAATGGCAATAACCATAGCAAAAAATACAGGTAAAAATACAGTAATAAATCTACCTAAAATTTTACCCCAATAATATTGTTTTAATGAAATAGGGAAAGAAAGCATATACTCTAAAATATGATTATCTCTATCTCCTGAAATAGAACGTACTGTAGTAATCAAAATAAATATTGGCAAAATAACAATAGTTACTTGAATATACATAAGAAGTAGTCTACTTAATCCACTAAAACCCATTACTTGTGATTGAGTAACTCCTGCAATAAAAAATAGTGCAATCATTCCCCCAAATACAAGTGAATAAATTACAAACCATTTGGCTCTAATTGATTCTTTCAAATCAAGAAATGCAATTAATGATAAATTTTTCAAAATTATCCTTTGTTAGTTTAATAATATTTTTATAGGTGCTATTTGAGAGAAAGGCACAATAAAAAATTATAAATTCTTGTAAAATTGTATAATAATGAATTATATTGTCATTGTCTTTGGTCAATAAATTGCAAATAAATGATTTTTTTTTATATTTGTTTACCTTTTGTAAGGTTTTTTTCTAATAAATTTTATAATCAAACTATAAAAGCAATTTATAAATAAGAATTGAATATAATCGCGACATTAAACTATCTATATACAAACAAGAAGGGCAATTGTTACATGAGAGCATTAATTAGTGTTAGTGATAAAAGTGGTGTAGAAAACTTTGCAAAAGAATTAGTTGCATTAGGTTATGAAATCATCTCAACTGGTGGTACATATAATAAATTAAAAGACGCAGGAATTGCAGTAATCGAAGCAAATGAAGTTACTAAATTTCCAGAGTGTTTCGAAGGTAGAGTAAAAACTCTTAACCCATATATTCACGGTGGTATTTTACATAGAAGAGACAAACAATCTCACTTAGATCAAGCAAAAGAACTTGGTGTTGAGGGAATTGACTTAGTATGTGTAAACCTTTACCCATTCAAAGCTACAATTGAAAAAACTGATGATTTCGAAGAAATTATTGAAAACATTGATATTGGTGGACCTGCTATGGTTAGATCTGCTGCTAAAAACCATGACTCTGTAATTATTGTTACTGATGTTGTTGATTACGATGTTGTATTAAACAATCTTAAAAATGATACTAATACTCCTGAGTTCAGAAGAGATATGATGATTAAAGCTTATGAGCATACTGCTGCTTATGACTCAATGATTGCTAACTACATGAACAAAAGATTCAACAACGGTATGGGTGCTAAACAATTCATCGTTGGTGAAAAAGTATTTGATACTAGATATGGTGAAAACCCACATCAAAAAGGTGCATTATACGAATTTGATAAGCACTTATCAAACAAATTCATCACTTTAAAAGGTGAAGCATCATTTAACAATATGGGTGATATCTCAGGAGCTGCAAAAATTGCATCTGCTTTTGGTGATGATAACGCTGTATGTATTGTAAAACATGGTAACCCTTGTGGATTTGCTATTAAAGATACATTATTAGAATCTTACGAGCAAGCATTAAGATGTGACCCTATCTCTGCATTTGGTGGAGTTGTTGCTGTTAATGGTACTGTTGATTTGCCTTTAGCTATTAAAATGAATGAAATTTTCTTAGAAGTTGTATTCGCTGCTGATTTCACAGAAGAAGCAGAAGCTGAATTAAACAAGAAGAAAAGAATCAAGTTATTCAAACAAGGTACAACTAAGTTAGAAATGGCAAATGATGACTTTAACTTCAAAATTGTTGATGGTGGATTTGTATACCAAGACGCTGATAAAGTAGAAGCTGATGAGGTTACTAACTCTGAGTTAAAATCAACTAGAGAGGCATCTACACAAGAGAAAAAAGATATGGAAATTGCTTATAAAGTAGCTTCATTAACTAAATCAAACTGTGTTGTTTATGTAAAAGATTCTGCAATGGTTGCTGTTGGTATGGGTATGACTTCAAGAGTAGATGCAGCAAAAGCTGCTTTAAGAAAAGCAGAAGATTTAGGTATTGATGTAACTGGTGCTGCTTTAGCATCTGAAGCATTCTTCCCATTCAGAGATTCAATCGACGCTGCACAAGAAGCAGGTGTTAAATGTGTAATCGAACCAGGTGGTTCTATTAGAGATGACGAAATTATAGAAGCAGCTAATGAGTTTGGTATGGCTTTATACTTCTCAAACAAAAGACACTTCTTACATTAATAAATTAAAAGAGACTACTTATAGAGTAGTTTCTTTAATTCTCTTATTAAATAAAATTAATTATCAAAAGGAAATTTATTATGGATAATCCTAAGTTTCAAGAACAATTAGGTAAATTAGTTTTAAATTCTGGTTCAGCAGAATCTTCTTTACGCTTATTAATTTTAACTTTATGTAAACCCAATGAAAAATTAGCAACTAGATTTCTTGTTCCTCAATCATCAATGTCTCAGAAAATTGAATTATTACGAAGAATGGTAATTTTAGAAATTGATGATGAAAATAAAGAGAATTGGTTTGATTTAGCTCATAATTTATCTATTTTATTCAAGTTTAGAAATCAATTATTTCATGGACTGCCAGGTGTTAAAGATAATAAAGTTTATTTTTTCTCGACAAAAAAAGGTAAGAATGGTGCACTTGATAGACTTGAAGAGAAAGAAGTCAATATCAATGATTTAATTAATATTAATGAACAATTGGAAAGTAGGAATAGACAAATGATGGATTTTTGTGAGGATTATGAAAAAGAAATTAAATCTTATTTGAAAACTCAATCTTTATATCCTCTTCTAAAAGGTAAGGAATAAATATTCTCAAATAGAAAAAATAAGTAAAAACCCCGCAACAAAAAAACTAATAGCTATAAACATATGATAACTCCTTTTCTTTATTATATGTTTTAAGCATAATATTTTTATGACAATGTCCCTAAATACAAAACTAATTAAGTGATTTTTATATACTATACTTGAAAATTAAATACAAAAGAACTCATAATGAAAGAATCTGATTTATATCTACCACTAAAACAATACTTAGAATCACAAAACTATGAAGTAAAAGGTGAAGTTTGTGATTGTGATGTTGTAGCAGTCCGAGGTGAAGAAGCTCCTGTGATAGTTGAGCTGAAACTTTCCCTTAATCTTGATGTTTTACTTCAAGGTGTAGATAGGCTTACTTTATCTTCTACTATATACATAGGTATTCCTCACGATTCAAAAGCTTTCAAGAAAAAAAGAAAACTCTCCCTTAAACTTCTAAAGATGTTAGGTTTTGGTCTAATATTAATAGACACTGTTAAAAATAAAGTAGATGTTGTATTAGATCCATCTGAATATAAACCACGAAAAATAAAACAAAAAAAAGAGAAACTTTTAGGCGAATTTCAAAGTAGAATTGGTGACCCAAATCTTGGTGGAATGGCTAGCAAAAAAGGAGTTCTTACTTCTTATAGACAAAAAGCATTAAAAGTTGCTTTATATTTAGAAGAGCATGGGGATTGTAAAGCCTCAGATATAGCTAAAGCTTTAGATGAACCCAAAGCTAGAGAGATTATGTATAACAACTATTATTCTTGGTTTGATAGAGCAGGAAAGGGTGTTTATTCTTTAACTTCTAAAGGAAAAGCAGAAATAGGTCTTTGGTTACAAAGAGAAGGTAATCCTATCTCTTAGATATTTAGTAGTGCTTGAATATTTAAAACCAAACCTTTACTTCTAAACTTTGGTAAAAGATTAGTAAGTGATTCTTGTCCGTTTGCTGATACATGTTCTTCGATTAATGATTTCTTTGAATCACAGTTAGAAATAAGTTCTTCTACTTGGTGTGCATTGTCTGCTTTTACTGCTTGTAGAAGTTGAGTTGATAGGGGTATAAATGTCATTTTAATCCTTTTGTAAAATTACGATGGAATAATGACATCTTTTTACTTAAAAAAATGTTTTTTTTTATTACTTTTTTGTAACCATTTTGTAACTCATAGGGAAACCCTATGAGATTAACAAAGAATACCTTCTCTTACAATTCTTCCAATTGTATTTACAGCATTTTCATGACCATCAATAGCTTCATCATAAGTACTATATCTTCTATTGAAAATAGGTTCGTGATAAATTACTTGATCACCATCTTTTTTGAATATCATTGTTTCATATACAAATACATCGTTGTGTTGGTTTAACCAAGAGTGTCTTACTTGCATTTTAATTGTAGAGATAAAATATCTTTTATCATCAACTGTTGCAATATGTTTTAATTCTAAATCATTATGTTCCATTTTTTCTCCTAGGAAGATTTTTTAAATTATATTTAAAGTGTATGATAAAAAAATGATAGAACTTAAATAAAGTAATACATTATTATAAGTTTTACTTCTAAAAATCATAAGATTAGTTTTTTATTTTCTTGGTTATAATATTTACTTTTTAAAAAGGCTTATAATGAAAATCAAAATCTTTATCTTATTATTTATTTTTTTATCGGTATTTTCAAATGCAAAAGAACTAAAGAAAATCAAACTAAAACTATCCTGGTTTAACCAGTTTCAATTTGCAGGTTATTACATTGCAAAAGAAAAAGGTTATTATAAAGATTTAGGTTTAGATGTAGAAATTATTGATTTTGATTTTGGCTCAGATATTCCTCAAGAAGTTAGTGATAAAAAAATAGATTTTGCCGTTGGACGAGAAACTTTGATTTTAGAAAAGTCTAATGGTAAAGATATTGTGGCTTTATATGCACTTTTTCAAGCAAGTCCTTTAATATTATTAAGTACTGAAAAATCAAATATTAGAACAATAGATGATTTTAAAAATCAAAGAATTATGACAACAATAGATGATGCTAGTGAAGTATCTCTAAAAGCAATGATTAGATCAAATAATGTAAGCTTTGAAGATTTAAATTTTATTAAACATACACATGATATTAATGATTTAATAGATGGACATACAGACGTTATTTCTGCATATATTTCAAAAACACCTTTTATTCTAAATCAAAAAGGTATAGATTATAATATTTTTGATCCTAAGTCTTTTGGTTTTGATATGTATAGTGATTTATTATATACAAATGAGTGGTTAATAAAGAACGATCTTGATTCTGTATTAGCTTTTAAAGAGGCTTCATTAAAAGGTTGGAGTTACGCTTATGAGAATATTGAAGAAACTGCTTCTTTAATATATAACAAATATAATAATCAAAAACTAAAACTAGACGAACTTATTTTTGAAGCAACAGAATTAAAAAAACTATCATATTTTAATACTTCAAAATTAGGTGAAATAAAAAAAGATAAATTACAAAGAATTTTTGATTTATATAATATTATGGGTCTTACAGATAAGACTATTAATCTTGATGATTTTGTTTTTGAACATAGAAGAATCAAAGATACAAGATTAAATGAACATGAATTAAATTACTTAAAAAATAAAAAAACAATAAAAATGTGTGTAATTCCAAATGGAATGCCATATAGTGATATTAGCAATAATAAATTAGTTGGATTAGCTGCTGATTATGTAGAATTATTAGAAGAAAATATTCATAGAAAAATCATTTTATATCCAACACTATCTTGGGCTGAGTCATTAAAATCAATACAAGAAAATAAATGTGATATTCTACCAATGGCTTCAATTAATGAATCAAGAAAAAAATATTTGAGTTTTACTTCTTCATATTTTAATATTAGACCTGTGATTATCACTAAAAACAACATTCCTTTTATTGATAACTTAAGTGAATTAAAAAAAGTAAAAATTGGAATTACTCGTGGTTATTCTTTATTAGAAGAGTTAAGAAGAAAATACCCAAGTATTGAATTTGTTGAAACAAATAATTTAAAAGAGGGATTTGATAAAGTATACGAAAATGAATTATTAGGTCAAATATCTTCTTTAGGTGCTGCTTGGTATTTATTACAAAATGATTATTTATCAAAACTAAAAATTACTGGTAAATTAGAAGAAAAAATTGCTTTAAGAGTTGCAATTAATAAAGAAGATGTACTATTAACAAGTATTTTTAATAAGGCAGTTAGTTCTGTATCTATAAGTGATAAACAAAGAATCAAAAATAAATGGTTACATATAGAATCTCAAAAAGAGTTCGATTCAAAACTATTATTACAAATGGCTGCATTTGTTATGTTTGTACTTATGTTTTTATTATATAGACAAAGATTACTAAATAAAGTTAATATTTCATTGAATAAAATAGTAGATGAAAAAACAGAAGAATTAAAAAAAATAAATAGTACTTTAGAGAATAGAATCAATAAAGAAGTAGAAGAAAACTTACAAAAAGATAGAATCCTAACACAACAATCAAAAATGGCTTCAATGGGACAAATGATTGAGAATATTGCTCATCAATGGCGTCAACCATTATCTGTAATTAGTACAGGTGCAAGTGGACTTAAAATCAAAAAACAACTAAATGATTTAGATGATGAACTATTTATGAATACTTTAGACTCAATAATAAATTCATCAAAATATTTATCTCATACTATTGATGACTTTAGATTCTTTTTTAAGCCAAACAAAGAGAAAAGTGAATTTAGTATTAGTATTACTTTAGATAAAACTATAAATCTTTTAAGTTCAAAATTTGATACTGAAAATATTATAATTATACGTGATTTTGAAGACTTGAAAATCAATGGTCATGAAACAGAATTTATTCAAGTATTTATTAATATCTTGAATAATGCAAAAGATGCATTAGTTACATCTTCTGGAAAAAAGAAATTTATCTTTGTAAAAATAACAAGAAAGAAAGATAAAACTATCATCAAAATAAGAGATAATGCAGGTGGAATAGACGATAATATTATTAATAAAATATTTGAACCATACTTTACTACAAAACATATGTCAAAAGGCACTGGAATTGGTTTATATATGTGTGAACAAATCATTAATAAATATATGAATGGTGTTATAGATGTAAAAAATAAAGAGTATTCATATGATGGCGTTTCTTACAAAGGTGCGCAGTTCTCAATAGTCTTATATGATAAATAAGTTATGAAATAATCTTTTGATATAATATAAAGATATATATAAATAGGATTTTTATTGAATTGGTTAGATATAGATAAAGAACACGTATGGCATCCATATAATTCATTGCCATCAAGAAGTACACTTTTACCTGTAAAAAGTACAGATAAAACAACAATTTTTTTAGAAACAGGTGAAGAATTAATCGATGGTATGAGCTCATGGTGGAGTGCAATCCATGGTTATAATAATCCACGATTAAATGAGGCTTTAAAATCACAAGTTGAAATTATGCCACATATAATGTTTGGTGGTTTAGCCCATGAAAAAGCAGCAGTACTTTCTAAATTATTAGTTGATATTACAGGCTTACATAGTGTATTTTTATGTGATAGTGGTTCTGTATCGGTTGAGGTTTCATTAAAAACAGCTATTCAATACCAAGAAGCAAAAGGACTTAAAAAATATAAGTTCCTAGCTTGTGAACATGCCTATCATGGTGATACTCTTGCAGCAATGAGCGTTTGTGATCCAAATAACTCAATGCATAGTATTTATGGCTCTTACTTACCAAAACATATATTTACAAAAGCTCCTGCTTTAGGTTTTGATAGTGATTGTAGTGAGGCAATAGAAGCGTTAGAGTTAAACTTTGAAAAACACCATGAAGAGTTAGCTGGATTTATAATAGAACCAATTGTACAAGGTGCAGGTGGTATGAGAATTTATAATCCTATTTATCTAAAAAAAGCAAGAGAGCTTTGTGATAAATATGATGTACTTTTTATTGCAGATGAAATAGCAACTGGGTTTGGACATACAGGAAAAATGTTTGCTTGTGAATGGGCAGATATTAAACCTGATATTCTAACTCTAGGAAAAGGTTTAACTGGTGGTTATATGACTATGGCTGCTATGATTACATCAAAAAATGTATCCCAAACTATTAGTAATTCTGATTTAGGTATTTTGATGCATGGTCCAACATTTATGGCTAATCCTTTAGCTTGTGCTGTTGCAATTGAGAGTATAAATCTATTATTAGAAACTTCTTGGCAAGAAAGAGTTTTAAAAATTGAAAAAATATTCCAAGAAGAACTAAAAGATGCTAAAAATATTAAAATAGTAAAAGATATTAGAAATATTGGTGCAATTGGAGTAATTGAGTTAAAAGATGAATCTCATGCTCAAGAAATTCAAGATTACTGTGTAAAAAATGGTGTATGGATTAGACCATTTGGAAAGCTAATATATTCTATCGTTGCTTATACAATAGAAGAAAATGATTTAAGAAAAGTTGTACAAGTAATGATAGAAGCAATAAAAACTATAAAGAGTAAATGATGAAAAAAGATGACTTAAAAGAATTAGCAATTAACCTACCAAAAAAGCCGGGTGTTTTAGGAAGAGATAGATTTTTTAATTCAGCTGTACTAATTCCTCTTATTAAAATAAAAGGCGAATATTATATTCTTTTTCAAAAACGCGCTGCTCATATTAGACAAGGTGGAGATATTTGTTTTCCTGGTGGAAAGTTTGAGGAAGGTGTTGATAAAAACTTCAAACAAACTGCACTTAGAGAAACAAAAGAAGAGTTAGGTATTGGTAAAAAAGATATTAAAATTATTGGACAATTAGATACTTATGTAGCTCCAATTGGTGCAGTAATTGAATCTTTTGTAGCAGTAGTTAAAAAAAGAGCTTTAAAAACTATGAATATAGATAAAAATGAAGTTGAGAAAACAATACTAATTCCTTTATCTTTTTTCAAAGAAACAAAAGCAGAAGAGTATACTTTATCACATGAAATACAACCATATAGATATAACGAAGAGGGTGAAAAGGAAGTATTATTTCCTGTTGAAGAATTAGGTTTACCTGATACTTACAAAAAACCATGGGGAAATAAAAGACATAAGATATGGGTTTATAAATATGAAGGAGAAGTAATTTGGGGAATTACTTCTGTTATCATAAATGATCTATTATCTAAATATTAGATCGTAACTACAGCCCATTCATCATCATCTTTGAGAGCTTTTGTAAAAAGTTCTCCTGTATGATTTACCTCGATTCCTAAAGCTTCAAGTTCTTCTTTTGCTTCATAATCTTCTACACATACAATACAAGCACTCATTTTTACGCCTGTTTTAATAATTTCAACTAGTTTTTCTCTAATTTGAGTATTTTCTTTTGCTAACAAAATAGATGGACCCCAAATCATTAAATGGGCTTTTTCCCAATATTTTCTATCTAGCATAACCGAAGAATACAATAGAGGAAACTTTTTAGCTACCTCCACATCACCACTTGTCCAAACAATAAGTAAGTTATTTTTCATTTTTGTCCTTTACTAAACATAAAGTAAATATTATAATTATATAATCTTATTAATTGATTAACACAAAGGTAAAATTATGATTAGTAAAATAAATGATTTAGCAGCAACAGTATTAGACAATTTCCAAAGTCTATTCTTACTTTTAGCAAGATTAACGATTGCTTATGGTTTCTTTGAACCTGCTATTAATAAATGGAAAAGTATAGAAGACACAGCTGCATGGTTCGCAAGTATGGGAATTCCTTTCTCAACACTTAATGTGTATATGGTTGCAACATTTGAGAGTTTAGGTGTTGTTTTATTAGCTTTAGGACTATTTACAAGACTAATTAGTTTACCATTAATTGGTACTATGGTAGTAGCAATTATTACTGTACACTTTGCAAATGGATTTAGTTCAGGTGATAACGGATTTGAAATTCCTTTATACTATTTATTATTTTTAGGTATTTTTGCATCATTTGGTGCTGGTAAATTATCACTAGATAATTTTTTATCTAAAAAATAAAAAAACTTCCTTTTTTACTTCTTTAAATAATGGTGTTTTGTGCTAAAATACCATTATTTACAAGGAGTTCTTATGAAATATTTATCTTCCCTAATATTGGTACTATTTTTTGTTGGATGTTCAACAGCAACTAAAAAAGTAGAACCTACACCAATAAAACCTGTGGTTAAAGTTGAAAAAAAGATTCAAGTTGTAGATTGTAAAGTTCATCCAGAAAATATAATTAGATTTGAATGTTACGAAGAAAAAGCAAATGCTGGTGACCCAATAGCTCAAAGTTGGTTAGGTTATTACTTTAGTTCAGGAAAAATTGTTCCAAAAAATAAAGCTTTAGGTATTGAGTGGTTTGAAAAAGCTGCAAATGCTGGAGATTATTACTCTCAAAGAGAAGTGGCAATTATCTATTTAAAAGACAAAAACTATGCTAAAGCTTTCACTTATTTTGAAAAAGCTGCAAATCAAGATGATGCAGTAGCTCAAAGAGAATTAGCTTATCTTTATGATAAAGGTACTGGTGTTAAAAGAGATGTTAATAAAGCCTTTTTCTATTTCAAAAAAGCAGCTTTCCAAAATGATACTTTTGCACAAAATGAACTTGGTTATTACTATAAAAAAGGTTGGAGTGTTCCAAAAGATTATAAGCAAGCAGCTTATTGGTATGGAAAAACTGCTGACAAAGGTAATGATTATGGAGAAGCTGAATTAGGATATTTATACTCAAAAGGTTATGGAGTTGAAAAAAACTATAATATTGCTTATAAACTTTTCACTGATTCAGCCCAAAAAGGTAACAAATATGCAATGTCATGGTTAGGTTACTTTAATGAAAAAGGTATCGTGGTAGAAAAAAACTATGAAACTGCTAAAATGTGGTACGAAAAATCTGCTTCTACATATTCGAAGAAGAGATTAGCTATTTTGAAAAATAAAGGTCTTATTTAATAAATGAAAAATATTATATTAAAAGGTGGGAATATTTTCCCATCTAAAGTAGTATGTATTGGTAGAAACTATACTGAACATATTGCAGAATTAAACAACGATACTCCAGATGAAATGGTTTTTTTTCTAAAACCAAACTCTTCAATCACAAATAAATTAGTTTTCCCAAAAGCTCATGAGTCTTGTCACTATGAAGCTGAAATTTCTTTTTTAATGGAAGAAGGAAAAATATCAGCAGTTGGTTTTGGTCTTGATTTAACACTAAGAGAAGTTCAATCAAAATTAAAAGCAAAAGGTTTACCATGGGAGAGAGCTAAAGCTTTTGATAACTCTGCTGTTTTCTCTAAATTTGTAAACTTTGATGGTGATATAAATAAATTAGAAGTTGAGCTTTTTATTAACGGTGAGTTAAAACAAAAAGGTGATACTTCTTTAATGATTAATAAACCCTCTGAAATAATAGAAGAGGTTAATACTTTTCTTTCTTTTGATGATGGAGATATCCTAATGACAGGAACACCAAAAGGTGTTGGTAAATTTGTTATTGGTGATGAATTCCTAGGAAGAATACTTTATGATGGTGAAGTTTTAATCGAAGAGAAATTTAAAGCTATATAATTAGATTTTTCTTATAAACAAAGAATAAATAAAAACTCCTTATAATAATAGAATATATTATAAGGAGTAAACGATGACTGCTAAGATATATAATGAATTATGTGGGCTCTTTGATAACCTACAATCTATTTTTTTACTAATCGCTAGATTAGTTGTTGCTTATGGGTTTTATGAACCTGCTTTAATGAAATGGAATGATATAAATTCTGTTGCTTCATGGTTTGCTACCCTTGGAATTCCTTTCCCTACTTTAAGTGCTTATTTAGCCTCTACTGCCGAATTATTAGGTGTTGTATTAATTGCTATTGGTTTTTTAACTAGAATTATGTCAATTCCATTAATGATTGTAATGGTTGTTGCAATTTTGACTGTTCATATTGGTAATGGTTTTAGTGCAGGGGATAATGGATTTGAAATACCTTTATATTATTTAATATTTTTAGGTCTATTTTTAAGTAATGGTGCGGGGAAATTTTCTGTAGATTATTTAATATTTAAAAAGTAGTTTATTATGAATGAATTATCAATATTTGGAAACACAATTTTATCATATAATTGGAGTTTGTTCTTCAAAGGTTTTTTTGTTTTCTTTGTAATACTATCTTTTATAATTTATATTTACGATAGATTTATTCAAAGAAATAATCAACTATTAAAGAACTACCCTTTAGTTGGAAGAATGCGATATTTCTTCTATTTATTACGTGACCCTATGCGACAATATTTTGGAGATGAGGATTATTTTGATTCTTATGAAAAAATAGACTGGATAAATAGAGTTAGCAGTGAAAAAAAGACTTTTTATAGTTTTTCTCCTTCAAAACCTTATGATAAGAATAGGATATTATTCAAACACTCAAATCATGTTTTAAATGTAGATGAAGTAGATGAAAAATGTGCTATTACATTTGGTGCTAAAAGAGAAATACCTTTTATGGCCAATAGTTTAATAGGACGTAGTGCCATGAGTGATGGAGCAATTTCTCCAGAAGGTACACAAGCTTTTACAATAGCTGCTTTAAAGGCTGGCTTTCCTATAAATACAGGTGAAGGCTCTGTAACTACAAACTATTTAATCACCCATAAATATTTGCCTAATAGAGAGTATTTTGAAATACAAAGAGGTACTATTTTTGCTAGAAGTATGTATTGGATTTTTTCAAAAACTTTAGGAGCTAGGATTGCAAAGAAACTATATTGCGATATGGTTCTACAAAGAGAAGATGATGAATCATTTAACTTTGATAAAAAGAATGTACTTTTTTATAGGGTTAATTGGAAAGCCTCTTTTGATAAGTTTCCTAAACAAATACCAGAAGATGTAGCTGATATTGTTTTTCAAATGGGTAGTGGTTTATATGGAGTAAAACATAAAGATGGCTCTTTTGATGAAAGCAGATATAAAAAAATAATGACTTTTTGTCGTATGACAGAAATCAAAATATCTCAAGGTGCTAAGCAAACTGGTGGAAAACTGCCCGCACATAAAGTTACTGCTTCTGTTGCATATTATAGAGGTGTGGAAGCTAATAAAGATTTAATCTCTCCTAATCGTTTTCCTTTTGCTTCTACTATGAGGGAGTTATTTGATTTTATTGGAAAACTGCAAAGTATATCTTCTAAACCTGTGGGAATAAAAATAGTAATTTCTTCTAAAGAGAACTTTGAAGAGTATTCAAATGAAATACTATATTCAAAGAAAAATAATCTTCCTTTTCCTGATTTTCTAACAATTGATGGAGGAGATGGTGGTTCTGGTGCAGCTCCTTTGGAGATGATGAGAAGAATAGGACTCCCTATAAAAGAGGCTTTAGATATTGTTATCTCTGATTTAAAAGAAAAAAAATTAAAAGATGAAATAAAAATAATTGCAAGTGAAAAAGTACTAGCTCCGGATGATGCCTTAGAGTTATTTATTTATGGAGCAGATTTTATAAATATTGCTCGTGGATTTATGATAAGTGCAGGTTGTATTCGAGCTAGACACTGTTCTGGAACAGCTGGACATGATTGTCCTGTAGGACTAGCAACTATGAATAAAGAAAAAAGAGGCAAGTATTTAGTTGAGCAAAAAGCACGTACTGTTGCAAATTATCATAATGGTTTAATTACTGGAATTATTGGTTTACTTGCAGTAATGGGGAAAAAATCTATTTGCCAATTAAATAAAGATGATTTATTACATAGGAATAGGGATAAATAAAAAGAATATTCATAATTTTTAAGATGATTTTTGTTAATATTAATATAGTAAATTAAATTATTATAAAGTAATATTATGAATATCATAAGACTCTTTTTTATTATTTCTATGTTCTTCCATCTCTATGCTAATGTTGAGTTTACCGCCAACGAGAAAGAATGGATTCAAAATAATCCTATAGTAAAAGTAGGAGTTGATGAGAATTGGCCTCCTTTTGATTATGTGGATAATTATGGAAACCATAATGGGGTTTCATCTGATTATTTAAGTATTATTGCTGCTAAAACTGGTCTAAACTTCGAGATACACTCAAATATTTGGGAAAAGGTATTTGATCAAACTAAAAACAATGAACTTCATATGTTAGCTTGTGCTAGCAAAAATAAAGAAAGAATGGAGTTTTTTAAATTCACTGATTCTTATATTGATGTAGATATTGCCGTTGCTGTTAGAAAAGATTTTGAATTAGATGATTTTGCTGATATAAATAATTATAAAATAGCACTTCCTAAAGATAATTTTATACATGAAGCTTTAATAAAAAGATTTCCAAATGCAGAATATATTTTCACAAAATCTAATGAAGAAGCCTTAGAATATGTATCTTATGGAAAAGCAGATATTTATGTGGGTAATCTTCCTGTTATCTCATACTTCACAGAAAAAAATCTTCTTACAAATATAGCTATATCTTTTAAAGCACCTTTCAAAAAAGCAGAATTATCAATTGCTGTAAATAAAGAAAATGAAATCTTATATTCAATTTTGAATAAAACTATTAATTCTATTCCAATATCTAAAAGAAAAGAAATTCAAAAACTTTGGGTTAATGATAATATGCTTTCTGTGAAAAAAAGTATGAAAAATATTTTAAATCAAAAAGAAAAAAAGTGGTTAGAGAATAATAAAAGTTTTAAAATTTCTGGGGATTCACACTGGCCTCCTTATTCATTTATTGATGATAAAGGGCAGTATATAGGTATTGTTCCTGATTTAGTAAATGAAATATTTAAGAATACAAATATAAACATTCAATACGTTAAGACGAAAACATGGTCTGATACTTTGGATTTAATGCAAGAGAGAAAAATAGATTTAATTGATGCTATTTCTTATTCTGTAAGTAGAACTAAATTTATGAACTTTACTAGTAAGTATCTCGGAGCTGAGATTGTAATTATTTCTAATAAAACTAATGATACATATGTGAATAATCTAAATAATATAATTAATATGAAAATAGCTACAGTTAAGGGTTATTCTGTTGTTGAAAAGATGAAACATGATTATCCAAAATTAAAAAGAATACAGCTTTTTGATAATCCTTTACTTGGTCTAAAAAGCTTATCTAATTCTCAAATTGATTACTTTATTTTAGATATACCTTCTTTTGAATTCTATATTAAAAAATATGGCTTAAGTAATCTAAAAATTGTAGGACCAACTGGTTATAACTATGAATATGGTTTTGGTACGAAAAAAGGTAGTCCTGAATTAGTATCTATAATAAATAAACTCTTAGATAATTTACCTGAATCTTCAAAAGATCAAATATATAGAAAATGGATTAAAATTGATTATGATAGAGAAATTGATTATGATTTAGTTTGGAAGGTAATTGGGTTTGCTTTATTTATTCTAGCTGGTACAGTTTATTGGAATAGAAAACTACAAGCTGAGATAGTTGAAAAAGAGATAGTTGAGAAAAAACTAAAAGAGAGTAGAGATTTTGCCTTTGCTATTATGAACTCACAAGTTGATATTGTTATTACAACTACAGGAGAGGAGTTAAAGCAAGCAAATCGTGCATTCTTAGACTTCTTTGAGTATTCATCCCTAGAGAGCTTTAAAGAAGAGTATAGATGTATTTGTGACTTGTTTGATACAAAAGATCCCAATACTTATATTCAAGCAGAAGTAGGAAATAAAACTTGGGTAGAAGAAGTTTTAGATAATCCAAATAATATATACAAAGCTTTAATTTATAAAGATGAAAAAGCACATGTCTTTAAAATATCAGCTTCTTATATTTCAAAAGAATCAGATTTAAAAACAGCAGTGTTTACAGATATTACAAAGTTAGAGAATCTAAATGAAGTTTTATTAAAAGCAAAAAACGAAGCTGTAAATGTAGCAAAACAAAAAAGTGAATTTTTAGCAAATATGTCACATGAGATAAGAACTCCTATGAATTCAGTTATTGGCTTTACGGAGTTATTGGATAAAGAGATATCAAATCCAATTCAAAAAGATTATCTAAATTCTATTAAAAAAGGTGGGAATGCCTTACTTAGAATTATTAATGATATTCTTGATTTATCTAAAATAGAAGCAGGAAAATTAGATATTAAAAATGAAGCTTTAAATCCATCAAAACTATTCTTAGAAATTGAATCAATATTTCACTCTAAAATTATAAGTAAAAATATAAACTTTATAATAGATATTGATAAAGATATTCCAGAAAATATCATTATTGATGGGGTTAGAATTAGACAAATACTTTTTAATTTAATTGGTAATGCTATTAAGTTTACAGAAAAAGGTCATATCAAAATAAAAGTTGACAATATTTACAAAGATAATATAAAAAGTAAAATCGATCTTATTTTCTCTGTTGAAGATACAGGAATAGGGATTGAAAAAAATGATTTAGAAAATATCTTTTATGCCTTTGAACAACAAAAAGATCAAAGCTCTTCAAAATATGGAGGTACAGGGTTAGGACTTGCAATATGTACGAAGTTAGTGCATATGATGAATGGAGAAATTTCTGTAAAAAGTACAAAAGGAAAAGGTTCTATTTTTACTGTATTACTTCATGATATTTCAGTAAGTTCTGTAAGTGAGTCATTTGAGTGTAAGAAATTAAATATTTCAAATATTGAATTTGATAGAGCAACAATCTTAGTAGTTGATGATATTAGTGAAAATAGAAAACTAGTAGAAGCTTCATTAAAAGATTATGGTTTTAATATGATTATGGCTGAGAATGGACAAGAAGCTATTGATTTATTGGAAACTGTAAATATTGATTTAATACTTATGGATTTAAGAATGCCTGTTATGAATGGTTATGATGCAGCTATTCATATAAAGAATAAAAAGAAATATAAAAATATACCTCTAGTTGCACTTACTGCTTCTGTTATGGGAAAAGATTTAGAAAAAGTAGCTCAATATGGTTTTAATGGTTATCTTAGAAAACCAGTAATTTTAGATGATTTAATAGAAGAGTTAGGGAAGTTTTTACCATATAAGTTTGTAAATGAGGATAATAGTAAAGAAATACTAGTTAATGAAACAATTAATCCAAAGATATTAGATGAAGTAATTCATATACTTAATAATCAATTTAAACAAGAGTGTGAAGAAGTTAAAAATAAAGGTGACTTCTCTTTAGTTGAAGATTTTGCTTCAAAAATACAAGAACTTGGAATAGAGAATAATATAAGTATATTACAAAACTATTCAAATGAAATTACTACACATATTGAATCCTTTGATATTGAAAAAGTAGATTATTTATTAGGAAGTTTTAGCTCAGTAATAGAAAAATTAGAAGTGTTAAAGGAAAAGATTGAAAAATAGTAAAATTTTAATTGTTGATGATATCCCAAAAAATATTCAAATGGCAATGAATATTCTAAAAAATGAAGGTCATAAAATGTTTTATGCAAAAAATGGAGAAATGGCTATTTCTTTATGTGCTGAACATGAATTTGATTTGATTTTACTTGATATAATGATGCCAGATATGAGTGGTTTTGAAGTATGTAAAATATTAAAAGAAAAAGAGAATATGAAAAATATTCCAATTGTATTTTTATCTGGAAAAGA
Source organism: Poseidonibacter lekithochrous (assembly GCF_013283835.1). Taxonomy (GTDB): domain Bacteria; phylum Campylobacterota; class Campylobacteria; order Campylobacterales; family Arcobacteraceae; genus Poseidonibacter; species Poseidonibacter lekithochrous. The sequence goes on along the minus strand of NZ_CP054052.1, from coordinate 2,806,689 downwards.
TGCAACATCTGATATTGAGTTAGCCTATGAATCTGGCGGAGTTGATTATATAGTTAAACCTTTTGTTACAATAGAGTTAATTACAAAAGCAAATAACTATGTACGTTTAAAACAATTAGAAGAACTGTTTAATAATTCGTGTGAGGAATAATCATGAAAAGAGTACAAGATAATAGTAAAATTTTATTAGTTGATGATGATGCAAAGAATTTACAAGTAGCAATGAGTATTCTAAAAGAGTACAATGTAATATATGCACAAAGTGGTCATAAAGCTTTAGAGTTACTAGAAACTAATGCTTTTGATTTAATATTACTAGATGTTGTTATGCCTACACTTGATGGTTATGAAGTATGTCAAAGAATTAAAGTTGATGATAGATTCAAGAATATCCCTATAATTTTCCTTACTGTAAAAGATGATAAAAATGATATTGTTAAAGGTTTTGAATATGGAGCAGTTGATTATATAACTAAACCATTTTTCTCAGAAGTTCTTCTAAAAAGAGTTGAATTACATCTTAGTTTATCCCATGCTCTAAAAGATTTGAAAGTAATGAATACAAATTTAAATGATTTAGTAGAAGAGCAAGTAGAAGAGTTAAGAAGAAAAGAACAAATTTTATTTCAACAATCTAAACTATCAGCAATGAGTGATATGATAGATGCTATTTCAAGGGAGTGGAATCAACCACTTAATATAATCAAACTATATTTACAATCATTAAACTTACAATTCTCCATAGAAGATATTGATATTAAACAGTCACAAGAAATGATAGAAAAAACAATTTTAGAAGTTACAAAACTTGATGATACTATGCAAAATTTTCAGAAGTTTTTTAAAAATGATATTGAAAAACAAAGTGTTAATATCAAAGTATTATTAGATAATGTTGTATTTTTATTTAAAGATCAAATTAACAAAAGAAAAATCGATGTATCAATTGATGGCTCAAACCTAATAAACTTTAATTTTATATACGATGAGGTAAAACATATATTTATGAAATTACTCTCTTTTTCATTGAAAAACTTTGCAGATATGAATAAAGAAAAAAAGTTTATTACTTTTAATATAAATGAAGATAACAATTCTATTTATATTAACTACAAAGATAATTGTTCTCTAGATGATGATAAATGCATTAGTAATGAGTTTGATTTAAATTCTGAATTTTCCAATGAGTCTTTTGATTTAGGTTTTTATTTAATGGGTGTATTTATTGAAAAAAATGGTGGTTTTTTAGATGTTATAAAAAATAATGAGGGTGTTTGCCTTTCAATAAGATTCGATAAATAGTTTTTTGTATATTATATACTTTTAAAGGATTATATAATGAATTTTAATAAATTAAACGATGAAGAAAAAAGAGTAATAGAAAATAAAGGTACAGAAATGCCATTTTCTGGCGAATATAATGATTTTTATGAGGAAGGTACATTTAATTGTAGAAAATGTAATACAGCTTTATATAAATCAAATAGTAAATTTAGTTCAGGCTGTGGCTGGCCTAGTTTTGATGACGAAATCAAAGGTGCTGTAACAAGAGTACCTGATGCTGATGGAAGAAGAGTTGAAATAGTATGTGCATCTTGTGGTGGGCATTTAGGACATGTTTTTGAAGGTGAAGGTTTCACGGAAAAAAATACTAGACATTGTGTAAACTCAGTGTCATTAAAATTTGAAGCGAAATAAGGAGCATTCATGAGTGAAAAAATTAAAAGTGCATATTTTGCAGGTGGATGTTTTTGGGGTGTTGAATATCATTTTGAAAAATTAAATGGTGTAATAGCAGCTATTTCAGGATATATGGGTGGAGAAGTAGAAAATCCAGATTATAAAAGTATCTGTACCGGAGCTACTGGACATTTAGAAGTTGTAAGAGTAGATTATGATGAAAGTATTGTTTCTTTTGAAGTTTTAGCAAAACTATTTTTTGAAATACATGACTTTACTCAAACTAATGGACAAGGTCCCGATATTGGAAGTCAATATTTATCAGCAATTTTTTATGCAGATGATGAACAAAAATTAGTAAGTGAAAAAGTGATAAAAGAGTTAGAAGATATGAATTATAAGGTTGCTACTTCTTTATATGAATTAGTACCATTTTATGAAGCTGAAGATTATCATCAGGATTATTATGACAGGCACCAAAAGGTACCTTATTGCCATAGTTATAATAAAATTTTTTAGTGTGTTCCTAAGATATAATAAATAGGTTTAGCATCTAATTGTTCAAGTTTTACATTGTACTTTCCAGCCCAGTGTGAAACTTCTTCATGAAATTCTTCTAGAATTTCTGCAGCATCATTTTCGTCACATTTAATTTTTAAAAAATCTGTTTTATTTGATAGTCCCACGTAAGCATTCATTTTCTTTAAGTGGTCATTTAGTGAAAAAATATGTTTTGAAAATTTGTCAAAGTTTCCAGTAGCTGAGATCATTTTTTCAGCTTGTTGTAACGATGCGTCACTCTTTGAATATCCTAATTGTGATAATATAACTTCTGCAGATACATCTAATTGCATGTAGTTCTCCTTTTATTGATTCTATATAATAACACAAAAAATTTGAAATAAAAGTAAAAAACTACATATATTATAACCAAGTAAGCCCTTTGCCTTTATAGATTAAATGCTAAAATAGTCTTTCAAAATAAAAAAATAATGATTTATAACGTAATAAAAAGGATAAAAATGTCAGTTCTTCTAGAGATGTCGATGTTCCCAACAGATAAAAATGAAAGTAAAAGTAAAGAAGTTTCTCAAGTAATAAAAGTTATTAAAGATAATGGTTTCCCATACCAATTAACTGCAATGGCTACAATTATTGAAACAACAAATATTAAAGATGCTTTAGCTTTAGTTGAAAAATGTTATGAAAAACTTGAAGAGTTAGATTGTAATAGAGTTTATGCTTCTTTAAAATTTGATATTAGAAAAAATCATGAAAATAGATTAGAGAATAAAATCAAATCAGTAGAAAAACATATTGGAGAAGTTTCAAAATAGTCTAAAATAGACTTTTTTGAACCCCTTCTACACCTTCACCCAAAGCTTTTAGTCTAAATGTAAATCTATGTTCATCACTTCTACCAAACTCTTTAATTGCTTCTACATGAGCTTTTGTTCCATAACCTTTGTGTTTTTGGAAGTTATACTTTTCATAATTAGGTGCAATTTTACACATATATCTATCTCTACTAACTTTTGCAAGAATTGAAGCAGCACTAACTTCTGGTACTGTTGCATCTGCTTTTATTTTATGTTGTAGAGTTTCAATTCCAAAAGATGTATTTCCATCCATTAAAAAAACATCAGTTTCTTTTTTAAGATTATTCATAATCTCTTTTATTGAGTCTTTTAAACAAGCTGAAATACCTTTTTCATCAATTTGTTTTGCACTTGTAAATACAATATGATAATGAGTCTTTTCTTTTATTTCATCAAATAGTTTTTCTCTTTTCTTTTCACTTAAAACTTTTGAATCATTTAATCCTGATATTTCTTCTTTAAAAATGGCTCCAGCAACAACTAAAGGTCCTGCAATTGGTCCTCGTCCTGCTTCATCTATTCCACATAACATATTAACTCCTTATGTGTAATTTGTTAGGGTAAAGTACCAAAAATACTTTTATAAAGTAATAAAATAAAAAATAATTTCAAAATTACTCTTTTTTATAATAAAAAACTACATTAATTTAATAATATATAATATATAATGATTTCTTCTTTATTTTTTGGTTATTAAAAAATATAAAAATTAATTATTAAAATTGGAATAAATATTGCTTAACTATCTACGAAAAAAAATGTTTGAGTTGAAAAGTCTTAAGAAATCAGTTATTTATTTAGTGATTTTATTTACAATGTTATTTGCAATTACCATTGCAGCAATCTCCTCATTAACGTTATTTAATATGAAAATTAATTCCATGCAACATAACCAAACTCAATTACTAAAACAAATAAAATATGATGTGAATAAGTTTATTCTTCAAGTGGAAAAAATATCTTTTTATTTGAAAAAAAATACAAAAAATACAAATCTATTTTTAGAAAATATAATTAATATGAATAGTACAATTTCGACTATTATGATTCTAAATAAAAATGGTTCTATTAAAACTATACATTCAAACTGTGATAAAAGAATTATAGATTATCAGAATTACTCAAAAAAGGTATATGTAAAACACTTAAATGGAAAGGCTGATAGTTATTGGTCAGATATTTTAATTTCGTCTTTAGATAAAACCGCTTCTTTCGTATATAGTTTTAAATTAAAAGATGAAATTGTTGTTGTTTATATATCTTTAAATGAATTGGCACAATTAAGTAATAATCTAAAAAATAATGATGGTTCATATATGATAAGAATTTTAGATTCAAAGGGTGCTTTTATTCTTAATGAAGATAATCCTAAATTAGTAAAAGAGAAGTTTAATACTATTAATACAACTTTGTATAAGGATTTAATTAACAAAGAAAAAGAGTACACAATTACAACTTTTAATAATGTATCCCATGGAACTATGGATTATGGAATGTATACTAATCTTGAAAAAACTAATTGGAAGATTGTAATTAGACAAAACTACTCTTTAATGGAACAATATTTATTTGATTTAATTATTGTTATTTTAATTACAGTAATTATTTTTGCTCTAATTGCTATATATTTTTCTTATAGATTTTTAAACAATATCTTTGGTTCTCTAGATAGATTTCAAGTGCAAACTTCAAATATTGCAAATGGAAATTATAATAATATTTTAGAACCAACGTATTTCCATGAATTTAATAAACTATTTTTATCATTTGAAAAGATGAGATTTGAAATAAATGCTAGGGAAAAAACTCTAAGAAACAATCTAGATAACTTTAAAACATTAATTAATTCTACTATGGAAGGTTTGGTAATTCATGATACAAATACCTGTATTGATATTAATGATGTAGCAGTAGAGTTATTAGGATATAAATCAAAAGAGGAATTATTAGGAGCTTCTGTTGAAAATCATATTTCAAAAAGATATAGAAACCTAGTTAAAAAACATTTTAAAAATAATAAGTTTACAAAAGAGCCAATAGAGTATCAAATATTAACAAAAGACAATAAGATTAAAACAGTATTAGGAAAAGGTCAAGAGATTGAATTTGAAGGAAGAAAACTTCGTATATCTGCCTTTTTAGATATTACTAATATTAAAAACCAAGAAAGAATTATTATTCAACAATCTAAACTTGCTTCCATTGGAGAAATGCTTACTAATATTGCTCATCACTGGAGACAACCCTTAAGTACAATTAGTACACTTTCAAGTGGAATGAAACTAGAGAATGATCTGAATATATTATCAACGAAAAAACTAAGTGAAGGTTTATCTCAGATTAATAATACTACACAAATGTTATCAACAACAATCAACAACTTTTCAGATTATTTTGAGCCAAAAAAAGATATTGAAAACTTTGACTTAACAGATGTATTAGCTAATTCTATTAGTTTCTTTGAACCAATTTTTAGTAAACATAAAATCAATACCTTAATATCTTACGAAGATAAAAATATCTTAAGAGGTTATCCTTATGAATTAACACAAGTTATTGTAAATATATTCAATAATTCTAAAGACGCATTTATTTTAAACAAAATACAAAATAGACACCTAATAATCTCTACATATAAAGAAGTTGATAAATATGTACTTTCTATAAAAGATTCAGCTGGTGGAATAAAAAATGATTTACTTGAGAAGATATTTGATCCATATTTTACTACTAAACATAAATATAAAGGTACAGGTTTAGGTTTATATATGTGTCACGAAATAATTGTAAAACATATGGATGGTATTATCTACGCAAAAAATGTAACATTTGAAATTGATAAAAAAGAATTCAAAGGATTAGAAATAGTAATTGAGTTTAAAATTTAGTTTAATTAGAGAAAAAAGATATAATTAATAGTTTATATTATTATAATGGGTTCAAATGAAAAAGAAACATCTTCTAATTATTATTTTACTAATATTGTTAACTGTTTTAATTATGTTTTTCAGAAAAGAAGAAGAGACCGTAAAGATAGGTTTTGTGGGTGCTTTAACTTCTAAATATTCTGTTTTAGGTAATGCAATGATGAACGGAGTTCTTTTAGCTTTTGAAGAAGTAGATTATACTGTTGATAATAAAAAAATTGAATTGTTATTTAAAGATGATAAAAAAGATATAGAATTAAACAAAAAAATTGTAAACGATTTTATAGATCAAGGTATAAAAATAGTAATAGGAAATGTTACAAGTTCAATGTCTAAAGTCTCAATGTCAATTATTAATAATTATGATGATATGTTTATGATTTCTGCCTCTTCTGCTAGTAATGAATTTACAAAAAAAGATGATAGATTTTTTAGAGTTCACGTGGCAAATAATGCTCAACGATTTCACTCCTTTACAAAATACATAAAAGATAAAAATTATAAAAAAGTATATGGAATATATGATCCATTTAATAAAACTTATACTCACGATTATTTGGTGAATTTTGAAAAAAGTTTTATTTCAAATGGAGGAAGTTCTTTTGTAAAGTTTTCACCTACAAATAAAGATTTAGATTTATTGGTTGATGATATAAGAAATACTAAACCTGATATTATTGTTATTTGTGCAAACTCAGTTGATGCAGCAAGAGTAATTCAATATTTAAGGCTAAATAAAATAGATACACAAGTCGCTTCTTCTGAGTGGGCAATGACAGAATCTTTTCTAGAAAATACTGGTAAAACTTCAGAGGGTGTTATTTTTAATATTGATTATGATGAATACTCAAACAATAAAAGATTTAAAGAGTTTGTAAAAAGATATGAAAATAAATATAAACAAAAACCATCAATTTTTGCTTCTAAAGCTTATGAACTATCTACGATAATTATTGAATTACTTAAAAAAGGTGATGAAACTAAACTAAAAGAAAACTTGCTTTTACAAGAAAAATTCCAAGGTTTGCAAGATATGATTGTATTTGATAAGTATGGAGATGTGATAAGAGATTTTATTACATTTGAAGTTAAAGATGGAAAGTACAAAAAAGTTCAATGATTAAAAGTAAAAGTTTAAAAAAACAAATTCTTCAACAATTGATTATATTTTCAATTGTAGTTATTGTTATTGTTGGTTTACTTTCAATGTATAACTTGTATACTTCAAAACTAAAAATAATACAACATAATCAAGAACAAGTATTATCCCAAGTTGAACATGAAGTTAATAAGTTTTTATTAGATGTTTCTAATATTACTGAATTTATTGCTATGAATTATGAATTTGATCAATATATTCTTAAAAATATAGTACGTACTAATGCAAGTATTTCAAGTATTTTAATACTGGATAAAGATGGAAAAATTGAAGATTTTTATGCTTTATCAAATTTAAATATTTATAAAGGATTTGATTATTCAAATAAGAAGTATTTTAAAAACTTAAGAGAAAGTAAAAACAAAGATTATTGGTCAAGCATTTTTCTTTCAACTGTAGATGAAGAGCCATCTTTGTCATATAGTTATAGATATAAAAATAAAACAATTGTTATGATGATTAGATTAAAAGAGATATCTCAATTTATTACTAGATTCAGAAATTATGATTCTTCTCATATGGTTAGAATACTTGATAATGAAGGTATTATGATTTTAAATCCTGATTCAAGTGAATTAGTTTTACAAAGGTTTAATGCAACTTCGTCAGAAATTTACACTAAATTAATTAATCATCAAAAGTCTTATTCTCAAATAAATTATAAATCAATAAAAAATAAAACAAATGAATATGGTATGTATTCAACAATCAAAAAAACAAACTGGAAAATTGTAGTTAGGGAAAACTATCAAGAAATACTTGATGAGTTAAATGAAATGATTTTAGGGATAGTTCTATTTATTCTTATCTTTATTATCTTTTCTATTTTCTTCTCTTTAAGAATTTCAAAAAAACTTTTTAAATCTATAGATGATTTACAAAGAATTACAAAATCAATTTCTGATGGGAAGTATGATGCTAAATTAGAGAAGACCTATTATAAAGAGTTTAATCACCTTTTAAAAAGTTTTAATAAGATGCAAGTAAAAATTGATAAAAGAGAAGAAAAACTAGAATCTTCATTAAAAAGTTTTAAGTCTTTATTTAATTCAACTATGGAAATTATAATATTATATAAAGATGGTATTTGTGTTGATGTAAATAAGGTAGCTGTTAACTTCTTAGGTTATAAAACTAAAAAAGATTTAATTGATAAAAAGTTGTCATTTTTAATTGGTGATAAATATACTGAGAAAACAAAGATTAATGCTAATAGAATATCTGAATTTCAAATTACTACAGAAGATAAAAGGAATTATATTTGTATAGGTAAAACTCAATCCATTCTAATAAATAAAGAAGAATTTTCTTTATTAACATTTATAGATATATCAGAGTTAAAACAAAAAGATAAATTACTGTTTCAACAATCAAAAATGGCTTCTATGGGAGAAATGATAGGTAATATTGCTCACCAGTGGAGACAACCTTTGAGTATTATTACTACTTGTGCTAGTGGGGTTAAGTTTGAAAAAGAGTTTTCATCGCTCTCGGATGAAAAACTAGTAAGTTCAATGGATTTAATTGTTAATAATACAAAATATCTATCTAGTACAATCGATGATTTTAGAAACTTTTTCAAAAAAGATAAAACTGTAGTTGAATTTAATTTAAGTAATTATACTAATAAAGCTATTCATTTAATGATTCCTAGTTTAAAAAATGGAGATATTCATATAGAAACAATCTTAGATGATGAATTAAATGTTGATGGTTTCCCAAATGAATTCTTACAAGTATTAATTAATATCTTTAATAACTCTAAAGATGCTTTTGATATGAGTACGAAAGAAGATAAAACAATACATGTAATTTCTTATAAGAAAAATAATCAGTGCATTATTGAAATAAAAGATAATGCAGGTGGAATACCTCTTCAAATAATTGAAAATATATTTGATCCATATTTTACTACTAAACACCAATCTAAAGGTACTGGTATTGGTTTATATATGTCCCATCAAATAATTTCAAAACATATGAATGGGAAAATTAGTGTTAAGAACAACTTCAATAAAAAAACAAATACTATTTATGGTTGTACTTTTGTAATTACACTTCCTATATATCAAAGTAACTATTTAGGAGACTATTCTATATAACTTGACAAATATCCACTCAAGTTGCTATAATTCCTTTAGCAGTTAAACTAAAGGAGTGCTAATATGAATAAATTATTTGAAAAACTTACTAACCAAATGGCTGAAGGTATTGATTCATCAGTAGCTTTGAGCTTACATAATAAAAACCAAGAAGTAGAGATTATTCACTTTCTATGGGCTATGCTTACAAATACAAACTCAGTACTAAACCAATTATTAAATAAAATGAATATAGATAAAGCAGCAATAGAATTAGAAGCAAAATCTTATGCTTCAAAATTAACTACAGTTTCAAGTGTAACAAAAGAGAGTATTAAACTATCAAGAAACTTTGTAGGCAGTTTAGAAAAAGCAGAAGGAATAGCTGCTAAAAATGGTGATAAATTTATTGCTATTGATTCATGGCTTATTGCTAACTTTGACTCAAAAGAGTTAAAGGAAGTATTAGGGAAGTATATAAACCTATATGATGCGAAAAAAGAACTTGAAGCTATGAGAGCCGGTGCAACTATTGATTCTGCAAGTTCTGATGAAAACTTAGAAGCTTTAGGTAAATATGGAATAGATTTAAATCAAAAAGCTATTAATGGTGAACTTGATCCTGTAATTGGTAGAGATGAACAAATTAATAGAATGATGCAAATTCTAATTAGAAAAACAAAAAACAATCCTATTTTATTAGGTGAACCGGGAACTGGTAAAACTGCAATTGCAGAGGGATTAGCTCAAAGAATAGTTGAGAAACAAGTTCCAACAAGTCTGCAAAACAAAAAAGTAATTACTCTTGATATGTCTGCAATGATTGCAGGTGCTAAGTATAGAGGTGAATTTGAGGATAGATTAAAGTCTGTAATAGATGAAGTTAAAAAAGCTGGAAATGTAATACTATTTATTGATGAGATTCATACAATAATAGGAGCAGGGGCTAGCGAAGGTTCTATGGATGCTGCTAATATCTTAAAACCAAGTTTAGCTAGAGGTGAATTACATACTATTGGTGCAACTACACTTAAAGAGTATAGAAAGTATTTTGAAAAAGATACAGCAATGCAAAGACGGTTCCAACCTGTAAATGTTGATGAACCTACAGTAAACGAAGCCTTACAAATATTAAGAGGTATTAAAGAGAAGTTAGAAACACATCATAATGTAACTATTAATGACTCAGCGCTTATAAGTGCTGCTAAATTATCTAATAGATATATAACAGATAGATTCTTACCAGATAAAGCAATTGACTTAATAGATGAAGCTGCAGCAGAGCTTAAAATGCAAATAGAGTCAGAGCCAACTGTTCTTTCAACGCTAAAAAGACAAATCCAAACTATCCATGTGGAAAAAGAAGCATTAAAGATGGAGAAGTCTAAAAAGAATGAACAAAGATTAGATGAAATAGAAAAAGAGTTAGCTAATCTAAATGAAGAAAAACAAGGTTTAGAATCAAGATTTGAAAATGAAAAACAAACCTTTAATCTAGCAAGTGAATTAAGAGCTAAGATAGATGAGCTAAAAACAAAAGCTGAAAGAGCAAAAAGAGAATCTAAGTTTGAAGAAGCTGCATCTATAGAGTATGGAGAAATTCCAACATTAGAGCAGAAGATAAAAGACAATGAAGAAAAATGGCAAAGAATGCAAGATGCAGGAACACTTCTTCGAAACTCAGTAGATGAAGAATCAATTGCTAGTATAGTTTCAAGATGGACAGGAATTCCAGTAAATAAAATGATGGACTCAGAGAAACAAAAAGTATTAAGAGTTGAGCAAGTACTGAAAGAAGATGTCATAGGGCAAGATGAAGCTTTAAAAGCAATATCAAGAGCTATTAAGAGAAACAAAGCCGGATTAAGTGATGAAAGTAGACCAATAGGTTCTTTTATGTTCTTAGGACCTACCGGAGTTGGTAAAACAGAAGCTGCTAAAACACTTGCTAAGTTCTTATTTGATGATGCAAAATCACTTATTAGATTTGATATGAGTGAATATATGGAAAAACATGCAGCAAGTAGACTAATAGGAGCTGCTCCTGGATATGTTGGATATGAAGAGGGTGGACAATTAACAGAAGCTGTTAGAAGAAAACCATACTCAGTAATACTATTCGATGAAATAGAAAAGGCACATCCAGATGTATTTAATATCTTACTTCAAGTATTAGATGATGGAAGACTAACAGATAACAAAGGTGTTACAGTTGATTTTAAAAATACTATTATAATTTTAACATCAAACATTGGTAGTGCTAAGATTATTGAAATAGATGATAAAGAATCTAGAAAAGTTGAGGTTCTAAATGAATTAAAATCACACTTTAGACCAGAGTTTTTAAATAGATTAGATGATATTGTTATTTTTGAACAACTTGGACTTGAGGCTATTACAAATATAGTAGATATTATGTTTGAAACTATTAAAGTAAAACTTGAACAAAAAGATATTCATATCTCTTTATCAACAAAAGCTAAAGAGTATGTAGCACTTGCTGGTTTTGATCCTGTGTATGGAGCTAGACCACTTAAGAGAGCTATTTATGAAATAGTTGAAGATAAACTTGCTGATTTAATTTTAGAAGATAAAATTCAAGAGGGATCTAAAGTAAAATTCGATGTACAAAACGATGAGGTACTAGCTATAATAAGCTAGTATCTCAAGCACTTTATTATATATAAATCATTTTTCTTTGTTATAATTACTTATTCGAGTAAAAGAGTTAATATGAAAGATAATGAAAAAGAGATACTACGTATTATAAAATACTTACCAGTAGCATTAATTTTAATAATCTCAAGCCTACTTACTTATTTCTTATATAATCAAAATATAAATCAATTCCATAGCGAAAATCAGAAGTTAGAAGAAAAGTATATTTCTCTAAATAAAGATTTGACAAAATTCCAAATTGAGAAAATTAAATCCAATATTCTATATGAAAAAAAAGAACAAATTAAAAATCTTAAAAAAGAACTACAAAATCAAGTAAACAATGCTCATAATATTGCATATTCTTTATATAAGAACAATAAAGACAAACTTGCACGTGAAGAGATTATTTCACTAATTAAAGATGCTCTGAGGGAAATACGCTTTAATGAAAATAGGGGATACTTTTTTATTTATGATATTAGTTCTGGTAGGAATATCTTGCATCCCATAAAACCTAATTTAGAAAATAAAGACTTATGGTCATATCAAGATACTAAGGGTACTTATTTATTACAAGAGATGAATAAAATACTTCAAGCAAAAGAAGCTACATATTTTAATTGGTTTTGGACAAAACCTGATGAGTTAAATAAAGAGTATGAAAAAATAGGTTTTTTTAAAAAATTTGAACCTTATGATTTTTTTATAGGTACGGGAGAATATATAGTTGACTTTGAAAAACAATTAAAACAAAAAATCACTAGAAGTATTTCTGATTTTAGATACAAAGAAGATGGTTATGTATTTATATTAGATTTTGATGGAAATTATTTAAGTTATTACAATAAAAAATATATAGGAAAAAATTTATTTGACTTTGATATTGTTGCAGGTCAAGAAAATATTTTAAAGAAACTAAAAGACAAAGCTATGACTAGTGGTTATCTTTCTTATCAACATAAAGATAAACCCTTTAATAAAAATACAATAAAAAAAATAACTTATGTAGACAGTGTAAAAGATTGGAATTGGATTATTGGAACTGGTTTTTATATGGATGACTTTTATAAAGATTTAGAAATCAAAAAGAAATATCTTGAAGAGTCAAATAAACTTGCTTTACAAAAACTATTCATTGGAAGTATTTTTGTAACATTATTGCTTTTATTTATTTTTATATATTTATCAAGACTTTTGGAAAAGAAATTTTATAACTATAAAAAAAGCATAGAAAAGCAAATGAATGACAATATTAAAAAGGACAATATTCTAGCTCAGCAATCAAAACTAGCTGCTATGGGTGAGATGTTAGGCAATATAGCTCATCAATGGAGACAACCACTTTCAACAGTTTCTACTATAGTTTCTGGGATTAGATTACATAGAGAATTAGGTAATAAAGATGAAGATCTAGAAAATGAATCATTTCTAAAAATTAAAAAGCATATAGAATATTTGTCAAATACTATAGATGATTTTAGTAATTTCTTTAAGCCTAATAAACTAGCAAAAGAGTTTCAATTAGAAGATATGATAAATAAAACATTACAATTAGTTGAAAATCAGTTAGTAAAAGAAAATATTATTTTAATAAAAGAGATTCAAAACAAAAAAATTTATGGTTTTGAGAATGAATTAATACAAGTACTTATTAACCTAATAAATAATGCAAGAGATGAATTAGTAAAAAGTGATGAAAAAAAATTAATTTTTATTTCTTCGAAAAAAAATGACAAAAATATTATAATTAAAATAAAAGATAATGCAGGAGGAGTAAATCCTTTGATTTTAGATAGAATTTTTGAACCATATTTTTCTACAAAAGGTGACTCAAAAGGCACTGGTATCGGGCTTTTTATGAGTGAAGAGATATTAGTAAAACATCTAAATGGAAGTATATCTGTAGAGAATATTAATTATGATTTTGAAGAAAAAGTATATAAAGGTGCTCAATTTACTATAATATTTCCAATAAATCATTTTGAATCTAAAGAATATTTAAGTTAGCTTTAACTATAATCCGCAACTTAATTAGTGAATATAGAGGAATACTAAGATGAAAAGAACATATCAACCACATAACACTCCAAGAAAGAGAACACATGGTTTCAGAGTTAGAATGGCAACTAAAAACGGTAGAAAAGTTATCAAAGCTAGAAGAGCTAAAGGTAGAAAAAGATTAGCTATCTAAGCAAAAATCACCGACTAAATAGTTCAAAAGATTTTAACAAACTATATAAAAGCGGCAAAAAGTGGCATACCACTTCTTTTGTCGCTTTTTTTAGTTCTGATGAACACTTAAAAGCTGCCTTTGTTACTTCAAAAAAAGTAGGCAATGCAGTATTACGAAATAAAGCGAGACGAAGAATGCGAGCTTTATTTACTACTTATGACAAGCAAATCAAATCAGGCAAATATATTTTCGTAGTAAAAAATACTATCAATGATAGGGATTTTTTAGGACTAAAAAAAGATTTTGATTTCGCACTAAAAAGGCTTGACCTTTTAAAATGAAAACGATTTTTAAATACTTAATTAGATTTTATCAAAGATATTTAAGTGTTATCTCATTTGGATCGTGTAGATATTATCCAACTTGTTCGCAATATGCCCTATGGCAACTAGATAATAATTCATTTTTTAAGGCTATTTATTTTACAATAACACGCGTATTAAAATGTAATCAACTTTTTCCAGGTGGATTTGACTATCCCCACATAAAGTTGACAAATTTCCAAAATACTAATTTTAAAAAAATTAAAATTATATACTGGTATATTCCAGAAGGAAATGGCAAATATATTGTAGTTAAGAATCGGGAGTGGAAAAACAAGAATGAACAATATGAATCAAAATAATGGTATGCAAAAACGAATGTTAATTATGACAGTAGTAGTTTTTGTATTCTTTTTAGCTTACGAGTTTTTAGTATTAAAACCTCAAAAAGAAGCTAAAGCTGAAGCTGCAAAGCAAGAACAAACTCAAAAAGCAACACCAAGTGTTGACGGAATGGCTCAAACTGATGTATCAGGTAATGCTATTGACATGAGTAAATCAGTTGAGGCTTTATCTTCAAAAGCAATTGCTACAACTGACATAGTTACAGTTATTAAAACTGCTAGAAATATCATTGAAATTGATAAATTAGGTAGAGTTGCGCAAGTAACATTAACTGAAGAAAAATATAAAGACGAAGATGGTAAACAAATTAAATTATTTGAAGCCAACCAATTAAGACCTTTAGAAGTAAGATTTGCTGATACTGGTATTAATAATATTGCTTTTAAAGCAAGTACAATTGCTGATAAAAAGAGTATTGATGCTACTTCTAGTAAGCAAGTATTAGTTTTAACTCAAAACTTAGGTGATACTGTATTAACTAAGAAACTTACATTCTACCCTAATGGGCATTATGATTTAACTGCTTCAACTACTAATGGGAAGAAATTCTTTATTACAAATGGTTTCAGACCTAATGTATTAGCTGATATGTACGCTGACCATGGTTTATACATCAAGAAAAATGATGGAACTATGGAATTAACTGTAGATGGTGATTTAGATAAAAGTGTAAACTTTACTGGTATTAAATTTGTATCTAACTTTGATAGATATTATGCAACAGTAGCTTATAACTTTGAGAGATCATTAGCTGTATCTTTACTTCCTGATGCAGACTCTAATCCACAAGCATTTATTCATGGTAATGATAATATTACATTCTCTGGATACATGGGACCTAAAAACTTTAAAGACTTAAAAGCTTTAAACCCTGAATTAACTGATGTTATTGAGTACGGTTGGTTTACTTTTATTGCTAAACCAATGTTCTTATTACTTCAATTTATCCAATCTTATGTTGGTAACTGGGGATGGACAATTGTTATCTTAACAGTATTAATTAAATTAGTTTTATATCCTTTATCATACAAAGGTATGGTTTCTATGAACAAGCTAAAAGAATTAGCTCCTAAGATGAAAGAAATCCAAACTAAGTATAAAGACGATAAACAAAAACAATCTATGCATATGATGGAATTATACAAGAAACATGGTGCTAACCCAATGGGTGGATGTTTACCATTAGTTCTTCAAATTCCAGTATTCTTTGCTATCTATAGAGTATTATTAAATGCAATCGAATTAAAAGGTGCAGAATTTATCTTCTGGATCGAAGACTTAGCAGAAATGGATCCATACTTTGTATTACCAATTTTAATGGGTGCTTCAATGTACTTACAACAAAGAATTACACCAAATACAATGCAAGATGAGATGCAAAAGAAGATTTTCCAAATGTTACCTGTAGTGTTTACATTCTTCTTCTTATGGTTCCCAGCTGGATTAACATTATACTGGTTCATTAATAACGTATTTACAATTTCACAACAGTTCTACATTAATAAACTGTTTGACAAAAAAAGAGCTGCAAAAAAATAATAGGAACATATTATGAAAAAATTTGAAGCAACGTGTTTAGAAGAAGTATACGAATTAGCAACAGCAGAATTTAAGTGTTCAATTACTGATTTAGAAATTGAAATTATCCAACAGCCAAGTAAAGGATTTCTTGGCTTTGGAAAAAAGAATGCGGTAATTCAGGCTTGTTTCAAAAACAACTGTAAGACTTATGAAAAGAAACCTTCATCTAATTCTTTTAAAAGTAAAGATATTAAAATTGAAGATGTATCTAAAAAAATTGAAGACTCTAATAGAGTTGAAGAAAAAGCACATCCCAAAAAAGAGGTTAAAACTTCTCATGTTAGAAAAGTAGAATCAAAAGAAAAAATCTTTGATAACTTCTATAATGAAGATGATTCTCAAGCTCAAATTTCAAATATAATAGTAAAAAAAGATAAAGAAGAAATTCTTAATGAAGTAAAAGAAGGTATTAATACCTTGTTTGATGAAACTTGTTATGGTATTGATAACATTAAAGTTGAATTCTATGATGAAGAGACTTTATATGTTGAATTTACTGGTTCTGATTCTGCTTTATTAATTGGAAAAGAAGGTTATAGATATAAGGCTTTATCTTATATTTTATTTAACTGGATTAATGAAAAATACGGTTTAATGTTAAGACTTGAAGTTGCTGAATTCTTAAAAAATCAAGAAGCTGCAATTCATACTTACTTAGGACCTGTAATTGAAACAATTAAAGAAAAAGGTACTTTCAAAACTAAACCACTAGATGGTATTTTAGTTCATATTGCTCTTAAGAAATTAAGAGATGAATTCCCTGACAAATATGTTGCTGTAAAAACAAATGTTAGAGGTGATAAATACGTACTTGTAAATGAGTATAGAAGTAAAGAGCAGTAAATTGTTTGATGATAATACAATAGTTGCCATTGCTACTGCTAATGGTATCGGCTCGATTTCTATAGTTAGAGTTTCAGGGGCACACGCTCTTGAAATTGCTTCAAAAATATCTAAAAAAGAAACTTTCAAACCAAGACTTGCAACTTTATGTCCTTTACATACTACTAATGATGAATTAATTGATGAAGCTTTAGTTTTATATTTTAAAGCACCATTTTCTTTTACAGGAGAAGATGTAGTTGAATTCCAATGTCATGGTGGCGTTGCCATTGCAAATATGGTGGTTAATGAAGTTTTAGCTTATGGAGCAAGACTTGCTAATCCAGGTGAGTTTTCAAAAAGAGCATTTTTAAATAATAAAATTGATTTATCAAAAGCAGAAGCTATTTCTAAAATCATTGAAGCTAGAAGTGAAGATGCTGTTAAATTACTTGCTAAGCAATTAAAAGGTGAATTAACATCATTTGTAAACGATATTAGAGAAGATCTATTATTTATGTTAGCATACACTGAAGTTAGTATTGATTATGCTGAAGACGATTTACCTAGTGATATTTTTGAACAAATCCAAAATAAAATGGAAAAGATTCAAGTAAAACTTACAAACACTCTTGATGCTAGTAAAAGAAGAGAGGGTATGATTGAAGGTTTTAAAGTTGCAATTATTGGTAAACCTAATGTTGGTAAATCTTCATTATTAAATAAACTTCTAAATTACGATAGAGCTATTATTTCTGATATTGCAGGAACTACTAGAGATACTATTGAGGAATCAGTTAAGATTGGTACTCATATAATCAAAATAGTAGATACAGCAGGTATAAGAAATGCTTCTGATGTAATTGAACAAATTGGTATTGAAAAATCAATTGAAGCTATTGGTGAAGCTGATATTGTTATCTCTTTATTTGATAATAGTAAATTAATAGATGATGAAGATTTAAAAATTCTTGATTTATTAGAAGAAAATTCTGAAAAGAAAATCATTAAAGTTGTTAATAAATCTGATTTAGAAAGTAAACTTGATAAATCTAATTTGGTCGAATTTATTGAACTATCAACTAAAGAAGATATTAATCCTTTAATTAAGAATATTGAAACTATTTTAGATTCAAATACTCATAGTGATGAAATGACTTTAATTTCTAAAAGACAAGTTAATTCTGTTGAAGATACTTTATATCATTTAAATATGTCAATGATGCCATTGCATAATGGTGAGTTAGAATTCTTTGCTCATCATATTACAGAAGGATTAGAGGCTATCTCTAATATTACTAGACCTTACGAAAATGACCAAATGTTAGATGTAATGTTTGGGGAGTTTTGTTTAGGTAAATAAAAGTGCTTTCGCACTTTTATTTTATTCCCAATCTAGAAGTCTTTTATCACCTTCTAATTTTCTAATGTCTGTAATGTCTTGTGACATTTCAATAACACCTTTATAAACTTTTTCATCATCTCTCACTGCAAAATATCTAATGTGAATAAATTTACCTTTGAATTGAATCCAGAACTCTGCTGTATCTTGACGTCCTGCTTTAAATTCTTCAAGGATTTTAAGTACTTGATCTACACTTTTTGGTGGGTGACAGAATTTAACTTCTCTACCAATAATTCCTGCACTTCTTGGGAAAACTCTATCATCCCCTCTATTATAAAATACTACTCTGTCATTTTCATCAACATAAGTAATATCTACTGGTAAGAATTTAAAGATAAAGTTAACTTGTTCAGGAGTTAAATATCCCTCATCATAATGTGTTCTATCTTCTAATGAGAAAGGTAGTTTTCTTTTTTTCTTATCTTGACTTGGATGAATATACTCTTCTTCTGTCAACTCTGGATATCTAACTGGTGCTGTTGCGAACATCCAACCAATCTCTTTATCACCTTCATACATCTCTTTCCAGTCGTCTTCACTTAACATTGTTAAAGCATTAGGAAGTAATCTCCCTTCTTCTACTTGTATTAAGTGAGATAAGCTATTGTATAAGTTCATAGCATCGTTTAATAAGTTGTCTAAGTTCTTTTCTTCAACTTGTTTTCTAACATACTTAATCTCTTCTCTAATTTGATCATGGAATGCCCACATCCCTTGACTAGGATTTGTCCATCCATATTTTTCTAAGTATGGGAAAAGTTGATTTTCTTTTCTTGCAAAGTGTTTTTCAACTTCACATAATTGATTGAAGATATTATAAAAAGCTTGGAAGTCTTCGTTTACATCAGTTTTGAATAGTTCTTTAAATAAGTTTTTGATTAGAAAATTTTCTTCAATATATACCCTAACTGGGTGTCCTTGAGGAAAATTATCTATATTATTAGCTAAATCATGCATAGTTAGTTAAATCCCTTTTTTATTAGAAATATAACTAAATGAGGATTATTTACCATGATGTTAATCAATAATTTTATTGATTGTTTTTTATTCTTTTTCTTTATTACTTTTTGTTTGGGTAATCATATGAAATAAATTTCGCATTCTCTTTTGATATATCTATCCAAGAATCACAATTAAATTCCACTTCAACAATTCCACCCATAGCAATCTTTTCTTTTAATCCAACTAGTGTTATAGCTAATGCTGTTAAAGATGGATTATGTGCTATTAGAATCATTGTATCTACTGTATCAAAAGTATAAGTGATTGTTTCTATTAACTCATTAACATAAGCCATATATAATACTTCATTATACATAATTGATTTATCGTAATTTAATGCTTCTGCAAATATCTCAGATGTCTCTTTTGTTCTTTTTGCTGGACTTGATACAATCAAATCTGCTTTAATACCTTTTGCTGCTAATCTTTGTGCCATTAATTTTGCATCGTCTATTCCAGATTGACTTAATGCTCTATCATAATCATCTTGATCTAGCTGCTCTAACTCTTTTAATGCGTGTCTTACGATATACAATTTTTTCATTTAAATCTCTTCATAATATATATAGTATTGATTTTAGAAAAACTTTGCTTTCTTTGTTATAAAAAAAAATTAAACTTGTAAATAATCCATAGTGATGTGTACTTTTTACAAGATTTGGTTATTTTTTTATTAAATTATTTTATTTAATACAAATAATATAGTAAATCCCAAATAAAGGCTTTATTTAATTTAAAATAATGTTAGAATAATTTTTATACTAAATTTACTAACTTTTTTGGATATTCAAAGCAAAGGAGTTTTCCATTTTCTTTATTTATCTCAACCCAGCTATTACAAGCAAATTCAAGACCTAATACTCCAGATGTTGGAATATTTTCATCAAAGCCAAGTAAATCGTATGCAATAATGTTCAAAGATGGATTATGTCCAAGTATGAATATTGTGTCATGTTTGTCATTAACATTTAAAATCAATTCTAAAATATCATTATAGTTTGCATCATATAACTTATTTTTAAATTTAATTTTCTCTTTATTAAAGTTTAATTTATTGGCTATTTTTATTGAAGTCTTTTTTGCTCTTTTTGCAGGGCTTGAAAAAAATACGTCAGGATATATGTTTTCATCTTTTAAGTATTCACCCATTAAAGGAGCATTTTTTTTGCCTCTTTTATTTAGGGGTCTATCAAAATCATCTAAAAGGAAATCAGACCAATCTGATTTTGCGTGTCTTATAAAATATACTCTTTTCATAGTTAATCCTTGAATTGATATTTTATTATAACTTTTTGAATAACATTTTTAAATACTAAATTAAACAAATTAGTAAAATTTTATTTAAGATTCATTATTTATTTTTTGATAGAATAAAGAATAAGGAGTTTTCATGGAACAAATCAAAACAGTTTTTTTTCTTTCTTTACTTACTGTGCTTTTTGTATTTATAGGTTTTTCTTTTGGAGGAAGTTCTGGAATGCTTATTGCTTTTTTAATAGCTCTAGGAATAAATTTTTATGCTTATTATTACTCCGATCAACAAGTACTAAAACAATATGATGCAACATTAATAGAAGATAGACGACATCCCGTATATAGGATTACTGAAAAACTAGTTCAAAAAGCAAATTTACCAATGCCGAGTGTTTATTTAATACCAGATCATACTCCTAATGCTTTTGCAACAGGAAGGAATTATGAACATGCAGCTGTTGCAGTTACTATGGGATTATATGAAATGTTAAATGAAAAAGAATTAGAAGGTGTTATTGCCCATGAGTTATCTCATATAAAACATTATGATATTTTAATAGGAACAATAGCGGCAGTTTTTGCAGGTGCTATTGCTATGATTGCTAATATTATGCAGTTTGGAGCAATATTTGGAAGTAATAGACAAAATTCGAATCCAATTGTAATGATTTTAATGGCCATTATATTGCCAATTGCAGCTTCTATTATACAAATGTCTGTAAGTAGAAGTAGAGAGTTTATGGCTGATGAGGGAGCTGCTAGGATGACTGGTGACGCTCAGGGATTGCAAAGTGCATTATCTAAACTAGAGAACTATGCAAAAAGAGGACAAATTCATAATGCAAGTGAACAAACTGCACATATGTTTATAATAAATCCATTCTCTGGAATGCAATCATCATTTGGAAATTTATTTAGAACACATCCTACAACAGAAGATAGAATTGCTAGATTAGAAGAATTAAAAGGGGATTTATAATTATGGAACAAAGTAGTATAGACGTAATTTTATCAGTAGCATTTATTGTTGCTGTAATATCATTTATTTTTTTTAAATTTATTTTGCCTTTTATTAATAAAAAGTACTAAAAAATAAAGTAAAAAAAAAGCATCCCTTAACCAAAGAGATGCTTATTGATGAAATTATATATAAAAAAGTTTAAAGTAATCTTTATTTACTATAAACCTTTTTTACATTTTCCATTTTAGAACTCATATTAAGTAATGCCATATCAGCTAAAACTAAAGACATCATTGACTCAGCAACAACAGAACCTCTAACTGCAACACAAGGATCATGTCTTCCTTTTAGTGCACAATCAACTTCATTATTGTGAATATCTACTGTTTCTTGCTCAATAAAAATAGATGGTGTTGATTTAAAATATACTTTAACATTAATATCATCTCCATTTGAAATACCACCTAGTATTCCCCCTGAATGATTTGTTTTAAATCCATCTTTTCTAATTTGGTCATTATTATCATAACCTTTAACTCTTGATGAAAGTGTACCATCTCCAATTTCAACTGCTTTAACAGCATTAATACTCATCATTGCGTTTGCAATTTGAGAATCAAGTTTGAAATATAATGGCTCACCTAATCCAATAGGTGCATTTTTAACATTTACTAATGCCACTCCACCAACTGAATTATGTTTATTTTTAGCCGCAAGAATTGCATCTTTTTGTGCTTGCTCAACACTTGCATCAAGTGCAAAGATTTCAGAATCACTTACTTTTGAGAAATCAAAATCTTCTGCTTTAATTCCATCAATTTCACAAATTCCACTTTGCACTTCAATACCAAGTTCTTTTAGCATTAATTTTGCAATAGAACCAGCGGCAACTCTAGCTGCTGTTTCTCTAGCACTAGATCTTCCACCACCTCTATAGTCTCTTGTTCCATATTTATTAAAATATGTAAAATCAGCGTGACCTGGTCTAAATAGATCTTTTACATTTGTATAATCTTTTGATTTTTGGTTTTCATTAAAGATTACCATTGAGATTGGTGTTCCTGTTGTAATACCTTCAAATACTCCTGAAAGAATTTCAACTTTATCACCTTCTTTTCTAGCAGTTGCATATTTATTCTGTCCTGGTTTTCTTCTATCCATTTCACTTTGAATAAACTCTTCATCAATAGTAATTCCAGCAGGAACTCCATCAACGATACAACCTAGAGCTTTTCCATGAGATTCACCAAAAGTAGTAAATTTAAATCTATGACCAAAAGTATTCATTAATTACTTCCTTTCAACTTATCAATAGCAATTTTAGCAACAGCTTGTTGTGCCAATTTTTTACTTTTACCTTTTGCTTTTCCATAAGTATCTCCATCAATCCAAATTGATACTTCAAACTCTTTTTTATGATCAGGTCCAAATGAACCTTCTATTCTGTATTCTGGAATTGAACCAAATCTAGCTTGTGTGATTTCTTGTAAAGCTGTTTTATAATCAGAGAATAATACATCTAAATTGATTTGCTCATAAGATGTTTCTAATAATTCTAAAATTATTGGTTTTAATACATCAAGGCCAGATTCTAAATAAATAGCACCCATAATTGCTTCAAATGCATCTGAAAGAATTGAGGCTTTTGTTCTACCTTTGTTTCTCTCTTCAGCTGTTGATATAAATATATAGTTACCTAATTTAATTTCATTTGCTAATTTTGTAAAACCAGTTTCATTTACTAAAGATGCTCTTATCTTTGACAATTCACCTTCATTTGATTTTGGAAACTTTAAGAATAAATATTCTCCAACAATTAAGTTTAAAACTGCATCACCTAAAAACTCAAGCCTTTCATTATTATATGGCTTTTTAAAACTTTTGTGAGTAAGTGCTTCGATTATCAGATTTTTATCGTTAAACTGATAACCCAAACACTTTTCTAATTTTGAGTAATCACTCATCTTTGACATTCCTTTTAGAAAATTATTATTTTATTATTGAACTTGCAAGTATAGCACATCTTTTATAATGCACATAGCTAGTATGAAATTTCAATAAAATTGATATTATTTTTGTGTTGTTTTGAAACTACCAAATATTTATAACATAATTTTTTTAAACTAATCTTATTGTAAAGATTGATTTTCACTATCAAATCCCTTTGATAAATTATGTTTAACATTAAAAGTTAAAATATTATGACAGTGTGGACATCTTGTATCATAAACAGGATGCACATGTTTACATGAAGAACAAATAAATTCAAAATCTAATGTAGCATTAGTTTTATGTTCATGTTTGTTAACGGCAATTAATATATCAAAGACAAAATCATCACTATGTTTAATATTGTCTAGATAACCTTTTGCATTGAATAATTCTACTAACAAATTATTACCTTCAACTTTGTCAAAATCAATATCATCGAAATTTAAATACCACATTAAATCAAGAAATGCTCTTGTATCAAATTCTTCAACATGTTCCCAGAAAAATGGTTTATTAAATTGTAATAAGAATTCAGCGAATAATCTTTGAATATCTGGATTTGATTTAAATATACCATATAATAGTTGACTTCTTTTTTCATAAGAATAAACAGGGTCATTTAAGATAATTAAAGCATCTAAATATACTTTATCTTTTGACATATCCTTATTTAATTCTTCTAAGCAAGTAGTTACTTCTTTTGCTTTTTGGAATTCCTTTAATTTTTCGTGAATAATTAAAAGATATGTTAATGCTTTTTGATTTCGAGGTGAGAATTTTAATATTCTTAAAAATATCTCTTTTGATCTTTGAAGGAAACCACCTTTAAAATATGTAGTTCCAAGTAATTCAAGAAGTTCTTCTTTTTTAACTCTGTCACTTACATGTTCAAGTAAAGTTAAATATACTGAAATAGCTTTGTTGTAGTCACCTTTATGTAAAAAGGATGAGGCTAATAAAAGAATAGAATCAAATGGCAAGTTATATGTTTTATATAAATGTACATAATCTTCTTCTTTTAGTTTTCCAAGCTCAAATCTATGTGATAGTTTTCTATAATCTTTTCTTGCAAGTCTTTCTTTATAAACTCCGTAAGAATAGGTAAAGAATGATATTAAAAAGATTAATGCTGCAAGTATAATTAATCCAAAAAGTGGATCTCTATACTCTAAAACTATGTTATCCAATATATACCTTTTATTTGGCTTCAAATTAAGCCAATATTTTATCATAAAAGTTCCTATAAAATAATAAAAGTGTATAATAGATACATGATAAAAAAAGAATCAATTGATAATCTTAAAAACCATCTAGATGTAGTAGATGTAGTCTCACAATTTATTGAAGTGAAAAAATCAGGAGCTAACTTTAAAGCTTGTTGTCCTTTCCATGGGGAAGATACACCATCTTTTGTTGTAAGTCCTTCTAAACAAATTTACCATTGTTTTGGATGTGGAGTAGGGGGCGATTCTATAAAATTTGTTATGGAATATGAAAAACTTTCTTATCCTGAAACATTAGAAAAATTAGCTTCAATGTATAATGTAAATCTAGAGTATGATAATACTAATCAAAAGAAACAAGATATTAGAGTTCTTGAGGATATAAATAAATATTATCAAAAATTGTATGTTAACAATAATACAGCAAAAGAGTATATAAGAAGCAGAGGGATTTCTGAATTTTCAATAGAAAAATTTGAAATTGGATATGCTCCTAAATCTTACGATACTATCAACTATTTAAAATCAAATCACTATAACCTGAATGAAGCTATAGAATTAGGTGTAATTGATAATGGCCAAAATGGTCTTTATTCACGATTTATTGAAAGAATTACTTTTCCTATTTATGGAATAAATGGAAAAATGGTTGGTTTTGGTGGTAGAACAATTACTGGTCATAATGCAAAGTATATTAATTCACCCCAAACAAAATTATTTAATAAGTCTAGACTTCTATATGGTTACAATCTTGCAAAAGAGAATATTTATAAAAAAGATCAACTAATTGTATGTGAAGGTTACTTAGATGTAATTATGCTTCATCAAGCAGGTTTTAATACGGCAGTTGCAACATTGGGTACAGCTCTAACACAAGACCATTTACCTTTAGTAAGACGTGGTGAACCAAAAGTTATCTTAGCTTATGATGGTGATAAACCAGGACTTGCTGCAGCTTTTAAAGCATCTGTTATGTTATCTCAGAGTGAATTTGAAGGTGGGGTTGTAATTTTTGGTGAAGAACTAGATCCTGCTGATATGGTTAAAAGTGGAAGAATAGAAGAATTAAATTCTATGTTTAATTCTCCAATGGCCTTTATTCCATATGCAATTGATTATATTATTTCAAAATATGAAATAAATAATCCAAGTCAAAAACAAAAAGCATTAATAGAATCAAACGATTATTTAAAATCACTAGGTGCAATTTATCAAGATGAATATAAAAGGTATATTGCTCAGAAATTAAATGTTAGAGAAAATCTAGTTAAAGTTTCTTCTGATAATGCAAGACCTATGGAAGTTAATTTATCAAAAATTAATATTCAAGAGTTATGTATTATAAAAGCAATTTTAGAAAAACCTCAAAGATTAGATGCTGTTTTAGATATTGTAGATCCTTCGATGTTTGAAATTCATCAGAATGAATTTCAATTAGTATTAAATGATATAGGGAACATTTCATTAAATGCAATTGTTTTAAATGAAAAATTAGAAGATTATGATGATGATAGACTAAATCAGGAGTTATTAGTACTGTTATATAAGTTTTATTCAAATAAACTTACGGCAATATCTTACGATAGAACTCTTGAGTTCAAACAAAAAGCAAATTTACTTAGAAAAATTAAAGATAATATTTACCAATTAAAACAAGGTAAATTAGTAAGTTATAATTTATAACTAATTTAAAAAATTTATTTTTTTTGTAGATTACTTTCTGTAAAATTCATAAAAAAGTAATAAACTTTATAAGGAAAAGATAATGAAATTAATTCAAAGTGATAATTTACCAGCAGCAATTGGACCATATTCACCCGCTGTTAAGGTAAATGGAATGATTTATACATCTGCGCAAGTACCAGTAACTTTAGATGGAACTATTGTCGAAAGAGATATCAAAATTCAAACTAGACAAGTTCTTGCAAACTTAAGAACTTTGCTTGAGGATGCTGAAAGTGGAATGGAAAATGTTGTTAAAGTTTCTATTTTTTTAGAAAATATAGAAGATTTTGGTGTAGTTAATGTATTATTCGCTGAAGCTTTTGGTGATCATAAGCCTGCACGAAGTACAATTGCAGCCAAAGGATTACCTAAAAATTCTTTAATTATGATAGATGCAATGGCAACTGCTAGCGATTATCATTAAAAAAGCTTAGACTTAAACAAGGTTTAAAGTATTATTAGATAGTATTCACGTTCGAAAAATAAAGTTAGCATGATTTTGACAACAAGAAGTAATCATATAGAACTTAATACTAGAGGAAGAAAAATGTACGCAATTATTAAATGTGGTGGAAAACAATATAAAGTGACTGAGGGTGATATCTTAGACATCGATTATACTGGTAAAACTGCTAAAGAAGCTTTAGAAATTACTGACGTTTTAGCTATCAACGATGGTGAATTAAAAACTGGTGAAGCTGTAGCATCTGCAACAGTACAAGCTGAAGTAGTTTTAGATGGTACAGGTGTAAATAGAGATAGAAAAGTTATCATTTACAAAAAAAGAAGAAGAAAAGATTCTAAGTTAAAAAGAGGTTTCAGAAAAAGCTTCACTAAAATTAGAATTACTAAAATCGCTGCATAAGCATAGAACTTAAGGAGATAAAGTATGGCTCATAAGAAAGGTCAAGGATCTACTCAAAATAATAGAGATTCAGCTGGTAAAAGATTAGGCGTTAAAAAATATGGTGGAGAAGCTGTAAGAGCTGGTAACATTATTATTAGACAAAGAGGTACTAAAGTTCACGTTGGTGCAAACGTTGGTATTGGTAAAGATCATACAATTTATTCTTTAATTGACGGAGTTGTAAAATTCGAAGTTAAAGATAAAAAAAGAAAAAAAGTTTCTGTTTACGCTTCGTAATCAAGAATACTTTTTGTTTCTTAAAGGGTGTATGGCTTTTGCCTGCACCCTTTTTTTATATATATACAATAGTGAAAAATAGAAAGTTAATAAGTAGAATTGATTTTTTATTTTTCACATAAATAGAGGAAATAATATGTTTATAGATAGCGCTAGGTTTAGTGTTTCTTCTGGAAAAGGTGGGCAAGGTTGTTCATCATTCAGAAGAGAAAAGTTCGTTGTAAAGGGTGGACCTGATGGTGGAGATGGTGGAAAAGGTGGAGATGTTTACTTTTTAGTAGATAATAATACTGATACACTTTCTAACTACAAAGGTAGAAAAGTTTTTAGAGCTGATAATGGAAAGCAAGGTATGGCTTCTAGAATGACTGGTAAGTCTGCTGAGCCATTAGTACTTATTGTACCTCCAGGAACACAAGTATTAGATGATGATACAGGTGAGGTTTTACACGATTTAATTCACGAAGGTGAAAAAATTCAGTTTATTGAAGGTGGAAAAGGTGGACTAGGTAACGTTCACTTTAAAAACTCAAGAAACCAGAGACCTACATATTTTCAACCAGGTCTTCCAGGTGAAACAAGAAATATTAGATTAGAATTAAAGTTAATTGCAGATGTTGGTTTAGTTGGATATCCAAATGTTGGTAAATCAACATTAATTTCTACTACTTCAAATGCAAATCCTGAAATTGCTAACTATGAATTTACTACTTTAACTCCTAAATTAGGTGTTGTTGAAGTTGGTGATTATAATTCATTTGTAATGGCTGATATCCCAGGAATTATTGACGGTGCTGCTGATGGTAGAGGATTAGGTTTAGAGTTCTTAAAACATATTGAAAGAACTAAAACTCTTTTATTTATGGTAGATGTTGCAAACTATAGAACTATGATTGATCAATATAGAGTATTAAAAGAAGAAGTTGCTAAATTCTCTGGAGAATTAGCAGGTAGAAACTTTGCTATTGCTTTAAGTAAAGTAGATGGTTATTATGGTGAAGATTTAGATGCTGATATTAGACAATTTATTGCTGATATTGGATTAGAAGTAAGTGGAGAAAATGAGCTTGGGTTTGATAAAAACTATCCATATTATGTTCAAGACTTGACTTATAATAAATTTGATAATGAAAAGCCATTCTTTGTATTACCAGTTTCTTCTGTTACTAGAAAAAATGTTAAATCTATTACTTTTGCTCTTTACAAATTATTGGAACAAGGTAAATGAAACGACTTGTAATAAAAGTTGGTAGTGCTGTATTAAGAGAAGATACAACTTTAGCGATTGATAGACTAAATAATTTAGTTGATTTAATTGCTAAATTAAAAATAGAAAATAATCTTGAAGTAATTTTAGTTTCATCAGGAGCTGTTGCTGCTGGTAATACTAAATTAAATTTAGATAGAAGAGAAATTTTAAATAGACAAGCTTTAGCTGCTATTGGACAACCCTTACTAATGAAATTTTATAAAAAGAGATTTGCTCAACATGATTTAGTATGTGCTCAAATGCTTTTAGTTGCTGAAGACTTTGATTCTAGAAAAAGATCGGATAATGCTAAATCTGTTATGGAAATTTTATTAAAAAACAATATTGTTCCAATAATTAATGAAAATGACGTTATCGCTAATGAAGAACTTTTATTTGGAGATAATGACCAATTAGGAGCACATGCTGCATATTTCTTTGATGCTGATATGTTGGCAATTTTAAGTGATGTTGATGGCTATTATGATAGTAATCCTCATGAAAATCCAGATGCGCAGTTACAGAAAAATATTGATTTTATTGATGAAGAAAACTTACAAATGAAACATACTCCTAATTCTGAATTTGCAACTGGTGGTATGGTAACAAAATTAAAAGCTGCTAAGTTTCTAATGGATAGAAATATAAAAATGTATTTAAGTTCTGGATTTGATTTAACTAATGCTTATGATTTCCTACTTAAAGATAATCATAAAAGTGGAACAGTATTCGAAGCAAAACAAAAATAAGGATAATTAATGAGTAAAAAAATTCTTTTTATGGGAACGCCTGATTATGCTACTACAATTTTTGAGGAGCTATTAAATAGTTCTTATGAGTTAGTAGGATTATTTACTCAGCCTGACAAACCTGTTGGTAGAAAACAGGTCTTAACACCTCCTCATATTAAACAATTTTGTATAAATAAAGACCTGTCTCTTCCTATTTATCAACCAGAAAAATTAAGAGGAAATACTGAAGCTAAAGAACAAATTGAAGCTTTAAATCCAGATTTTATTATTGTTGCTGCTTATGGACAAATATTACCCAAAGAAATTTTAGATATCGCTCCATGTATTAATCTTCATGCTTCTTTATTACCTAAATACAGAGGAGCTTCTCCTATTCAAGAATCACTATTAAATGATGATAATTTTACGGGTGTTACTTCAATGTTCATGGAAGAAGGACTTGATAGTGGAGATATTTTAGGTTTACAATATTTAAAAATTACTTCTACAATGGAAGTAGCCGAAGCTTTTGCTAAATTATCTGATATTGCAGCAAAACTTACAATTACTACATTAAATGATTTTGATAAAATTAAACCAAAAAAACAAAATGAAGCTGAAGTGAGTTTTTGCAAAAAAATTAAAAAAGAAGATGGTTTAGTATCTTTAGAGGATGCTAAAGCACTATTTTTAAAATATAAAGCTTATTCATATTGGCCTGGAGTATTTTTAGAATCTGGTCTTAAATTAAAAGATATTGAATTAATTGATGAGTGTTCATCAAACAAAGAAGGTGAACTTTTAGAAATAGCAAAAGATTATATTATTCTAGGATGTATAAAAGGTAGTTTAAAAATTAAAACTTTACAAGCACCATCTAAAAAAGCTGTTAATAGCGCAGATTACATTAGAGGTCAAAGACTTCAAGAAAAAGATTTATTAATATAAGATATTTAGCTTAAGCTAAATATCTTGTATACATCGTAATTGTCACTAAACTAAGTAAAACTCCTAAAACTAAAGAGTTAATAGCAACTTTCTCATCTAACCCACCTTTTATTGCTAAAACTGTAGCCATTGTCATTGGTGGCATTGCAACTTCTATAATAGTTACTTTAACCCATGTTTCATTAATCCCATAGAATAATTGAAATCCTAATAACACTATTATAGGTACTATTACCATTTTTAATATCATAGCCATTGAAACTATATGAAATTTAACAAAAATATGTTTTAACTCTAATTTCATACCAATAGCAATCATTGCAATAGGTACTAATGTTGCCCCCAAAGTTTCACTTGTTAATAAGATAAAATTTGGAATTTCAAAGTTTTTAAGAAATACAGTTATTAAAAACATTAAACTAGGCGGAAACAATAGTGCACTTTTCATTATTGATTTTGTATCACTTTTTCTGCCACTTCCCCAAGTAATTATAAACATACCTAAAGATACTAATAAAAGGAAAGAACCAAATAAATCATATATCAATCCATATACAATATAATCTTGACCATAAAATGCATCAATATATGAGAATCCAATAAAAGATGTATTTCCAAATGTTGCCATAATCATAAATGTAGCTAACAACAATCTCTCTAATTTCATCAATTTACCAATAAAATATGCAAGAGCTAAATTAAACAAAATAAAACACATAAACATTATTATTAATCCAAGAATTCTTTCATCTAAGTTTAGAGGATAGATTTTAGAGAAAACAATTGCAGGTAATGAGAAATAAATTATAAACTCAATTAGTTGTTTTGAGTTATCATGATAGATAACTTTAAATAAATAACCAAGTATTAAATACATGGCTATTGGTAATACTGGATCTAACATAGTGACCTTTTTAAAAAAATTATATTTAATAAATTCTTGTAAAGTAATAATGTATAATAAAAACATGAAAATTATAAGATTAGATAAAGTTGATTCTACTCATACTTACTTAAAAAATTATATTCAAACAAATAGTTATAATTATCCTTTGTGTATTGTAACAGATTTACAAACAAATGGAGTAGGAAGTAGAGGAAATGAATGGACTGGGAAAAGAGGAAATCTTTTTTTCTCTTTTGTATTAGATAAAAATTTATTGGTTAATGATTTACCAATACAAAGTGCATCAATTTATTTCTCTTTTTTATTAAAGAAAGTACTAAAAGAAAATGATTCAAAACTTTGGTTAAAATGGCCAAATGATTTTTATATTGGTGATAAAAAAATAGGTGGGACGATTACAAATATTTCTAAGGATTTGATCTATTGTGGAATAGGACTAAACCTAATAAATGTTAGTGATGAGTACGGTAACTTGGACATTGAAGCCAATATTGATGATCTATTAAAAGAGTATTTTAATAAATTAGAAGAAAAAATATCATGGAAGCAAATTTTTAGTGAGTTTCAGATAGAATTCGAACATAGTCGAAGATTCCGTGCTACCATTAACAATAAGAAAGTATCATTAAATGATGCAATATTAAATGATGATGGCTCAATAGAATTAAACAATGAAAAGGTATTTAGTTTAAGATGACAGAAATTATTTCAATAGCTAATCAAAAGGGTGGAGTTGGTAAAACAACTACTGCAGTTAATCTTAGTGCAGCTTTAGCATTAGAAGGAAAAAGAGTATTATTAATTGATGCTGATCCTCAAGCAAATGCAACAACATCCTTAGGATTTCACAGAGATACTTACGAGTATAATATTTATCATGTAATGTTAGGTACAAAAGAAATGCCTGAAATTATATTAGATTCAGAGATTGAGAACTTACAAGTTGCTCCATCAAATATTGGACTAGTTGGTATTGAAAAAGAATTTTATAAAAATATGAAAGATAGAGAATTAGTATTAAAAAGAAAAATCGATCCAATTAAAAAAGATTACGATTATATTATAATTGATTCTCCACCAGCATTAGGCCCAATTACAATTAATACATTAAGTGCATCTAATTCTGTACTAATTCCAATCCAATGTGAGTTTTTCGCATTAGAAGGTTTAGCACAGTTATTAAATACAATTAAACTAATTAAACAAACAATTAATAAATCATTACATATTAGAGGTTTTTTACCTACTATGTATTCTTCTCAAAATAATTTGTCAAAACAAGTGTTTGCTGACTTAGCACAACATTTTGAAAATAAGTTATTTAAAGTTGAAGGAAATTCTTATGTAGTAATTCCAAGAAATATTAAACTTGCAGAATCTCCAAGTTTTGGTAAACCAATCATGTTATATGATGCAAATGCAAGTGGAACAAAAGCTTATACGAACTTAGCAAAAGCAATTGCTGGTTAACAAAAATTATAATTAGGAAATATTAATGGCATTAGGTAGAGGATTAGGAGAATTATTAGGAGAAGTAGAATCAGCATATGAAAGTTCTACAGAGAATAAAAATTCAGGAATGGCAGAATTAGATGTAAATTTAATTATTGCAAATCCAAACCAACCAAGAAAAATTTTTGATGAAGATAAACTAAAAGAATTAAGTGATTCAATAGTTGAACATGGTTTATTACAACCTGTTACTGTTATTGAATCAAATGATGATCAATATATTCTAGTTGCAGGTGAGCGAAGATTACGAGCACATAAACTAGCAGATATTTCTCATATTAAAGCTTTTATAATTAATGTTGAAGAATTAAAACTTAGAGAATTAGCACTTATTGAAAATATTCAAAGAGATGATCTTAATGTTATTGAATTAGCTTATTCGTATGCACAATTAATAAATGAGCATAATATTACACATGAAGAACTTTCAAAAAAAGTCTTCAAATCAAGAACTTCAATTACTAATACATTAAGATTGTTACAATTAAGCTCATATGTACAACAGTTTTTAGCAAGCAACAAAATTAGTGCAGGTCACGCTAAAGTTATGCTTGGATTAAGTGATAATGAACAAAAAATGGTTACAGATTCTGTTATTGGACAGAAACTGTCAGTTAGAGAAACAGAAAAACTAGTTAAAGACTTAAAGTCTAAAACTAACCCATCAACTAAAAAAGAGACAAAATCTATAAATTATGACTTTAAGCCACTACAAAGTGTAGTATCAAAATTACAGTCAAATGACCTTAAAGTAAAGGCTGAGAAGAACTATTTTAAGATTGAAATCAACTCACAAGAGGATATTGACAAAATATCTGCTTACTTTCAGTTACAATAGTAACAAAAAATAAAAATTTAGAATGTAATTTATTCCTTTAATAAAATTTTATATATAACTTTGCTAAAATATACCCGTTTTAGTTAAACTAAACTGTAAAAAATATGGAGGAATGAATGTTAGACATAAGTCCTGTATTATTGCTTAGCTCTGGTATCATCTTTCTTTTAGTTGTTGCTAGGCTAAACAGTTGTCTATTTATACCATTACTTAAACACATGGATGATAGAGCGGCTTCTATAAAGAAAGATTTAGAAGATGCAAAATCAAACGGTGCAGACGTTGACGGTATGATTGCAGAAGCAAATAATGTAATTGCTGAAGCAAAAAAAGAAGCAGCTGTGATTCGAGAACAAGCTTATAAGGAAGCAAAAGATAGTGCTGACGCAAAACTTGCTAGCGCGAAGTCTAATTTGGAAGCAAAATCTGCTGAATTTGCAAAAAATTTAGAAGAGGAAACTAAGGCTCTAAGAGATTCTTTAGTATCAACTATGCCTCAATTTAATGAGAGCTTAAAAGCTAAGCTTAGCTCAATTTAGAAAAGGGAATAGGGAAGATGAAAAGAATTATATTACTTGGGTTGGCTTTAGCTCCTGTTGCATTACTTGCACAAGAAGGTGCGGTTGAAACTGACATTGTTCAGAGAACCGTTAACTTTATTATTTTTGCTGGAATTTTATGGTATTTACTTGCTGATAAAATTAAAGCATATTTCGCTGAAAGATCTTTATCTATTCAAGCTGAACTTGACAAAGTACAAGATACTTTAAAAGCTTCAGAAGATAAAGTTACTGACGCTCAAAAACAACTTGATGATGCTAAGAAATTAGCAGCTGAAATAGTTGAAACTGCGAAAGCTGATATTGATTCAGTTAAGCAAAAAGTATCTGTAGCTGTTGATTCTGATATCTCTAATTTAGAAAAAAATCTAGATGAAATGATTAAAGTTGAAACATCAAAAGCTAAAAGAGAAGTTGTTGCAGAAATTCTTGATGAGTTATTAAAATCTGACAATATCAAGTTATCTCAAGATGAGTTAGCTAATATTGTTCTTAAGAAGGTAGCGTAATGAATGATTTAGTAGCAAAAAGATATGTTAAAGCTTTAATTGATGGTAGAGATAACAAAGTTGTATCTACTGTAGCTAAAAGCTTAAACACAATTTCTACAGCATTCGCTGATGAAAAATTAAATTCTATTATTTCTTCACCAGAAGTTAATGATAGTAAAAAAGTTGAATTAGTTCTTTCTTTAGTGAAAAAAGCTGATGAAACTTTAACGAATCTTGTAAAATTACTTGGTGAGAAAAGAAGATTAGCATTATTACCATTTATTGCAGAAGAGTTAAACGCTCAAATTGCAATTATGAATAATAAATATGTTGGTGTTGTTTATACTAATCAAGAACTTTCAAGTGATTACGTGTCTTCAATTGAAGCACAATTTAGTAAAAAATTTGATGTTAACTTGTCATTATCACAAAACGTTTGTGATTATGATGGTATTAAAGTAGATATTGATGGACTTGGGGTTGAAATCTCTTTCTCAAAAGAGAGATTAAAATCACAAATGATTGATCATATTTTAAAAGCAGTTTAGAACTTACAAAGGAGAAATTGAATGGGTGCAAAAATTCAAGCTGATGAAATCAGTTCTATTATTAAAGAAAGAATTGATAACTTTGAATTAAATGTAGATGTAAATGAAACTGGTAAAATCATCTCTTACGCAGATGGTGTTGCTCAAGTTTACGGTCTAAAAAATGTTATGGCTGGAGAGATTGTTGAGTTTGAAAATGGCGAAAAAGGTCTTGCTTTAAACTTAGAAGAATCTTCTGTGGGTGTTGTTGTACTTGGAAAAGGTGAAGGTTTAAGAGAAGGAACTTCTTGTAAGAGACTTGGAAAACTTTTAGAAACTCCAGTAGGTCAAAATATGACTGGAAGAGTTGTTAATGCTCTTGGAGAACCAATCGACGGTAAAGGTGCTATTGAAGCAGCTGAGAATAGATTAGTTGAAGAAAAAGCTCCTGGAATCATGGCTAGAAAATCTGTACATGAACCATTACAAACTGGTATTAAAGCAATTGATGCACTTGTTCCAATCGGAAGAGGTCAAAGAGAGCTTATTATTGGTGATAGACAAACTGGTAAAACAACTGTTGCTATTGATACTATTCTTAACCAAAAAGGTGAGAATGTACAATGTATTTATGTTGCTATTGGTCAAAAAGCCTCAACTATTGCTTCTGTAGTAAGAACATTAGAAGAAGCTGGAGCAATGGAATATACTACTATTGTTAATGCTGGTGCTGCAGATTCTGCTGCATTACAATTCTTAGCTCCATATACTGGTGTTACTATTGGTGAATTCTTCAGAGATAACGGTCAACATGCCTTAATCGTATATGATGATTTAACTAAACACGCAGTTGCATATAGAGAAATGTCTCTATTATTAAGAAGACCTCCGGGTAGAGAGGCATTCCCTGGGGATGTATTCTATCTTCACTCAAGATTACTTGAGAGAGCTGCTAAAATGTCTGATGAAAAGGGTGCTGGTTCTATGACTGCATTACCAATTATTGAGACTCAAGCTGGGGATGTTGCTGCATATATTCCAACAAACGTTATTTCTATTACAGATGGTCAAATCTTCTTAGAAACTAACTTATTCAACTCAGGTATTAGACCAGCGATTAACGTAGGTTTATCTGTATCAAGAGTTGGTGGTGCTGCACAAATTAAAGCTACTAAGCAAGTTGCTGGTACTTTAAAATTATCACTTGCACAATATAGAGAATTAGAAGCGTTTGCTCAATTCGCATCAGACTTAGATGAAGCTACAAGAAGAGAACTTGAACTTGGTCAAAGAATGGTAGAAGTATTAAAACAAGGTGTTAATGCTCCATTAGTAATTGAAAAACAAATTGTTATTCTTTATGCTGGTACAAAAGGTTATTTAAATGATGTTGCTGTAAACGATGTTGTTAAATTTGAAGCTGAATTACATTCATTCTTCGAACAAAAGTATACTAACATCTTAGATGCAATTAAATCTAAACAAAAAATCGATGATGAAACTGAAGCTGAATTAAAAGCTGCTTTAGAAGAGTTTAAAACAGTATTTAGTGCAAACTAAGGATTAGTTAAATGGCTAACTTAAAAGAAATTAAATTACAAATTGGTAGTGTAAAAAATACTCAGAAAACAACAAAAGCTATGAAGCTTGTATCTTCTGCGAAACTTACTAGAACTAGACAACTGTCTGATCAAGCTAAAAGTTACGCAAATAAGATAAACGATGTTCTTTCTGATATTGCTGCTAGAGTTAGCAAAGTTCAAGACGAAGGAAATATTGGTAGAGCATTTGTTTCAAATGATAAACCAAAAACAGTAGATATTGTTTTTGTAACTGCTGACAAAGGACTTTGCGGTGGTTTTAATATGGCAACAATTAAAACTGTTGGTAAAATTAAAGCTGAGCATGAAGAAAAAGGTGCAACAGTTAGATTAAGAGCTGCTGGAAGAAAAGGTGTTGATTACTTTAACTTCCAAGGTATTGAATTAGACCAAGCAGTAAATGATCTTTCTTCTGCGCCTGAGTACGACAGAGCGGCTGATTTTATTAAGAGTGTTGTTGAAGATTTCCAAAATGGTGTAACTGATAAAGTTATCATTGTTTATAATGGATTCTTAAACATGCTTACTCAAGAAATTAGAGTTAGAGAATTGTTACCAATTAGCTTAGATGCTGTTGAATCTAAAGATTCAGAATCTATGTTAGATATTGAACCAGATGATGATGAAGAAGTGTTAAATGAATTAACAGGTAAATATATTGATTTCAATATGTATTACGGTTTAATTGATTCTTTAGCTGCTGAACATTCTGCAAGAATGCAAGCAATGGAAGCCGCTACTAAGAATGCAAAAGAAAAAGTTGATTCTTTAACTGTAGAATATAATAAAGCTAGACAAGCTGCAATTACAACAGAACTGATAGAAATTATCAGTGGTGTTGAATCGT
Organism: Poseidonibacter lekithochrous; assembly: GCF_013283835.1. GTDB lineage: Bacteria > Campylobacterota > Campylobacteria > Campylobacterales > Arcobacteraceae > Poseidonibacter > Poseidonibacter lekithochrous. The sequence goes on along the minus strand of NZ_CP054052.1, from coordinate 2,768,581 downwards.
TAAAATAATTTAAAGGAGCTGCCCGTATGAAAGGTAAAGTTATTCAGGTAATGGGTCCTGTTGTTGATGTTGAATTCGACGGCTACCTACCAGAAATTAATGAAGCTATCAACGTAGTATTAGCGGACGCTAATGCTGATAGATTAGTATTAGAAGTTGCTGCACACATTGGTGATAGTAGAGTTAGAACTATTGCAATGGATATGACTGAAGGTTTAACTAGAGGTCAAGAATGTAACGCTACAGGAGGTCCTATTAAAGTTCCTGTTGGTGAAGAAGTATTAGGAAGAATTTTTAATGTTATTGGTGATCCTGTAGATGAAGGTGAAGCGGTTTCAGATGAAGCTCCAAGATGGTCTATTCATAGATCTGCTCCTTCTTTTGAAGAACAATCAACTAAAACAGAAATGTTTGAAACTGGTATCAAAGTTGTAGATTTACTTGCTCCTTACTCTAAAGGTGGTAAAGTAGGTTTATTCGGTGGTGCTGGTGTTGGTAAAACAGTTATTATCATGGAATTAATCCATAACGTTGCTTTCAAACATTCAGGATACTCAGTATTCGCAGGTGTTGGTGAAAGAACAAGAGAAGGTAATGACCTTTATTACGAAATGAAAGATTCTAACGTACTGGACAAAGTTGCATTATGTTATGGTCAAATGAGTGAGCCTCCAGGAGCAAGAAATAGAATTGCATTAACTGGTCTTACAATGGCTGAATACTTCAGAGATGAAAAAGGTCTTGATGTATTAATGTTCGTTGATAATATCTTTAGATTTGCACAATCAGGTTCTGAGATGTCTGCATTATTAGGTAGAATTCCTTCTGCTGTTGGTTACCAACCAACACTTGCTTCAGAAATGGGTAAGTTACAAGAAAGAATTACATCTACTAACAAAGGTTCAATTACTTCTGTTCAAGCAGTATATGTTCCTGCGGATGACTTAACAGATCCAGCTCCTGCTTCTGTTTTCGCTCACTTAGATGCTACAACTGTACTTAACAGAAAAATTGCTGAAAAAGGTATTTACCCAGCAGTTGATCCATTAGATTCTACTTCTAGAATCTTAAGCGCAGACGTACTTGGTGCTGAGCATTATGATACAGCAAGAGGTGTTCAATCAGTTCTTCAAAAATACAAAGATTTACAAGATATTATTGCAATTCTTGGTATGGATGAATTATCTGAAGCTGACAAACTTGTTGTTTCTAGAGCTAGAAAAATCGAAAGATTCCTATCTCAACCATTCTTCGTTGCAGAAGTATTCACAGGTTCTCCAGGTAAATATGTTGAACTTAAAGATACTATTGCTGGATTCATTGGAATCTTAGAAGGTAAATATGATGATGTTCCTGAAATGGCATTCTATATGGTTGGTGGAATCGACGAGGTTCTAGCAAAAGCTGAGAGTATGAAATAACCCCATAAGGCATATGATGGATACAATTAAATTATCAATCGTTACACCTAATGGAGAAATTTTTAACGATGACGTTAAAACCGTAACTCTTCCTGGAAAAGAGGGAGAGTTCGGAGTTTTAGCAGGTCACGCATCGTTAGTTTCTTCTTTAACTGTTGGTGTAATCGTAATTGAAAAAGCTGATTCTACTGAAGCTGTTGCTATTAACTGGGGACATGTTAAAGTAGATGAAAAATCTGTTGATGTTTTAGCAGATGGTGCTATCGCATTAACACAAGGGCAAGACTCTGAAATAGCTAAAAATATTGATGCTGCAAAAGAATTAGTAAATTCTGTAAAAGATTCTAATATCTCTGTTGCATCAGTTGAAGCTAAAATTAATTCATTCGCTTAGAGCTTATGATAAACACAATACTAAATTATTTGGCAAATAGTAGCGCTATAACGTATATCGTTTTAGCGCTATTGTCACTTTACTTGATTATTACAATATGGATCTATATTTATAGATACTTCTCATTAAAAGCTATGATTACTAATGAACAAAAATCCTTAGAATCTTTAACTTCTAGAGAAGCTGCTTTCTCACCTTTATCTGCATTAAACAAATGTTCTAATAATTCTCATTCAAGAGAAATTTTACATGCTTGTGAAATTAATATTATTAAAGACGCTAGTGCTGGTATTTCATGGTTAGCTATTATCTCTTCTACATCTCCATTTATTGGTTTATTTGGTACCGTTGTTGGTATCTTAGAATCTTTTGCAAAATTTTCAAGTCACAGCAAAGTTGGTTTTTCTGTAATTGCTCCTGCTATCTCTGAAGCACTTGTTGCTACTGCTGCTGGTATATTTGTTGCAATTTTTGCTTATACTTTTCATCAGATTATAACTAGAAAAGTTTATGAGTTAAATACTTACATTAAGGCTCAATCTGAAATTTTAATTGCTAAAGGTTAGTTTTGTACGATTTCAATCAAAAACCTGATTTAAATATTACTCCACTAGTTGATATTATGCTAGTACTTTTAGCAATTTTAATGGTTACTGCACCAGTTATTGAATTTGAAGAACCAATAAATCTACCAAAAGGTAGTAAGTCTCAACAAGTTCAGAGTTTCAAAAAAATTGATATACTTATAACAAAAAATAGAATTGTTAGTTTAAACAAGAAAAAAATTGAAATAAACAATTTTCCTGACAGCTTTTTATTATTTGTAAATGGTAAAGATAAAAATACTCCTGTACATATTAGAGCTGATAAATCATTAAAGTATGATGATATTATTTATGTTTTAAAGTCTGTAAAAGAAGCTGGATTTTACAAAGTAGCATTAGTTACTGATGGATAATTAATGCAAAAAAATCCTATCTTTTTATATGCGGGTATTGCATCTTTTTCTTTTTATATTCTTATAGTTTTTTCATTTATATACTATGTTTCAAGTCCTAAACCTAAAACTTATAATATTAAGTCAAAAGCTACTGTTATTCAGTTAGACATGATTGTAAAAAAAAGTGACAAAAAAAGAATAGAAAAAAAAGAAGATAAAAAAACAAAAAAACCACTTGATAAATTAATAAAAAAATCAACTTCTGCTGCAAGTAAAAAAAGACCTGATTTAAAATCTTTATTTGGAAAAGTTAAAACAAAAGAAAAAGTTGTAAAGAAAAAAGAAATTAATAATGTTCAAAAATCATTAGATCCAAAGAGATTTAAAGCAAAATTTGAAAAACAAAAAAAATCTTCAAATGTAAAAATTGATAAATTACTTAATGATAATCAAACTACTACTAATGTAAGTTCTTTAAACTCTAGTAAAAATAAAGAGAGTGACGATTATTATTCAGAAGTTAGTGAGTTATTAAATGCTTGGGTTCCAACAGTAAGAGAAGATAAATTAGTTTCCACGGTTGAAGTTATAATAACAAAAGATGGAACTTTTAATTATAGAATAAAAAAATATTCACAAAATACAAGTTTTGACCTTTCTTTAAAAGCTTTTTTAGAAGAACAAAAAAGTATAATATATCCTAAACCTAAAAAAGGTAAAACAGTTAGAATCAATGTTGATTTTAAATCAGAAGGATAAAAATGTTTAAGTATATATTTTTTATTGCTTTTTTTATAACTTCCTCTTTTGCACAAATTGATGCAAATCTTGAGATAGTTAAAAAAGCAAATACTCTACCAAAAATTTTAATTTCTATTGCTACTGATTCTTCAGAAATAGCAACACTAAATAAAATAAAAAACTCTTTAGCAAAAGATTTAGAAATCAGTGGGCACTTTGAACTAATCAAAGAAGACTCTTCTATCACTTACGAACAAATACCTGATATTTTAGCTCTCAGTAATAAAGGTGTTGATTTATATTTAAATATAAGTGCAAAAAAAGATAATAGTGGTAAATATACTTTATTTAGTAAACTATTTGATATTAATTCTCAAGCTATGATATTAGAAAAAAGTTTTACTACCTTAAAAGAGAATAGGTATCCATTTTTAGCCCATAGATCTGCTATTTCTATTAATGATTATTTTAAAGCTCCTAGCATTGCATGGATGGATAAATTTGTAGTTCTTTCTGTATATAAAGGAAGTGGGAAAGCAGATATTGTTATTGGTGATTATACATTGAAATTTAAGAAAACCATAATTTCTGGTGGATTAAATATTTTCCCAAAATGGGCAAATAAAAACCAGAGATCAATTTATTATACTTCATATAATTATAATAATCCAACTTTAGTAAAAGTAAATATTTATACTAGACAAAAAGAAATTATTATGCAGTCAGAAGGTATGATAGCAGCATCGGACGTTAATAGTGATGGTTCAAAAGTTTTAATCACGGCATCTCCAAATTCTCAGCCGGATATCTATTTATATAATGCTTCAAATAAGTCTAAACGAAAAGTTACTTCTTATAGTGGTATTGATGTTGGTGGGCAATTTATTGATAATGATTCAAGAATGGTATTTGTATCTGATAGATTAGGATATCCTAATATTTTTGCAAAATCATTTAATTCAAGAGGTGTAGAAAAATTAGTTTATCATAGTAGAAACAACTCTTCTGCAACATCATTTAATGATAACATTGTTTATGTAAGTAAAGATAATGACAATGAATTATCTACAAGAGCTTTTAATTTATATCTTATGTCAACTAAATCTGATGACTTAAAAAGATTAACTGCAAGTGGTATAAATCAATTCCCAAAATTCTCCCCAGATGGAGAATCATTACTTTTTATAAAATCATATAAAGGTCATAGTTCAATAGGTATTATTAGACTTAATTTTAATAAATCTTACTTGTTTGAATTAAGAGGTGGAAAAATACAATCAATTGACTGGTAGTCTAATAATGATTACTTAAGTAATAATTTTGTAAAATCAATATAAATTTTTAATTTTAAGGATAAATTTATGAAAAAAATTAGCATTTACTCTTTCTTAATTGCTTCTGTTTTATTTACAGGTTGTAGTGAAAAAAATGTAGATATGAACGTAAACAACGGAGCAGATAAGTCTTCTGAGTCAGCGTTAAATACAATTCCTGATACTCAAATTGAAGAAGTAATGGATGGTAGTTTCTCTATGGTAAGCAAAGAGAATAATGGTGTTTATTATATGATCAATGGTAAAAAAGTATTAGTTGAAAACATTTACTTTGGATTTGATAAATATAATTTAACTGCTGATATGAAAGAAAAAGCAATGAATAATGCATCTAAATTATCTGCTTTAAATTCTTCTTCTATCGTTAAAGTTTCTGGAAACACTGATGAATGGGGAACTGATGAATATAATTATGCTTTAGGTCTTAAAAGAGCTAAATCGGTTAAAGATGTATTAGTAAACAATGGTGTTACTGCTAATGTTTCATTAATCTCTTACGGTGAGAGTAAACCAGTTTGTTCAGAAAAAAATAAAAACTGTTGGGAAATGAACAGAAGAGTTGAGCATACTCTAGCTAAATAATTTCTATGAATAAATATCTTTTATCTTTTTTTATTGCTAGTACTATAACTTATGCCCAAGAGGTATCGGTATTTGGTGCTGGTGATTTAAATTCAAAAAATCCTTATGGATTAAATACTTCTGAAAAACATATACTTAAAAATCAAAAGAAATTAAGTACTTTATCTTCAAATGTTAGTGATGTAAAATTACTAATTGAGTCTGTAAAAAAAAGGCTAGAAGGTTTAGAATCTATTTATGAAGGTGACTCTGCAAAATTAAATTCAACAGTTCTTAGAATGAATGAAGTTATAAAGCAAGTTGATTTATCTTCAGAAATGGCTAATAAAAATAGTACTGACACTGCTGAAATAAAAAGTGTATCAGAACAACTTCTTAATATGAAAGAAGAAACTGATAAAGAAGTTAAAGCTAGTTTAAATCAATTAAAAAAAGCTGTATCAAAAATCTCAAAACTTGTTAACAAAATAAATTCTAGATATGTGTCTTCTTCTGAGTTAAGAACTAACATGGATCAATTTGTTACAAGAGCAGAATTTGAAAATCTAAAAAAAGCTCTAGGTGTAAAATCTAGTTCTAATATAGTTACAGAAAAAGTTAAAAGTAACAATGTTTCTAAGAAACTTACTTCTGCTGATAAAAAGAAGATGTTACGTGAAGCTAAAAGCCAATTTGAAAAACAATATTTCAAATACGCTATACCTAAGTTTGAAAAACTTGCAGCACTTAATTATAAGCCTGCTGAAAGTAATTATTACCTAGGTGAAATGTGGTATGTAAGAAAGAAATTTGATCTTGCAATAAGTCATTTTAAAAAATCTGCAATTCTTAATGATAAAGCAGCTTATATGCCTACATTATTATTGCACAGCGCTATTTCATTTGAAAAAACTAATGATAAAGAAAATGCAAGCAGTTTTTACAGCACATTAATAGATCTTTATCCTGATTCAAAAGAATCAAAAATAGCAAATAAGAATTTATCAAAATTATAATAATTTTAAATAAGGAATTTATATGTCAAAAGTAATTGGTATAGAATATACATTAAAAGATGCTAACACTGGTGAACAATTAGACACTAATGTTGGTCAAGCACCTTTAGAATTTATCGCTGGAAAAGGTCAAATCATTCCAGGTTTAGAAGCTAAATTAGTTGAAATGGAAGCAAGTGAAACTGCTGACGTTATGGTTGAACCAAAAGATGGTTACGGTGAGTACAATGACGAAGCTGTACAACTTTTACCAAAAGAGCAATTTGCTGGTATTGAGTTAACAGAAGGTATGTCTTTATATGGTACTGGTGAAAATGGTGAAACTGTACAAGTTGTAGTTAAATCATTCACTGAAGATGAAGTAACTATTGATTACAATCACCCAATGGCTGGGAAAACTTTAATGTTCTCTGTTGTTATTACAAGCGCAAGAGCTGCAACTGAAGAAGAACTACAAACTGGTGTTGTAGGTGGTATGGCTGCTATGGGTGGCGGTTGTTGTGGTGGAGGAGGTTCGTCTGAACCTACTCAATCTCAAGGTGGATGTGGTTGTAATTAATAGTTGCTAGGTTAGCAAAACGTATTAATTGATTACAAACTAATCAAACACTCCTTTGGCCAAGTACATTTATGTATTTGGCCAAAACTATTTTTTAAGGTTAGAGTTTTTAACTTTACAAAATAGTTTTTATAAAAAAACTAATACAAAAAATTAAAATTAAAAAGGTATTTACATGAAAAAAGTTGCTTTTATTTTTCCAGGACAAGGATCTCAAAGTGTTGGAATGGGAAAAGATTTCTTCGAGAATAGTGATATCGCAAAAGATATGATTTCAAAAGCTAGTGTGCGATTAGGAATTAATTTTGAAGAATTATTATTTGAAGAGAATGACAACTTAGGTAAAACTGAATTTACACAACCTGCTATTTTATTAGTAAGTTCTATTGCTAATGCAATTTTTAAAGAAAAATGTGATATTCAAGCAGAGTTTGTTTTAGGTCATTCTTTAGGTGAATTTTCAGCATTAGTATCTTCAGGTGCATTAGATTATCTTGACGCTGTAGAACTAGTACATAGAAGAGGTCTCTTTATGACTGAAGCTTGTTCTGGTGGTGGTGCAGGAATGATGGCATTAGTTGGTATGAGCGATGAAGATGTAGAAAGAGTTTGTGAAGAGCAAAGAGCCTCTGGAAAACAAGTTTGGCCAGCTAATTATAATATGGACGGACAGCTAGTACTTGCAGGAATTAAAGCTGATTTAGAATCTTTAGTAGATACATTTAAAGAAGCTGGTGCTAAAAGAGCAATCGTTCTTGATATGTCAGTTGCTTCACATTGTGAATTATTAACTTCTGCTGTTGAGAATTTAAAACCGTATTTAGAAGAATACTTAAAAGAAGAATTCTTATCAGTTATTTCAAATGTAACAGCTAAATCTTATACAACAAAAGATGAAGCTATTGAATTATTAGCTTCACAATTAACTAAACCAGTTAAATATAAACATTCTGTTTCAGCTAACGCTGAAAATGTTGATGCTTTTATTGAGTTTGGTAATGGTATTGTATTAAAAGGGTTAAATAGAAAAATTTGTAAATCAGTTCCAACTTTAAATGTTAGTGATTTTGCATCTTTAGAAAAAACAATTGAGGCTTTAAATGACTAAATTAGCAATTATGGGAGCTATGGAAGAGGAAATTGAACCTCTTTTAGCTCATTTTAAAAATGTAAATATTGTTGAATTTGCAAATAATAAATATTATGAAGTTAATTACAATGGATTAGATATTGTTATTGCATATTCAAAAATAGGTAAAGTGTTTGCTAGTTTAACTGCAAGTACAATGATTCAAAAATTTGGATGTGATACATTATTATTTTCTGGTGTTGCAGGTGCCATTAATCCAGATCTTAAAATTGGTGATTTAATTATTGCTGATAAATTATGTCAACATGATTTAGATATTACTGCATTTGGTCATCCAAATGGTTTTGTTCCAGGTGGTTCAGTTTTTGTTGAAACTTCTGAGAAACTTAGAACAGTGGCAAAAGATGTTGCAAACGAAAATGATTTAAAAGTTATTGAAGGCACTATTGCTACTGGTGATCAATTTGTTCACTCTGTTGAAAGAAAAGATTTTATTGAATCAACTTTCAAAGCTGATGCTTTAGAAATGGAAGGTGCAAGTGTTGCAGTTATATGTGATGCTTTAGAAGTGCCATTTTTTGTATTAAGAGCAATATCAGATTCTGCTGATGGTGGAGCAGATATTGATTTTGATGAATTTTTAAAATCATCAGCAGTTAATTCTGCTAATTACTTAATCAAAATTGTAGATAAACTACAAAACTAAGATAATGAGTAGTTTACTTAAAGTAAGCTACTCTATTTTTTCAAATTTTTATATAAAAAATAAAAACTACTTTTACCTCATATAAATAAAAAACTACAAATATATTCAAGAAACTAATGCAATAAAACAAACAATACAAATAAAAACTAGTAAATCTTACTCAGAAATATAAAAAAGCAGTAAAAAAAGCACAAAAGTAAAAATTTAAAGCTATATTAAGAAAACTCCCTTGACAAAGGGGATTAATTTGTCTATAATTCCCGTCCAATTTCAGAGGAACGACACAAAGTTCTGAAGAGATATGATCTTTAAAAACAGATGGTTTAAAAAGAAGTAATCTTTATAAACCGAATATAGAATAAACAATAAAACAAAACAAGAACAAGTTTCTTGTCTATTTAAGCTTTTTACATTAAGTAAAAACATTTGAGTGATAATTTTGTAATTAATACAAAAATTGTCAGTTTCAAACATTCATTTATGGAGAGTTTGATCCTGGCTCAGAGTGAACGCTGGCGGCGTGCTTAACACATGCAAGTCGAACGAGAACGGGTTATAGTTTACTATAACTGTCAGCTAAGTGGCGCACGGGTGAGTAATATATAGGTAACGTGCCCTAGAGAGGGGGATAACATTTGGAAACGAATGCTAATACCCCATATGCCTTTAAGTCTTAAGACTGCAAGGGAAATATTTATAGCTCTAGGATCGGCCTGTACGGTATCAGTTTGTTGGTGAGGTAATGGCTCACCAAGACTATGACGCCTAACTGGTTTGAGAGGATGATCAGTCACACTGGAACTGAGACACGGTCCAGACTCCTACGGGAGGCAGCAGTGGGGAATATTGCACAATGGACGAAAGTCTGATGCAGCAACGCCGCGTGGAGGATGACACATTTCGGTGCGTAAACTCCTTTTATATAGGAAGATAATGACGGTACTATATGAATAAGCACCGGCTAACTCCGTGCCAGCAGCCGCGGTAATACGGAGGGTGCAAGCGTTACTCGGAATCACTGGGCGTAAAGAGCGTGTAGGCGGGTTTGTAAGTTTGAAGTGAAATCCAATGGCTCAACCATTGAACTGCTTTGAAAACTGCTTACCTAGAATATGGGAGAGGTAGATGGAATTTCTGGTGTAGGGGTAAAATCCGTAGAGATCAGAAGGAATACCGATTGCGAAGGCGATCTACTGGAACATTATTGACGCTGAGACGCGAAAGCGTGGGGAGCAAACAGGATTAGATACCCTGGTAGTCCACGCCCTAAACGATGTACACTAGTTGTTGTGAGGCTAGACCTTGCAGTAATGCAGTTAACACATTAAGTGTACCGCCTGGGGAGTACGGTCGCAAGATTAAAACTCAAAGGAATAGACGGGGACCCGCACAAGCGGTGGAGCATGTGGTTTAATTCGACGATACGCGAAGAACCTTACCTGGACTTGACATAGAAAGAATAACGCAGAGATGTGATAGTGCTAGCTTGCTAGAACTTTCATACAGGTGCTGCACGGCTGTCGTCAGCTCGTGTCGTGAGATGTTGGGTTAAGTCCCGCAACGAGCGCAACCCTCGTCGTTAGTTGCTAACAGTTCGGCTGAGAACTCTAACGAGACTGCCTGGGTAACCAGGAGGAAGGTGAGGACGACGTCAAGTCATCATGGCCCTTACGTCCAGGGCTACACACGTGCTACAATGGGGCATACAAAGAGCAGCGATACCGCGAGGTGGAGCAAATCTCAAAAATGCCTCCCAGTTCGGATAGTAGTCTGCAACTCGACTACTTGAAGTTGGAATCGCTAGTAATCGTAGATCAGCAATGCTACGGTGAATACGTTCCCGGGTCTTGTACTCACCGCCCGTCACACCATGGGAGTTGAACTCATTCGAAGCGGGGATGCTAAAGTAGCTACCCTCCACAGTGGATTCAGCGACTGGGGTGAAGTCGTAACAAGGTAACCGTAGGAGAACCTGCGGTTGGATCACCTCCTTTCAGAGAAAGAGTTTAGATTCGTTTCTAAACTCAAAACTAAAAAGGTTTATTGAACCTTTTCTATATTCGGTTTATAAAGATTATTTGTGAATATAAAAATGGGCCTATAGCTCAGCTGGCTAGAGCGCTCGACTGATAATCGTGAGGTCCCAGGTTCAAGTCCTGGTAGGCCCACCATTTTTTATAAATAATCTTAACCTAACTAAAATAAGTTAACACAGATGGGGAATTAGCTCAGCTGGGAGAGCGCCTGCCTTGCACGCAGGAGGTCAGCGGTTCGATCCCGCTATTCTCCACCATCTAAAACCAATCCTAATTTATAAAATTAAATATAAGTACTTAAAAAAAGTATTTATATTTGATTTTCGGATCAAAGCGTTACCTTGAAAAAATTCAATTTTTTTAAGTAGCACGATATTTAAAAACATAATGTTAAAGTCTTTAATTTTTTCGTTAATAAAATCTTTCGTATGAAGAATTTATTAAAAATAAAAAATTTTATATCTAAAAAAACTTATTTAAATGAAAGTTTAAATAAAAAGTATAGATAGACACAACTAACTTATTAAATGTAAATTTAATAAGATAGTAGCCAAGGAATAATTATTCAAAAAAGCGGTTGATACTTGTATCAACTAAATTATAATAAGCTATTAAGGGCTAATGGTGGATGCCTAGACTGTAAGAGGCGATGAAGGACGTACTAGACTGCGATAAGTCTTGGGGAGCTGTCAAGAAGCTTTGATCCAGGAATTTCCGAATGGGACAACCCAGCATATGGAGACATATGTTACTCGAAAGAGAGCTAACCCGGTGAAGTGAAACATCTCAGTAACCGGAGGAAGAGAAATCAAATGAGATTCCCATAGTAGCGGCGAGCGAACTGGGATTAGGACAAACCCTATGCTTGCATAGGGGGTTGTAGGACCAAGATGTGAGATCAAAGAAGATAGATGAAATAGTTGGAAAGCTATAGTATAAAGGGTGATACTCCCGTAATCGAAATCTTCAATGACTCTATTGGTATCCTGAGTAGGACGGAACACGTGATATTTTGTCTGAATCTGGGGGGACCACCCTCCAATCCTAAATACTACTTACAGATCGATAGTGAACAAGTACCGTGAGGGAAAGGTGAAAAGTACTCCAGCGAGGAGAGTGAAATAGAACCTGAAACCATTAGCTTACAATCATTCGGAGCCCTATGTTTTTAACAGGGTGACGGACTGCCTTTTGCATAATGAGCCTGCGAGTTGTGGTGTCTGGCAAGGTTAAGCCAAGTGCGAAGCCGTAGCGAAAGCGAGTCTTAATAGGGCGACTTAGTCAGATGCTGCAGACCCGAAACGAAGTGATCTATCCATGAGCAGGTTGAAGCTGGTGTAAGAGCCAGTGGAGGACCGAACCGGTGTGCGTTGAAAAGTGCTCGGATGACTTGTGGATAGGGGTGAAAGGCCAATCAAACTTCGTGATAGCTGGTTCTCTCCGAAATATATTTAGGTATAGCCTTGCGTAGTAGCATATAGGGGTAGAGCACTGAATGGGCTAGGGCTGCTTACCGCGGTACCAAACCCTATCAAACTATGAATACTATATGTGTAATCGCAGGAGTCAGGCGTAGGGTGATAAAATCCTATGTCGAGAGGGGAACAACCCAGACTAACAGCTAAGGTCCCTAAGTCACATCTAAGTGGAAAACGATGTGGAGTTACTGTGACAACCAGGAGGTTGGCTTAGAAGCAGCCATCCTTTAAAGAAAGCGTAACAGCTCACTGGTCTAGTGATTCTGCGCGGAAAATATAACGGGGCTAAGATGTGCACCGAAGCTTTAGACTTGGATTTATCCAAGTGGTAGGAGAGCGTTCTATTCAGCGTTGAAGATGTACCGGTAAGGAGCGTTGGAGCGGATAGAAGTGAGCATGCAGGCATGAGTAGCGATAATTGAGGTGAGAATCCTCAACGCCGAAAACCCAAGGTTTCCTACGCGATGCTCGTCATCGTAGGGTTAGTCGGGACCTAAGTCGAGTCCGAAAGGGGTAGACGATGGCAAATTGATTAATATTTCAATACCAACAAATAAGCGCGATGTGGGGACGCATAGAGTTAATCGAGCTCACTGATGGAATAGTGGGTCGAAGGACGTAGGTCGTATCTTAGGCAAATCCGGGATACACGAGACCGAGATCTTACAGGCTCTTGACACTCTTCGGAGAAGATAGAGAATCGATGATACTGTCGTGCCAAGAAAAGCCACTAAGTATATTATTTGTTGCCCGTACCGTAAACCGACACAGGTGGGTGGGATGAGTATTCTAAGGCGCGTGGAAGAACCCTGGTTAAGGAACTCTGCAAACTAGCACCGTATCTTCGGTATAAGGTGTGCCTACTTTGGTATAGAGATTTACTCTCAAAAGCTAAAGAGGTTGCAACAAAGAGTCCCTCCCGACTGTTTACCAAAAACACAGCACTTTGCTAACACGTAAGTGGATGTATAAGGTGTGACGCCTGCCCGGTGCTCGAAGGTTAATTGATGATGTCAGCGTAAGCGAAGCATTTGATCGAAGCCCGAGTAAACGGCGGCCGTAACTATAACGGTCCTAAGGTAGCGAAATTCCTTGTCGGTTAAATACCGACCTGCATGAATGGCGTAACGAGATGGGAGCTGTCTCAACCAGGGATCCAGTGAAATTGTAGTGGAGGTGAAAATTCCTCCTACCCGCGGAAAGACGGAAAGACCCCGTGCACCTTTACTACAGCTTGACACTGTAGCTTGGATATTCTTGTGCAGGATAGGTGGGAGGCTTTGATTCATAGACGCCAGTTTATGATGAGCCATCCTTGAGATACCACCCTTGAATATTTGAGTTACTAACTTGGTACGGTTATCCCGTATGAGGACAATGTCTGGTGGGTAGTTTGACTGGGGCGGTCGCCTCCTAAAAAGTAACGGAGGCTTACAAAGGTTAGTTCATGGCGGATGGAAATCGCCAGTTGAGTATAATGGCATAAACTAGCTTGACTGTGAGACATACAAGTCGAACAGAGACGAAAGTCGGTCATAGTGATCCGGTGGTTCTGTGTGGAAGGGCCATCGCTCAAAGGATAAAAGGTACGCCGGGGATAACAGGCTGATCTCCCCCAAGAGCTCACATCGACGGGGAGGTTTGGCACCTCGATGTCGGCTCATCGCATCCTGGGGCTGGAGCAGGTCCCAAGGGTATGGCTGTTCGCCATTTAAAGCGGTACGCGAGCTGGGTTCAGAACGTCGTGAGACAGTTCGGTCCCTATCTTCCGTGGGCGTAGGAAAGTTGAAGAGATTTGTCCCTAGTACGAGAGGACCGGGATGAACGTACCACTAGTGTACCAATTGTTCTGCCAAGAGCATCGTTGGGTAGCTACGTACGGATGAGATAAGCGCTGAAAGCATCTAAGCACGAAGCCAACTCTAAGATGAACTTTCCCTGAAGATCCCAGCAAGACTAGCTGGTTGATAGGCTAGATGTGTAAGCGTTGTAAGACGTTTAGCTGACTAGTACTAATAGATCGTTTGGCTTATTTTTATAACTTGGTTTACTATCTTATTAAGTGTATACTTAATAATTAAGTGTCAACAAAGACGTTAGAAATAACGCAAAGACTTTAACATTACTTTTTATAACTCACTTAATGTGAGTAATGAATATATTTTTTATAATATGTTGATTACTCATATTGCTGGTGGTAATAGAGAAGTGGCAATACCCAGTCCCATTCCGAACCTGGAAGTCAAGCACTTCATCGCTGATAATACTGCAGGGTCCCCTTGTGGAAACGTAGGCCGCTGCCAGCTCTTGAGTTTTTCAAAGCTTAGTTCAAAACATTTAGGTGTTTTTAACTAAGCTTTTTTTTTAGCCCTTTTTTTATGATTTAATCATGTTTTTTTACTTATTAATAGAAAATCCTAATTTAGTTAATACTTCTTCTTTATATATATTCTTTTTATTTAATATTACTATAGATCTGCTACAAGCACTTTTTTACTTTATATGAGTATTTATATTGAATGGTTTGTTTTATTTGTTATATTACAGGTATGGAGTTTTAAATGCGGTTCTTTTATATTTAAAGCCAAGGTTCTTTTCTTGACTTATTAATATGAATCTTTATTAAAGTATATTCCAAAATTAAATCGTAAAGCTACTTTTGATTTAAAATTATCATCTTCAGGATAGTAATTTTCAGGTATTATGTCGAAATACATCCATTTTTTTAAGTATTGTTTGTAAGTTATTCTTGCTGCATATCTTTTGACTTTCATTTCAGTATCAATATTATTAATATTAGAATCTAATGTATATGTTAAGTTTCTTTTATCTGATAGTTTTTGATTTAAATAAATTGAAGTGTAGTACTGATTATCTTTTTCATTTATAGATTCCCAATAATGTTGATAGTAATTATGTATTGAGAATGGTTCATTAAGTTTTTTGTCTACTCTAAAGAATGTAGTTGATTCTGTATGTTTAACAACTGATTGCCTAAACTTTTGTGAGAATGTATATTCTAATGTATTATTATGAATCCATGTTTTTTTTGCTTCAACTTTAATAAATGGATCAAATTTACTTCTTACTTTGAGTCCAGCTTTAGCTTTAAGATTAATATGATTTTTTAGCTGTTTATAATATCCAATTCCCACATTTAAATTATCATTATTACTTTTATTATGAGTTTCTACATTATCAACACTTTCTCTTTCTTCGGTTGTTTCTATTTCTAAACTAAATTTATCTTTTAACTTTGGTAGTTTTAGTTTAATTTTAAATTTTTGATCAAATACTATTTCATCACCTTCGTTTAAATATGATGATAGTTGTAAGTGTGCATATGTTGATGTATAATCTAAATTTTTAATCTCTTCAGTAATAAAATAACTATCTATATTTGAAGACAAGCTAATTAATGATTGATGTATACTTTTTCTATATTCACTGGTATCATTAATGATATTTTCAAAGTAACTAGTATTATTTTTATTTTCTTCTGCAAATAAAGTTGACATTGATAAAATGGTTAATGGTAATATTATATTTTTCATGATTTATTGTACATGAATATATATTAATCTACCTCTTTATTATTTAGTTGATATTTTAGATTTAATTTATGACACATTTTTATACCATATAGATAAATAACCCATGATATATATATCCAAAAGAATGTGAATAATAATGTTGCTAATGAGCCATATATAGTTGTATATGTTTTATTATAAACTACATAGTATACAAAAAGATTTTTAGTAATTGAAAGTATAATAAGTGTGATTAGAGATGATATTAAAGCTGCTTTATTATTGATCTTTCTATTTACACTTACTTTAAATAATGAATAGAATACAAACCATGCAAATAAGTATGAAAAAATTTCATTTAGTATATTACTTTGATAAAAACTCATTGCAATATTTATAATTGCAAATATTATTGGTAAAACTACTAAATAAATTGAATAAACAATAAATGAATAATGAATTGCTTTTCTTTTAGTTTTATGTATTTTATTTACAATATATTCATAATCTTTAAAAAACATAATAAATACAAATAACATATAAAATATACCTAGATATCCTAATTTACTTGAATTTGATATATAGTTTTTTAGTGCTAAAACAATATCATCGGAATGGGTTGGATTTAGTATATTTAATATATAGTTTGTGAAGATATCAATATAACTTTGAAATTCATCAAAGCTCGATATTATGGCTATAAGTAGTGCTATTATAGGAAGGATTGAAAAAATAGTAAAAAAGCTTAATGATGCAGCATAATATGTTGTATCATCGTTAAAAAAAGAATCTATACTATTTAAGAATCTTTTATATATACTTTTTTCTATTTTTTCATTCATGATGTCATTATAATCCCATTTTGTGTGGATTTAAGATATTATTTGGATCAAATGCTTTTTTAATATTTTTGAATAGTTCAATTTCTGCATCATTAAATGCGATATTCATAAATGGTGCTTTTGACAATCCAATACCATGTTCACCGGATAAAGTTCCACCCATATCACATACCATTTGGAAAATGTCTTTAATTGCTTCATGTCCATCATGCATTTCTTTTTCGTTTGTTTTATCTTTAACCATAACATTTACGTGAATATTTCCATCACCTGCATGACCAAAACAAGGAACATTAAATCCATATTTTTCACCAATTGCATAAATTGCATCTAATGCTTCTGGAAGTTTAGATCTAGGAACTGAAATATCTTCATTTAATTTTTTTGTTCCATAAATCATTGTTGCAGGACTTGCATTTCTTCTTGCAAACCATAAAGAATTTCCATGAGCTTCATCTTTTGCTTCAATAAAATCTACTGAACCATATTGTGCAAATGCTTCTTTTAAAGTTTTTAATTGAGATTCTATTTCAGCTGGTGAACTTCCATCTACATCTCCCACTAGAATACCACCTGCATTATCTGGTAATTCAACTTGAGGGAATTTTTGTTTTAATGCTTTAATTACCAATGCATCTAAGAATTCCATTGCAACTGGATTTGCACCTGATGCCAGTGATTTAAATACTGCATTCATTGCTTTATTTACATCTGGGAAAACACCCATATATGTTTGTTTAAATTTTGGTTTTGGGATTAATTTTAATGTTATTTCAGTAATAATTGCTAATGTACCTTCGCTAGCAATTAAAATACCAGCAGTGTTATATCCTGCAACATCTTTAATTGTTTTTTTCCCAGCAGTAATAATTTCACCATTAGGTAAAACTGCTCTTAGTGCAACTACATAATCTTTTGTAATACCATATTTAGCAGCTCTCATTCCACCTGCATTCTCACTTACATTTCCACCTAATGTAGAGTATTGTTCACTTGCTGGATCTGGCGGATAAAATAAACCTACTTCTTCTGCTGCTTTTTGAAAATCCATATTAATAAGACCTGGTTGAACAACTCCAACCATATTTTCCATATCAATTTCAATTAGTTTATTCATATATCGCTCTAATGATAAAGTAATTCCACCTTCACTTGGTAATGCTCCACCTGTAAAACCTGAACCTGCACCTCTTGGTACAATTACAATTTTATGTTCATTACAATATTTTAATATTTTTGATATGTCTTGTTCATCTCTTGGAAATACAACAGCATCAGGTTCAAACCTTTCTCTTGTTGCATCATAACAATAAGCAATTAAGTGTGCTTTATCACTTTTTATATTTTCTTCGCCTACGATTGAAGAAATATAATCTAAATGTTTTTGATCAATCATCTCTTATAATCCTAAAAGTTTTTTATAATAGTTTTCATAGTTTAATTCATTATTAGAACTCTTGTCATTTCCTAATAAAGACTCTATAGAAAAGTCTGATACTGAAATATTTGATAGTGAGTTAAATACACTTTCTTCAATTTTTTCAATTCTTGTATAAAATGGTAATTTACTATCTTCATCATTATAGTTTATTTTATAACTAGTTAATATTGTGAATGTTTTTGTATCTATAACATTTACTTTATCATCTACAATTATAAAAATTGTTCCTAAATTTTGTTTAATTGCAAAATCTTGAATAGTCTTTTTACTTGGAAGTGGTTCTTCTTCATTTTTTAAACTAGATGCAAAAATATCTGAATGTAAAAAGTTGTTAAACTTGAAGTTTTTTCTAACTGCTTGAAAAGTTTCTTGTGTTGGAGCAATTAGTAGTGAAGATGTATATAAATAATTTAATGCCAAAATATCCCCAACTGCAACTTTTCTTTTAGATTGAGGTAATGCATCTTGTTTTAAATCATCAAATTCACTAAATTCTACTATTGAATTATTTTCATTAGAACTAATTACTTTAGCATTAGCAACAATTAATTTTTTTTCTTTATCATGTAAATGAATTGCAATACCACTTTGACCAATAATTAAATTTCCAATATCTATTGTTGTTTTATTATCTTTTAAATTATCAATTTTTAAACCAAATGCTTTAAACGATAATTTTTTTGTTTCTTCTTTTGTAGTTGATACAGTATTTTCTGATGATGTAGATACATTGATCTCTTCATTTGTTAATAAATATTTATAATTTAATTTATTTTGTGAAGAATCAACTTTAATATCAAGAATTCTCCAACCTTTTGTTTTCATTTGTTTAATTGAATACTGACCTTGACACTCTCCACCACTCATAGGTGTTGACTCAATTGTAGATGGTGAAGTCCAGTCATTTTTATAACAAACTGTATTTTCTGCATATGTAGTTGTTGATGCAGCTAAAGTAACACTTGATAATAATAAAAATTTATTTAAAAGTTTTTTCATGATTTTTCCTAGTAATTTGCTTGTAATTCTTCGATTTTCTCTTTAACTTCATTAACATGTAAAATTTCTATTTTTTCGCCTTTTACAGTTTTTTTCTTTCTTACATTTACTTTTTCCCAAATTGCAGCTATTTCACCTTTTGGATTAATAATAAATGTACTTCTAACAACTCCCATATATTCTTTACCCATGAATTTTTTAAGTTGCCAAACACCATATGCTTCACACATTTTTTTCTCTACATCTGAAAGTAAAGTAATTTGTAAATCTTTTTTATCAATGAACTTTCTATGTTTTTCAGTATCATCAGGACTAACTCCTAATATAACTGCATCTAAATCATCAAATTGAGGAAGTGCATCTGTAAAGTCACAAGCTTGAGTAGTACAACCTGGAGTTAAATCTTTTGGATAAAAATATAAAACAATCCATTTTCCTAAAATAT
This sequence comes from Poseidonibacter lekithochrous, assembly GCF_013283835.1. Classification (GTDB taxonomy): domain Bacteria; phylum Campylobacterota; class Campylobacteria; order Campylobacterales; family Arcobacteraceae; genus Poseidonibacter; species Poseidonibacter lekithochrous. Next base: position 2,749,045 of record NZ_CP054052.1, on the reverse strand, counting down.
CTCTAGAACAAATTTCTACATCATCTTGATTTACTGCACAAAAGTCTGGTGCTTTATTACCTATTTCTAACATATTTATGAGATCCTTATATACTATTCTATTTTATAGCAATAAATGTGGCAAAGTTTACCCATTTAAATATTGTCTCACAATGTGAGAATCCAGCGTCTAATATCATTTTCTTATTTTCTTCTTCAGTATATGGTATTAATACATTTTCTAATGCTTCTCTTTTTTGAGATATTTCAAATTCTGAGTAACCTTGAGTTTTTTTAAAGTTATAATATTCATCGATTGATTGTTTGTTTAATTTTGAGTTTGATGATATAACTTTTTCACTAAATATAAATATACCTTCATCTTTTAATGATTCTTGAATTTTTTTAACTAGTTTTTCTCTTTGTAAAGGTCTTATAAATTGTAATGTGTAATTTGATAATATTAATTTTGCATCATCATAAGATATATCATGCAAATCAGCATTTATAAAATCAATATTTACCCCAAAAGCTTTACATTTGTTTTTTGCTCTATTTAGCATAGCTTCTGAGTTATCAATACCTATTAAGTTTAAGTTATGATTACTATTTTTTGAAAGCTCGATTAATGTTGAACCTGTTGAGCAACCTAAGTCGTATACTATATCGTTCTCTTCTAGAAAATTACTTGCAAAATTAATTGATAATCTTTGCATTTCTTTATAAAAAGGAACAGACCTATTTAACATATCATCGAAAACCGATGCAACTTCTTCGTCGAATTCAAATTGTTTTGTTATTGATTTTTCAAATACTTTATCTACCATAGTAGATATTCTATCTAAAGAAGTATTGAGATTAAATAAAAAAGGGTATTTTATTTAAAATACTCTTTAGCCTCATCAATATCTCTAAATATTTGTTCTTTTAATTCTTCAAAAGAATCAAATTTTGCGTTATCTCTTAATTTATCAAAGAATTTAATTTGAATTGAATAGTCTTTATTCACTATATTTTTATCAAAAATATGTGTTTCAATTGCATAAGAGCCATCTGTTGTCACTCTATGACCTAAGAATGTTACTGAATCATATTCTGTATCATTCAATATAGTTTTAGTAACATAAACACCTTCATTTGGCAATAAAAACTCTTCAACATATAAATTAATCGTAGGAACAAAATTTGTACTTCCTAATCCTTGACCTTTTATCTGTTTTCCATAGATTTTATATTCTTTTGTTAATAAAATATTAGCTGTTTTAATATCTCCATCTTTAAGATAGTTTCTAATGATTCTTGAGTGAACAGCAATGTCATCTATTTTCACTTCATCTAAAACTACAACTTCTCCATGAAATAACTCTTTTAATTGTTTTACACAGTATTTTCTACCTTTTCCAAAACAAAAATCAAAACCAACTACTATTTTTTGAAGATTAGGATATTCTTCATTAAGTAGTTTTATAAAAGCATTACCTTCTAAGTGTTTAATATTATCAAGTACATAATAGTATATTGGGTATTTTGAATACTCTTGTCTATATCTTTTTGGTGTAAGGTTTGCGTATCCTGACTCAATTGATAAAATTGCACCATTCTCATCTAATTGTTCGAATAGTTTTTGATGTGCACCATGCATACCATCAAAACCACCAATTGCAATAGAAGTAATTGTATTTTTATTTACTAAAATAGAAGAGCTCTTCTTCATTTCCATCTTTCCCTTGTAGTTTACTCATTGATGAATATTGTAATTCCCAATTTAGTAATTTTGTATAGTCAAGAAATTTTTCTCTTGATTTAATTATTGCCTTTTTATCTTTTACAACACCTTTTTTATCTCTTTTGACATTTGTTCCAACCTCAAACTGGGGTTTAAAAAGTATTATAATTTTATCATTTGCAAGACGATTTATATCTTCAATAATATTTAATATCGAAATAAAAGAAACATCACATGTTACTATTTCAAACTCTTTGTCACTTTTGAAATCTCTAATATCAGTATTTTCGAAAAAAGAGATTCTATTATCTGCTTTTATTTTTTCATGTAATTGGTTTGATCCAACATCAACACATATAACTTCTTTTACATCATTATTTAGTAATATCTGCGTGAAGCCACCTGTACTACTACCTATATCTAATGATATTGTATTTTTTAAATTGATGTTTGGTAATTCTTCTAAGAAGTATTTTAATTTGTATGCTGCTCTACTTACAAAAAAATCATCTTCAAGTATTTCGATGTTTGAATTTTCATTTACATCAAGTGATGCTTTTGTAATGATTTTGCCATCTACTTTTATTTTCTTTGCTTTTATAAGCTCACTAGCTTTGTTTCTACTTTGAATATCAAAGTTTTCTTTTAGGTATTGATCTATCCTCATTTGGCAATTATAGTTAAATCTTTATCAAGAATACTTTATATATACTTATAAATACCACTTATATTATAGGAATTTTATTGAAGTTTATACAAGAAGAGTATGAAAACACTTATGAAGAGAAAAAATCAAAATTTATTGCTCATTTAATGCCTTATGAAAAATTTCATGAAGTTATGAATAAATTAAAAGAAAAACATCCAAAAGGTAGACATTTTGTTTATGCTTATCGATACCTAAATGAGTTTGATCAAGTAGTTGAAAACTCTAGTGATGATGGAGAACCAAAAGGTACTTCAGGAAAACCTTCTCTTGCTGTTTTAGCTGGAAGTGGAATGATAAATACAGGTGTTATAATTGTTCGGTACTTTGGTGGAATAAAACTAGGTACTGGTGGATTGGTAAGAGCTTATGGGGATAGTGTTAATGAAGTATTAACTAAAGCCACTTTTTTTGAGTACAAAAAGCTAATGACAAAAAAACTAAAATGTTCATATCCTGACTTATCAAAACTAGAATATCTATTGAAGCAAGAAGATATCAGTATAAAAGATAAAGAATTTTCAATTGATGTTATTTTAAATATTGAACTAACATCAAATGAATGGCAATTATTATTAGCAAAACTACCTATAAGTATCTCAGAAGAAAAGTAAATAATAATTTTTATTAATGATATTAATTATCAATTGCATAAAAATAAAATTTAGCAGTGCTTTTCCATAATAGTAGGTCTTACTTTAAGTTTTTTTAAATATAATAAATCAAAAAATTAAGGGCAAAATGTGAAAAAAGCATTCTCTTTAATGGAATTAATGGTTGTAATTATTATTTTAGGACTATTAGCTGCATTTGTATTACCAAACTTAACTGGTAAAAGTGACGAAGCAAAAGATAAAATTGTTTGTATCCAAATGAAAAGTGTTGCTCAAACTATCAAAATGTATAAACTTGACACTTCTTCATACCCTCAAACAGAAGAGGGTTTTAAGATCTTAGTTGAAAAGAAATATTTTGATGACAACAAACTTCCAAAAGATGCTTGGAGTAATGAGTTTGTATATATTTTAAATGATGATTCATTTGATTTAATTTCATTTGGCGGAGATAAAAAAGAGGGTACTTCTGACGACATCTATTTATCAAAGTGTAATAATAAATAAATGAATAAAACTAGGGTAAAAAACGCTTTTACTCTAGTTGAGTTAATCATTGTAGTATTGTTATTATTTACTACAATGTACTTTTTTGTATTCTCAGGTTCGAGTTTTGATGTTAAAAAAAGAAATAATATTTTTTCTTTAGATAATTTAAAAGAAAAATTAATAAATATTCCTTTTTCTAAAAATATCTCTTTTGTTTGTATTGAAGATAATTTTGATTGTTTTATAGAAATTGATAAAGAAATCAATAAAGATACAAAAATCAAAAATGTTTTTAATACAAAACCTGAAGTATATGAATTTAATACTAATCAAATACAAATAGATTTCGAACCTGTAAAAATAGATGATATAGATTACGATGTTGTATTTAGATATGAAATAAATAGTGATTATAAAGTGAAAGAATTAATACTAGATACCTTGGAAGATAAAATATACGTATATAATTCTATATATGAAAAAGCTAAAATATATGAATCTATAAGTGATGCTTTTGAAGTTTTTGAGAAAAATAAGTTAGAGGTAAGAGATGCTTTTTAAATATCAAGGTTTTGATTCAAATGGTCTAAAAGTAAAATCAAAACTAGAAGCTTCTACTTTAGAAGAAGCAAAATCAAAACTAAAAGCTAAAAGTATTTTATATACTACTCTTGAAGAAGAAAATTTTAATTTTTCTAAATTCTCTTTTAAAAGAAAAAAATCATTAAACCTTTCATCTTTATCGTACTTAAGTAGAGATTTAAGTATTTATCTTGATTCTGGAATCTCTCTTATCTCAGCTATAAATCTTTTAAAACAAAGATACAAAAATGATAAAACTTTAAGTTCATTTTTTGAATCTATTAGTACTTATCTTGACGAAGGTAAAACTTTTTATGTGGCACTTGATTCTCAAAATGTTCTTAATCTTCCTGAATTTTATAAACAATCTATTAAAATCAGTGAAAATGGTGGTTTATTAGAGTCTGTATTATTGGAACTTTCAACATTTTTAAAAGAACAAGACAGAATTAAAAAACAAGCAAGTTCAGCATTAGCATATCCATTATTTATACTTTTTATATCTATGTTTATGGTTGGGTTTATGTTAAGTTTTATTGTTCCTAAGATTACAGATATATTTACTCAAATAGATCAAGAACTTCCACAAAGTACTAAAATAGTTATTGCTTTAGGAGATTTCTTTTCCGCTAACTATATTTACATTATATTAGGAATTACAGCTTTTATTTTTTCTTTTATTTATTTGATGAAAAATTCTAAATCTTTTAAATATGGCTTTGATAAATTAGTTTTAAAAATACCATTTTTCTCTACTATGATTGAGCAAGCTGAACTATCTAGGTTCTCTTATATGAATTCTATTTTAATTAAATCTGGAATTCCTATTGTTCAATCAATTAACTTAAGTGCAAATATTCTAAAAAATTCAGTTATAAAAAGAGTTTTTGTAGAAGCTTCTCAAAGTGTAGTTGAGGGTAAAAAACTATCAGTTTTACTTAGTGTAAATAAAATCCATAAAATTGATGAATCTTTTATTCACTCTATTGCCATTGGTGAAGATACTAGTAAACTGTATGAAATACTAAGTAATCTAGCTGTTTTATATAGTGAAGCAAATAAGGATAAAACAGATATATTCTTATCTTTATTGGAACCAATATTTATGTTATTCGTTGGTGTTACTATTGGTTTTATTGTTATCTCTATGTTATTACCTATTTTTTCAATGAATTTAGGTTAGTTTTGATGAAAAAATCTATAGTTTTACTTGTTTCCTTATTATTTATTACTGCAATTTCTGCACTAATTTTTCAAAACCTAAATGATACTGAATCATATATAAGTGAGCAAAACTACAAAATAAATAAAATACAGTTACTTAGTATTAGTGAAAATATGCAAAGAGAAGCTAGCTCTGCCATAAAACAGTATGGAAATGATTTAAAAGATTTTGATGATACACCTTTGAATATTGAAGGAATTGATATCCTTTTTAAATTAAATAAATACGATAGAGTTAATGTAAATAATTTAGCTTTAAATAGTGAAAAATATAAAAAAGTTGAAAATGTATTCCTTGATAATAACATAGGAGATTTTGATACTTTTAGATATTACTTCAAAGATGCAAAAAATGAGCCTCAAGTAAAAAATAGCAAGCAATTAGATGCTATAATAAACAGATTTGTAAAAGATACATATAATAATAAAATATTAGATTTTCAGGATAAGTTAGGTTTCTATACAGATGCTGAAAAAACTCTATATGAATTAAAGTTAAAAATTAAAAATTTAAAAGATTTTGTAAGTGCATATTACATACTTGATGATAAAGGAGAGGTGAAATATTTTGAGCTTAGTTTCAAATAATAGTAATAAAATATTTTTATGTTCAAATACAAGAGTTGAGATAAAAGGCAAGGTAGATATTATTCTTTCTCCTGAATTTTACTGGGTTAGGATTTTTGATATTCCAGTAAAAAACATATCACAAGCAAAATATGTCTTACCTACTTTATTTGAAGATATATTAGAGAATATTAATGACCTTTCATATCAAGTTTTAAAACTAGAAGATGATAAGTATTTATGTTTTGCTTATGAAAATAAAAGAATTTTCGAAGAGATTAAAAAATCTGGAATTTCTTTATCTTCTGTGAACTCAATATACTTTGCACAAAATGAGTGTAAAGAATATCCCCAATTTATTGTGAATGATAAAAGCTTCTTATATACAGAAGATGGAATATTAGTGAAAGTTCCTAATACTCTTTTATCATCACCTATTAATTTAGATGAAAAATATGAAGAATTAAACTTATCATCAAATAAAGTAGATATTAAATTATATAACAATGTATTATCTTCAAAACAGATATATTCATTAGTAGCTGTGTTTATTATTTTAGCTTTTGTGAATTTTTATAAGATGTTTGATTATAAAAATGAAACTTTATTAATGGAAGAAAAAATTGAAAAACTAAGAGTAACAAGCAAGTTACCAAGTAGTATGATTCAAACAGATTCTATTATAAAAAAGTATAAAAAAATAGTTTCAAAAGAAAAAATAAAACGAGAAGCAATTGAATATATTTTGAGAAATAAAAGTTTTAAATTAAAAAGGTTTAGTTTAGAAAAAGATGTTTTAAATCTTAGTTTTATTAATACTGATAAAAGAAAAGCTGAAAAATTCATTTCTAAAAAATATAAAATATTGTCAAGTAAAGTATCATCACTAAATTTAAATATAAAGGTTAAACTATGAATAGATTAAATCCTTTATATGTTATTGCTTTGAGCTTTACTATTGTATTTGTATCTTTTTTCCTTTTAAATACTGAAAGTAAAAACTATGATTTAAAAACAAAAGAGTTTAATACAATTGCTGTTAAAGCAAAAGAGTATAAACAGTTTAAAGCCTCATGGAATAATAAATCTTTTGTAAATAAGACTTTAAATCAGATATTAAGATTAAGTACTTTTAAAAATCAAAAAGTTCTAAGAGTAAATGGAAAGAATAGTATAAAACTAAAAATGATTTCTTCAAATCAAAAAATATTAAATAGCTTTTTAAATAAGCTTTTGAATAAAAAACTAATAATTAAAAAACTTGAACTAAATAAAAGTTATATAGATTTAGAAATAGGACTTAAGTAATGAAAACTATTTTTAAACTAGTTATATATTTTATTGTATTTGTTTTATCTTTATTGATTTTATTACCAAAGCAGGGCGCTTATAATCTTTTGGAAAAAGAGTTAGCAAAAAAAGATATAGTAATTTCTGATGAAATTAGAGATGAAAAACTTTTTGCTCTAAATATAATAGATTCAAAACTTTATTATCAAGGAATAGAAGTAGCTAATACTTCAAATGTTTCTATTTCTTCTTTTTTACTTTTCTCTGAAATTAAAATAAAAGATGTAAAACTTCTTGATTCATTTAAAACAATGGCACCAAGTCCAATATCTAATCTAAGTATAAAACATTCAGTTTTAGAGTATGACAAAATAAATATCAAAGGTGATGGTTTATTTGGTGAATTACTTGGACATATAGACTTGATAAATAGAATTGTTTCTATAGAGTTGATACCTTCAAAAACTATGAAAAGCTCATATTCTAAATTACTTAGAAACTTTAGATTAAAAGATGGGAGATATATGTATGAATACAAATTCTAATAAATTAATTCGTATCTTTATGCCTTATGCTTTTATTGTTTTATTTGCGTATATTCTTTCTACTGTAGTATTTTCATATCTTCCAAAAAGTGGAGTAGACTATGTGGAAGAATCATCTAATACTTTAAAGTATAGAAAGTATGATGGTTTCTATTCTCAAGTATCAAGTATTAAAAAAACACAAGTAAAAAAAGTAGTTAAAAAACAAAAAGTTCAAACTCTTTCTTCTTATACTCTAAAAGGTATTTACTCAACAACATCAAATGGTGGTTGGATTATTATTGAGAATAAAAGAGATAAAAAATCTAGTTTTATTTCACAATACGAAGAACTAGATGGTTATATTCTTACAAAACTTTATAAGAAATATGTAATTTTTGAAAAGCAAGCAAAAGAGTATAAACTTGATATGCAGTCAAGAGATCAAAATCTTAAATATGAAGTATCAAGAACTGTAAATAATATAAATGAAAATATTGTTGTAGATAATGACAATGTTAAAGTTAAAAGAAACTATCTAAATTCATATATAAACAATATTGATAAAGTATGGAATAATATTGCAATAAATGAAGTTAAGAAAAATGGAAAAATAGATGGTTTTAAAGTAGGCAGAGTTAATGAAAATTCTGTATTTGGAAAACTTGGATTAAAAAAAGGTGATATTATCAAATCTATAAACAATAACATTTTAAGCTCTTATGCTGATGCGTTCAAAGTATATAACAATATAAATAGTACAAAATATTTAAATATAGAAATTTTAAGAAACAATGAGATTATGGAGTTAAATTATGAAATTGATTAGGGCAGCTTTTATTATATTTATTTTAAGTTTTTCGCTTAATGGGTCTGAGAAAATAAATATAAACTTTAAAGATTTAAAGATTATGGATTTAGTAAAAATTACTTCTAAAATAATTGATAAAAATATCTTAGTTACACAACAAATCAAAGGTAATGTTGATTTTATTTCAAACAAACCTTTAGAGAAAGATGAACTAGTAAAGATTCTTATTTATGTTCTTGAATCAAAAGGTTATACGCTTGTTCAAAGTAATGATATTTTAAGAATAGTAAAACTAAATGAGGGTGCAAAAAATAATGTACCCGTTGTTACAAGTACCAAAAAAGCTAATTATTATCAAATGGTTACAGAAGTTTTCCCTGTTCATAATGCAAATGTAGATTATGTCGCATCTAAAATAAGACATCTTATGTCTAAGACTGCAAAGATTGTAACAAACAAAGAATCAAACTCTTTAGTTCTAACTGATTTTAAAGATAATATTAAAACAATAAAAGAAGTAGTTTCAATTATGACTATTGGTGCAAAGAAAAGTACGGAGATTATTGAGCTTAAAAATATTAAAGCGGTTGAAGCAAAGAAGAGTTTAGATGCTATTTCTAAATCTAAATTTAATACTAAAATTGAAACTGAAAAAGTAGCAATTATTGCAAATAAAGATAATAACTCTTTAGTTTTAGTTGGCAAATCTCAAAATATTAAATATCTTAAAAAATATATCTCAAGTGTAGATAGTGCAGATTCTCTTGTAAAAAGAGTAGTTGAAGTAATACCTTTAAAAAATGTAGAATCAAAAAATGTAATCAAAATTATTGATGGAATTATTGGTAAGAAAAAATACATAGATCAAAATGACAAACCTTTATCTTCTGTAGATGAAGAATCAAATTCTATTGTATTAATGGGACCAGCTAATGAAATTGAATATATCAAAGTAATACTTGCTGAGTTAGATAAAGAAAAAGCACAAGTTTATGTGCAAGCTCGAATTATTGAGCTTAATGATGAGTTAGTTGATGAAATAGGTGTTAAGTATGGTATTTTTGGTGGAACTGCTGGAAGTAATGGACTAGCTACTTTTTCTTCAGGTTTAAATGGTGGAAGTCCTGTCTTAACAACGCCTGGATTAGATTTAAATATTCCAAATATTACTTCAGGATTAGCTTTAGGTGCTTCTATTTCTTTACTTGATGAAAATGGTGCAGCAGATATTGTTTCTGAACCATCTATATTGGCAATTAATAATAAAGAAAGTTCTATATATGTAGGTGAAACTATTTCAATACAAACTGGATCTTCAACTACTGATGGTGGTACGGTTAATAATTCATTTAAGAGAGAAGATGTAGGTTTGACTTTAAAAGTTAAGCCAAGAGTTTCTAATGATGATAAAGTTACTTTAGAAATTAATACAATATTAGAAGATGTAAAAACAACAAAAACAACAAGTGGTAATCCCGATACCACAAAAAAAGAAGTTAAAACAACTGCAATTGTTAATAATGGAGAATCAGTAATAATTGGTGGATTAATTGAAGATAAAGAGGAAATTACTGAAAGTGATGTTCCTGGGTTTTCAAAGTTACCTTTAATTGGTGGTTTATTTGAACATGATAGATCAAGTATAAGAAAAAGAAGTTTAGTTATTGTAGTTACTCCATATATAATTCCTAAATCAAAAGATTTGAGTTTTGTTAGAAATCAACTTGCTGAATTGAAAATCCTAGAGGATAAGTATTTACAAGATTCTAAAATAAGATTAAAAGAAAAACAAATAAAAAAATATGTTGAAGAGAAAGAATATAAAAAGAAATTAAAAGCCTTAGAAAATGAATATAATTCATTAAAAAACAATTCTTCTTCAAGTGAAAAAACAATAATTAATGAAGAAGCAGATACTAATACTAAATCTACTCATGATAAAAGAGTTGCAGAAATGTTAGGTTACTAAATATGAATATTAATGAGCTACATAATCAGAATTTAGTTCCTTATGAAATTGATTCATATACAACAGCTTTAAAAAACTATGTTTTATTCTCTAAACTTGATGATGAAATAATCATTGCTATTTCCAAAGAGTATATGAGTGTATCTTTGGATTATTTATCAAAATTAGATTATGAATATAAAACTATTTTCTTAGATGAAATATCTTTTGAAAAACTTTATAATAAGTTTTTAGAAATAAAAACAGATAAAGAAATGAGTGCAATTCAACAAGAACAAGAAGGTGCAACTTTAGAGGATGAAGACTTCTCTATGACTGAGTTCTTAAAAGTTGGAAGTGATATTCTAACTTCAGAAGAATCAGCTCCTATTATCAAGTTTGTAAACTCACTTTTTTATCAAGCAATAAAAAAGAAATCATCAGATATCCATATTGAAATGCACGAATTCAAAGCAGAAGTAAGATACAGAGTTGATGGAGTATTAACGAAACATATTGAGTTAGATAAAAATATTATGTCTTTAGTAATCTCAAGAATCAAAGTAATATCAAATCTAGATATTTCTGAAAAAAGAATACCTCAAGATGGTAGAACTCAGATCAAAATTGCTGGTAAGACTTTGGATATTAGGGTTTCAATTCTTCCTACTTTTTATGGTGAGAGAATTGTAATGAGAATCTTAATGCAAAGTGAAGATATCTTAAGCGTAAAAGAACTTGGTTTTCCTTCATATATTACACAAGAGTTAGAATCTGTATTACAAAACTCTTATGGAATGGTATTAGTAACAGGACCAACGGGAAGTGGTAAATCTACTACTTTACATTCGCTATTACATCAAGTAGTAAGTGAAGAGAAGAATATTATCACAGTTGAAGATCCAGTAGAGTATAAATCAAATGAGTTTTCACAAATACAAGTTAATACAAAAGTAGGGCTTACTTTTGCATCAGGGCTACGATCTATTTTAAGACAAGATCCAGATATTATTATGGTTGGCGAGATTAGAGATACTGAGACTGCTTCAATTGCCGTTCAGTCTGCTTTAACTGGACACTTGCTATTTTCTACATTACATACAAATAGAGCACCAGCAGCTATTACTAGGCTTATAGATATGGGAGTTGAGAAGTTCTTAATATCATCTGCTTTACTTGCAGTACTTGCTCAAAGGCTAGTAAGAAAACTATGTAATGAATGTAAGTGTGAAGATGAATCTGTAGCTTCTCATAAAATCTTTAATTTATCACCTAATACAAAAATATATAAATCAAATGGTTGTAAGTCTTGTAATTTTACTGGATACTCAGGAAGAATTGCAATTGGAGAACTATTTGTAATTTCTGATGAAATAAAAGAGTATTTAAAAACTGATGTTGATGACTCTACTTTAATGAAAAAAGCTATTAATAATGGAATGATTTCTTTAGACAAACAATTAAAACTAATGCTTGAAAATGGTGATACTTCTGTTGATGAAGCAGTTAGAATAGGTATTAAATAGTATGAAAAAAGCTTTTTCATTGATGGAAGTGCTTGTTGCTATTACAATGCTTAGTGTAGTGATGATATCACTACTGCAAGTAAAAAGTGACAATATCTTTTTAATACAAAAATCAGAAGAAAAAGCAGAACTTAATGATTATGTATCTTTAGTTATGAATTTAGAAGAAGCAAGTGATAGAAATGAAAATATCTTTTTAGATAGAGTTTATAGGTTTGATAACGATGAGTTAAGAAAAGAATTAAAACCTATAAAAGTTAAAATAAAAGATGATAAAGTTTCTTCTAAATTAATCAAAAATGATACTTATGATTTGAATATTACAACATATTCAACTACATATAATATTGATGATAAAATCAATAAAAATATATACACTTTTAAAATAGAATTATGAAAAAATCTTTTACACTTCTTGAGGTTCTTATCTCTATATCATTATTTATGATTATGATTATTTTTTTGTATAAAACACTAGATCAAACAAAACATTCAAATAAAATATTTGCAAATAAACAAGAAAGTATTAAATCTGATAATAGACTTTATAATATTTTTTTAGAAGATATTGCAGAAGCTACTTCTGAGATTAAAGTAACACAAGATAGAGACAAGAATAGTATTATTACTTTTAAATCAAATAATACTTATCATAATGCTTATCATCTAAATATTACATATTTAATCTCTTCAAATAATAAATTAGTTAGAATTGAGAGCAAAGATGAGTTTAAGTACTCTAGTACCTCTTATGAATTTTATGAAAATAATAAATCATACATTGATATATTATTAGATGATATTGAATACTTTGAAGTTTTAAATAGAAACAAAAAACAATATATTTTTGCAATAAAACAAAAAGATAAAAAAAGAGTAGTTTATAATACCTTTAGAATTGCTCCTATAGAAAAAAAATGATTGTAAAAGGAAATACTTTTGAAAAATATACTTATTAGTTTATTTTTACTTATAAATATTTATGCCCAAGATGAGGTGAAAAATGATGATAATATTGTAAAAACATCAGAATTAGAACTATTTTTATTTAAGATAGGATTTCAATCTTTATTAAATGATGTGGATATTACAAAAGATAAAGTATCTTTAAATGAAGATGAATTAAAAAAACTTAATTCAAAAGTAAAAATTATTATGGATGAAGTTTATAAAAATAAAAGAGTTTTAAAAACTGAATCAGCACCTATGGTAATAAGTAACAACAATAACAATGATATAGAGATTAAAAAACTAAAAGAAGAAATGCTTTTACTTAAAGATGAGATTGAAAAACTAAAATCAAAAAAAGAAGTAATTGTTCAAGTTGATGAAAAGCCTATTATTATCCCAAAAGAGATACTTGAAGAGGAAGAAGTAGAGTTAGATTATATTCCAGCTAGTGTTAGAGTAGAAGAGTTATATGTACGTTCAAGCGCATCTGCTAATGCTTCTATTTTAGAAATATTAAAACAAAATGATGAAGTACAAATTGAAAAGTGTTCAAAACATGGTTGGTGTAAGTTTAAAGGTGAAAAGAAATATGTAGCAAAGTTTTTGTTGAACTTTTAATCTTTAGAGATTAAGATTCAACAAAAACCATTAGTTTATCATTTAGATTCAATGTAGCCATTGTATTTGCATGATTTTTAGAGTTTATTACTCTATAGCAGTCACTACATAATGTAATGATATTCTCAACATTATAACCACCACTATCATTTATTTCTTTTACAAAAATATTCATAGAATCACTTAACTTAGATTTTATACCACATCTATTACATTTCTCATGATCTCTATTCCACGCAAGTTCTCTTCTTTGACTCCAATCACTTGGTGTCTTAGAATTTGATTTAGATTTTTCTTCGTATGTTGTCCAAAGCTTATCTTTTGATATAGTTCCTTGAGTTACTTTTAGATATTCATAATTAAAATATTGAGCTACTAAATCTTCTACAATTATAGTTTGTCTTATTCTAATATCTTTTTCATCTGCAGTTTTATCTATTATTGAGTAATCAAAGTTTATTTTGTAATGATCTTTTTTTAAATGAAGTTTTACGTCACGGATAAATACTTCCATGCTGCCAGTTTTATAGGCAAAAGAAAAAATCTTTTGTCTATAAATATAAAGTGGTATTATTGATCCAATAAGTATTGAAGAATATATTATAAATTCAATATCTAATACCATATCTTATCCTTTAGATTATTTCTGGATTGATTTGATGCTTTATTAAAGTTTTGTTAGCAGTTTTATGTTCACCACCTGCTAATTGTTGTAATTCATTAATATGAATTACTGGTAATAATACATCTCTTCCACAGATCTTTTCAAATTGTTTTCTATTATAATCAAAAATATAAAAATCTTCAATAGTATCAACTAATAAGAAGTCTGCATTATTATCAAATGCATCTAATAATATTGTATATGCTACGAAATATGTAATATCAGGATTTACATTAAATGTATTTTTTGCTAAGTCTAATTTTAACGAATCTAGTTTTAACATTTTTGCATCTAATTTATTTACTAATGTTTCATATTTGCTTTCATTACTTGATGAATAATAAGCAATATTAAAATCTTTAAAATCATGTTTAACTTCACAGTTATCTAGGAATTCTCCAAAGTCTAATTTTAAAGTAGTATTTACTCTATAGTTTTGTTTTTCAGTCTCTTCATAATATCTTAGAGTTGTTTGTAGTTTTTCAATTTTTTCTTCTACAGAAGAGTCAAAATTATAAATTCTATTTTTTAAACTTGTATGATATTGAGCTGAAATTTCTACTTCAGATAATGCAATTAAAATTTTATTTTTTGTTTTTGTATTACTATTTTCAATTAAATCTTGAGCAATAATTAATACTGCATCCCCAATATAATCTGTATTGAAATTTAATGTATTTGAAGCATAATAGTAATGCTTTAATTCTTGGTATTTTTTTCTTAGTTCATCACTTAAAAATTCATCTAAAATAGAAATTTTTTCATTGAAGTCTTTTTCATCGATTAATAAATCATTGTAAGCTCTTCTAATTGAAATTGGTTCTATTGTTAAATCTTTTCCAAAGTTTTCAACTAATTCAGTAAGTGTAATAGATGCTTTAACATAAACACCGTTTACAACAAGGTCAAATTCTTCACAGTTAACATATCCAAAATTTGCATTTTTATTAATAGTATTTAAAATATCTAATAGATTTTTTTCATCTTTAATTTTTAAAAAATGTTTTGTGTAAAATGGTAAGTAGTCAGAATTGCTGTCAAATTTAAATAAAGAAATTTCTAGTTTCATATTATTAATATCACCTTTTATAATAATTGTATAGATTCTATGTAATTTTAACTTAAATAAATGATAAGCATGTGGTTTTTTTGCTTATCATTTAAAAAGTGTGCTATTCAGTAAACCTTTTTACATCAGCACCGATTTGAGTAAGTTTACCTTCTAAGTTTTCATAACCTCTATCAAGATGATAAATTCTATGAATATTTGTTTCACCTTTAGCTACAAGAGCTGCTAAAACAAGCGCAGAAGAGGCTCTTAAATCTGTAGCCATTACATCTGTACCATTTAATGTTCCAGCTTGACCATTAATAGTTGCAGTATTTCCATTTAGATGAATATCAGCTCCAAGTCTTAATAATTCACTAACATGCATAAATCTATTTTCAAATAATCTTTCATCAATAGTACTTGTTCCATTTGCTTGTGTAGCTAATGCCATAAATTGAGCTTGCATATCAGTTGGGAATCCTGGATATTCAGTTGTAATGATATTCACAGGTTTAATCTCATCTGTTGGACATACAGTTAAACTTGTTTCATCTTGAATAACTTCAAAATTCATTTCTTCTAATTTTGCTGTAACTGCTTCTAAATGTAAAGGAATTACTTTATTGATTTTAACTTTTTTGTTAGTAATTGCTGCTGCACACATATATGTACCTGCTTCAATTCTATCTGGAATAATATCAAAGTCTTTAAATTCAAGTAACTCTTTATTTGTTCCTTGAATAATTAGCTTTGAAGTACCAATACCTTCAATTTTAACTCCAGCATCTACTAAAACATCACATAATTGTTCAATTTCAGGCTCTTTTGCTGCATTAATAATAGTTGTTTCACCATTTGCTAAAGCTGCTGCCATTAAAATATTTTCAGTTCCACCAACAGTTACTTTATCAAATACAATTTTTGCACCTTTTAAACCTTCAGGAGCTGTTGCTTGAATATAACCATGTTTGATTTCAATAATCGCACCCATTTGCTCTAATGCTTTTAAGTGTAAATCAACTGGTCTTTGACCAATTGCACATCCACCAGGAAGTGAAACTTCACAATGTCCAAATCTAGATAGAAGTGGTCCAAGAACTAAAATTGAAGCTCTCATTGTTTTTACAATATCGTAAGTTGCTGTTGTTTTATCTATTGATAATGCATTAATCTTTACTTGATTTTCATCTTTTTCAAATGTCCCACCAAGTTTTCCAATTAATTTTAAAAAAGTGTTAATATCTACTACATTTGGCATGTTACCAATGTTAATTTCGTTTTTTGCTAGTATTGTCGATGCAATAAGAGGCAATGCCGCATTTTTTGCACCTGAGATAGTAACTTCACCCGAAATTTCTTTATTTCCAATGATTTTTAAATATTCCATATTATTCCTACTACAAGTTATATCTTTATAAAAGTTTATATGGTATCTAAAAATTGCTTTAAAAATTGGGACTAATAATCTTTTTTTAATATGATAAGCAATACAATGGCGCTTTTAATTTAGGAAATTATATGGAAAACGATGTACGACTTGGTATAAAATATATGATATTTGCTTCATTGCTATTCGCCTTTATGGGAGCTGTAGCAAAAGAGTTAAGTGATTCAATGAGTTCAATTGAAGTTGTATTTTTTAGGAATGTTTTTGGGGTGATTCTAATACTATTATCAATCTATAAAAGTCCTTTAAATCAAACTGGTGGAAAACTTGGATTACTAATTTTTAGAGGTATTGCTGGATTTGTTGCATTACTTTTTTTCTTTTATAATATAGCACAAATTCCTCTGGGTGAGGCTATGACATTCTCAAAAACATCTACAATATTTTCAGCAATTTTTGCATATATATTTGTGCAAGAAAAACTGGGCTTCAAAGGTTGGATTGGAGTATTTGTAGGTTTTATTGGAATATTATTCATTACTAAGTTTGATGGTTCAAATTTAGATAAAACTGACTATTTAGGAATCCTATGTGGTGTGGGCGCGGGTCTTGCTTATACATCAATTAGAGAATTAAGAAAATTTTATGATTCTAGGGCAATTGTTCTGTCTTTTATGACAATTGGAACAATAGGGCCTTTAATCTTATTGATAATAGGTGAATTCTATACAAATGAGAAATTAGACTTTTTATTTGCCAAATTTGTTATGCCAAATACAAATGATTGGTTATTTATTATTTTATTGGGTCTATTCGCAACATTTGCACAGATTTTTATGACAAAAGCTTATTCACACGCTAAAGCGGGAATTATCGGGACTATCTCATACTCAAATATTGCTTTTTCAATTATTTTAGGTATGTTTTTAGGGGATGCATTCCCTGACATTTGGATTATTTTTGGTATACTTTTGATAGTCGTAAGTGGGCTATTGGTTTCTAGTAAAAAGAACTAGTAAAGGAATATTATGGAAGTTAGTATTTATACGGTTTTATGGATATTGTTTGCAATTATTATTGTAGCATGGTATGTACATGATAAATATGTACAAAGAGATCACCAATTGTTGGTTAATTACCCAATAATCGGTCGATTAAGATATGTTTTGGAAGAAGCAAGAGAGCCTTTTAGACAATATTTTGGTGATGAAAAGTTTTATGAATCTAAAGATAAGTTGGATTGGGTTTATAAAGCAGCAAATGATGCACCAAATTATGCAGCCTTTTCTCCGGCTCAACCTTTACCAAAGCCAAAATTTATGATTAGACACGCAAATATTGTGTTAAATGATAATGAAGTAGATGAAGAATTTGAAGTTGTATTTGGTTCAAGCAGAAAGAAACCATATACAGCAAAAACAATTATTGCAAGATCTGCTATGAGTGATGGATCTATTTCTCCTGAGGGAACTAGAGCCTTTGTAAGAGGTGCTCAAATGGGTGGATTCCCAATTAACTCAGGTGAGGGTGGAGTTACTTCTAACTTCTTTGTTACTCATCAATCTTATAAACCTGAATATATGAAAATTGTTCATGGTACATATATTTCTAAAAAAGTTAAAGATGTAGTTAACTTCTTCTTTAATGGTGCAATGGCAGCAGATGCATATAGAAAGATGGTATTTGGAAAAGATAAAGAAGCAGAAACTTATGTTTTTGATTTAAAATCACAACTATTTCATAGAATAAACTGGGATGCTCCTTTATCAGATTTCCCTGAAGAAGTTCCAGAAGATATGGCTGAGATTATTTTACAGTTAAGTTCTGGGTTATATGGTGCTAGGGATAAAGATGGTAATTTTGATCCTGATAGATATCAGAAAACTATGAGATTCTGTAGAATGACTGAAATTAAAATTGCTCAAGGTGCAAAACAAACAGGTGGTAAATTAGCCGCCCATAAAGTAACACCAGCAATTGCTTATTACAGAAATGTTGAAGCTCATACTGATGTATTCTCTCCAAATAGGTTTCCTTATGCGAATTCTATTGAAGAGTTATTTGATTTTGTAGGAAAACTACAAGAGTTATCAGATAAACCAGTTGGGTTTAAAATTGTAATTTCAGATTTAGAAAATATCGAACCATATGCAAAAGAGATCAAAAGAAGAATAGATGCAGGAGATACAAGATATCCTGACTTTATTTCTATTGATGGTGGATCTGGTGGATCTGCAACTGCCCCTATTGAAATGATGGAAAGAGTTGGTTTAAATATTAGAGATTCTGTATATTTAGCTGATAAAGTTCTTTCTGATTATGGAGTTAGAGAGCATGTTAAGATTGTAGCAAGTGGTAAAGTTCTTACACCTGATGATGTAATTGTAATTTTATCATTAGGTGCAGATTTTATTCAGATTGCTAGAGGATTTATGATGAGTGCTGGTTGTATTAGAGCTAGGTATTGTTCAGGTACAACAGGTCATGATTGTCCCGTTGGATTAGCAACTCAAAATAAAGATAAAAGAAAAAAATACTTTGTTTATAAACAAGCAAAAAAAGTTAGAAACTATCATAACAACTTATTAAAAAGTGTTAGGGGTATGTTAGCTATTATGGGTCTTAAGAATATTAATCAGTTAAATAAACATAGAATTATGTTCTTGGATAAAGATTCAAGAGTACATGATAATATTGATCATGTATTTAAAAGAAGACTTGATATCGGTAAAGATTTGGAGGATGAATACCATGAATCTCGATAAGGTTATTGCAGGATTTTTTATAATCCTTGCAATGACTGTAAACTTTGGTTTTTTCTATGGGGATTTATATTCTCTAGAAAGCCATAGTAAGTATGAGTTATTTGCAGCAATTGTTATTAATATAATTGCAACTACATTAAAGTTAGGAGATAGAACTCAAATGGGTTCTGTTCTTTTAGCTACTTCTTTAGTTGCTGATATTCAATTAATTGCAGCTGCTATTGTATGGACTGTTGCAGCTTATGTATATACAGTTGATGCTGAAATTGTAGCTACTATTGTATCTCTATCAGGAGGAGCATTATTAGCTAATGTTATTTCTGTTGCATTATATGTAGGGGATACTCTTAAATCAAAAAGATAAAGTAGGTTTTTACTTTGGAAAATAGCTCACTTTTTATAATCTTACAAAGAATGAGAATACCGTTTCTGGTAATTGTTCTTTCTTATACTATTGCAATCATTGGATTGCTTGTTATTGATGGTGTTGACATAGATGGAAAACATCATCAAATGACAATCTTCGATGCTTTTTATTTTGTTTCTTATATGGCTACAACAATTGGTTTTGGAGAAACACCATATACCTTCACATATTCACAAAGAATCTGGGTTACTTTTTCTATTTATTTAACAGTACTAGGTTGGTTTTATGGAATTGGTTCTTTAGTATCATTACTTCAAGATAAACTTTTTTTAAAAGAGATTGAAAAGTCAAAGTTTAAAAAACAAGTAATTAATCTAAAAGAAAAATTCATAATTGTATTAGGATACAACCAAATCACTAGTGAGATAATACATAAAGCAATAGAAGAGGGAATTAGAACAGTAGTAATTGAAAAAGATAAAAGTAAGGTAAATGAATTAATACTAGAAAGTTTCACTCCCACAGTTCCTGTCTTAAATTGTGATACTTATTCTATTAAAGCATTAGAGTTTGCAGGAATAAAAAAACATAATTGTAAAGCTGTTGTTTCTTTATTTGAAGAAGATAGTATGAATTTACGAATTGCCTTAACTTCAAAATTATTAAACAAACATGTACAACTTGTAGCAAAATCTACAACTACAAATCAAACAGAGAACTTAAAAGATTTAGATGTAGAAACTATTGCAAATCCATTTTCTATTATTTCATCTGAAATAAATATGGCTTTAACAGCTCCAAATTTATTAAAATTAGAGAAGTGGATATATGGCTTAGAGACATTAGTTTCAACTCTACCTATTTTTCCAAAAGGTAAATATATTATTTGTGGATATGGAAGATTAGGTAAAAAAATATTTGAAAAACTAAAATCAAATAATATTGAAGCTAAACTTGTGGAGATTAATGAGAATAAATCACATCATTTCTCAAGAGATGAAATATCTCATTTAACCTTTGGTAATGCAGATGATAAAGAGATGTTATTAAGTGTAGGTATTGAAAATGCTGCTGCAATTATTGCAACAACAAATGATGATACTATTAACTTATCAATATTAGCAACTGCAAAAAAATTAAATAGTGATATTCTAACAATTGTTCGTGAAAATGAAATGGAAGATTTCTCAATATTTCAAAATGCAAATATTGATCATATTTTTATGCCAGCAAAGATTCTTATTAATAAAACAACAAATGCTTTATTAAAACCTCTCTCTGATGAATTCATAAAAATGATATTAAAGAAAGATGAACATTGGGCAGCTTTACTTGTAAAACAATTATTACAAGAAATTAATGAAAGCCCTTTACTTTTAGAAATAGAGATAAATGAGAAAAAAACACCTGAGATATTCAAACACTTAGATGAGGATAATACTCTAAGTATGGATATTTTTCATAGGTCTTTACATAATCAAGATCAGAGTAATAATGTGATACCATTGCTGCTTCAAAGAGAAAAAGATAATATACTTTTACCTGAAAATTCTTTCCCACTAGAAATAGGGGATAAGATTTTATTTGCATGTGATGAAAATGCAAAAGATGATATTGAATATATATGCCAAAATATATATGAATTTTATTATGCTTTAACAGGTAAAGAAAAACAAACAATTTTTAAAAGGAATTAAATGAAAATTTTAACTGGACCATGTGTTTTAGAAGATAGAGACACAGTAATGAGAATTGCAGAAAAATTATTACCAATGAGTGAAGATAAAAGAATCGAATTTTATTTTAAAGCTTCATTTGATAAAGCAAATAGAACAAGTTTAGACTCTTTTAGAGGACCAGGACTTGAAGAAGGTTTAAAATTATTCCAAGAAATAAAAGAACAATTCGGATACAAATTAGTAAGTGATATTCATGAATCATATCAAGCAGCACCAGCTGGTGAAGTTTTAGATGTATTACAAATTCCAGCATTTTTATGTAGACAAACTGATTTATTAGTAGAAGCTGCAAAAACTAACTGTAAAGTAAATATCAAAAAGGGTCAGTTCTTAGCAGCTGGTTCTATGAAACATCCAGTTGAAAAAGTATTAAAAACTAGAGGTGTTGATGAGGTTTCTTATGAAAATTCTAATGACAATGGTGTATGGCTTTGTGAGAGAGGAAATACATTTGGTTATGGAGCATTAGTAGTTGATATGAAAAACCTAATTGCTATGAGAGAATATGCACCTGTTATTTTTGATGCAACTCACTCTGCACAAGTACCAAGTACTGGTGGAACAACTGGTGGTAACGCGGCAATTGTACCAAGTCTTGCTAAAGCTGCGGCTGCTGTTGGTGTTGATGGTTTCTTCTTTGAAACTCACACTGATCCAAGTGTTGCATTAAGTGATGGACCAAATATGGTTCAAGTTGATGAACTATACAATGTTGTTAATGATATTTTTGCTATCAAAGAAGTTTTAGGAAACTAAGAATACTGCTTCAAAATACAAAATAATTAATCCCTTTTTTAGGGATTAATTTACTTTTAGATATAATCCCCAAATAAATATAGAAATTAAATACAAATGATAAAATAATTTATCATCATTCGGAGAAATAAATGAACATTATTGAAGGTAATTTAAGATTACAAGGTAACGAAAAAGTTGCTGTTATCAATGGAAGATTCAACCATATCGTAACTGATAGATTAGTTGAAGGTGCAGAAGATGCATTCAAAAGACATGGTGGAAATACTGAGAACTTAGATCTAATTTTAGTTCCTGGTGCATTTGAAATTCCATTCGCATTAGAAAAAGCATTAGCTTCTGGTAAGTATGATGCAGTTTGTTGTGTAGGTGCAGTAATTAGAGGGGCAACTCCTCATTTTGATTACATTTCAGCTGAAGCTACAAAAGGTATCGCAACTGTTGCTTTAAAATATGGTAAACCAGTGGCAAACGGTGTTTTAACTACTGATACTATTGAGCAATCAATTGAAAGAGCTGGATCAAAAGTAGGTAACAAAGGTGCAGAAGCAATGGTTACTATTATTGAGATGTTAGACTTATATAAAGCGATGGAGAAGTAATTTGGCAACTAGAACACAAGCTAGAGAATCAGTAATTGGTTTATTATATGCTTACGATTTAGGTAATGAAGGTATCGCTAAATTTGTTGATGATATTTTAGAAGATAAAAAAATCAGAAACAAACAAAAAGACTTTGCTTTAAAATTATTTAATGGTACAGTTGACAACATTGAAAAAATTGATGAAGAATTAATTTCTCACTTAAAACAAGGTGGAATTACTGATATTGGTTCTGTTGAAAAATCAATTTTAAGACTTGCTATTTTTGAAATCTTCGTTGAAGGTGTAGAAAAAGCAATCGTTATTAATGAAGCAATTGAATTATCTAAAAAATTAGCAAGTGATGGTGCTCCTAAATTTATTAATGGTCTATTAGACAAAGTAAAAAAGGCTTAGTTTCATGAGTAATGATATGAAGTTATGTGTATCTTTAGATTTACCAACTGCTAAACAGAATTTAGAAATCGTTAAAGAAATTAAAGATTTTGATGTTTGGTTAAAAGTAGGATTTAGATCATATATTAGAGATGGAAAAGAATTTTTAGAAGAGATTAAAGCTATTAATCCTAACTTTAAAATCTTTTTAGATCTAAAGTTATATGATATTCCTAATACTATGGCAGATGCAGCAGAAGAAATTGCTAACTTTGGATTAGTAGATATGTTTAATGTTCATGCAAGTGCTGGTGTAAAAGCTATGACTACTGTTATGGATAGAATTAAAGATATTCCTAATAAGCCTTTAGTATTAGCAGTTACTGCACTTACATCATTTGATAATGATGCATTTAAAGCAGTATATAATGAAGATATAGCTTCTAAAGCAACTCAATTTGCAAAAGATACACATGAGTCAGGAATTGATGGTGTTGTATGTTCTGCCTTTGAGAGTTTAGATATTAAAAATAACACTTCAGAAGAGTTTATTACTCTTTGTCCTGGTATTAGACCTTTTGGTGAAGATGCAGGGGATCAAAAAAGAGTAGCTGATATTCCTTTCTCAAAAGAGAATAAAGTTGACTTTATAGTTGTAGGTCGTCCTATATATAAAGCGGATAATCCAAAAGAAGTAGTTGAAAAAATACTAAAAAACATCTAACTTATTAAAAAGTCTAAATTCTTTTATGAATTTAGACTTTTTTTTTGCAAAAAAAACTCCAATAAATAATAAATATAATCATTAAAATTCAAAAAACAAAAAAAATAGTAAAAACCAATCCTCTTTTATTTATGAAAAAACATAAATTATACATGCAAAAATAGAATAATATTAGTTATTTATAGTGTTTTTTAATGAAAAAAAACTTTTTTTCAAAAAAACAAACAAAAGAAAAAAATTAAGGGTTTTTTAAGTGTATTGCCTATATAATTCCCATCCAAATTTGGTAGAACAAATACGGAAAACATACGGACAGTTGGGTGAGCGGTTGAAACCACATCCCTGCTAAGGATGCATACTGGCAACGGTATCGAGGGTTCAAATCCCTCACTGTCCGCCATTGTTTATGAGAGGGTCTATAGCTCAGCTGGTTAGAGCACTCGGCTCATAACCGAGTGGCCGAAGGTTCGAGTCCTTCTAGACCCACCATAACAATTTTTTAGAGTGCGGGAATAGCTCAGTTGGCTAGAGCCTCTGCCTTCCAAGCAGATTGTCGCGAGTTCGAGTCTCGTTTCCCGCTCCATATAGTTTTGAAGAGTTTGTAAGACTTCTTAATTATTCAAATTTATTACTTTTAAGTGTGCGGGAATAGCTCAGTTGGCTAGAGCCTCTGCCTTCCAAGCAGATTGTCGCGAGTTCGAGTCTCGTTTCCCGCTCCACTTTATATTATTTTGTTAACGCGGAATAGAGCAGCACGGTAGCTCGTCGGGCTCATAACCCGAAGGTCACTGGTTCAAATCCAGTTTCCGCAACCAATTTAGCCTGTGTCAAAGTAGCTCAGCTGGCTAGAGCGCTGGTCTCATAAGCCGGAGGTCGAGAGTTCAAGTCTCTCTTTTGACACCATTTAATTTCACAATAGTGATTTTAAACATTTTTACAATTATTTAGTGCTGGTGTAGCTCAGCTTGGCTAGAGCAGCTGATTTGTAATCAGCAGGTCGGGGGTTCGAGTCCCTTCACCAGCTCCACTAAATAACTAACACACTCATGGGGTATCGCCAAGTGGTAAGGCAACGGCTTTTGGTGCCGTCATTCGAAGGTTCGAATCCTTCTACCCCATCCACTATAACAAATTTATTTGTTAGGCGCTGGTGTAGCTCAGCTTGGCTAGAGCAGCTGATTTGTAATCAGCAGGTCGGGGGTTCAAGTCCCTTCACCAGCTCCACTTTTTTTAATTAAGTTTAATCAAAACATTTTATTTAAATGACGCGGAATAGAGCAGCACGGTAGCTCGTCGGGCTCATAACCCGAAGGTCACTGGTTCAAATCCAGTTTCCGCAACCAAATTAAACTTAGTTCTTATATAACGCGGAATAGAGCAGCACGGTAGCTCGTCGGGCTCATAACCCGAAGGTCACTGGTTCAAATCCAGTTTCCGCAACCAATTAACCTATGTCAAAGTAGCTCAGCTGGCTAGAGCGCTGGTCTCATAAGCCGGAGGTCGAGAGTTCAAGTCTCTCTTTTGACACCATTTTTAATTTTACAATGTGCGGGAATAGCTCAGTTGGCTAGAGCCTCTGCCTTCCAAGCAGATTGTCGCGAGTTCGAGTCTCGTTTCCCGCTCCACTAAAAGCTTTTAACTATTTGAACATTAGTTCTTTTAGTTAAAAGCTTTTTTTTTAGCTAGTATAGAAAAAAGGATATAAACAATGTCAGAAAACTTAAATTTAAAAGAATATATGAAAGATGATGCTTTTGCATTTGATAATATTTCATTAGCAATTTGTAAAGAAGAAGAGCCAAATTATGAGACTTTATTAAAAGAGTGTGAAGAGTTTGAAAACAGTGTAATTCTTTTTAAAATAGTACCTTCTTACTTTGTAATGAAAACGATTCTTTGTTTTAAACTAAATGACTATGAAACTGCTCATAAGTATATTAATGGTTCATTAAAATATTTAGTATATGTTGCAAAAAGTGTAGCAGAGCTAACTCCCATGGAGAAAGTAAATTTTGATGAATATAAATCAAATGTACTTGATCAATATAAAATTCTTACATCACAGCGCCCAGAGTATTTAAATATTAAAGAAGTAAAAGTTCCTTCTATAACTAAATTTATTACTACTAATGATGAAAATATATTAAATGTTGAAATAGATAGACGAGTATCTTTACGAAAAAAGTAATACTAATCTAATAATATCTGTATAAAACCTAATAGAGGTTCTTTGAACTTCTATTTATCTACTAATAAAAAGCAATTTTTTCCCCTTTTTCCTTATTTTATCTACTCTTTTATATTGTATGTAACATTGCTCACATACAAGAATATTTTTTTTTGTTATAGTTCTATTACTTTAAAAATAAAAGATGAATTAACATCTATAAGGAATTTAAAATGAAAAATATTAAAGCAGCAATAGCAGTATTTATAATGTTTATATCTTCAATGGCATTTGCTAGTGAAACATATTCTACACCTGTATTAAGAGGTTATGATGCGGTTAGTTACCATACAATTGGAAGACCTGTAATGGGTAATGGAAGTCATGTATCTCAATACAATGGTGAGGTTTACCTTTTTATTACAGAAGAAAATAAAAATTTATTTGATAATAATCCAGAAAAATATGCTCCTGCTTACGGTGGTTGGTGTGCATTTGGTGTAACTGCTGGTAAAAAGTTCCACGGTGATCCATTAGTTTGGGAAATTGTTGATGGGAAACTTTATGTGAATCTTAACAATAAAGTAAAAGGTTTATGGTTACAAGATATTCCAGGATATATCAAAAAAGCTGATATTAAATGGGAAGAAATTAAAAACAAACCTATAAGTTCGTTATAATATACTTTAAATTAAAAGAACTAGTTACTTTATAAGGTAGCTAGTTTTTTATTATTAAGGACTAACTATTCACAATTATAAATTTTTTAATAAACTATCAAAAGAATCACAAGATATTTTATTATCATCTGCAAGAAAAACTACAATACCAAAAAATACTCAACTTTTTCATCAAGGTGATAGATGTCAAGATATACTTTTTTTGACAAAAGGAACTGTTCGTGTTTATCGTCAACATGAATCAGGGAAAGAAATAACTCTTTATTATTTACAACCATTTGAACAATGTAATGTTAATCTAAGCGGTGGATTAAGTAATATTCTAGCAATTGGGTCTGCTATAACAGAAGATGAAGTAGAAGGCTATTATATTGACTCAAATATTATAAAAGAGATATTTTTCAAAGAAGAGTCTTTTAGATACTATGTACTTGAATTGTTTGCAAGTAGATTAGATAGTATGGCTAATTTAATAGAAGACTTAAGATTCAAAAATATTGATGAAAGACTACTTGAATGGCTTGAATTACAAAACCAAAAAGTTATCACTACTACTCATGATATTATAGCTTCACATCTAGGTACTTCTCGAGAAATAATAAGTAGAATCCTAAAAAACTTTGAAGAAAAAGGTATTCTAAAACTAAGTCGTGGAAAAATAGAGTTACTATAATTCTCTCGACTTTTTGTTAATATTTAAATTTATTGAACTACTTGCATTTTAATACAAAAACAAGCACCTTGATTATCATTGGAAACACTTAGCTCTCCCATCATCTTATTTTCAATAAGTGTTTTTGCAATATATAATCCTAATCCAGAATTTTTATCATTATCTTTTGTTGAGTAGTTTGCAGTAAATATTTTTTCTTCATTTTTAGGAGATATTCCTCCTGCATTATCGCATATAATTAAATTAGCTTTATTATCTTCTTTTATTAATGAAATATTTATTTTAGGGCTAAGTATTTGTCTTTCTTCTAGTACGTCTTTCGCATTATTTAAAATTATTAAAAGTACTTGTGTTATATCACCTTTATTTCCTGTAATCATTAACTCTTCTTTTATATTAAGATTTAGTTCAATATTTCTATTAATAAGTACTTTTTTAAGAATACTTAGGGTTTTTGTAATAATAGAGTTTAATGAAAACACTTCATCTTTTTTATTATTTGAAAACAAATTTCTAAAATCATCAATTGTTGATGACATGTAACTTGTAATACTTTCTATATATAATAGTTCTTCATCAAGTTTTTTTATTTGAAGTTTATTTTGATTTGCAATATTATCTATAGCAAAAACTGATGAATTAATTTGGGATAATGGTTGTCTCCATTGATGTGATATAAAATCAATAGTTTCATTAAGAATATTTATTTTAATATTCTTTATTTTACTTGAATTAATTGCATCCTCTTTTTCTTTATAGACTTTTCTCATTTTATAAGTTAAAAGTATAGAAAATAGTATTGCTTCAATTACTCCACCTATTATATTCCCATGCAAAGTAAAAATATTATAAGGTGTTTTTCCTAGAAAAAAGCCAATTGATGTAATTGTTCCTATGAAGTTAGCACTATATCCCAAAAGAAAAATACCACTATATGGAAGTTTTTTGATATATATAATTATTGAAATAGTCACAGTAATAATAAGAGTAAATAAATATATTAGAGCGCCATATTTACCAATTGAAATATAAAAAATTAAATCTAATTGACTTAATATATACAGTACTAAAAATAGAACTAAAAATGAAAGCAAAAAATTCAATATAAGATTATATTTATAAAATTCTGAATAGTTTTTATATATTGATTTAAAAAACATTATCGTGAAAATTGGAATTAATACTACAAATGTATTTGAAAATCCACCTACTGTAAAAATATCAAAGTGGTAAGCATACCCACCATATATGTAAAAGCTCCAAAATAATAAAGAAAAAACGAAGAGCGTATAATATAAATATGATGAATTAGGAGTGAAAATATATAAGAATGCATAGTATATACCTAGTGCAGATAACGCTCCTACTAAGAAAATAAGTAAAGTAGTGGTTCTCGATGATTTTGTTGTAATTTCACTAAATGTACCATTATTTATATCAAAATAAATATGACTTTTTGCTGTAATATGAATATATACATCAAGATTTTGATTTGCATTGATTTTATTATTATATATAAGTGAATTACCAATTCTATGGTCTACATTATAATTCTTATATTTATTGAACAATTCATTTTTTTTAATAACTTGATTTTTTAAAATAGTATAAAAATGTACATTTTCCATTATTTGAATATTGTTTATTGATGAATAGTTATCTATTTTTTTATTAGTCTTATTTTCTATTCTTATTTTAATCCATACATCTTTTTTATTTCCAAAAGTCATTTTTTTTGGAATACTAGTAAAGTCTTTATTTATAACATCATTTATATTTTTGTATTTTTTTGAATCATTTAAATATGAAACTTGGAAGCTTGCAAAAAGAGATGAAGTGAAACTTATAAATAAAAAGATAAATAGCAATAATTTTTTGTTCATATATTGTTTTCCTTATATTTTTTGTATTCTACAATAAATATAATTAGAATCTTTTTTTAATAATGATTATTAGAAAATTTACTATTTACTTACTATTTTATGGTAATATTCACTTTATAAAATACAAGTTGAGTTAATTATTTGTTGTATAATATGTAAGGATAAAAATGGAAAATGAAAATAACTATTCAATACTTTTTATTGAAGATGATATTGATATTAGACAAAACTATACTAATGTATTAAAAAAAAGTTTTTCAAATGTATATGAAGCTGGAAATGGTTTAGAAGCCTATGAATTATATTTGGAAAAGAAACCTGACATAATGATTATTGATGTTGATTTACCTCATATGAATGGACTAGATTTTCTAAAAAAAGTTAGAAAAAATGACCTAAATACAAAAGCGATATTATTAACTTCTTATAGTGATAAAAAAACTTTATTAGATGCCAGTACTTTAAAATTAACAGATTATTTAATAAAACCAGTAAGAAGACAAGATTTAAATGAATCACTAAATAATGCTATAGATGAACTTAAGAATTATAAAGTCATTTCAATGAGAAGATTTGAATTAAATGACAATTATTATTGGTCTTTTTTAGAGAATGAAGTTTATTATGTAAATAAACAAATTAACTTTACGTCAAAAGAAAAAGATTTATTAGCCCTTTTATTTGAAAATGCAGGTAATGGTAAGGCATTAACTTCATATGAAGAAATTTTATACTCTTTATGGGATGATTATAATGAATACACTTTATCATCATTAAAAACTATGATGACAAATATAAGAAAAAAATTGCCTAAAAATACAATAAGAAATGAATATGGAATAGGGTACAAAATAGGTTAACATGAATATTTTTTTTAAATCATTAATATTTTTTTATTTTTTTACTCAACTAGCTTATTCCCAAAATGATTTTGAAGTAAGTACAAGTTATTACTTGACTGAAAAAGACTTGACTCTATCTCAAATAAAAACAGTAAAAGATTTCAAGACTTCAAAGGGTGATAACTTTGGAATAATTGATTCTTATTGTTGGTTAAAAATTGAAATTAAAAATAATACTAATTTAGAACAAAATAGATATTTTGAATTTAAAATACCTTTTATTGATTATATTGATTTATATAATGATAATAAAGTTCAAAAATTTGGACAACTACAAAATTTTAATACAAATATCAAATCTTTAAATAATGCTGCATTTAAAGTTTTTATTAAAGAAAAAGAGAATAAAACTATATATTTAAGACTATCTTCTTCTTTTGCTATTAAAACCTTTATGAATAACTTTTCTATTTCTGAATATGAATCAAACCTTATTTTTTATAAAAGAATATTTGATTTTGTATATGGAATATTAATATCTATGGTTTTATATAACTTTTTTATATGGTTAATAATTAAAGAAAAATCATATTTTTATTATGTATCTTTTCATTTCTTATTTATCTTAGGAATTGTTTCTTGGACAGGTTTTGGTTTTGAATATATTTGGCCTACTATACCAAATATTAATCAATATACATATGGAATATTAGGTAATTTAATCTATGCTTTTAATATGTTATTTCTTATTCATTATTTAAATATAAAAAAATATTTACCCAAAATGTTAAAGTACTTGAAACTTTTTGTATATATTCCTTTAATATTTGCTATAACTTCTATTTTTGAATCATATGTTACGGTCTATGAAGTTTTTTCTATTATCTCTTCTTTCTTTTCAATTGCTGTGACTATTTATTTAATGATTGTATTTAAATTAAAAACTGCTCAATATCTTTTTATTTCAAAAATATTTTTACTTAGTGGAAATATTTCATTAGTTCTATCTGAACTAGGATTTATTGAAGGATCTTTTTTTATTGATAATTCATATATTTGGGGTGTAGTTTTCGAAGTTATTCTTATGTCTTTTGCCTTATCTTATAAATATAAGTTACTTGAATATGAAAAAGAATTAGAAAAAACAAAAAGAATAGAAACAGAAGAACTGTTAATAAATAAACAAAAACTAGCTACTCTTGGTGAAATGCTTAATAATCTAGTTCACCAATGGAGACAACCTTTATCTCAAATCAATTCTGTTGTATATAGTATTGATAGTGATTATTCTAGTAATAAGTTAACCTCTACAAAATTAGATGATAAGCTAAATAATATTGAATCAATAACAAACTATTTATCTCATACTTTAGATGACTTTCGTAACTTCTCTCTTGATAACAAAAAAATTGATTCTTTCAAAATTGAGAATTTGCTTCATGAAGTTATCTCTATAATTAAGTTTTCTTTTAATACAAATAAAATCAGCATTAAAAGTGACTTTAAAGATAGAAATATAGAGGTAGAATTAAATAAAAATGAATTAGTACAAGTTCTTATGATTTTACTAATAAATGCTAAAGATGCAATTATTAATAGTAAAACTAATGATGGAAAAGTTTTTATTTCGGTATCTAATAATAATCAATTAGAAATAGAGATTTCAAATAACGGTGGATCAATACCTCCTGATATTCGTAAGGAAATATTTGAACCATATTTTACAACAAAAAGTTCAAATGAAGGAACAGGGTTAGGTCTTTATATTGCTAAATTAATTATAGAAGATAGATTTAATGGATCTTTAACTTATTCTTCACTTGATTGCTGGTCTAGTTTTAAAGTAAGAATATAAATAATTACAAATTTACACACTTTTTTCTTATTCCATTAAAAATATCTTAAATTAGTTAATTTACTTAAAAGGTTGTATATGCAATAATTGCATATGCAACTAAAGGAGCTAAATGAATCATGCTTTAAAAAATTCTATTGCTTATCGTTTTATTAGAGCAGCAAATAGTGTAAATAAAACATTAAACAATAAGTTAAGTCCTTACGATATTGCCATTGAGCAAAGAGCTACACTTGAAATAATAAAATTTGAAGAAGATGTAAATCAAACTAAAATTGCAAACCTTTTAGGAAAAGACAAAACTACAATTAGTCGTTCTTTGAATTCTTTAGAAAAAAAAGGTCTTATTTCTAAGTCTGAGATTACTGGTGATAAAAGAAGTAATAAAGTTGAACTTACAAAAGAGGGCGAAGATATCTTAGAGAACACTATTGATGAAGTTACATCGTATAGAGAGAGTTTAAATGCAAAACTAACAAAAGAAGAGATTGAATCTTTTTTTAAAATCCTTGATAAACTAGAACTGTAAAGTTGTATAAAAAATTATAAAATATTAAAAGGGAAAATATGAGCAAATATATTAGAATTTCAAATGCGTTATATAACGAATTTGAAGCAGCAGCAAAAAAAGAAAAAGAGTGTGAGTTTACATATTTAGAAAATAAAGATGAATGTAATATGAAATCAAAAATTGTAAAGTTTTTAAATATTAATGGTTCTGAATATATGGATGTAGAAAATGGAGCTAGAATTAGATTAGATAAAATTGTTTTATTTAACGGCGAAGATACTAAAATTTTAAATCACTATTAATATAATATACTATAATTAAAAAAATATTTAGGACTTTCCATGATAAAAACACCACATCTTAGTGTAGATGGTATTATTAAACTATATGATAATGAAGAAAATTTTAGAGGTATTATTCTAATTGAGAGATTAAATAAACCTTTTGGTTTAGCAATACCTGGTGGTTTTGTTGATATTGGAGAGTCTGTTGAACATGCTTTAGTTCGTGAAATGAAAGAAGAAACATCTTTAGATGTAGAAATACAATCCTTACAAAATGTGTATTCAAATCCTAATAGAGATCCAAGGTTTCATACTGCATCAGTTGTATATGTTTGTAAAGCATATGGAGAGCCTAAGGCTTGCGATGATGCAAAAGAGATATTCATATATGATTTAGAGTCTTTGCCTCTTGATAAGTTAGTATTTGATCACAAAGATATAATTGAAGATTTTTTAAAGGATTTATAAAAGATATATCCACTTGGATATATCTTTCTTAGAATATTGGCACTAGTTTATGATCTTGAGTTTGCCAACCAATTAATGAAATAAAACCATCCGCTACTATGTCCATCTCTTTTGGAATAGTATTATTATCCACATTGAACACTTTTGTTGCTACTGCACATACTTCCATTCTAACACCTAATTTTGAGATGTTTTTTATTGATTCTTGAATTGACATTAAATGCTCTTCATTTTCCATTTCAAAAGCTTCATCTTGTTTTGTACTTAGGTATTTAACTGTTTCACCTATGAATACTAAAACCATTTTAGGTTTAACACCTTGATTTACAAAACCTTTGTGTGTCCCTTCTATTACTCTTAAATAAAAAGCTGTTTTAGCTGCATTTGTAAAGTCTATTAAAAATACACTTTTTGCTGTTTTGATTCCATTTAAAGCTACTTTATCATTGATTTCTTTTGCATTTAGTGTTGTAAAAGAAAAGAATAAAAGTGATAATAAAAAAAGTTTGCCCATATTTTTCATTTGTTTCCTTTTTGTGTTTTTATAATAGTATAATTAGTAATATATATATTGATTTAAATATATAAGTAATTATTATTTAATAATTATTAAGTTTAGTTATGTAACAAAATAAATATATAAAGATTATATTTTTAATATAATTCTTTAGATATAATATTTCAAATTTTAATAGGATATTTTATGAGTGATAGATTACACGAAGTAATAGCTGAAATAGGCGTATTTCATAATGAATTAGTAAAAAGTGGAAAAATAAAAGACGCTTCATTGGTTTTTGATTATATTGAGTCTTATGATTTAGATGTTCAAGAACATTATTTGAATTTATTAATGCAATACTATTTTCAAGCTAATGATTTAAAAAATTTAAAAGAAGTATTATTAAACGGTGGAAAGTTTGATATGCTTTTCAATGATATCAAAGAAGCATTTTTAAATATTAAAACTAATGAAGAAAATGTTATTGAATTCATGGAAGAAAGTGTTGTTTTTCTTAAAGATACAGCCATAGCTGCTGATTTAAATGATATGTATAAATATTATATGAATAATGAAGATTTACAAGTTTCTTTAGAAGGGACAGTAGAGTTAATCAAAAGAAATAGATATGTTTGTGCTTATTGTTTTAAAAATAGAGAAAAAGAAGAAGCAAAATTCTTTTTAAATGAGGACTTATTAGAAAGTCTTAAAAGAGATTTACCTTATTTATTAAAGTAAATATAATGACAAGTGGGAATCTAGAAAAGATTACCCATTTCGTCATTTAAATATTCATCAATTTTTTTTACAAAATCATCAAAACTTACATCACCAATTTTATTAAAAACTACAATTTCTTCACCAAAATCATCTTGAATTTTGTGTTCACCTAAAATAATAGTTGAATATAATGTTTGTAAATCATCATCACTTTCTTCTTTATTGAATAAAAACCAATTTGCTGATGCTTCGCCAATTCTTACTAGTCCATACGTTCTTTCTTCATTAACGTAGTCTTGAATTGTTCCATTTTCGAAACTTGCACCAACAACCATATCGTTTTCATTTAAAATCATTTCCATTTTAAACCTTTGTTTAATAAACTTAATTGGAATTATAATTAAACTACAATTACTTAAGGCTGAGATTTTATCTAGCATTAGATACAATTGCAAAAATTCTAAGAAAGGTTGAACTATTAAAAAGTTTAGAAAAGTACATATTGAAATAACTAATATATGTAATTTAAAATGTACATTTTGTCCACCTAAAACAAAACCAACAGGAATTATGTCATTAGAGCATTTCGATTCTATTAATGAACAATTAAAACCTTTTACAAAAGAGTTGGCTTATCATATAGTTGGTGACCCTTTAGTTCTTACAAATCTAAATGATTATCTAGATATTTCAGCTAAACATGATTTGAAAGTAAATATTACGACAACAGCAAATAATATAAATGAAAAACACTATAAAGCTT
Source organism: Poseidonibacter lekithochrous (assembly GCF_013283835.1). Lineage (GTDB taxonomy): Bacteria > Campylobacterota > Campylobacteria > Campylobacterales > Arcobacteraceae > Poseidonibacter > Poseidonibacter lekithochrous. The sequence goes on along the minus strand of NZ_CP054052.1, from coordinate 2,713,711 downwards.
TAAGTAATCAAACAATAAAACAGATAAATTTTTCTATTAATTCTTATAATGCAAACTCTCATAAAAAATCACTTGAAGAGTATTTAAATCCTATTTTGGATTTTATTTCATATGCTCAGAGTTTAAAACATGAATATTTTATAAACTTGAGAATTTGGAATCTAGATGAAGACAAAAGTGCAAAAGAGTTCAATCAAAAAGTATTTGATAGAGTGAATTCTGTATTTGGTTCAGATATTGATATTGAAGATGTATATTCAACGAGACCAAAAAATATTAGAGTTGCTAGAAAACTATTTTTTAATTTTGATGAGTATTTTAACTGGCCTAGTTTAGAGAATGATTTTGTCTCTGACAAAGGTTTTTGTTATGGTTTAGATTCTCACTTTGGAATATTAACATCAGGAGATGTAGTTCCTTGTTGTTTAGACCAAAATGCCTGTATTAATCTTGGAAATACAAATACTTCACAAATAAGTGATATTTTAAATTCATCAAGAGTAAAAGCTATTCAAAATGGATTTAGAAAAGGGCAGGTTATTGAAGAACTTTGTCAGAAATGTGAATATAGAACAAGATTCGATAAATAATAAAAAGGAAAAACGTGAACGAAATAGAAATTTTTGGTAAAAGTATAAAAGACTTCTTTACTTCAAGTATGTTAAGAATTGCATTAATACCTTTGATTGTAACAATGATAGTAATTTATATTCTATTTTTTACAGCTGCTGATTTTGGTATCTCTTCATTACAAGAGATTGCCCAAGCTTCTCAAAATGGAGAAGAAATCATTATAGATGAAAATGCACCTTTTTATTTTGTGTGGCTTACGTATTTGATTGTATTTTTATTCAAGTACTCTTTTACAGCATCTTTGGCTGGTTTCTTATTATATACAATTGGAAGTATTGTTGTATTACAAGCTTCTGTTTTATTAACACTTGTAGTTATTGGGTTTTTAACTCCAATGATTTTAGCTCGAGTTCATAGGCGACACTATAGTCATCTTACACTTCATGGTCATGGGAATTTAATGTCACCTTTATGGGTACTGTTAAAGAGTTCACTTATTATGATTATCTTATTTGTAGTTTTAATTCCAGTGTATTTTATACCTGTATTAAATATTATTGCTTTTTCTTTCCCTATATATTACTTTTTTCATAAGTTATTGAATTATGATGTAGCTTCTACATTATTAAGTAAAGAAGAGTTTCATACTATATACAAAAAAGAATCAACTGCGTTTAGATTAAGAACTCTGTTTTTATATTTTATATCTATGATTCCATTTATTACTTTGTTTACTGCTGTATTTTATATTATATATTTAGGTCATGCGTATTTAACAAAACTAGATGAAATGTATAAATTGGATATTCCAAACTCTAATTTGAATGAAGAGAAAGATAATAGTCAAGCAAATGAAGATAAGCCAAAGGCTTTAGAAAATCAGAAGTTATTAGAAGATAAGTAAAAGTTTTTACTTATCTTTAAATTAGAATTCGCTTGATGCTTGGTTTACAGCATTTGTAGCGTGAATCTTTCCATAAGCTCTTGTAGTATCAAAGTTACCTACAGAATAGTCAGCTCCATTTCCCGTTCCCACTTTTTCAGTAGTAGTTGTTAGAATTCTTCTTATATCATCAGGTGTAAGATTAGGATTAACACCTAACATAAGAGCAATTACTCCTGATGTTACTGGTGCAGAGAAACTAGTACCAGATGTAAATGTATAGTTATTATTAACTAGACTATTACCAGATATAGTATCTGTTGCATTATTTTCACCAGAGTTTCCAGTAGCATCTAATCCTAAAATTCCTAATAAGTTATTACCACCATTTTTACCTCCACCACCTGGAGCTAAAACATCAATTGTTGAACCATAGTTTGAGTATGTTGTAACATCATTTAATACACTTGTTGCTCCAACTCCTAGAACTGTAGTAAGTTCTGCTGGATCTTCATTTCCGGCTGAATCTAAATTAAGTGCAACCCCTGAACTATTACCATTTCCAGAAGCAAATACTACTGTAATACCAGCAGTTTTTAAATCAGATATTTTATTTTGAATTGTATTAGAAACAGCACTGCCTCCCCAACTACAATTTATTACCTTTGCTCCTTGTGCTTGAGCATGATCAAAGGCTCTAATAATATCGGAATCAGGAATACTAGAATCTAAATTAATATTAATTAAAATTAACTCAACTTCAGGAGCAACACCTAAGTAAGTAGAAGCAATAAAACCAGCTACTGCTAAACCATGATAAAAAGTATCACCATCTACATCTGCAATATTTGTAGTACTTGTATCACTAGCATTATATGTAGATATAATTTTGTCTTTAATATCAGGATGAGTTACTTCAAAATCTTCATCAATTACTGCAACTTTAACTGCTTGATTTATATTAGCACCTACTGTATATTTACCTTTAGTTGTAGCCCATGCAGTTTCTACATTTATATGAGCATTAGAATCTATACTATAAGTTGTTTTATATGAAGCATTAATATTACTATTTGTAGCCCATTGATATGTTGAATAATCAGTAGCAGTTGTTGCTGTAGGTGTAGGTGTTGGAGTTGAACTCTCCGATCCACCACCACCGCCTCCACCACCACAAGCACTTAGTAATATTGCTGTACTTGTAGAAAGTAAAATATTTCTCATCTTAGCCATTTCTATCATCTTTTAACTCTATTTTGTACATAATTTGGATGGGCTGTTTTAATATCATTTTTTAGATATAACTCTTGTGCTAATATAAAAATATTTTGTGATGATTCCACTTGAATCAGAAAATAGCCACTTGCAATTTCTTCATAATTAGAGATTGATAAATCACTAAAATCATCTTCACAATAAGCATTTTTTTTACATACAACCATAATTTCATTTTTGAATTTAACTGTTTTCCCATCTGTTGTTTCATATTCTAAAATAGCATTTTCAGATGTGCTTTGTGTTTTTAAACTTGGTTTCATTTCTACTTTTTTACCAAACTCATAAAAAAAGTCGCTAGCAAAAAGAGTAGAAAAGGTAACAAGAATTAATAATATAAACTTCATCTATTCCCTTATCAATCTATATCCAGTTCCTTGAATATTCTTCAAAGATTTTTCTGGTAGTTTTTTTCTAAAATTTTTAATAAATAATCTCATAGCATTTTGAGTCATTACTGAGTCTTCATCCCAAATATGATTTTCCATTTCTTCATAAGTAATGATTCTATTTTTTGTTAACAATAATTTTAAGAATTTCGATTCTTTTTTTGTTAAATTGAAGTCTTCTTCTCCATTTGAGATAATAGATTTACTATAATCAAAAAACCATGTTTCATTGATAGTATAAATCTTACTTTCATCATGTGTTTTTAGAAAAGCTTCTAATGCATCCATTAGTTTTTCTTGAGTTATTGGTTTGATGATATATTTAACTAAATGCAATTCAGCAGCTGTTAACATATACTCTAAATCTGTATGTGCAGAAGTTACAATAATTCTAGTTTTTGAATCTTCTTCTCTAATTCTTTTGATTAAATCTATTCCCGTATCTCCCGGAGGCATTCTGATATCGGTTATTATTAAGTCAGGTTTATTTTGAACATATTTCATATAACCTTCATTTGCATTTTTTGCAGTGTATGTTTCTTTGAAAAGGTGGTTTAATATCTCTTTTATATTGTTTCTTATTCCATCTTCATCTTCTATGTAAAGTACTGAAAATGCGTTAAGTTTGCTAGTAATACTCTCTGGCATGTGCTAAAAATCCTTATTAGAAAAATTATGATATGATACCATAGTTTAAGTTAATCAAGTCGTGAAAAACTTAAATTTTAATACTCAAATGAAGGTATCCCTTTGAACTTAATCACAGAAAAAAACTTATCCAAAATCATAATTTATATTTTTATTATTATCATGTCTACTATGATTTTTATGGTTTCTTATTTTTATGTAACAAATGCTTATGAAGATTTTGAAATACAAATGGAAAAATTTACCCAAGAGTATTACGCTGGACAAAAAAAGATATTAAAAAAAGAGATTGATACTATTATTGATGTAATGAATTATAATATCACAAAAGAGAATATTCCTGAGAAAGATTTGAAAGCAGATACTATTAGGCTTCTTAATAATATCTCATTCCAAGAGAGCAAAAGTAACTACTACTTTGTATACGATATAAAAAAGATGAAAGGCGGAGATGACTTTGCTAGACTTATAGTAAATCCAAATAGACCTGATTTATTAGGAAATTTAATCTCTACAAATTTCAAAGATGCAGATGGTAAGAAGTTTAGAGAAGAGTTCTTATCTAATATTAGAGTACATGGGGAATCATATACTCAATATGCCTATAAAAAACCAAACTCAATAAGTATAAAACAAAAACTATCATATTTCAAACACTACAAAAACTGGAACTGGGTAATAGCAGTGGGAGTATATACTGATGATATAGAAGTAGAAATTGAAAAGAAAAGAAAAGCTTTAGAAACAAAAATACGTAGTCAAGTAGGACAAAATATTGTACTGTTTATTATGTTCTTATCTATTGCTATTTTAATATCTATTGCAGTTTCACAAAAAATTGATGAGGTTTTAAAAACTTATCAAAATAAAGTAAAAGTAAAAACAGAAGAGTTAGAAGAACTAAATGAAACCCTAGAGAGAAGAGTAACAGAAGAGGTTGAAAAAAATAGAGAAAAAGAACAAGTCCTTGTTCAAAAATCTAGATTTATTGCCTTGGGTGAAATGATCTCTAATATTGCCCATCAGTGGAGACAGCCACTATCTGAATTATCATCTATTTTGATGTATATAAAATTCAAACATAGTATTAATGCTTTAGATGATGAAACAATGGTAAAAAAATCAAAAGAAGCAGATAAAGTGCTAGATTATATGTCACATACTATTGATGACTTTAGAAACTTCTTCATGCCAAAAAAAGAGAAAGAAACTTTCTATTTATATGGAATTATTGATTCTGTAATGACTATTGTTTCTAGTTCTTTGGAAAACTCTAATATCAAAGTAGATATTAATCTTGATCTAAATACACAAGTTACTACATATCTAAATGAGTATGAGCAAGTAGTACTAAATATACTAAAAAATGCAAAAGATGTATTAATAGAAAAGAATACAAAAAAACCAATTATTAAAATAAGTGCAGAAGATACTGGTAAATGTATAATTCTGTATATAGAAGATAATGGCGGTGGTATTACTGTAGAGCCAAAAGCTAAAATCTTTGAGCCGTACTTCTCAACAAAAGATGATAGTGATGGTACTGGTATTGGTCTATATATGTCTAAGGTAATTGTAGATAAGAATATGAAAGGTAAACTAAGAGTTAGCAATACTAAAAAAGGTGCTAGGTTTGCAATAAGTATTCCCAAAGAAGTATAAATAGCAATATCGTCCAAAACTTTATTCTTTTAACATGATATACTAATACATTATGAAAAAAAATGATGAAGTAATATATGATGCAAAGTTTTGGAAACCTGATATCAATGAAGATATAGTTTTACACAAAGCTCACTTTAGTAACTATGGTTTTGATAAACATGTACATGAAGATTATACTATTGGACTTATAACTGAGGGTCGAATGGATGCTTTTGTAGATGGTGGAAAACAAGAACTAAATAAATCAACTATCATTACAATAAATCCTGATGAAACACATGCTTGTCAAACAAAGCATTCCAAAGGATATACTCACTACTCAATATATCTAAAACCAAATTTTGTGAAAAAACTAGAAGAAGAAAACTTCAATAAACAAGAGTTGTATTTTTCAAGTGGTATTTTCCAAAATGAATATCTTGCTAATAGATTAATAAACATACTAAAACTAAATGAAAGTAATCAAAGTACAAAAATAGACTTTGAGTGTGAAGTAGTAAATACAATAAACTCTTTATTTGAGAATAACTCAAAAATCAAACAAGTTCCAAGTTTTACATCACATGACAATATGATAAATAGAGCAAAAGAGTATATCAATGATAATCTATCTTTTGATTTACAATTAGGGGATATATCAGATGAACTTGATATTTCAAAGTATCATTTCTTGCGATTATTCAAAGAAAAAACTTTTCTTTCACCTCACTCATATCTGATGATAAAAAGAATAGAAAAATCTAAGCAACTACTACAAAAAGGTGAGAGTCTTATAAATACTGCACATATGTGTGGATTTAATGATCAAAGCCATCTAAACAGAAGATTTAAATTAGCTACGGGAATAACACCGGGTAATTATAAAAAGTTTTTCCATTAGCAATATGCTCCAATACTTCTGATTTTTTATCAGATAAACTCTTCTTATGAAAAATGAATTTAATGACGGCTTTATAGCCAATATCCCAATAGCTATTAGTGTATTTGCATATGGTTCTGTATTAGGAATGTTATGTGTACAAAAAGATATATCAGTTTATGAATTAGTATTAATGAATGTTTTTATTTTTGCAGGTTCTGCACAGTTTGTAATGGTGGATATGTGGAGTAGTACTCTTGATATTATAGGTATTACTCTTGCTGCTTTGATGATAAATCTTAGGTATTTTCTAATTGGTGCTTCTTTGAATGACTTGTTTATGAATAGCTCTAAAAAAGAGAAATTCAAATTTATGCATTTTGTTACAGATGAGTGTTGGGCTATTACTATGAATAGACTAAAACACCAAGAACTAACTCCTACTTTTTTATTTGGTGGGGGAATATGTATTTTTACCTTTTGGTTTTGTGGCACGATTCTTGGCTTTACTCTAGGAGAGTTTATCTCTGATCCTGCTAAGTTTGGATTGGATTTTGCATTTATTGCTATTTTTACTGCACTTACTTTTGGAATGTATAAAGGAAAAGAAAATATCTTGCCTTGGATTGTTACAGCTTTGGTAGCTGTAATATGTGAGCATTATATGGGTGGGAAAGCATATATTGTAATAGCTGCTATTGTAGGCTCACTGTTTGCTGCTTTTTTATATAAGGAGGAATCTTCTCATGTTAGAGTTTAGTTCACTAATACTTATTGCTATTGTGGCTTTGGGTACTTACTCTTTACGAGTATCTGGATTGTTATTGTCTAATAGATTAGTAAAGGAAGGAAGAATCAAAATATTTTTAGATTATCTTCCTGCTACTTTATTATTAGCATTGATTTTACCATCTATCATAAAAGAGGGAATTTCTGGATTAGTAGCCACTGCTTTTATAATACTATGTATGTATAAAACTAACAATATTTTACTTTCTATGTGTATAGGAATAGCTATTGTTGGATTGAATAGAAACTTTGGATTTTTGTAAAAATTCAAAATATTAAGGCTTTTGTAACTAAATTGTATAAATTCTTGTATATAATAAATAAAAAGATTATATATGAATTGGTTACAAAACACTCCTATTGCTCATCGAGGTTTACACAAAGGTTTCTCAATACCTGAGAATTCTATGAAGGCTTTCAAAAGAGCGATTAGTAAAAACTATGCAATTGAATTAGATGTTAGACTTACAAAAGATAATAAACTAGTAGTCTTTCATGATAAGAATCTTATTAGAGTATGTGCAAATAGAAAAAAGATACGTTCTCAAACTGCAAGTACTCTAAATAAAATAAACCTCTATCACTCAAATCAAACAATACCATTATTCAAAGATGTACTAGAGCTAGTAAATGGAAAAGTACCTATAGTTGTTGAGGTAAAAAACTACGGAACAGTAGGAAAATTCGAAGAAAGACTAGTGGAAGAACTAGAAGGATATGTAGGTGAGATAGCTATATGTTCTTTTAATCCTGAAGTTATATATTGGTTTAGAAAAAATAGACCTGATTATAAAAGAGGATTGATTTTTGGGGATATAAAGAAGTTTCAAATAAGGTTCTATAAAACCACTTTTTTAAAGTATTTTTTCAAAACAAAACCAAATTTCATATCTCTTGATTATAAACTACTTGATACACTAATTCCCGTGTTTTGTAGAAGAGCTAAGATTCCTATTGTCTCTTGGACAATAAATAGCAAAAAGAAAAAACTAAAAGCTAAAGCTATCGTAGATAACATAGTCTTTGAAAATGTGAAGCCTTAAGGCTTTTCATCTTCTTTGTATCTATCTATTTTACTTAAATCAAATCTCACAACTTACCTGTATAAATTTTAAAATCTTAGTATAAACTTGTATATTTTTTGAATAAAACCTGCTATATTTATGTATATAATATGTAATTTATATAAATATAATAGAAATTTTAAAAGGATACTATATGGAATATAAGAAATTATTCTTCCCAATTGGTGGTGGAGAAGAGCTTAGAGGAAGAATACATGGTGCACTATTAATTGCTAAATATTTTAATTCAAATATTGAGATTTTCAAATCTCAAGCTAAACCTAGCCAAATAATGAAATTTGATGATAGTTTGCCAGAAAATGTACTAAAAGAACTAAATGCTATGGCAAAAGACAAACTAGAATCTGATTTAGATATTCATGAGACTATTTTCAAAGAAGAGCTAAAAAAAGTAGGAAATGACAAAGCAACAGCACAAATAACTTCAGGAGAAGGATATAGAAGTAAACTAATCGAACAAGAATCTAAGTTTTGTGATTTAGTTGTTGTTTCTACTCCTCATAATAATCGTATTACTGCAACGTTTGAAACTACTATTACAAAAAGTGGAAAACCAGCATTAATGTTTCCTAGAGAAATGAAAGAGTTTAAAACTGATAATATTTTGATTGGATGGAATAACTCACCTGAAGCATCAAGAGCAGTTACAGCAGCTATTCCTCTTATGAAGAAAGCAAAAAAAGTACATATAATTAGCTCGAAAGAGTTCACTAAAAAAACAAATCAAATTGAGAAACTACAAAGTTATCTATCAACACATGGAATTGAAACAAGTTTTGAGTTAGTAAAAACTACAAAAAAACCGGGACAAGCACTACTGAATAATGCTAAAGATGGAAACTTTGATTTAATTGTTGCGGGAGCATTTGGACATAAAGGTTTTAAAGACTTAATGTTTGGTGGAACAACTAAATATATGCTAGAGCATACTAATATTCCAATTTTTATGGCACACTAAGTAAGAAACCTATGGGTTTCTTCTTGGCTAGTTCTTTTCATCTTCTTTGTATTTATCTTCCATTATTTTTGTAAAGAATGCTAACATTATTACTACTAAAGTAACAATTGTAAAACCGATTATTTCTGCTATTAAATCATCCATTAGAAAGGTATCACCGTATCTAGTACGTCTCCTGTTGCAGATACACTATCGCCTACGATATCTGGTGTAACTGTATTTATAACTGCTCCTGCCACATGAAATGGTGCAGCGACAACTGTCCCTACTATACAACCCTGAAAATAAAGTGCTGTAAATAATAAAAACGATACTTGTATTAATTTTGAAGTCATTAAAAACCTTGAGATTTTTTGGAAGTATATCTAAACTTCTTGTATATATAAAGTGAAATTGAATCTGTAAGTAAAAAAGTAATCATATTTTGTGACGCTAGGTGTGACGCAACTAGAATAATATTAAAATAATTAATTCTTATATGTAATTAAATAATAAATATGTATAATTAAATAAATATTATATTATCTAGTGAAAAAAAGAAGCTTTTAAAGTATGGATAAAACTAAATGAAATGATAGATTCAGGAGATGGAAATAAGTTTATTAAATTTGCCCAAGGTATCACACTAAATCAACTAATAAGCCTAGCAAACAATCACTTAAGTGTACTATCAAATAGATATAAATTACAAAGAAATACTGAGCAAAAACAACTACTAGAAATAGAAGTAATTGATCGTTTATAAGGAAATGTAATCAGACCTGTAAGTGCATTATCAGGTGGGGAGAGTTTTATAGTAAGTCTATCTCTTGCTCTTGGACTTTCAGAGTTAGCTAGTCAAAAGATAGCTATAGATTCACTTTTCTTAGATGAAGGGTTTGGGACACTAGATGAGGATAGTTTAGAGACAGCACTAAATGCTCTAAATTTGCTTCAAAGTAGTGGAAAAATGGTAGGTGTTATTTCTCATGTGGAAGCATTGAAAGAAAGAATACCATTGCAGATAAAAGTTGTTCCTAAGGGTGATGGGACGAGTTTTGTTGAGATTGGAAGTTAAATGGATAAATTAATAAAAATATATCTTGGGATAGGCTAAGGAAAATTACTATGTTGTTCTCGGATTTTTTAAGAATAATGTAGTTTTGCGGGATAGATTATAACAAGTTTTAGTTTATTAAAATAAAGGAGAATGAAAATGGGTTATGAAATAGATTTTATTGCGGTTGGGGAAGAAAGTAAAAGTGGTGATGCTATTGCAATTAGGTTTGGAGATTTAGAAGGAGACCGTTCTAATCAAACTGTTGTTGTTATCGATGGAGGTTACAAAAAATCTGGCGAGGATTTAGTATCTCATATTAAGGAGCATTATTGCACAGATGTTGTTGATTTAGTCATTCTCACTCACCCTGATTCTGACCATGCATCAGGTTTACATGTAGTACTAGAAGAATTAACAGTAAAAAAACTTTGGATGCATAAACCATGGGAGCATAATGATGGTAAGGCAGTAAAGTTTGTTGATGGAAGAATTACGGATAATAGTATATCTGAAAGACTTAAATCTGCATTAGAAACAGCATACCAATTGCACAATCTAGCAGTTAGAAAAAGTATACCAATAGAAGAACCTTTTACGGGTACCATTGATACTACAGGATTGATTGAAGTTGTAGGCCCTACAATAAAATATTATAATGAACTACTACTTGGTTTTTCAGGAATGCCAGAACTCAAGTTGGAGTCATCTAATGAATCTTTATTTACAAAAGCAAAAGATGTGATAATGGAATGGATTTCTGATGGATGGGATATTGATTTAATTACTGATAATGGAGAAACAACTAGTCCTCAAAATCATTCTAGTGCTGTAGTTCAAATAACAATTGAAAACCGTAGATTATTATTTACGGGAGATGCAGGGAAAGAATCATTACAAAATGTAGCTGACTATATTGGACATATTGATAATATGTGTGATTTACAATTTATTCAAATTCCTCACCATGGTAGTTTTAGAAATATTGGTCCCACTGTACTTAATAAGTTGGTGGGAGAGAAAAAGTCAAAAGAACATGTGTCACATTTTACTGCATTTTGTTCTTCTGCAAAGAATGGAGCTCCTAAGCATCCCTCTAAAAAAGTTTTAAACGCCTTTACACGTAGAGGAGCTAGGGTTATCATAACTGCTGGTGGAAATAAGTGTCTTCCATATAATGCACCAGAACGTGAAGGATGGACTTCAATTGATCCCGAGCCTTTTCATGAAAAAGTTGAGGCATAGTTATTATGGGAGAACTAGAAAAACTATTTGATAAATATAGTTTTAATGCAAGAGTGAAACCTGCTTTCTTTTTGGTATTTCCTATTGTTATGTCTATCTTTGTTTGGCTTGAAGATTCGCGAACTTGGGGAGGTGCTTCATTAACATTTATAATTTCATTTGGAATTATTTCATTCGCTTCTAGTCAAATGTCGACAAAGGGAAATATTCTTCAAGAAAGACTCTTTAGTAAATGGGGTGGTGCTGCAACAACAATTATATTTAGACACTCTGATGATAGATTAGATAAATATACAAAAGAAAGATATATGAAAAAACTAGAAATATTAATTCCAAATTTTATTTCAGTTAGCTTGGAAAAAGAACGTGATGAACCAGCTGATACTGATGAAATGTATAGAAGTGCTTCTTCTTATCTCAGAGAAAAAACAAGAGATATTTCAGTGTATCCCTTAGTATTTAAAGAAAATATATCGTATGGATTTAGTAGAAATCTAAGAGCATTCAAGAGTGTAGGAATTTTTATTTGCATATTATCCTTAACTATTAATTTTTATTTGATTTGGAATAACTATTTTAAAGGTTTAGATAAATCTTTTTCTGAATCATTTACTACAATACCTTTTGAATATATTGGCTTGATTATGGCTCTTATCTGCATGTTAATATTCTGGATTTTTGCTATTACTGAAAAATGGGTTGAAATAAGGGCTTTTGCTTATGCAAGAGCATTACTTGCGTCTTGTGAAACTACATAATAAATATAATTGAATTAAAACTTAAATAAGGAAATTAAAATGCAAATAGATGGACACCATACATTAACTTACACACTATCAAGAATGGTAGGGTTTACGCACGAAGAAGCAAATACAGTAGCCTATTCGGCACAATATGTAGATGATGCAACAAATGCAGGAATTATCAATTTTACTAATGGAGCTACGTTTAGTAGAATTAGCTCAGCACATACAATGACAGCATATGACTTGAAATATTACACAGATGCTCATGAAAATAATTTAGTTTGGGTACCTTTTCATTTTCTTCCCGGAAATGATACTCAACCATCAGATGCAGTAGTAGAAGGTTCTTTTGTAAAGAAACTAGTTTGTCGCCCTTATAGTGATGTAGCAGTTGATATGCTAGATGCATGTATGTTAGATAAAGACAAATCATATGCATTACATAGACTAGGTATTACAATACACGTCTTTGCAGATACTTTCGCACATCAAGGATTTGCGGGAAAACTACATAAAATAAATGAAGTCAATGATTTAGAATGTCATAACTATACATTCGGTTTTTGGGATAAAGCAACTGCCACAACTTTAAATACAACATTCCCAATGGGCCATGGTGCAGCACTTAGTTGTCCAGATATGCCATTTTTAGAGTGGAGTTATACAGACGGGTTGGGAGAAAGAATCAATAGAGATAATTTAGATATTTTTATGAAAGCTTGTTATGACTTATATGGACAATTAGGTCGATATTTATCTGAAATAGGTAGAGATGTTAAAGATATTATTCAAGAAGACTTCGACAAAATCAAAGACAATTTTATTTCATTTAAAGAAGAAGATGGAGAAAAAAGACATAAAATGTGGCTTGATTCAATTAACAAAGGTGATTTTAGTTTTGGAAGTGTTGAACTAGAATACATTGCGAAAGGTATTGGTTCTTGGAAATATGATGCAATCAAACAAGACAAAGAGACAGATGATAAGGATGATAGATTTGAATTTACAGAAGAATTTATGAATAGTGATTGGAGAAAATTTCATGTTGCCTTAAAAGCACATAGGTTTGACGTTATAAATGATATATTACCAAGATATGGCATTAGCGTTTCATGATAATATGTTCTATAGTTAAAATTTAAAACTTTATTTCGTGACAAGTGCAGATAATTAAGTATCTTGTCTCGGTAACTTTATATAAAAAATTAGGATGTAGATAATTATGAATAATATATATTTTAAAATAATAAGATGGTTGACAAAACAAGAATATGAGTTAAAAGCTAGGTATATTCCTGCATTAATTTTCACAAGCATATTACTAATTATGGTATATTTTAAATATCTAGTTATTTTAGATTTAGGATGGATAGATTTTTTTAAAATCCCAATTATTGTATTAACTTCATTGTTTCTTTCATTAATACCTAAATTTTGTGCTACGGCAATTTCTGGATATTTACAAACATTATATTGGGACAAATTCGGAAACACAATAATCAAATATCTAAAAAAAAGTAAGAATAATGTATATCAAAATTTACTAAATGAATTTGATGATGAAAACATATTAATCTCAAATATGCTTAAAATGACTAGAGAAGATAGATTACTATTTTCAAAAAATATTTTTTATGGTTTTATGAGAAACTTCAGTTTTTTGGTTGTGTTTTTTTTGTTTATAAATATCATATATTTTGACTACTTTATTTTTGAAAATATATTTTTTTTAGTATTTTCTCTGATATGTTTATATATTTCAAGTCAGCGTTATGCAGAACAGATTATAAAAAGTTATATAGAAATAAAATAGAGGAATAAAATATATGAGCAGTATTGTAAAGTCTTTTTCGGTAGGTAATGGAGATATGTTTTATATAAAACATACAAGTAATAATTTTACTATTATTGATTCTTTTTTGAAAGAAGATAATAAGGTACAAATAGTTGAAGAAATTAAAGAGCAAAAAAAAGATAAAGGAATATCAAGATTTATTTCTACACATCCTGATGAAGACCATATTAAAGGTTTAGAATATTTAAATGAGCATATAGGAATTGAAAAATTTTATTGTGTTGAAAACAAAGCAACAAAAGTTGAACAAACTACAGATTTTGGAGAATATTGTGATTTGAGAGATAGTGATAAATCATATTTTATTTATAAGAATTGTAAAAGAAAATGGATGAATGAAAGTAGTGATGAAAGAGGTAGCTCTGGTGTTCATATATTATGGCCTGATACATCAAATAATTTTTTTAAGAATGCATTGGAAAAAGCAAAAGATGGAGATAGTCCAAATAATCTTTCACCAATAATAAAGTACCATTCCGAAGGTGGTGTAAAGTTTTTATGGATGGGTGATTTAGAAACTGAATTTATGTTAAATATTGAAAGTAGCGTAAATATGCCTGATATTGATATTCTTTTTGCTCCACATCATGGCAGGAAAAGTGGAAAGATTCCAGAAAGTTGGTTAAAAGAAATATCTCCCAAATTAGTGATAATTGGTGAAGCGCCCTCTGAACATTTGAATTATTATAAAGGTTATAATACTATTACTCAAAATAGTGCTGGTGAAATAACTTTTGAGTCTGAAAATAATAAAGTCCATATATATGTATCAAATCAAAATTATTCAGTAAGATTTTTAGATGATGAAAAAAAAGCTAATACGCATGGGTATTATATTGGTACTTTAATATTGTAAAATATTTAAGGAAATAAGAAATATATTAAATAATTCTTATAAATTGGTTGATGGTTGTTTAACTAAAATAAGATACTAGTAAAAAAGTACATAAAAAAACCCAAGCTTAAACTCAAAGGTTTAAGACTCACTGGGTGTTATATGGAAATTATATAAAAATTGGAACTCATAAATGAACCTATCTAAATCCCTCTACACAAAAGGCATCCAATGCCAAAAAGCACTTTGGTTAAAAAAGTACAATAAAGAAGTATTAACTTTACCAGATGATTCAGCCTTAGCTAGATTTGACACTGGAAACGTAGTAGGGGATTTAGCTTGCAAGCTTTTTCCAAATGGAGTAGAAATACCATATTCTACAAACTTCGATGAGATGATAAAGCAAACAGCCAAATACATAGATGATGGTATCAAGTATATATATGAAGCTACTTTTAATTTCAATGGTATTTTAGTCCTAGTAGATGTATTAGAAATACATGAAGATGGTAGTGTATCCATATACGAAGTAAAAAGCTCATCAAGTGTAAAAGATATATATGTACATGATACTTCTATTCAATACTATGTATTAGAACAACTTGGATTTTCAATAGTATCGGCAAATGTAGTACATATCAATAGCTCTTATGTAAGAGGTGATGATTTAGAGTTAGATGAGCTTTTTACTATTGCAGATGTTAGTGATGAAGTTCTAGTCTTACAAGAGAATATTCCTACTATTCTAAAAGAGTTTGGAACTATACTAGAAAATAAAATAAATGAACCAAATATTGATATAGGAAAACACTGTCATAATCCATATGTATGTGATGCCAAAGATTACTGTTGGAAAACTCAAAGAACTATACCTGAATACTCTATTTTTAATATCTTCAATCTAGGAAGTAAAAAACAAGTAGAGTTATATTCACAAGGTATAACAAAGATAGAAGATATACCAGATGACTTTGCCATGACTGCAAATCAATCCCAAGCAGTAGAAAACTACAAATCAAAAGAGACTTTCATAAATAAAGAAAAAATCAAAGAGTTTGTAGATACTTTGACTTATCCTATCTATCACTTAGATTTTGAGACATTTCAGCAAGCTATACCAGAATTCAAAGGTATTAGTCCATATCAGCAAATACCATTTCAATACTCACTTCATTGTGAGCATGAAGATGGCACATTAGAACACAAAGAGTATTTAGCTAAAGATGGTATAGACCCAAGAGAGCAAATAGCCAAAAGTTTGTGTGAGCATATACCAAGTGACGTGAACGTATTAGCATATAACATGAGTTTTGAAAAAAGTGTTATCAAAAGACTAGCAGACTTATACCCAGAGCTTAGTACCCATCTTCTAAGTATAAATGAAAATATGAAAGACCTAATGATACCTTTTCAGAAGAAATACTATGTAACTCCATCAATGAATGGATCTTATTCTATCAAGTATGTATTACCAGCCTTAGTACCAGAGTTTACCAAAGCATACAAAGAACTAGATGGAGTACAAAATGGAAGCCAAGCTATGAATGCCTTTGCAAACCTAGGAAAGCTTGATGAGGTAAGTAAAAGCAAAATGAGAGCATCACTTATTGAGTATTGTAAGTTAGATACTTTAGCGATGGTGAAGATATTAGAAAAATTAAAAAGTGAACATTAGACAAAATTTAAATATTATTAAAACTAAATACAGAAAAAATATATATAATAATATCGAATAAATAACTAAAAAAATCAAAGTAGAATATGAAAAAAATCATCCCTAAAAGCATTATTGCTATTTTTATAAGTTCTAGTTTATTATTAGCAAATAGTTCAGATTTATACTCAAACTTTCAATATGTGGAAAATAATCAGGTGTTGTTATATAAAATAATAAATTGGTGGAATGTAGAGAGTAATAAAAATGATACATCTTATTGTAATAAATCTATAAAATATCTAAGAAAAAATAATCTAAATATAAAATACAATAAAACATCAAAAGAATTAGTTCTTACATTTAGAGATAATTTTGCTCATTTAGTGGATATTTTTAAAAAATGTAAAAACTGCTACGGACCAAAATATTTAGAAAATACTTTTTTAAATAAAAAATATTTTAGCAATGCAAAAACTGACAATATTACGATAGAGCTTTCTAATATTAAAAGTATTGTTCTTAAGAATGTAAGTAAAGGAGAAGCTACAAAAATTTTAAAATTCCAGAAAGACATGATTTTAATACTTGAAGGTGTCAGTGGTGGACTGGTATTAGAGAATAATAAAATTTCTCTACATCCAATTGGGAACTTCTTTAGGTCTTGTCCTAAAAATGATAAATCAAAATATCCTGTTTCATTTAGAATAATAAATGAAAAAACAAAAGAATCACTTATTGAATATAAAACTATTTGGAATGATTTATAATAGGCTTAACCTTATTAATAACAATATCTAAAACTTCATTTTTCTTTTTATTTATCCAGCCTGTTGTTTCATCATTGTAGATAATTATATTTGCAGAATTCTTATTTGGGAATGGTCTCATAGCTCTTCCTATGATTTGTTGTAAACGTGCTGTATCTTCAAAAGGAGGATAAGCAGGACTTGCACAAAATACATTTTTAATAGAGGGAATATCTGTACCTTCTCCTAGAAGTTTAGAAGTTCCTATTAGAACATAATCCGTGATTTTATTCTCTGTTAAATCAGAAAATATTTCATTTCTTTCTTTTGCTTTTGTATTTGCATCAATATATAATACATTATAATCAGCAGATAACTCTTCTTTTAACATTTGTCCTAGCTCTAAGGTATTCATTAAAATTACAGATTGATTAGAATTAGACTCACGTCTTTCAAGCTCTAGAGCTCTTTTAATATCATTTAGTATGAACTCTTTTCTCTTTTTGGATTTATCAATATTTTTTTTAAGCATTCCTAGTTTTATATTAAAATCCAATGATCTCAAATATTCTTGATCTATATTGATTTTATAATGTGTATTTTTAAACTTTATATTTGGTTGAACTAAAAATCCATGTTTATATAAATCTAGTATATTTACACTTGCAATCTCATTTCCAACTAAATCGTAAAGTCTTTGTTCGTTTTTGATATTATTTCTATATGGTGTCGCAGTAAGACCGTGTTTATACATGGCTGGAATTGATGATACAACATCATAATAAACATCTGCACTAGCTTTATGCATCTCATCACAAATGATCTGTGAGTATTTATCTTCTTTAACTCTTTGTAATGTAGCTTCTTTATTTAATGATTGCCATGTAGTGATTAGAATAGGAGCTCCAAACTCTTTCTTGTGAGAGCTAAGCTCACCTATCATTGATGGATCAATATCTAAAATATCTTGAAATCTTTTTTTGGTTTGTTTTACTAAATCATATTTAGGAACAATAAATAGTGTCCTTATATTTCTTTTTGCAATTAAATATGCAGCTATATTTGTTTTACCAGAGCCAGTAGGAGCAAAAATATAACCTGTAAGTGTAGTTCTTGTAAATTTATCAACACAAGCTTGTTGAAAATCTCTTGCCTTAAAGTTTTTGATATTAATTGTTTCTTGATTTTCTATAATCTGACACTTATCTCTAGCGGGTACATTTACGTTCCATTTTATATCAGTACATATATTCTTAAATTTACTTAACAATTGCAACACTTCACCATAAGGGAAGATTTTTTCAATAGCTCCATCTATAAGTTTAACTTGTGATCCTATTATTAATTGCATTGTAACTCCTAAGAATATTTTATTTCTTGGATTATATATAAAGATTTTCTATTACTTTAAAATCATGACAGTTTGTAATGTTTTTAAATAATAATAAAAAATTATGACATAATTCTCAAAGCTAAGAGAGAGTTTTTAGGGAGTTTTACATGAATGAATTATTAATAAATGAAAATAAAATCAAAAATAAAATCTTTACAATAAGAGGATTATCCGTGATGCTAGATAGAGATTTAGCAGAGCTTTATGAAGTTGAAACAAAAGTATTTAATCAAGCAGTTAAAAGAAATAGTGAAAGATTTCCTGAAAACTTTAGGTTTCAATTAACAGATGAAGAGTATCAAAACTTGAGGTCACAAATTGTGACCTCAAGTTCTGATGATTCTTTAAGGTCACAAATTGTGACATTAGAACATGGAGGAAGAAGGTATTTACCTTATGTCTTCACAGAACAAGGTGTTTCTATGTTAAGTGCTATTCTAAAAAGTAAAGTAGCAATTGAAGTAAGTATCAAGATTATAAATAGTTTTGTAAACATGAGAAAAGTTCTCTCTGATAATTCATATATCTTTCAACGATTAGAAAATATAGAAACTCTAAGAATCAAAGACAAAATTGAAATAGATGAGAAATTTGACAGAATTTTTAATGCTCTTGAAGATAAATCACTAAAACCAAAACAAGGTATATTTTATGATGGTCAGATGTATGATGCTTATGTATTTATATCTGATCTTATAAGAACTTCAAAACAATCAATTGTACTCATTGATAACTATTGTGATGATAGTGTACTTACACTTTTGTCCAAAAGAAATACAGATGTAAAATGTGCAATATATACAAAAAACATATCAAAGCAATTACTCCAAGATTTAGAAAAACACAATTCACAATATCCCGATATTAAAATAAAACAATTTAATAGTTCTCATGATAGATTTTTAATTATTGATAATAAAGATGTCTATCATATAGGTGCTAGTTTAAAAGATTTGGGTAAAAAATGGTTTGCTTTTTCGAAATTGGATATTGAATCTTTTGATATCTTAACTAGGTTAGGTAAAGTTGTCTAAATTAATCAAAAATAAAAATATCTATATTATTGAAAAAAGTATATGATTAAATTTTATGCTATAATATTAATAGTAAAATTATACGGATAATTATAAGGAAAATATATGGTAACTTATTCAACAAATGAACTTATATCATCATCTGAACTTGCAAAAAAATTTGGTACATATCTATCTCAAATCAAAGATAATACAGTAGATAAATTAGCTGTACTTAAAAACAACAAAGTAGAAGCAGTTATTATCTCAAAAGATGAGTATGAAGCTATGAAAGAAGCCCTAAAAGAAGTAGAAGCAAAAAAGATTTTGAAATCTATTGATGCTGGATTAAAAGATGTAGAAGAGGGTAAAACTAATTCTATTGATAAATTATGGGATGAATTGTGATTATTGAATATAGTGACAGTTTTCTCAAAGAAGCTAAAAAACTATCAAAAAAATTCAAACTTTTAAAACCTGATTTAAAACAAGCAGTTGATGAAATTGAAACAAAAAATGATTTAGGTGTTTATTTAGGTTTTAATCTATTCAAAAAAAGAGTAAAAAACTCATCAATACCAACAGGTAAAAGTGGTGGTTTTAGAATAATCATTTATAAACAAATTGAAAATAAAATTGTTTTAATATCAATTTACTCAAAAACTGAAAAAGAAAATTTAAGTGACGATGAACTTACAGATATTTTAAAAAAACATATTGATATTAAGAAATAAAAACTTACTTTTAAATACACAAAAAAGATAAGAGAACTCCTCCCTTATCTCATTCCCCCTCCCAAAATAAAATCTACCACTAAATGGACACCAAAAGCATATAAAGTACAAAACAAATAAAAGTTTATTTGTATTTAGACTATTGTTTTTTGTTTATTTCAATTTGACAATTATACGTATATATAAAATTATTAGGAGAAAATATATGCAAAAGAGCGTTCACGTTGAGTATGATTACTCAGTTGCAAAAGCCTTTGCTGTAGTAGCTATTTTATTTGGTATTATCGGTATGTCTTTGGGTGTTGTATTAGCATTTCAGTTGGCATTTCCAGAGCTTAGTAATTTAGCTGGTGAATATGGTACTTTCGGTAGATTAAGACCAATTCATACAAATGGGGTAACATTTGGATTTACACTTAGTGGGGTTTTTGCGGGTTGGTATTATATCTCGCAGAGAGTTTTAAAAGTTTCTTTAAAAGAATCACCATTTTTAATGGCAATTGCAAAACTACATTTTGTTTTATACTTTATTACAATTATATTAGCTGTAGTTACTCTTTTCATGGGTATTACAACTTCGAAAGAATATGCTGAACTAGAATGGCCATTAGATGTTTTAGTAGTTGTTTGGTGGGTTTTATGGGGAATCTCAATTTTTGGTTTAATCGGAATTAGAAGAGAGAGAACATTATATATTTCTTTATGGTACTTCATTGCTACATTCTTAGCAATTGCTATGTTATATTTATTTAATAATATGGAAGTTCCTACTGCTTTAGTTTCTGGTTATGGTTCATGGATTCACTCTGTTTCTATGTATTCTGGAACAAATGACGCAATTGTACAGTGGTGGTACGGTCATAATGCCGTAGCCTTTGTATTTACTGTGCCTATTATTGCTTTGAATTACTACTTTTTACCAAAAGAATCAGGACAAAATGTTTATTCATACAAGTTATCGATATTAGCATTCTGGGGATTGTTATTCGTTTACCTTTGGGCAGGTGGACATCACCTTATTTACTCAACAGTACCAGACTGGATGCAAACAATGGGTTCTGTAATGTCAGTTGTATTAATTTTACCATCATGGGGATCAGCTATTAATATGCTTTTAACTATGAAAGGTGAGTGGCAACAATTACAAACAAACACATTAATTAAATTCATGGTATTAGCTTCAACTTTCTATATGTTATCAACTATTGAAGGACCAATTCAAGCAATTAAATCAGTAAATGCTATTGCGCACTTTACAGATTGGATTCCTGGACACGTTCACGATGGTGTACTTGGATGGGTTGTATTTATGATTATGGCTGCATTATTCCATATGGTTCCAAGAATGTATAAAAGAGAAATATACTCTAAATCATTAATGGATACTCAATTCTGGTTACAAACTACAGGTATCGTTTTATACTTTACATCTATGTGGATTGCAGGAATTACTCAAGGTATGATGTGGAGAGCTTACGATGAATATGGTTCATTAGTATACTCATTTATTGATACAGTTATTGTATTAAAACCATACTATACTATTAGAGCTGTTGGTGGATTATTATATCTAGTTGGATTCTTTATGTTCGCATACAACATTTACAAAACTATTAAATGTGGTAGAGTACTTGACAAAGAACCAGTTAATGCAACTCCAGTAGCTGCGTAAGAAGGAGGGATTATTATGTTTCATTGGTTTGAACAAAGACCGTTTTTCTTTGCGGTATTAGTATTCGTATTTATTTCATTTGCAGGGATCATCGAAGTAATTCCAGATTTCGCAAAACAATCAAGACCAACAGTAGGTACAAAACCTTATTCTGTTCTTGAATTAGCTGGTAGACAAGTATATATCAAAGAATCTTGTAATGCTTGTCACTCGCAATTAGTAAGACCATTTAAATCAGAGACTGATAGATATGGTATGTATTCATTATCTGGTGAATATGCTTATGATAGACCATTTTTATGGGGATCAAAAAGAACTGGACCAGATTTATGGAGAGTTGGAAATTACAGAACTACAGATTGGCATGAGAATCATATGATGGATCCAGCTTCTGTTGTTCCAGGAACAGTAATGCCAGCTTACCCACACCAATTTGAGAATATAGCAGACTTAGATACAGCGTATGCAGAAGCATACACAGTAAAAACTGTATTTGCTACGCCATATGATCAAGATTTAAATGGTGATGGAAAAGTTGACGTTGAATTAGGTGAGTATAACTCAGCTATTGCAAATGCTAAAGCAGATGCTGCAGCAATTGCAGCTGATATGAAAAATCAAGCTGTAAAAGACGCTGTTACAAAAGGTCAAATTCCTGAAATAGTTGCATTAATTGCATATTTAAATTCTTTAAAGTAAGAGGGAGAAAATAGTATGAAATCTATGATTATAGGTGGAATTATTCTTATCATCGCTTTAATGGCAGGAACTTACTTTGCGGCAGGTGATGCTTTTATCGGCGATGATTATATTAATAGCTTAACAATGCTAGGGGCAATTGCAATTATTACAATTACTGTATTTGTTGCGTTAAAGTATATTAATCAAATGAAAAATGATACTGCTAGTGGTGATTTAGCAGAAGAAAGATGGGATGGTATTGGTGAATATAAAAACCCTGTTCCAACTGGATGGGCATTAGCATTTATTGGTTCAATCATTTGGATGTTCTGGTACTTCACTGTTGGTTATCCAATTAATGGGTTCTCTCAAATTGGACAATGGAATGAAGAGACTATTGAATATAACCAAAAGTTTGAGTCAAAATGGCAAAATCCATCTCAAGAGACTTTAGAAGCAATGGGTCAATCTACATACTTAGTACAGTGTTCACCTTGTCATGGTGTTGATGCTGAAGGTATTGAAGGAAAAGCTCAAAACTTAACTAAAAGAATTGCAAAAGAACAAGTTGTTCATGTAATTAATAATGGTTCAAATAGCTTAACAACTGCATATCCAGGTGGTATGCCAGGTGGAATGGCATTTGGTCCTGATGTTGATGTAATTGCTGAATATGTAGCTGGTGGATTCAAAGGTGAACAACCTGCAGCATACGCAGTATGTGCTGGATGTCATGGTGTAGATGGTAAAGGTATGCCTTACGTTGCTCCAAACATTAGAGAATACGATGATGCTTTAGTTATTGCAGTTTTAAAAGATGGTAAAAAATCAAATATTGGTTCAATGCCTAGCTTTGATGGAAGACTTAATGAAACTCAACAGAAAGCAATAGCTTCTTACCTTAGAAGTTTAGGAGAGTAAGATGGCTGGAAATACACAAATGAACGAAAATGAAAGAGGTATCTTTAAACTTAATGGTATCACTGGAATGTTAATTGCTACAGTATTGTTATTAACAATATTAGCAGTTTTAGTATTCAATTCAGTATTAGTACAACAAAAAGAGGCTAACAATTTCTATAAAATCAACCAAGATTTAAATGGATTAAAAATGAATAGCACAGATAACCATAAACAGTACCAACTTGTTGGTACTGGTAAATAAGGGGTAAGATATGGAAAAAATTATAGGTATTTTACTTGTAGTATCAGCCGTTATGACTGCTTATTACGCTTTCTTCGATTCAGCAAGAGTGTTTGTTGGTTAATTAAATTATAAGAATTTATATAGGATAAAAATATGATAGAAAAAGAATTATCAGCTTTAGAGCAATTAAAAGCGTCCAGAAATCCACTAAAAGTAGTGGAAGATATGTTTAAAGAAGCACAAGAAGGAATACCATTAAGTGATGATCATATCAGTCTACTAAAATGGTATGGAATGTATCCTCATATTAATAGTGAAGGTACAGAAGAAAAAAAATATTTTATGAAAAGAATCAAAATAGTTGATGCAAAAATTACTTTAGATCAATTAGATGTATTAGCACAAATTGGACAAAAATATGCCCAAGGATTAGTGGATTTTACAAATAGACAAAATATACAATTTCATTATATAGAGATCAAAGACATCCCAGCTATTTTCAAACTTTTAGATTCTGTTGGACTAACTTCAAGAATGGCATCAGGTGATGGTCCTAGACCAATTATGACTTCGCCAGTTGCAGGAATTGACCCAAAAGAGATACTAGATGCTTCATATTTAGTAAAAGAATTAGATTCATATTTTGATAAAAATGATGATAGGTTTTGTAACTTCTCTAGAAAATATAAAGTAGGTATTTCAGGATGTGGTAGACACACAGCAGCTCATGAAATTCAAGATGTTGCTTTTACTGCTTTCAAAACAGAAGAGGGTGAAGTATTATTTGATTTAACACTTGCAGGTGGATTATCAAAATCAAAACAAATTGCTTATAGAGCTAATAAATATGTAAAACCAGAACAAGTAAGAGAAGTAGCAGTTGTTTGTGCTGAGATTTTTAGAGACCATGGAAATAGACATAATAGAAATAAAGCAAGAGTTAGACATCTAGTAAATGAGTGGGGTTTAGAAGTATTTGTAGCTGAGATTGAAAAGAGATTAGCTTATGATTTACAAGAAGGTTTAATAGAACCACAAATCACACCATTTGAAAATAGAAATCATTTTGGAATTCATGAAGCTAAACAGATAGGGGAATCTTTTATTGGTTTTGCAATTAACTCAGGTCGTGTAGCTGGAGAAGATTTTGAATCTATTAGTAAAATCTGTAGAAAATATAATGTAGGTGGAGTAGCTCTTACTTCAACTCAAAACTTTATTATTTATGGTGTGAAAACTGAAGATGCTCAAAGCCTTGCTGATGAAATTGATGATTTAGGTTATCCATATAAACCTAGTCCTTTTAGAGCTAGATTACAATCATGTACAGGAAAAGAGTTCTGTAAGTTTGGTATTACAGAAACAAAAGAGTATGCAAAAGTAGTTGTTGCTAAATTAGAAAAAGATAATCCTAATTTCACTGAGAATATTACTATGGCAATCTCAGGATGTGGTAATGCATGTTCTCATCCTCAAATATCTGATATTGGTTTTGTAGGTACAAAAGTAAGAGATGAAGAGGGAAATAGAGTAGAAGGTTATGATGTAATTTTAGGTGGACAACTTCACGGTGTAAATGGAAGTAGAATTGCACATAAAACAGGTGTAAAAGTAGAAGCTACAAAACTTGTAGGTTTCGTAAATGATTTAATAGCATCTTATGAAATGGACGATTTAGGACAAAACACTTTCAAAGAGTATTTGAATATTGTTGAGTTAAAAAAATAGATTTTAATCTGTTTGAATTTTGATGAAATCTCCACTTAAAATTTTAAGTGGAGATTTTTATTTACTCCCCAAAAAGAACATTTTCTTTTTGATGAATAATTTTAGAAGTAAATACCCAAACCACTGCCAAAGTAAGAAGTGGAATAAGTGAAAAATAAAGCAATAATATATCTGCTCTAAAATCCCAATATGACTCAAAAAGCAAACTACTAATAAAATAAGAAGCTACACTTCCTAATATAATTCCTAAACTACTTGCCAAAAATGAAATAAGACCAAACTCTATTAAAAATGAATTTTTGATAGTTTTATTGTTTATTCCTATCATTTTAAGTCTAAGAATATTGTTTTTTTGTAGATTCATTTGGTATTGAATGATAATAAAACTCATAAGAAGCCCAATAGCAATAGAGTATAAACTCATCTTTTCTGTTATTGAAGTCACACTTTTTACTACATCTGCAAATGATTCAAATAGGCTTTTTACATCTATGATTGTAAGTGATGGGAAAGTATCTGTTAGTTTTAGCATCAGTTGTGAGGCATTATAATCACCCGTTGATATAGTTGAAAGCATAGTTTTTGGAGCATCATCAATAGCTCCTTTTTGTAAAACTAAGAAAAAGTTAGGAGTAAACTCTGTCCATTTAACTGTACGGATATTCACTACTTTTGTTTCAATCTCTAACCCTAATACATCAAATAGTACTTTATCTC
Organism: Poseidonibacter lekithochrous; assembly: GCF_013283835.1. Classification (GTDB taxonomy): domain Bacteria; phylum Campylobacterota; class Campylobacteria; order Campylobacterales; family Arcobacteraceae; genus Poseidonibacter; species Poseidonibacter lekithochrous. The sequence goes on along the minus strand of NZ_CP054052.1, from coordinate 2,687,382 downwards.
CTAGTTTTATTCCTCTTCTATTTGCATATCTTTTTTCAACACTAAGCTCTATTGGTTTTGAAAAATCAGTTGAGTCATAAACTCCGCTAAATTCCCTACCTTCTAATAACTCCTCTGTATCTTTTAAGTTTGTTCTATAAGATAAATTTACTGCTGCATTTCTAGAGTTATTACTTGCACTTGCTTTTTGTTTTTTGTCATTTATTTTTATGATTCTTGCTCGAATCATTGGTGTAACATTTTCTAATTTTCCACCAAGATTTGATACTTGTTTTTCAAGACTTGGTATTTGCTCTTCTTTTGCATCAACTACAAAGAATCTTGGTCTATCTTCTACGCTAGAAGTCAAAGCAGTTGCTAGTGATGTTCCCACTTGTGGAATAAGACTGAAAAACGCAGTACAAAGTAAAATAGCAGTAAATAAAGTAAGTGATGTTTTCTTTTGTCTTGTGATATTTTTGATAGCTAAAGACAAAGATAGATTATCAAAATGTCCAGTAAAATCAAATCTTTTTAATATAAATGAGCCAATAGTAAAAAACACAATAATTAAAACTAATACTACTAAAGCAAAGAAAAACCCTATATATTTAGCAGGAGTTACTGCATGAGATAATAGAAGTAAAAACACTATAAATGGAGTGAAACTCAAAATAGTTTTAGTAAAACTTCTCTTTTCACTTTGCACCATTGGCAAAATCATAGGAAGTCCAATACTAATACTCAATACAAAAAGTACAAGAGCAGATTTTGCAAAAAAGAAATAATCAAGAGTAAAGTCAAAATCCAAATCAATATAACTTTGAAGTAGTGGAGCTAAAAACTTGGCACTAAAAGCTATAAATGAAAATACTATAATAGTAGATATAGAAATCAATACAAAAAGATGAAGTAAATATGTATAAATCAAGCTTTTTTTACTAACACCTATGTCATTTAAAACTTTGATATCATTTTGATGTTTTCGTAAATATCCAGAGTATAGATAAATAAGCCCAACTAATCCTAAAAAGAATGAGATTAGAGATACTAATGATAAAAAGTTTGTTAAGAAATTCAGAGTATTTAGAAGTCTATCTCTTCCATCATTTGGAGATAAAACCCTAAGTGTTCTATCAAACTGTTTTTCAAGAGAATTTTCTAACTCTTCTAATTTATCATTTGAAAAAGTCTCTTTAAACTGATAGTTTAGTTTATATCTAGCTGTTGAACCAAACTGTAAAAGTTCAGTTTTTTCTAGTCCTTCTTCACTTATATAAACTTTTGGCATAAAACCACTAAAGCTTACATTTTTTTGTGAGTCTGATTCTATTACTTTTTTGACGATGAAGTTTTGTTGACCTATTTTAAGAGTTTGATTCTTTTGTAATCCTAATAAGTCTAATACTTCTTGGTAAACCCATACTTCATTATCTTTTGGAATTGTTGTTTGATTTGGAAAAGCTGATTTGTCTTTGAAAACTAATCCCCCATAATATGGAAAACCATCCGCAACTTTCACTACTTCCATAAGTCTAGCTCTTTTAGAAGAGGCTACCATACTAACTGTTGAGATACCTTCATTGTAGTTTTTTATTTGGGGTAGTTTACTTAGTATTTGTTCTTTTTGTTTTTCATTTATTGGAAATCTAGAGTTTATTACTAAATCAGCTCCAAGTAAGCTTTTTGCTTTTACATCTAGTGAGTTATCTACACTTCCTTTGAAAAACTGTAAGTATGAAAGAGAAGCAATAGCAAGACAAAAGTTTAGTATAAAAATAAAACTAAAAGATTTTGAACGAGCTAAAGCTTTTAAAACTAACTGGACTGCTAACATTTACTTAGGTTTCCATGTATTAATTCATAGGTTTCTTCGCATCGTTTTGCAACATCTTTTGAGTGAGTTACTAAAATCAAAGTAGTTCCATTTTTGATAATTAACTCAAAAAGTTTATCCATTACAGAAATACCTGTTTCTTCATCTAAGTTTCCGCTAGGTTCATCTGCTAAGATGATTTTAGGATTATGAATAAGCGCTCTTGCTATTGCAACTCTTTGTTTCTCTCCACCACTTAGCTGTGAAGGTAAGTGATCAAGTCTATGCTCTAAGCCTACACTTTTTAGAAGTTCAATTGCTTTTTCTTTTGCATTTGAGATATTGTTTACTTTTGCAGGAAGCATTACATTTTCTAACGCATTTAGATAGGAAACTAAATGAAAGTTTTGAAATACAAAACCAATATTTGAAGCTCGAAAGTCATTTAGTTGGCTCTCTTTTAGAGCATTGTATGAAGTGTCATTTAGAACTATCTCCCCATCGTTTGGTTTTATAATTCCAGAGATTAGTGAAAGTAGAGTTGATTTACCACTTCCTGATTTTCCCATGATAGCAACTCTTTGTCCTTTTTGAATATGGAAGTTTAAATCTTCAAATATATGAATATTTTGAGTTCCTTGAAGATAAGATTTTTTTAGTGATTTTAGTTTTAACATTATATTTCTTCCTTTAGAAACTCATATACTTCTTTTGCGATTAGTTCATGACCTTTTTCATTTGGATGGATCCCATCTGCTTGATTTAGTTTTTGTACTCCTGCTACATCTTTTAATAGAAATGGCATAAATTTTAGATTGTATTTACTTTGAATATTTTCATACATTTTTTTAAAGTCTTGTGAATATTTTGGTCCATAATTAGGTGGGATTAACATACCTGCTAATAAAACTTTTGCTTTTGATTTTAAAGCATAATTTATAATTTCTTCAAGATTCTTTTGACTTTGTTTCAAATCTAAACCTCTAAGACCATCATTTGCACCAAGAGCAACAAAGATAATATCAGGCTTTCTTTTTAGATACCACTTTAGTCTAGATAGTCCATCATTTGTAGTTGAGCCACTAACTCCTGCATTTATAGCTTTGATATTTTTGTTTAGTTTTGTTTGTATTAGATTTTGTACTAAGTTAGGATAAGCGCTTTGTTTTGATACTCCTAATCCTTCTGTTAGTGAATCACCTAAAAATAGAATAGTTTTGGTATTTGAATTTGCATAGATAAATTGCAAAGTAAGTAAAAATAAGATTAATATTGTTTTTTTCATACTTATATTTTAACAAAAAATCATTAACCAATTATAACAAGAGATATTATTAGAAATCAAAAAGTGATTCTTGTTTTTGTCTAAAAGGTTCTATTAGTTTATAAGCCTCTTTTACATAATAATCAAAATCCAAGAACTCATAAGAAAAGTCATTTATATTATTACAAAGCTCTACTTTATAACCTACATTTATTCCTATGACTCTTTGTTCTGAATCTTTATTTAAAGCTGGAAGAATCTTTTTTAGAGGTAGTCCATTTTTACTAATAAAATATCTAATAGTATTAGACAATGGCAAATAAGTTTTCTGTAATGAATATACTTTTTCTAAGACTAAATCTATATTTCTAGTAGCTTTGAAGTTCAATAAAAAGTCATATTTATTTCTATGATTGTATACAAAGTCTTCAATTGAAATACCCTCTAAAAGATGAGCTTCTACTGCTTTTTGAACTACTAGGGAAGAGTGGTTTTGATTCCATGCTAGGTCGTATTTATAAGCACCTATTTTTTTAGCTTTGCCATCTTCTTTTAGAGCTACATAGTTATTTACATCTCTAATCCACAGTTTTTCATATATGATTTCTTCTAGTTCTAATCCTGTGAACTCTTGCCAATTTTTAGAAATATTCTCATATATTGCCTTGTCTTTTTTTGCAATTGCAAAAGTAAGACCATCTGTGTTTGCTTGTATTAAAGATACTGTTTCTATTTGCATTAGTTTCTCAGCTAACATACATAACATTAACTGCCCATTTAGAGTAATATCAAGTGTCATTTTATAATCATAAAAAGGACTGAATTGATTATTTGTATCTCCATAAGCTGAGTTAAGAGCTAGTTTTAGCATTTTGTTTTGAGATGTACCTTTTTTATATGAGAATCTCAAATCCCTAATCTCTTTATATATATCAACAAACTCCTCACCTAAATGCTCTGGATAAAGTCTGTTTTGAATTACAATAGAGGGATAATAACTAGCTACATCAACATCGATGATTAGATACTCATCATTTTTATCATAGAACTTACTCTCTACACTTCCATGTAATCCACCAGTTCCTAAATAGAAAGAAAAACCTTGATAGTTTAGATGTAAGGAATGAGCTTCTTTTTTGGCATTAAGATTACAAAAAGAACTAAGCTCTTCTAATTTTTCTTTTGGAATATTAGAAAAGACTTCATTCATAGAGTTTGAATACTGCTTTTTCAGATACTTTAGTAGACTTTGAAACTCTGGCGTTTCAAAACTAATATAATCAAAAATAATCTCACCAAAGTTCAAGTAGTTTCTAATAGTTTGTTTTGGTTTACCATTTATATAACATACATTTTTCCCAAGCTTTTCTTCTAGGTTTCGAATAAAGTATCGTTTACCTATCTTTGTATCACTGTAGTTGAGCATATTCTCTTTGTATTTTGTGCCTAATTCTTCTCTAAATTCAATAGCTTCAATAGAGTGATCAAAAAATAATAGTGTTGCTTCAACATCGTGTTTATTGTATTTGATTAAATCATCGAATTCTTCTACTTTTAAATTCTCACCAATAGTGAAGTTTAAATCCTCAATAGAATCCATACACATATTTACTTCTAATACTTTTAGACTAACTCGTGTAGCTTTATAATCAAAGTTATGAACTTTCATAAGGTCTAGTTGATTTATTTTTATACTACTTTTATCTTCTCTGTAAAGGATATTATTTTTAATAAGTCCATCTGCAAAAAAAAATATTTGGTAAACCAGTTCTTTTATTTCATAATTCTTTGCATTTTTATAGATGAATTGTAATACTGCGTAATCAAAGTTTAGATTGTTGTATCCAACTAATACTTTCTCATTTTTACTCAGCCATTCTAATGTCTTTAGAAATTTATCTAAATCATTTTTTCTAGTGCTTAGTTCAAATACTCGTAACTCTTTTGTTTGTGAGTTTTGTATAACACAAGTGAAGATATTGGGAAAGGTTTCTAAATCATAAATGTAGTATTTCATAGTTCGAGTATTATATTTAATATGTACTGTGGAATTTCTTTGTTATGATAAAATCAAATTAAAATTTTAAATGGAAACAATTATGAACGAAACTAAACAAATAAAACAAAATATAAAAACACTTAATGAGCTTTCAAAATATGTAGATTATTCACTGATGAATAATCTAAATCATGATCCAGATGCTAAGGAGGATGGAATAGACTATTCTCCTAGACAAGTCTTTTCAGGTCATTATGTGACCGTAAAACCTACACCTATAAAAGAGCCAGAGTATATCGCTCATAGTGAAACTCTATTCAAAGAATTAGGCTTTGATGATAGTTTAGCAAAGGATGATGAGTTTACTAAAATGTTCTCAGGAGATATCTCAAATGTACCTGAACCTATGAGTAAAGTAGGGTGGGCAACAGGATATGCTCTTTCTATTTATGGAAATGAATATTATCATCAGTGTCCTTTTAAAACTGGTAATGGATATGGAGATGGAAGAGCGGTTTCTATTCTTGAAGCAGTATTAAATGGTAAGCGTTGGGAAATGCAACTAAAAGGTGGTGGACAAACTCCATATTGTAGAGGAGCTGATGGACGAGCAGTTTTACGTTCAAGTGTTAGAGAGTTTTTAGCACAAGAACATATGCACTCACTTGGAATTCCTACTTCAAGGTCTTTGAGTCTGTTTACTTCAAAAAAAGAAAAAGTAAGACGTCCTTGGTTCTCAGAAGGTTTATATTCAAAAGACCCAGATAGAATGATATTAGAAGATGTAGCTATTTCTACTCGTGTTGCTCCTTCTTTTATCCGAGTTGGACAAGTAGAACTTTTTGCGCGTCGTGCTAGAAAAAATGAATATGATACAGCAAAAGAAGAGCTAGAAAAAATGGTATTACATTTAATAGAGAGGGAATACAGTGAGGTAATAGATGATAGTTTAAGCCTTGAAGAAAAAGTATTATTACTTGCAATGCAGTTTAGAAATAGACTTACTTCTCTTATCTCAAATTGGATTCGAGTTGGATATTGTCAAGGTAACTTTAATAGTGATAATTGTGCAGCTGGTGGATTTACTCTTGATTATGGTCCTTTTGGATTTATTGATGAATTTGACCCTGAATATCAACCGTGGACAAGTGGTGGAGGACATTTTGCATTTTTAAATCAAACAGTTGCCGCTGAACAGAATTTCAATGTATTTTGTAATTCATTAAAAGTTTTATTAGAATCAAATAAAGAGTATTTACTTAAATTAGAAGAGATTAAAGATAGTTTTGAAAGTGTAATGAAAACGCAAATGGAAAAAATGTGGGCTTCAAAACTAGGACTTGATACTTATGATGAAGAACTGTATGTTGATCTTGAAATACTTCTTGTTCAAACTTCTGTTGACTATACTATTTTCTTTAGAGAATTATCTCAAATACCTGAAAGTATTGAAGCTTTAAAAAAGAGTTTTTATAAAGATATATCATCAAATACTGAGCTTGAAAATCGTTGGTCACAGTGGTTTGAAAAATGGAAATTATCTATTTTAAGTACCTCAAAATCAAAAGATGAAATTTCAAAGAAAATGAAACTAGTAAATCCAAAATATACTTTAAGAGAATGGTTCTTAGTTCCAGCGTATAAACAAGCAAGTGTTGGGAAATATTCTTTAATAAAAGAGCTACAAGAAATTATGATAAATCCATATCTTGAGCAATCAAAAGAGATAGAAGAGAAATTCTATAGTCTTAAACCAACACAGTTTTTTAACCTTGCAGGGGTATCTCATGTTAGTTGTTCTTCGTAAGTTTAATAAAAAATAAAAATAAAGGAGTTAATATGATTTTAAGTGACAAAATAAATGTTGACATCATCTCTGATGTTATGTGCCCTTGGTGTTTAGTAGGATATAAACGTTTCGAGCAAGCTTTGAAAGAGTTAGGTGTTGAAGATAAGTTTCAAATTACTTGGCATCCTTTTGAGTTAAATCCAGATATTGTAGATGAGGGAGAAGAAGTACTTGAACACTTAAGTAAAAAGTATGGAATGTCAATTGAGCAAGCAAAAGAAACACAAGATAAATTCAAAGAATCTTTTGCAGAAGTCGGCTTTCCTTTTGAGTATCAAGAAGGTAGAAGAATGCTAAAAACAATCGATGCTCATGTTTTATTAGATTTTGCAAAGAATAGTGGAAAACAAACTGAGTTAAAACTAGCACTTTTTAAAGCTTATTTTGCACAAAGTAAAGATGTATCAAATAGAGAAGTCTTAGAAGAAGTTGTAAAAAGTGTAGGTTTAGATAGCACTAAAGCAATGGAAAAGCTAGATAATCCTGATAGTAGAGGAAATATAAAAGATAAAGAGATGTTTTGGCTTCAAAGAGGTATTAATTCTGTACCAACTATGATATTTAACCAATCATCTAAAATAAGTGGAGCATATCCAGTTGAGAGTTATAAACAGATAATCAATGATTTATTAGGTAATAAGAATAATAGTTTATAGAAGCTGTTTATAAAATTTATTAGACATAAAAAAAGGTAAGAGAAGCACACTCTTACCTTTTTTATTTTTAGTAAATCTACTTATCATCCACCATACATTAGGTTTGGTAACCATAATGCAATTTCTGGAATATAAGTTACAAGTAATAAACCTGCTAAGATAGTCATTGTCCAAGGGAAAGCGGCTACAATAACATCTTTGATACTCATACCAGTTAATCCTGAAGTTACGAATAAATTCAGACCAACAGGTGGAGATACCATTCCAAGCTCCATATTGATTGTAATTACAATACCGAAGTGAATTGGGTCAATTCCCAGTGCCATAGCAACTGGAAGTAATAATGGAACCATAATCATAATAATCGCAGATGGTTCCATGAATGAACCAGCTAAAATTAAAAGAACGTTTACCATTAATAAGAACATATACTTGTCAACATTTGCTTCAATTAACGCATTTGTAATTCCTTGAGGAATATTTTCAATTGTTAAGAAGTGAGCAAATAACATTGCATTTGCAATAATAAACATAATCATTGCAGTTGTTTTTGCTGACTCTAAAGAAACAGACCAAAAATCTGGAAGTTTAATATCTCTATAAACAAAAACAGAAATAATAAATGCCCAAATACAAGCAACAGCTGCAGCTTCAGTAGGAGTGAATATACCACCGTAAATACCACCAATAACAATAACAATTGTCATTAGTCCCCACGAAGCATCTTTCATTTTTGTAAGTCTTTCTTTAAATGGAGCTGGCTCAGTTCTTTTGAAACCTAATCTTCTAGCACCAATATAAGTAACAACCATCATCATTACTCCAAGCATAATACCTGGAACAACACCGGCCATAAATAACTTACCAATAGAAACTTCTGCTGTAACACCATATACGATTAGTACAATTGAAGGTGGAATTAAAATACCTAATGAACCTGCAGTTGCAATAGTACCAACAGCATATTTCTTAGGATAACCAGCTTGCATAATTGCACCGAACATAATAGAACCAATAGCAACAACAGTTGCAGGAGATGATCCAGAAACAGCTGCGAAAATAATTGAAGCAAAAATTGCAGAAATCGGTAAACCACCTGGAAGGTGACCAACAATTGATTTTGCAAACTCAATAATTCTAGTTGCTGCAGAACCCTTAGATAACAAGTTACCTGCTAAAATAAACATTGGAATTGCCATTAATGAATAATGCTCAATTTTTTCAAACATCATTGCTGATACTTCAATTGGAGAGATATCAGTAAATAACATTAATGTTGTAAATGTTGCCGCACCTAAACAAATTGCGATTGGCGTACCTAAGATAACTAGGAAGAAAAATATACCAAATAATACTGCTACACTCATTATAACATTCCTCCTGTTTTCTTTTCTACTTCTTTAACCATGTCATTTAATTCTTTAACATGTTCATTTGAATTGTCTTTTGAACCAATTCCCATTCCAGCTAAAACTTGTTCAGCTTCACTCTCTGCTACTACTTCATTATGAGGAGTTTTAATAATTTGAACTATTTTTTCACCCACTCTATATGATGCAAATGCAAAAGAAATAGGAATAACTAAATACACTATCCACATAGGCATATCCCATAAGTCAATCGATCTTTCATCTATTTCATCAACAAGTAATAAATATTCGTATCCAAAATATGCAACGGCCATTAGAAATATAAATGTCACTGTATGTGAAATTAATAACATTGGCTTTGCAATATGTGATGGAACTACATCTAATACAATTGTTACTGCAATATGAGCATCTTTTTTGAAACAATATGCAGCTGCGAAGAACGCACTCCATAAGAATAAAAAGATTGTAAGCTCTGTTGCCCATACTAATGATGCATCAAATACGTATCTTGCAACAACATTAGTAAAAGCAATAGCAACGCCACCGGTAATACCGATGACAGCTATTGATTGATTTATGAAGCCTATAATTTTACTTATAATACTAAACATAATTTCCTACTTACTTTGTTGTTAAAGTTTTCTCGATTAAATCTTTTCCGATTTTTCTGTCAGAATAGAACTCAGGGTAAATCTTACTTACTGCATTTCTCCAAGATTCTTTTTGGTCTGCAGTTAAGTTATAAATTTTTAATTTACCAGTTTTTTCAGCATAAGCTTTGATTTCAGCTAATTGAGAATCATTTAACTCTTGAGCATATTCTCTTTCTTTTTCAGTAGCTTCATTCATTGCTTGAGTTACATTTGCTTGTAAATCAGCTGGTAATTTATTCCAGAATTTTTTAGACATTACTACAAGGTAACCTAAGTAACCGTGATCAGTAATTGTTAAGTGTTTTTGTACTTCGTGGAATTTTTTTGTGAAGATATTAGAGTTTGTATTCTCTTGACCATCAATAACACCTTGCTGTAACCCTGAATATACTTCAGAGAATGGCATCATTTGTGGATTTGCTCCAACTGCATGGAATTGAGCTTCTAATACTTTTGAAGACATAATTCTAAATTTTTGACCTTTAGCATCTGCTGGTACTAATAAAGGTTTTTTATTTGAAGATAATTGTTTGAATCCATTATCCCAGAAATTTAAGGCAACGATACCTTTAGCTGTAACTTTAGCTTTTAAAGCTGCTCCAACTTCACCATCTTGTACTCTATGTAAGTGGTCAATGTCTTTGAAAAGAAATGGTAAATCAAATAGAGCTAATTGAGGTACAATCTTACCAAATTTAGAAAAAGATGGAGCTGCCATTTGAACAGAGTTTAATCTTAATGCTTTTAATACTGCATTATCTTTATATAACTGTGAAGATGGATAAACTTGAACATCAATCTTTCCAGCTGATAATTCTTCTAATCTTTTTTCAAAGAAATCTGCCGCTTTACCTTTTGGAGTATTTGGGCTAACTACGTGAGAGAATTTTAATGTATATTCTGCTGCTAATCCTGAAGTTGCTACCATTGCTGCTGCAATAGTTCCTAGTACTAATTTTTTCATATCATTTCTCCTTAATATTTCGATATAAGAAAATTATAGTAAAAACTTGTGTAACTATTATGTACATTTTTTTAAATTTTAAAAGTTACTAAAGACCATAAAATAGAACTAATAATATAGTGATTATTTTTTGATTTTATATGTTTTTGTACTACAAAAAGTACTTCTAAAAGTACTACTCTAAAGTCACATAAAAGTCACATATTAATTGCAATTAAGTTGCTACTAATACCATCATACCATCATTTCAGAAAGTGACACTTTGTTGTTCTCTATATAATGTATATAGTGATTCTAAAACTCTTTTAACCGAATTTTAAACAAAAAAATAGTATATTATCCCACTTTACTAAGGAATATATAAAGATTAACATAAAGGAAAATGATGGGTTGTAATTTAGACTTACTAACTTCTTTTAAAGACAACTGTGGTTTCGGTCTTGTTGCTGATATGAAAAACAGACCAAGTCATAAAAATTTAGAAGATGCAATAACTTCACTAGAAAGAATGATGCACAGAGGTGCAGTGGCAGCAGATGGTAAAACTGGAGATGGTTCAGGATTACTTTTATCTATGCCAGATCAATTTATGAGAAAAGTAGCTACAAAAGATGGTATTGATTTACCTGAAACTTATGGTGTAGCAATGATCTTTGCAAAAGATCTTGAAGATATCGATACTTTTAAAGAGTTTTGTGAACTTAATGATTTAAAAGTTGTATTAACTAGAAATGTTCCAGTTGATACTGATGCTCTTGGACAACAAGCATTAGATTCATTACCAAATATTATTCAAGTATTTGTCGTTCCTAATACTTTAATGTCATCAAAGAGATTTGATGCAATGCTTTACTTAACAAGAAAAGAGTGTGAGCATAAACTAATAGATAAGAAAGATTTTTATATTCCTACGTTCTCATCTAAAGTAATTGCGTACAAAGGGCTTATTATGCCAACGCATATTAAGCATTTTTATGTTGACTTAAGAGATGACGACTTTAAAATCTCGTTCTCATTATTTCACCAAAGATTCTCAACGAATACTCTACCTCAATGGAGATTAGCACAACCGTTTAGAGCAATCGCACATAATGGTGAAATTAACTCAGTTGAAGCAAATAGATTTAATGTTGAAATTAAATCTGAACAACTTCAATCAGAAATTTTCTCAGATGAAGAAATTGCAAGATTATTACCAATTCTTCAAACTGGTTCTTCAGATTCTGCTTCATTAGATAATATGTTTGAATTCATGTTAGCAAATGGTGTTGATTTCTTTAAAGCTGCAAGATCATTAGTTCCTGCACCTTGGCAAAATGCACCTCATATGGATCCAGATTTAAGAGCATTCTATGAATACACTGCAACTGCAATGGAAGCATGGGATGGTCCTGCTGCTGTTTCTTTAACAGATGGTAGACATATTGGATGTTTAATTGACAGAAATGGTTTAAGACCATCTAAATATGTAATCACTAAAGATCACAAATTATACATTACTTCTGAGTATGGTACTTTATCTTTAGAGGAAGAAAACATTTTAGAGCGAGGAAGATTACAATCAGGTGAAATGATTGCTCTTGACCTTAAACACGGAAAAGTTTTAAAAGAAGATGATATTAATGATTATCTTAAATCTTCTCAATACTACTCTAAGTGGTTAAATGAAGATATGGATTACTTACAAGAGTATATTGAAGATTCATTCTTAAACACTTCTGATTATAAATTTGAAGAGTTAGAAAAGAAACAAAAATATTTCAATATTACTTATGAAGCAATTGATCAAATGATTGAGCCAATGGCTAAAGATGGTAAAGAACCTGTAGGTTCTATGGGTGATGATACTCCATTAGCATGTTTCTCACAAGTTAATAGAAACTTTACTGACTTCTTCAAACAAAAGTTTGCTCAAGTTACAAATCCTCCAATTGATCCATATAGAGAAAAAGTTGTAATGTCTTTAGAGACTGGATTTGGTCAAATTCACAATATTCTTGATGAAAAGCCAGAGTATGCAAAAAGATTAAAAGTTGCATCTCCTGTTTTAATGAAAGAAAAATTTGATGTATTAGTATCATTTGGTGATGAAAAATCTCCAAGATATGATGAATACTACAAAAACCAAATCTTCTCAACTACATTTAAATCTGATTTAAGAGCATCATTAAAATCACTTTGTGATAATGTTGTAAAAGCTGTTAAAGATAATGGTGTTTCTGTTGTTATTTTAGATGATAGAGCAGTAAATGAAACTTCTAAGCTTATTCCAATGGCAATGGCTGTTGGTTATATTAACCAAGAGTTATTAAAACAAGAAGTAAGACATTATGTATCAATTGTACCTGTAACTGGTGAAGTTTATGATCCACATATGGCAGCAGTATTATTAGGATTCGGTGCAACTGCAATGTATCCATATATGATGTATGCTACAACTGTTGCATTATATGAAAGAAAAGAATTATCTAAGTACGAAATGCAAAGAGTTCTTAAAAATACTCAAAAAGCATTAAACGCTGGTCTTCTTAAGATTATGTCTAAAATGGGTATTTGTACTATTGCTTCATATAGAAACTCTGGTTTATTCGATGCTATTGGATTATCTGATGAAATCGTAACTGCTTGTTTCCCTGATGCACATAGTGATTTAGCTGGTTTAGATTACGAAGATATTGAAGAAAGAATTGAAAAATCTCACTTTAATGCATATCATGATGATAATCATATGTTCCCATTAGATTTAGGTGGTTTCTACAAGTACTTAAATGGTGGTGAATATCACGATTATGGTCCAGCTACTACTAAAGCTATGCATAATAAATCTGCTACGAAAAAAGAAGAAATTACTGATTTCGAAGGTTTAAAACAATTAGTTAGAAATAGAGATAAGAAATTCATTAGAGATTTCTTTGAATTTAATTCTGATAAAAAATCTATTTCTATTGATGAAGTAGAATCAAAAGAAGAAGTATTTAAAAGATTTGCATCAGCTGCTATGTCATGTGGTTCTATTTCTCCAGAAGCTCACGAAGCAATGGCGATGGCTATGAATACAATTGGTGGAGCATCAAACTCAGGTGAGGGTGGTGAAGATCCAAAAAGATTTGGTACTTTAAAAAATTCTAAAATTAAACAAATTGCTTCTGGTAGATTTGGTGTAACTCCAGGTTACTTAAGATCAGCAGAAGAATTACAAATTAAAGTTGCACAAGGTGCAAAACCAGGTGAAGGTGGTCAATTACCAGGTCACAAAGTAACTCCTTTAATTGCGTCTTTAAGACATACAGTTGCTGGTGTTACTCTAATTTCGCCTCCACCACATCATGATATTTACTCTATTGAAGATTTAGCTCAGCTAATCTACGATTTAAAACAAGTAAATACTCAAGCAAGAATTACTGTTAAATTAGTATCTTCTATTGGTGTTGGAACAATTGCAGCAGGTGTTGCTAAAGCATATGCTGATAAAATTATTATCTCAGGTGGAGATGGTGGAACAGGTGCTGCTCCATTAACTTCATTAAAACATGCTGGTAACTCTTGGGAAATGGGTCTTTCAGAAGCTCATAATGCCTTAAAAGCTAACCACTTAAGAGAGTTCGTTCACGTTCAAACTGATGGTGGATTAAAAACTGGTTTAGATGTTGTTAAAGCTGCTATGCTTGGTGCTGAATCTTATGCATTCGGAACTGCTGCATTAACACTACTTGGATGTAAAATCTTAAGAATTTGTCATACTAACAAATGTTCTGTTGGTGTTGCAACTCAAGATGAAGATTTAAGAGGTCACTTTACTGGAACTGTTGAGAGATTAATTTCTTACTTCACATTTATTGCTGAAGAAGTTAGAGAAATCTTAGCTGAATTAGGATACTCAACAATTGAAGAAATTGTAGGTAGATCTGATTTATTAAAAGTAATTGATGACAAATTTGCACAAAAATTTGACTTCCAAAATATTTTAAGAAAAATTGACGGTATTGATACTTGTCAAAAACCTTCAAATGATCCATTTGATGATAATAGATATGAAAAAGAATTATTAAAGAAAGTTCATAAAACAATTGAGAATCCAAACTCTCCAATTAAAGTTAATACTGAAATTACTAACTTAAATAGATCATTTGGTGCATTAATTTCTGGTGAAGTTGCTAGATTCTATGGTGACGCTGGATTACCAGATAACTCAATTAATATTAACCTAAAAGGTATTGCTGGTCAATCATTTGGTGCTTTCCTTTCTAAGGGTATGAATTTACATTTAGATGGCGCTGCTAATGATTATGTTGGTAAGGGAATGAATGGTGGTAAAATCATCATTAATCCAATGCACCAAGGTCAGGAATTTGCTGGTGGTGGTAATACTTGTTTATATGGAGCTACTGGTGGTAAATTATACATTAGAGCATCTGTAGGTGAAAGATTTGGTGTAAGAAACTCAGGATGTATTTCTGTAGTTGAAGGTACTGGAGATAATGCTTGTGAATATATGACAGGTGGAATTGTAGTAATCTTAGGAAATACTGGAATTAACTTCGGTGCTGGTATGACTGGTGGACTTGGATTTGTTTATGATCCAGAAAAATCATTTGTTGATAAAATGAACCAAGAGTTAATTGAAGCAGTTAGAATCGATACTGATGATACTGAAAGAGAAAGACTATATCTGAAAAGATTACTTTTAGATTATGTTCATGAAACTGAAAGTGATGCAGCTCAAAATATTTTAGAAAACTTTAGAGCAGAAATTAGAAACTTCTGGATGGTAAAACCTAAAAATATGACAGTGTTACCATTAGATCCGGACGAGGGAGATTAATATGTTAAACTTTACTAAATTTGAAAGAATAAACCCAGAGAAAAGAGATGTACTTCAAAGATTGAAAGATTATGGTGAAGTATATCAAGTATTTGGAAAATCTAGAGCTAAAGAACAAGCTGATAGATGTATGCAGTGTGGTGATCCATACTGTCATACAGGTTGTCCATTAGGAAACTTTATTCCAGCATGGTTAAAACAAACAGCTACTAAGAATCCAGATTTAGCATTTGCTTTATCAAATGAAACTTCTCCTTTCCCAGAGATTTTAGGAAGAATTTGTCCTCAAGATGTACTTTGTGAAGGTGCTTGTTCATTAAATACTGGACACGGTGCTATTTCAATTGGTGCAATTGAAACTCATATTTCTGAAACTGCTTTTGCAAAGGGAATGAAACCTAAATTTACTGATAAAAAAGTAAATAAAAAAATTGCTATTATTGGTTCTGGACCTACAGGTATTTCTGCAGCAACTTTCCTTTTAAGAAAAGGTTATGGTGTTGAAATGTTTGAGAGATCTGACAGAGCTGGTGGATTATTAATGTATGGAATCCCAGGATTTAAACTTGATAAATCTGCAGTTGATAGAAGAATTAATTGGCTTCAAGAAGCTGGTATGAAACTTCACTTAGATTGCGAAATTGGAAAAGATATTGCTGCTTCACAATTAGAAGAAGAATTCGATGCTATTTATTTAGGAATTGGAGCTACTGCTGGAAGATTTGCAGGAATTGATGGTGAAAAAGCATCTAACGTTCATTTAGCAATGGATTTATTAACAGGAATTCAAAAAAGAAATCTTGGTAAAGATGTTGAATATATTGATGTAAAAGATAAAAATGTAGTTGTAATTGGTGGTGGAGATACTGCTATGGACTGTGTTAGAACATCAGTAAGAGAAAAAGCTAAGTCTGTTAAATGTTTATACAGAAGAGACGAAGCAAATATGCCAGGATCTAAAAAAGAAGTTGTAAACGCAAAAGAAGAGGGTGTTGAATATGTATTTAATGTAAGCCCTAAATCTATTGCTGTTGAAAATGGAAAAGCTACTGGTGTTGAATTATTAACTACTTCTATGTCTGAGCCAGATGAATCTGGAAGACAAAAAGTTGTTATTAATGATGGTAGTGAATATATTGAAGAGGCTGATGTTGTTATTATGGCATTAGGATTCTCTCCTGAGAAACCAAGCTTCCTTAAAGATTTAAATGTTGATACTAACGCATGGGGTGGAGTAGAAACAAATAAATATCAAACATCTAATGCAAAAGTATATGCAGGTGGAGATTGCCAAAGAGGTGCTCACTTAGCTGTTACTGCTGCTGTTGATGGTAGAGAAGCTGCAAAAACTATAATCGAAGCATTATCATAATCTAAATGCTTACTAATATTACAGACCTTTATAAAAACAATTTTATAAAGGCTGTATTATCTTCTAATAAAGAACTTTACACTTACATACATACTAATCTTAACTCTAATGATTTATCCTATTCTAATACTATTGGATATGGTGGAGATAACTCTTTAAATATTGATTTATATGCAGAAAAACTATTTATTAAACATCTAAAAACTTTTGGAAATATTTATTCTGAAGAATGTGGTTTTATTGATACTAAAAGCGATTTTAATATTATTATCGATCCTATTGATGGTAGTGATAACTTTATGTCTAACTTACCTTATTACGGTACTTCAATAGCCTTAAAATACAAAGATAATATTATTGCTGGTTTTGTATATAACTTAGCTAATGATACGATGATATATAAAGCTTTTGATAGTAATATCATAAGTTTAAAATTGTTTAATTCTTCAAAACTTGATTTAAATATAAATAGACTTTCTAAAATTGGAATTTTTGAAAGAGCTTATGCCTATCCTACAATTTGTCAAAAACTTTACGAAAATAAAATAAAATATAGATCACCAGGTGCAGTTGCACTCTCACTATCTAATGCTAAAAATTACGATTTTGTACTTTTCTGTGGTGAGATAAGAGAGTTTGATATTGCTGCAGCTTTATATATTTGTAGTGATTTATTTATTTATAAAACACACAAAAATCTACTTATATCTAAAAATAAGCTAAAATTTGAGCTAATTAAAGAATTTATTAAAGAAGAATAGGTTATAACTCCAAGATAAATATTTTAACTATAGGATTGGTATTAAATGTCTTTAATAATTACTGACGAATGTATTGCATGTGATGCATGTAGAGATGAATGTCCAAATTATGCAATTGAAGAGGGTGATCCAATATATATCATTGATTCTGATAGATGTACTGAATGTGTAGGTCACTATGAAGAACCATCATGTATTGAGGTTTGTCCTGTTGACTGTATTATAATTGATCCAGATAATCAAGAAACAATGGAAGAGTTAAAGTTCAAGTATGAACAACTAGTGGAAGAAGAAGCTTAATGGCTAAAATCACAACTATTATAGACATTGGGTCGAACTCAATGCGTATGGTTGTACTACAAAAGAGTAGTAGGTTTGCATTTAACTTAATAAATGAAACTAAAAGTAGGGTAAAAATCTCTGAGGGTTGTTATGAAAATAATGGTAACCTTCAAGAAGAACCTATGAATAGAGCCTACGAATCTTTGAAGTCTTTTTTAAATATTTCTAAATCATTAAAATCTAGAAAAGTTATTTGTGTAGCTACATCTGCATTAAGAGATGCTCCTAATGCAAAAGTTTTTTTATCTAAAGTTAGTAAAGATTTTGGTTTAAATATCAAAGTTATTGACGGTGAAAAAGAAGCCTATTATGGTGGAGTTGCTGCATTAAATTTATTACATCAAAAGAATTTTGTTACTGTTGATATAGGTGGTGGATCTACAGAATTTTCATTTATCAAAGATGGTGAAATTCAAAAATCTATTTCATTAAATATAGGAACTGTTCGTATGAAAGAATTGTTCTTTAATAAGAATGATATTGATGGTGCTAAAAAGTATATTTTAGAAAATTTAAAAGAGATTTTTAATCTAGGTGTTGAAATACCTGATACTGTTGTAGGTATTGGTGGAAGTATTAGATCTTTATCTAAATTAATTATGCAAAGGAATGAATATCCTTTAGATATTATTCATGGGTATAAATATAAAACATCAAAAGAATTAGATTATTTAGAAACAATCATTAATGCAAAAGATATTAAAGAACTTAAATCTTTAGGTGTTAAAAAAGATAGATTTGACACAATTAAAGAAGGTACTTTTATTTTTAAAACTATTTTAGATGAATTAAATATCTCTAAAGTAATTACTTCAGGTGCAGGTGTACGTGAAGGTGTATATTTAAGTGATTTATTAAGAAACTCTAATTGTAAGTTTCCTAATAACTATAACGTTAGTGTTAGAAGCTTATTAGATAGATTTGAAATCGATGAAAAACAAAGTGCTTATTTTGGAACTAATGCTGGGAAGATATTTGAAGTCTTAAAACCATTACACAATTTAGATGATAAATATAAAACTTTATTAGTAATCGCTTCTAAGTTACATACAATAGGTACAACACTTAACTTCTATAAGTCAAATGATAATGCATTTGATTTTATATTAAATGGTTTGAATTATGATTTTTTACATACTTCAAGAGTAATTATTGCTCATACTATTAAATATTCAAAAAAATCATTACCTACTAAGAAAGATTTATTAGAATATAATGAACTTTTACCTAAACTAGAAATTATGCAATGGATGTCTTTTATGATTTCATTAAATATTGCAGTAAATCAAGATTTATCTAGACCAAAGGTTTCATACATGCTTTCTAATAATAACTTAACAATTGATTTAGAAAATAAATCATTTATGCTAAATGCAAATATTGATAAATTGGAACTACCAAAAAGTCTAGAACTAAAGCTATTATAATGAATAGGCTTGCAATAGTTAAGCTATCTGCAATGGGTGATATTATCCATGCAATGGTAGCTTTACAATACATAAAAAAACAATACCCAAATATTATCATTGATTGGTTTGTAGAAGAGGCTTTCTCTTCTGTACTTCAAGGAAATAAAGATATAGATAATATATATACTGTTAATCTAAAAAGTATCAAAAAAAATAAAAAAGCAATATTTTCACAAATTTCTTTACTTAGAAAATATTCTAAGAATAATTATGATTTAGTTATTGATGCACAAGGACTAATAAAATCTGCAATTGTTGCTAAGTTATTAGGAAAAAATATTGCAGGATTCTCAAAAGACTCAATTCGTGAAAAGTTTGCATCTTTGTTTTATAATAAACAAGTAGATATTGCTTATGATGAAAATACAATTGATAGAAATGTGAGAGTTTTATCTAATCCTTTAGATTTTGATATTACAAGTGAAAATATATTAAATAAAAAAGCTTTTTTATCTTATTCCAATGAAGCTGATGTGGTAAATGAAGTTTTATCTCAAGAGAAAAAAAATATTGTTTTTGTTGTTGGATCTACTTGGGAAAGTCGAAACTATCCAAAAGAGAAGTTTGCAAATATTGCAAATGAACTAAAAGAGAACTGTATTGTTGTTTGGGGAAATGAAAACGAGAGACAAAAAGCTTTATATATTGAAGAAAACTCTTCTTATGCTAACGCTATGCCTAAATGTAATTTAAACTCTTTAAAGGCTTTAATTGCTAAATCTGACCTACTAATAGGAAATGATACTGGTCCTACACATATGGCATGGGGACTTAATATTCCTTCTATCACAATTTTTGGTCCAACACCAATAAATAGGGTTTATGAAACTCCAATTAATAAAGTGGTAAAATCTTCTTCTAAAGTAAACCACTTTAAACTAAATAAAAATGATTTCTCAATATGTGAAATTAAAGAGGAAACTATAATACAAATGTCAAAGAACTTATTAAATGGATAGTATTTATTTATCAATATTTTATGTATTTAGATTTTTTATAAAATTTACTCCTAAATTTATTATAAATCCAATTCTAAACTTTTTAGCTTTTCTAATTTATTCTGTGGATAAAAAACACAGAAAAATAGCAAAAGTAAATCTTGATTTAGCTTATGAAGATAGAATATCTGAAGAAGAAAAAACAAATATTACTAAAAAGTGTTATAAGAATTTAATTTATACATTAGCAGATTTTATAAAAAATCAAGGGGCTAGTAAAGAAGAAGTATTAGAAAAAGTTACTTTTGAAAATAGTGAAATTATTGAAAATGCTTTAAGTGAAAATAAAAGAATTATATTACTTACTGCTCATTATGGAAACTGGGAACTACTATCTTTAAGTATTGCCGCTAAATTTACGCCTTTAGCTGTTGTTGGAAGAGATTTAGATTCAGAAGTAATGAATAAAATTCTTACAAAAAATAGAGAGCAGTTTGATATTGAATTGTTAAGTAAATCTGGTGCTATGAAGGGAATGGTTAAATCATTAAAATCTAATAGACCAGTTGGATTACTTGTAGATCAAAATACAAAAGATACAGAAGGTATTTTAATTGATTTCTTTGGTAAAAAAGCAAGACATACTCCAAGTATTGCAGTACTTGCTAAAAAGTTTGATGCTATAATTATTCCAGCATTTATTCAAAATAAGAATGATGGTGATTTTGTAGTTAAGTTTTTTGAAGCAATACCAGTTGATAATACAGATAATAAAGAAGAAGATATTAGAAAATGTGTACAATCACAAGCTGATGTTACACAAAAAATTATTGAAGATAAACCCGAAGAGTGGTTCTGGTTACACCAAAGATGGAAGAATCAATATGAACACTTATACAAATAAGCTTTCAATTGTAATTATTACTAAAAATGAAGAAAAATTTATTGCAGATGCAATTAAATCTTCTTTATTTGCTGATGAAGTGCTTATTTTAGATAGTGGTTCATCTGATAAAACATGTGAAATTGCAAAAGAATTAGGTGCAAAAGTTTTATTTCAAGAGTGGTTAGGATTTGGTGCTCAAAAAAATAAAGCAGTTGAACTAGCTTCAAATGATTGGGTTTTTGTTTTAGATAGTGATGAGAGAATACCAAATGAATTAAAAGATGAAATACTTAAAACTATTGAAAATCCTAATTCAGATGGATATTTTGTTGCAAGATTAAATAACTTCTTTGGAAAAGATATTAAATCATGTGGTCTTTATCCTGATTATTCTATTAGATTATTTAATAGAACTAAGGGGTCTTTTAATGATGTTCCTGTGCATGAAAGTGTGCAAATGAAAATAACTCCAAGTCATTTAAAAAATCATATGATACATTTAGCTTATGATAGTATTGAAGAATTTATTCAGAAACAAAATAGATATTCATCTTTAAATCATAAAAAGAAATCTTTATTCAAAGCTATTGTTAATCCATATTGGACTTTTTTTAAATTATTTATAATAAAAAAAGGTTTTTTAGATGGCTACCATGGTTTCATTATTGCTAAGCTTTATTCTCAATACACATTCTGGAAATACGTAAAATGAAAATAACTAATCCTAAAAAAATATTAATAATGAAATTTCGTAATATTGGAGATGTTTTATTAACAACTCCTTTAATTAAGAATTTGAAATTAGCATATCCTGATGCTTTAATTGATATAGCAGTTAATAAAGGCTGTGAAGATATGGTAACTCTAAATCCTAATATTAATGAAGTAATAATTTATGATAGAAATAAAGTAAAAAAACTTTCACCTTTAAAAAGAGTAGTTGAAGAAGTAAAGTTTGCTTTATCTTTTAGAAAAAATAATTATGATATTATTATAAATACAACTAAAGGTGATAGGGGAGCTCAATTATCATTATTAAGTGGTGCTCAATTAAAAATTGGTTATCCAGGAAGTAAAAATATTTTAACTAAAAATGTTTTTGATATATATTTACCTTCTCAAGAATTTAGACATACTCTAGAGATGGATTTAGATTCTTTAAGAGAGTTAGATTTAGATATAAAAGAGAAAAAAGTAGAAATTTTTTGGTCTAAAGATGATGATAAAAAAGTGTTAGAGAAGATAAAAGAATCTAATTTAAAAGAAAAAGAATTTATACATATTCATGCAGTTTCTAGATGGATGTTCAAATGTATCAGTGATGTAACAATGGCAAAAATTATTGATTACTGTGAATTAGAATTAAATAAAAAAATTGTTTTAACAGCAGCTCCTGTAAAACATGAATTAGATAAACTAGAAGCAATTTTAAAACTATGTAAATCAAAGCCTATTACTTATGCTGGAGAGTTTACATTAAAACAAACAGCATGTTTAAATAAAAAAGCTTTAGCATTTATTGGTGTTGATACTTCAATTATGCATATTAGTGCTGCAAATGATATACCTGTACTTGCATTTTTTGGACCAAGTGGGACTGACCACTGGGGCCCTTGGGATAATAATTGTATGGAAAGTGCTTACTTGAAAAGAAATGGTTTCCAACAAATGGGAAAACATAGAGTTATTGCTGAGAATAGGGATTGTTTACCATGTGGAAAAGATGGTTGTAATGGAACTAAAATTAGTGACTGTTTAATGGAACTAGATTTTGAGTTTATTAAGAAAAATATTAATGAGATGGTAAAGGGGAAATAGATGAAAGGAATAATATTAGCAGGAGGAAGTGGGACAAGACTATATCCTATTACCAAATCAATAAGCAAACAATTATTACCTGTATATGATAAACCAATGATTTATTACCCATTATCAGTATTAATGCTAGCTGGAATAAAAGATATATTAATAATATCAACTCCAGAAGATATCGGAAAATTTGAAGAGTTATTAGGTAATGGAAGTGATTGGGGTATCAATCTTGAATATAAAGTTCAACCCTCTCCTGACGGATTAGCCCAAGCATTTATTTTAGGGGAAGATTTTATCGGTGATGATAGTGTATGTCTAATCCTTGGTGATAATATATTTTATGGTCAAGGATTTTCTCCAATGCTTCAAAAAGCTGCTTCAATAAAAGATGGTGCCGTTGTTTTTGGTTATCAAGTAAAAGATCCTGAGAGATTTGGAGTTGTTGAATTTGATAAAAATAAAAAAGCAATTAGTATTGAAGAAAAACCTGTTAGCCCTAAATCAAACTTTGCAGTAACTGGATTATACTTCTATGATAATAGTGTAATTGAAATTGCAAAAAATGTAAAACCATCAGAACGTGGTGAATTAGAAATTACTACAGTAAATGAAGAATATTTAAAACAAAATAAACTAGAAGTTGAATTACTAGGACGAGGTTTTGCATGGTTAGATACAGGAACTCACGATAGTTTAATTGAAGCTGGACAATTTGTACAAACAATTGAACACAGACAAGGTTATAAAGTAGCTTGTTTAGAAGAAATTGCTTACAATAATAAATGGATTTCAAAAGAACAAGTTTTAGAAATAGCAAAACCTTTATCAAAAAATGGTTATGGGAAATATCTAGTGGAGTTAGTAGAAAATGATTAAAAAAAGTATTTTACTAACTGGAACAGCAGGATTTATTGGAAGTAATTTTGTTCCATACTTTCTAGAGAAGTATCCAGAGTATAATTTAATAAATATTGATTTATTAACATATGCAGGAGATTTAGAAAATCTAAAAGAGTGTGAAGTAAATCCAAGATATAAATTTATAAAAGGTGATATTTCTAATAGAGAATTAATAGAATTCATATTTGAAGAATATAATATTCAAGGGGTAATTCACTTTGCCGCAGAATCACATGTGGATAACTCAATAAAAAATCCAGGGATTTTTATTGAAACAAATATAAATGGAACATATACCCTAGTAGATGTAGCAAAAAATTACTGGATGAATAAACCATTTGAATATAAAGATAATTATAAAGAATGTAGATTTCATCATATCTCAACAGATGAAGTATATGGAACACTTTCTGAAGATCCAAAGGATTTATTTACTGAGACAACACCATATGCACCAAATTCTCCATATTCAGCTAGTAAAGCAAGCTCAGATATGATTATTAGGTCATATAATGAGACATATGGATTAAATACAATAATAACAAACTGTTCTAATAATTATGGTCCTAAACAACATGATGAGAAACTAATTCCTACAATAATTAGAAAAGCACTAAATAATGAATCAATTCCAATATATGGAGATGGTAAAAATATTAGAGATTGGTTATATGTATTAGATCATTGTAAAGGTATAGATATTGTTTATCATAATGGTATTACAGCAAATACATATAATATTGGTGGAAGAAATGAAAGAACAAACCTACAAATAGTAGATAGAATATGTTCTATTCTTGATGAGAAAGTTCCTTCTTCAAAATTAAATTCATATAAAGAATTAATTACATTTGTGGAAGATAGAGCTGGACATGACAGAAGATATGCAATTGATGCAAGTAAACTAGAGAATGAACTTAGCTGGAAAGCAGATGAGAATTTTGATTCTGGAATTATTAAAACTATTGATTGGTATTTAGGTAAATATAATGATAAGTGAATTACAAAAATTTAATGTAATGGGTGATGAAAGAGGTCAGCTTATAGCATTAGAAGAGAATAAGGAAATACCCTTTGATATGAAAAGAGTATTTTATATTTTTGGTACTAATTCTGATTTACCAAGAGGACAACACTCACATTATAAAACAAAACAATTTTTAATTGCAGTTAATGGTTCTTGTAAAGTTACTTTAGATAATGGAAAAGAAAAAGAGACATTTGATTTAAATAATTGTGATATTGGTTTATTTCAAGATGCTTTAATTTGGGGCACGATGCATGATTTTAGTGAAGACTGTGTTTTAATGGTTTTAGCAAATGATGTTTATGATGCAAAAGATTATATAACTGATTATAATGAGTTTTTAAAGGTAGTTAAGTAATGATTCATCCTTTATCTGATGTTCAAAGTAAAAACATTGGTGAAAATACAAATATTTGGCAATTCTGTGTTGTTCTTAAAGATGCAAGAATTGGTAAGAATTGTAATATTAATGCACAGGTTCTTATTGAAAATGACGTATTAATAGAAGATAATGTAACTGTTAAATCAGGAGTTCAAGTTTGGGATGGAATTACTCTAAAGAATAATTCATTTATTGGACCAAATGTTACTTTTACAAATGATTTTACTCCTCGAAGTAAACAATACCCAAAAGAATTTCTAAGAACGGTTGTTGAAGAATATTCTTCAATTGGTGCTAATTCTACTATATTAGGTGGAGTTACTCTTGGAAAATATTCAATGATAGGTGCAGGAAGTGTAGTAACTAAAAATGTAGGTGAACATGAACTTTGGTATGGAAATCCTGCAAAATTTAGTTCTTATGTGTGTAAATGTGGACAAAAAGCTGATGAAACTTTTGTTTGTAAAGAATGTAAAGGTAAAAATTAATGATTCCATTTTTAGATTTAAAAGGTATTAATGCAAAATATAGAGAAGACTTAATTTCTGCATGTACTGATGTTATTGATAGCGGTTGGTATATCCAAGGAACACAGTGTAAAGCATTTGAAGAAGAATTTGCTGCTTATTGTGGAACTAAATACTGTATAGGTGTAGCAAATGGTTTGGATGCATTAACTTTAACTTTAAGATCATATAAAGAATTAGGTGTTATTTCTGATGGAGATGAAGTAATAGTTCCAGCTAATACTTATATTGCTTCAATACTAGCAATTAGTGAAAATAATCTAACACCAGTTTTAGTTGAACCAAATATAAATACTTGTTTGATTGACCCAAAAGAAATTGAAAAAAATATTACTTCTAAAACTAAAGCTATATTACCAGTTCACTTATATGGTCAAACTTGTGAAATGGATGAAATTAATAAAATTGCTAAAAAATATAATCTAAAAGTAATAGAAGACTCAGCACAATCTCATGGAGCAATGTTTAAAGACAAAAAATGTGGTAACTTAGGAGATGCTAGTGGCTTTAGTTTTTACCCTGGTAAAAACCTTGGAGCACTAGGTGATGGTGGAGCTATTACGACAAATGATGAAGAATTAGCTACTACTATTAGAGCAATAGCAAATTATGGAAGTCATAAAAAATATGAGAACCTATATAAAGGTGTAAACTCAAGATTAGATGAACTTCAAGCTGCATTATTAAGAGTAAAACTAAAACATTTAGATGAAGATACTAATCATAGAAGAACTATTGCTAATTTATATTTAGAAAAAATAAAAAATAAAAATATTATATTACCTACTTTAACTGATGAAAATAATCATGTATGGCATGTATTTGTAATTAGAACAAATAAAAGAGAAGAATTACAAAAATATTTATTAGATAATGGAATACAAACATTAATACATTATCCAATTGCGCCAAATAAACAAGAAGCATATAAAGAATGGAAATTAAATAGTTATCCTATATCAGAGAAGATACATGATGAAGTATTAAGTTTACCTATTAGTCCTATTTTATCTTTAGACGATGCAAACAGAGTAATATGTGTAATGAATAATTATAGGCATAGTTTTGAATAAAAATATTTTATTTGTTTATGATTACTTATATACTGGTGGAATAGAAACACTTATTTTAAGGATGAGTAAATGGTTGATTTCTCAAGGATACTCTGTTTCTATAATATTAAGAAAAAGAGGTGAGATAGCTGATTTATTAGATCCAAAAATTGAAGTAATAGAATTAGGTAAGTATTATAGATATTTATATCTTCCTTTTATTTCAAGAAAAGTTTCTCAAAGCAATAATTTTGAAAAGTTTGATTATATAATGTCTTTTCATCCTAGATCAAACTGGATTGCTAGTAACCTTATTGATAACTTGAATCTAAAATGTAAATATATTACAGGTGTATATCATCCTCGTGCATATTTTAATAAAGACTTACACCTTTCTGAAAAGCTATGCTATAAATATTTACTGGATAATCAAGAAAATAAATCTATACTTTTTATGAATGAAGATACAAAAAAACACCATAGTGATAATTTAAATTCAGATTTTAATAGTTCACCAATATGGCCTTTACCTGTTGCAGATAAAGAGAATAGTAGTAAAAAACCTTATAAAAAGTATAAATTTATTTCTATTGGTAGATTTGCTAAATTTAAAACATATAATTTGTATATGATTGACATTATTAATAATCTAGTAAAAAAAGGTTATGATATTCATTATGATATATATGGCACTGGTGAATTAGAGCCATATATGAAGAAAAAAATTGCAGAATACTCTTTAGAAAAAAGAATAATATTACATGGTAATTTAAGTTATTCTAATTTTTCTAAGGTTTTAGAAGATGCATATCTATTTATTGGTATGGGTACTTCTGTTGTGGAAGCTTCTTTTTCAAAGGTCCCTTCATTGGTTGCAATAGAAAATAGTAAAGATAGTAAGTCGTATGGCTTTTTAAATGATTTACCTTATTATAATGTAGGAGAAAGAAATAATTCATTAGAAGAAAAAGATGTAGAAACGATGATAAGTGAATTATTATTGAAAAGTGATGAAGAATATAATGAGATATGTGAAAAATCATACTCTTACGTTCAAGAATATTCTTTGTCTGCATTAATGCCAAAATGGTTAAAACAAATAAATGAAATTAGAAAAGAAGAGATTAAAATTGATGCTAAATATAAGTATTTATATTTATTTTTAGAGTTAATGAATCCTATATTAAAAATATTTAAAAGAAAGAAAATTTTACAATGAAAGTATTACATACAGAGTGGTCTGACGGTTGGGGTGGACAAGAAATAAGAATTATTAATGAAATGATTGCTGTACGAGAAAAAGGTATTGAAGTTTTTCTTGCTTGTAGAGATAATGCAAAAATAAAAGAAAAAGCACTTGAAAATAATATTAAAGTATTTATATTACCTTTTAGAGGAAATGTAGACTTTAAAACAATGTTTGCTTTAATGAAAATTGTTAAAGAAAATACAATTGATATTATAAATACTCATAGTGGTAAAGATACATGGGTTGGTGGAATAGCTGCAAAACTATCTGGAGCAAAATTTATAAGAACTAGGCATTTATCAAATAAAATAAGAAGTGGAAGACTAAATTTTATTAATGAATTAGCAGATTATATTTTTACTACTGGTGAGAGTGTTAAAGATGATATGATTAAATATAATAGAATTAATCCTTCAAAAATTAAGTCAATTCCTACTGGTATAGATTCTGATTTATTTAATATTAATAATTTTGATATATTAAATAATAGAAAAAAGTATGGATTATCTGATAATGAAATTGCAATTGGTATTATTGCAGTATTACGTGAATTTAAAAGACATGAAACTTTTATTGAAATGGCTAAAATTGTTAAGTCAAAACATGAAAATGTAAAATTCTTTATTGCAGGGGATGGTCCTAGAAGATTTATTATAGAAGATTTAATTAAAAAATATAAACTTGAAGATAATGTTATTTTATTAGGACATATTAACAATCCAGAAGAATTATTATCTGTTTTAGATATTTTTGTTTTAACTTCAGATTCAAAAGAGGGTGTGCCTCAATCAGTGAATCAAGCTTTGATGATGAATACAGCAGTAATTGCTACTAATGTTGGTAGTACAAAAGATTTAAAGAATAATGATAATTTCTTTTTAGTTGAACCAAATGATATAAGTGCAATAGCTAATCATGTTAATACTTTAATTCAGGATAAAGAAACTTTATCTAATTATAAAATAAACTCAAGAGATTATGTTGTTAATAAATATTCTAAAATAAGTATGAGAGATGAAATTATTGAGATTTATAAAAAGATTTTAGAGAAATAGTTTGAAGATTATTAAGTATTTAAATAAAATAATCCCTTTTTCAAGTAAAAAAGATGTTGAATTAAAGAATATATTAGTTGTTTCTAATACAGGTTTTGGGGATACTATATTAACAACACCTTCAATAAAATCTTTAAGAGTAAATTACCCTACTATAAGAATTAATTTTTTAGTAAACTCTAATTTTTATTCTTTATTTGAAAATTTTGAGTATGTTGATAATGTATTAAAATATAAATCAGGTTTTTTTAATCAAATAAAATTAATAAAAAAATTAAAAAAATTAAATATTGACACTATTTTCTTATTTCATTCGAATGGTCCAGAAGATATCTTTTTTTCAAAGTTATCAGGCGCAAGGGCTATTCTTAAAATGACTCACAATAAAAATCATGACTATAAAGATATTTTTTTAAATAATCCTGTAAGTATAGAACAACATGATATTGAAAATAGATTAGATTTAGTTAGATTATATTCAGGAGTTAATTTAAGTACAATAATGAGTGTTCCTAAGAGATTTTATAATACTGAACCTTATTTTAAAGATCAAAGTAAAACTTATATTGCTTTTCAGCTTGGTGCTCAAGATACATTTAAAATGTGGCCGCTAGAAAGTTTTATTGATTTAGCAAATAAATTATTAAAAGATGACTCTACTTTGCAAATTGTTGTTTTAGGTGCTACAAAATACGAAGTTACATTAACTAAAGAGTTTATTTCAAAAGTTAATGAAAAAGATAGAATAATAGATTTATGTGCAAAAACAAAAGTTGATATTCTTCCCACAATATTAAATCAAATGAAATTATTAGTATCAAACGATACTGGAACAATGCATTTATCTATTGCTTTAAAAAAGAGAACAATTTGTTTATTTGGTCCTACTAAATCAAATATGTTTGGACCATATCAAGATTTAAAACTGCATGATGTAATTCAAAAAGATATAAAAATTGATACAAAGTCTTTTTCAAAAAAAGATTGGACTCAAGATACAATGAATCAAATATGTGTAGATGAAGTATATAATAAAATAGTAAGAGAAGTAGGTTAGATATGATTGATTTGACAAATAAGAAAATTTTATTAGTTAGAAATGATAATGTTGGAGATTTAGTTTGTACTACTCCTTCTATTGAAGGATTGAGAAAAAAATATCCAAATTCCCAAATTGATATAGTAGTGAATTCTTATAATTTTGATGCTATTAACAGTAACCCTTTTGTTAATAAAATTTATTGCTATACTAAACCAAAACATAAAAAAAGTTTTTTGAATAAAGTTAAAGCTGCTTTTGGTAAATTAAAAATACTATTTGATATTAAAAGAGAACAATATGATGCAGTTGTGATTTTTAGAAGTGGTTATTCTAAGTCTGCAGAACTATTTTCTAATATTACAAATGCAAAATATAAAGTTGGTGTCAAAGATCCAAAAGGTAAAGATAAGTTTTCTATTCATATAGAAGCTAATCACAATAAAAATGAAGTTGAGTTTTGTTTTGATTGTTTATTACCTTTTGGTGTAAATTATGATAATGAAAATACATTTTATTTTGTTGAAGAATATCTTTTTAATAAATACACAGAATATAGTGATCATATTTTATTTCATATTTCTTCACGTATTGATGAAAATAAATATTTTATTGAAAATTACTTTTCTATTTTTGAAAAATTAAATGATAAAAAGATTTTAATTAGTGCCGAACCTGATGATTTTTTAATGGCTGAAGAATTATCAAATAAATTTAATAATGTTTTTTTTATAAAAACTAAATCTTTACATGATTTATCAGGTTTAATTAAAAATGTGAAATTATTTATAACATTAGACGGAGGTGCTATGCATCTAGCTCCTGCCGTTGGAACAAAAACTATTTCTATTAGTGGGAAAACTAATATGAATAAGTGGTACCCTTGGGGGTATGAAGATTTGGTACTTCAAGATAAAAGTAAAATTGCTAATAATATTAAACCTGATCTAGTTGTTAAAAAAATTATGGAGATTATTTAATGATTAATAATATAAAAAGAATTAATGATAAATGGCATTTAGATTTATTTTTATTATTTATTTTTTTTGTGACATTACCAATTGCAAAAGTTACAGCAATTCAGAATTATTCATTTCTTATTTTTGCTATTGTATTATTTTCTACAACAAATAAAGAGTTTTTTTCAAAAATTAAAAAACTTAAATATTTCTTATTTATCTTTTTTGGTCTGCTACTCATATCTCTCATTTCTGCTTTTTTTTCAATTGATTTAAAAGAAACATTAAGTGAAATAAGAGGAGAAATATTAAAGCCTTTTTTTGTTTTAATTTGTTTATTTATATTTATAGTAAAACATAATGAAAAAAAAATATATTATTTGATCTATATAGTAATATTTTGTTTGGTTATCCATGCAATGATTAATTTATTTATGTGGTATGAAGGTGCTCTTTGGCCATTTAGAGCAGGTGGATTACTTGATAATGGTGGTGGAGAAAGGTTTGGTATCTGGGCTACGTATTCAATTTCTATTTCAATTGCTTTATTATTTACAAAATATAAAAATATTGGAATTATTCTTTTTATTGTATTTTTATTATCTATAATTGGAAATAATACTAGAGCTACATTTATTGGTATGATTCTTATATTTATTTCCAATTTTCTTTTCTTTTATTCAAACAGATTAATTAAATTTATATCATTATTTACTGTTTTATGTTTTTTG
Source organism: Poseidonibacter lekithochrous (assembly GCF_013283835.1). Classification (GTDB taxonomy): domain Bacteria; phylum Campylobacterota; class Campylobacteria; order Campylobacterales; family Arcobacteraceae; genus Poseidonibacter; species Poseidonibacter lekithochrous. Next base: position 2,655,506 of record NZ_CP054052.1, on the reverse strand, counting down.
GTTGGATTTACATTTTCTTCAAAAAATTTTGATACAAGATATAATATTTATAACATGATTATTAAAACTAAATTTTTAGGTGATTATTCTCCTTCTGAATATAACATACTGATTAAAGAACATTCTTTAGGTCATTCAACAGCTTCAAGATTAGCCATGTGGAAGACTGTAATACTGTATAGAATTCAAGAACCATTTATCCCCTTGGGGTATGGTAGATTTTTGTATAATAATCAAATAAATGATATTTGGAAAGATAAACCAGAAAATATTCCTTATAAATTATATGGACAAGCTCATAACGATTTTATAAGTATATTATTGAGTCTAGGAATATTTGGTTTAACTTTTTTTATGATTTTTTTATATTATCTTTTAAAAATCAGTCATTATATATTTAAATATAATAAAGAATTTAAATTTGTGGGAGTTTTTATTTTCTTAGGAACTATAGGTTATATTGCTTCAATGATGTTTGGTAGCTTCTTTGGTGATAGTGAACAATTATATTTTTATACTTTATATGGAATTGCTCTTGCTTTATATATTAAAACTAAAGAAGAAATAAATGCAGAAAATTAAATTTATAAGAGCAAATAAAACAAAATTTGGAGGAGCAGAGGTTTACCTCTCTCGTTTATCTGAACAACTTAAAAAACTTAATATTGAACATGAACTGGTATTTTCTAATATCCCTAAATTTTTACCTTCTTGGTTAAGAGTTATATTGTTTAATATTCAGGTTTGTAAAAATAAAAAAGATTCTCTTTATTTTTCTTTGGAGAGAATCTCTTGTCCTGATATTTATAGAGCAGGGGATGGAGTTCACAAAGTATTCTTAAGTATTGAAAATAAATCCAAATTTAATCCTTTACATGCAGTATATTTGTATTTAGAAAAAAGAACTTTTAATAATTCGAAAAGAATAATTGCAAATTCTAATATGATTAAAAATGAAATTATAGAAACATATGGAATTAGTGAAGATAAAATAAAAGTTGTTTATAATGGATTTAAATTAGAAGAGACAAATTATGAATTGTCTTATAGTAATTTAAAAGACGAATTCTCTTTGGCTTCAAGAAGTAAAGAAAAAACAATTTTATATGTTGGTAGTGGTTTTAAAAGAAAAGGTGTTAAAGAGTTTTTAGAAATTTTATCAAAATTACAAAATAAAAACTTTAGAGCTTTTATTGTTGGTAAAGAAAAAAAGATTCAATATTATAAAGATTATGCTAAAGAATTAAATATTGAGGATAAGGTAATTTTCACAGGTCCAAGAACTGATGTTAAAGACTTTTATTCTATTAGTGATATCTTTTTATTCCCAACAAAATATGAACCTTTTTCAAATGTAGTTTTAGAGGCTATGAATTATGAAAATGTTGTTATTACTACAAAACAAAATGGTGCAAGTGAAATATTAAATAATAAGTATACAATGATTACTCCTACTGATTATTCTATAGTAGAAAAAATAGATGACCTGCTTGTAAATGATGATAAAATAGAAAAACTAAAAAAAGAAAATTTAAAAATTGTTCAGAATTTTTCAATCGAAAAAAATGTGCAAGAAACACTGGAAGTTATAAATGAAGTTATTAATTGAGATACCTACTTGGTTAGGTGATGCTATTATGTCAACACCTGCTATTGAAAACCTTCTAAAGCACTATAAAGGTGCAGAAGTTACTATTGTTGGTTCATACGTATCAACACAACTTTTTGTTAATGACAAGCGTATTACTAATATTATAGTTGATAATACAAAAAAGAGTTTAGTTAGACTTTTATCAGTTTATCAATTAGCAAAAAAAGCAAAAGATTTTGATTATGCTATATCTTTTAGAAGCTCATTTTACTCAAAACTTTTATTAAAGTTTTTAGATACTAAAGAGAACTATAATTTTGAAAAAGAAAAAATCACTAAACATCAAGTATTGAAATATAATGACTTTTTAAATAAGACTTTAAATACTGAGTATAAAGCAAGTGATCTAATGCTTAGATTTAAGCCTCAGTGGTATAAAAAACCAACTTTAGGTATTAATCCAGGAGCTACTTATGGAAGTGCAAAAAGATGGTATCCCGAAGAGTTTGCTAAGGTTGCTATTGAACTATCAAAAAAGTATGATATTATGATATTTGGTGGTCCAAATGAAACTGAGATGGCTGCTGATATTGAAAAGACTTTGATTGAAAATGATGTGAGTAATTATGAAAACTTGGCAGGTAAAACAACTATACCGGAGTTAATAGAAAAAATTGCAGCTTTAGATATTTTTATTACAAATGATAGTGGTCCGATGCATGTAGCTGCTGTTTATAAAGTAAATACTATTGCTATTTTTGGACCTACAAGTTTTGCTGAAACTAATCAATGGAAGAATCCATTAGAAACAATAGTTTCAAAATATTTAGAGTGTTCACCTTGTATGAAAAGGACTTGTCCTTTAAAACATCATGATTGTATGAAAACAATTACCTCAGATGATGTACTAAAGCTAATTAATAAATAATTAGCTTAGTTCATTGTCGATTATTTGACAAATAGTATGTCCGAATAATATATGCATTTCTTGAATTCTTGGAGTATTATTAGAAGGTACTACTAGATTAATATCACACATTTCATTCATAGCTCCTCCGTCTCTTCCACTAAATCCTAATGTCTTACAACCAAGTTCTCGACCTAGTTTTAATGCACTTACTACATTTCCACTATTACCACTTGTACTAATTCCGATGATTAAATCACCTTTATTAGCTAGAGATTCAACTTGTCTATCAAATACTCTATCGTAACCATAGTCATTTCCAATTGCAGTTAAAGCACTTGTATCAGTTGTAAGAGCGATTCCAGGTAATCCTCTTCTTTCTGTTTTGTATCTACCCGTAAGTTCAGCCGCGATGTGTTGTGCATCTGCAGCACTTCCACCATTTCCACATAAAAGAATTTTATTACCAGCTTTTAATGTCTCTACAGCTAATGTAGAAGCACTTACAAGTTCATCTTCCATATTATTTATTACATTATTGATTGTTTCTAAATGTGATTGAAATTCGTTACTTATCGTTTGCTTCATTTTCTTTTATCCTTTGAATAGTTCTTGTAGTACTTCTTCCTTCTACAAATTCAACAAGTTTTAATTCATCAACTAAATCTTGTCCCACTACATCTTTACCTTCGTAGTCTCCACCTTTTACAAGTATTTGAGGACTTACAGTTTTAATTAAATCATATGGAGTATCATCTTCAAATAATACAACATAATCAACACTTTCAAGTGCTGCTAGAGTATAAGCTCTATCTTCTTGAGTATTAACAGGTCTAGATGGACCTTTTAATCTTTTTACTGAATCATCAGAATTTAGTCCTAGAACTAATACATCCCCAAAGCTTTTTGCAGTTTCAAGATATTTAACATGTCCTACATGTAAGATATCAAAACAACCGTTAGTAAATACTACTTTTTTACCTCTTTGTTTTAACTCTTTAGATAATTTCGCTATCTCTTCTATAGTTTTAATATGGCTATAGCTATTTGATTTATGTAAACTTGATTCATATTCTGTAATTTCATCAATTGTAGTTGTAGCACTTCCTATTTTACCTACAACAACACCAGCTGCTAAGTTTGCAAACTCGATTGATTTATATATATCATTCCCTAAGCTTAGAGCAAATCCTAAAGATGCAATTACTGTATCTCCTGCACCAGTTACATCATATACTTCTCTAGCAACTGTTGGTTTTATAGTTACTTCATCATTATCTAAAATTGCTATTCCATTTTCACTTAATGTAATTACTGAAAGAGTTAAATTTGCATCTTCTTTTAATTTTAATAATGATTTTTTTAATGTAGCATCATTATAGATCTCAATTTTAGATGCAACTTCTGCTTCCTTTTTATTTGGTGTTAAAAGATAAGCTCCAGAATACTTAGAATAATCTTCGCCTTTTGGATCAACTAAAACTTTCTTATTTTTCTCATTTGCATAATCAATAATTTTTAAACATAAGCTTTCCGTTAAAACACCTTTTCCATAATCAGAAAGAATAATTAGTTCATATCTATTTAATATCTCTTGATATTTAGCAAAAACTTTTTTTTCTGATTCTAATGATATTGAATTTTTACTCTCTTGATCATATCTTACAACTTGAGTTCTAGAAGCCATAATTCTAGATTTTTTTGAAGTTTTTCTTCCATCTTGTTCAATTAAATATGATTGAGTTCCAGTTTTTGTAAGTAATTCTTTTAATTCAACAGCAATATAGTCTTTTCCTACTACAGAAATAGCTCCTACATCACTACCTAAACTTCTTAGATTATTGATTACATTTCCTGCTCCACCTAAAACTGTAGTTTCATTTTTAATATCTACTACAGGTACTGGTGCTTCTGGTGAAATTCTATCGCTACTTCCCCATAAATAGTGATCAATCATTAAGTCACCAATTACTAAAATACTTGGTCTATTATTTATATTTATCATATTTATTTAACCTCTGTTTTGAATAATCTTTTAATCTCTGGAATATATGCTTTTATTCCATCTTCCATTGTATATTTAGGATCATAGTTTAGATTTTCTTTTGTTGATTCAATATTTGCTTCTGTAAAGAATTGGTATGAACCTACAAATGGATTTGGTATATACTCTTTACCATTATCAATTTCTAATTCTTTTTGTAAAATATTTACAATATCTTCAAAAGATCTTGCTTTTCCAGTTCCTACATTGTAAACTCCAGATTTTTTTGGAGCACAAGCTTTAATATTTGCTTGGATAATATCTTCAATATAAATAAAGTCTCTTAGAATTTTATCACTACCTTCAAATAATTTTGGAGTTAAACCTTTCATTATTTGATGTCCAAATTGAACTACCATAGAAGCAGTACTATTTTTGAAGAATTCTCTATTTCCATAAACATTAAAATATTTTAATCCTACAATAGAGATATCTAAATCTTTTTTTAGATATTGGGCTGTTACATTATCCATCACAACTTTTGAGAATCCATAAGCATTATTTGGTTGCTCATATCCTATCTCAAATCTATCGCTATCTCCATATGTTGCCGCAGAACTTGCATAAATCATATTTGCATTATGTTTAATTGCAATTTTTAATAAATCTTCATATGCATTTACATTTGTTTTCATCATTACATCTTGTTCTAACACGGTTGTATCAGAAATAGCTGCTTCATGGAAAATATAATCAAAACTATAGTTATCTTCTAATTCTTTTAATGCAACTTTATCGTTAATATCTCCGCTTACAACTATACCTTTAAAACCAAGTAGGTTCTTAAAGTGACCGAAGCTTTTTAGGTTTCCATTTGAGAATGTTTCCCCTGATCTAAAACAATCAAATGCAACTACAGTTGCGTTTGGATAGTTTTCTTGAAAATAGAATGCAAGGCTACTACCGATAAATCCAGCAGCTCCTGTAATTAGAATAGTTTTTTTATTAAAATCGATATCTGTATAGTTCATATTATTCCTTGATTATATTTATAGTTTCTTCAATTGTTGTTACAATATTATTTGTTTTTATTTCATCTTTATTATTCGTATATTCACTATTAATTAAAATAGAATTACTAATCCCTGCATTAAAAGCCACTTCAATATCTGATGGTTTATCCCCAATCATCCACGAGTTATTTAAATCAATTTCATATTTTTTACAAGCTTCATTAATCATGCCAGGTTTAGGTTTTCTACATTCACAATTATCATTAGGTTCATGAGGACAATAAAATACATCAAGAATATCAATGTTATTATTTTTAAATTCTTTAATCATCCATGTAGTTAATTTATTAAAGTCTTCTTCACTAAAGTAACCTCTACCAATACCTGATTGATTTGTAATTACTATTATTTGGTATCCTAAAGATTGAAAATGTTTACAAGTTTCAAATAGTTTATTTGTAAATTCAAAGTCTTCTATTTTGTAAAGATAATGTTTGTCAATATTTATAACACCATCTCTATCTAAAAAAATAGTTTTTTTATTGTTCAAAGTTTTTATTCCTTGTTATATTATAAAGGTAAATATTATATCATAATATGTTTTTAACTGGATTAAGAAATAGTGAAGTAAAATTTTTATAATCTGCAAAAATAAATTTAAAAAGAGTCAATATGAAAAGTACCCTACATTCAGCGTTAATTTATCCACTTATTTTTCTTTTTTCTTATATCCTAAAAGGAAAAAAGCTAAATTATGATGATTTTTTAAATCCCAAAAAAGATGAAAAAAAATTAACTATATTAACTATCAATGATAATAATGATACGAAGGAAATATTTTTATTTTCAAAAATAAAATCATTTTTTGATAATGAATCTCCTTTATATGATAAAACATTAATTAATCTAAATGTTAAGAATTCAGATATACCGGAAAAGAAAAACTTAGGTATATTCAATTTTAGCAAAAAAATTGATATGTATTATTCTTTATCTATGTTAAGTAAAAGAATTACAAATGATAATCTTTATTTTGAACTTAACTTCCAAGATAGTATTTCAAAAGAAGAAGAACTAAATAACTATCTAAGATATTGCTTGTTAGTTTTTGCTTCACGTAAAATTGATAAGTTTTTTATTTCATATAAAAACACAACTTTATCTGAGAAGTTAATTTCTATTAATGAAACGATGAAAGAGTATTTAGCTAATAGTAAATTTGAAAACTTTACTGTTTCAAAAGATTTATATGTTCTTACACTTAGTAAGAAATCACAGAAATTAGATATTATCTGGACACATGGGAATAGAGTAATAGAGTTAACTGATTTTAATAAAGTTTACGATAAATTTGGAGTATTACAAAAAGATAATATAAAAATTTCGCAAAGCCCAATTTATGCATTTCACAAATAAAGAGTTTTAATGAGTACAATATCTATAACATATAAAGCAAAAACAAAATTAATTGAAGAATTAGAAAAACAAGAAAATATTAAAACTTTAGAAGATCAAGGTTTATTAAAAAAACTGTCTTTTTCAAAAAAAGAGTATGCTGATGTATATTTTCACTCTGGAGCTATTGATGATAAAGCAATAGAAAATGCAAGCAATGCAAAAAAAGTAATTGTTCCTTCTTTAAAATTAAAAAAAGACATGTCCTCTAAGGCTAATATAAATGAAGAGATTATTGAACTTGTTTACCCAAGTGTAAATCTTGAATATGAAAAAACTAAAATAGTAAAACAAAGAGTTTGTGAGAAGCTAGAAATTGATCCTAAAAAAAGAATAGTTCTTTTTACTGGAAATAATATTAAGTCTTCAGGGGTAAAAGAATTTATTGAAACTATATTTTCATTAAATGAAGACAATTTTATTGCTTTAATTGCAGCTGATCATAAACAAATATATTCATTAAAATTCCAACTTTCAAAATTTGATTATTCAGAACGAATTATGTTAGTTGAGGATTATGATAATATGAATGAACTATTCTTAGCTTCTGATATATTTCTTTTACCTACACATAATAGTAGTTTTGCAACTAATGTTTTAAAAGCAATGTTCTGTAAATGTGCAGTATTTACAACTGCTAATAATCATTCAAAAGAGTTAATTGATGTATTCGCTACTATGGAAAGTCCTAGTGATAGATCAGCTCCCTTTAAAGTTGATGCACTACTTATGCAAAAAGATGAATTAAAGAAAATTAAGAAACAAAATAGAAATATTGCCAAGAAATATACATTATTAAAAAATTTACAAAGAGTTAATGAGATTATACAGAGTGTTTAAATTACGCTTAAGATTTATTGGATACAATACGCAAATATTATTCACTATATAAGGAAGACAAATGTCAAGAAGATGTGCATTATCAGGAAAAGGACCTATGGTTGGAAACAACGTAAGTCACGCGAAAAACAGAACTAAAAAGAGATTTTTACCAAACTTAAGAACTGTAAGAGTTACTTTAGAAGACGGTACTACTCAAAAGATCAGAATTTCTGCTAAAGAGCTAAGAACTCTTAAAAAACACTCTTAAGAAAGCACTAGAAAAGTGCTTTCATGAGCTTACTCAAGCGAATAAAAAAAGCACTTGGCTGGGAAATAAGAACAGCCAAGCCTGAATACGACCTTAACCCCGTAATATACTCACAATTAAAACCCTTTAGATTACCACTTGTATTAGTTCAAGTCATTATGATGATTGGAACACTTGGATATATCATTATTGATGATTTTCCAATATTAGATGCTATTTATCAAACTGGTATTACTTTTACTACTGTTGGATTTGGAGAAATTGCTCCTATCTCACCAGCTGGAAGATTTTTTACTATTACATTAATTATTTTTGGGTTTGCATTATTTACATTATCTACTGCTGTATTAATTGATGCTGTTGTAAAGGGTAGGTTATTTGATCTTTATAAGGAAAGAAATATGCTTTATAAAATTGCTAGACTTAGACGTCACTTTGTTATTTTCTATCACAATGAATATACAGCTCAGTTAGCTAAACAATTTAGGGAAAATCATATTCCGTTTGTTGTAGTTGATCCAAGTGAAGATATTGAACAAATAGCAAAAGAGAATGGTTATCCATATTATGTAAAAGAAGAGCCTTATAAAGAGCTTGCTTTTCTTAAATCACATTTGAGTTCTGCAAAAGGCGCAATATCTTTATCAAAAAATATTTCAGACAATATTACTTTAATTGCATCTGTAAGACTATATGAAAAAGAGCTAGGACGTAGTCCTTTTTTAATTATTTCTAATGCCGAAACACAAAATGAAAAGATTAGACTTAAAAAACTTGGTGCTGATAAAGTTGTTGCAACTCCGTCATTAATGGCAAAAAGAGTATCTGCAATGGCAATTAGACCAGATATGGAAAATGTTTTAGATGAATTCTTATACAAAAGAGATACACCTATTGATATGGAAGAAGTTATAGTTTCTGAAGATTCTTGGGTTGTTAATCATGAAGTTAAAGATTTACATTTAAGAGATAGACTAAAAGTTTCAGTTATTGGTATTACAGAATCAAAAGGTAAGTTTATTCAGATGCCAAAAGGAACAACAATTATTAATGCTAAATGTAAGCTGTTATTAGTTGGTTCTCAAAAAGGTATTGCTAGATCAAAAAGAATTATTAATTTAAAAAATAAACCAGAGGATATATAATGTTTACAATTTTACCTATAAAAGGTTTTATTGATCAAATAGATGGTTTTAACTGTGATGGAATTAGCGCAGGATTAAAACCAAGTGGTGATAAAGACTTAGGGTTTATTTACACTAATGAACCTTGTGATGTAGAAGCTGTCTTTACTGAAAATAAATTTCAAGCTGCACCACTAAAACATTTTTTACAATATGACGAGAATTTTAAAACAAATTTTGTTTTAATTAATTCAAAAAATGCAAATGCAATGACTGGAAAAAAAGGAATTGAAGATATTAATACAATTTTTTCTTCTTTGAATTTTGACTTAGTTAATCCAATTATGAGTAGTACAGGAGTAATTGGAAATCCATTACCAATTGAAAAAATTGTAAATGGTGCAAACTCTTTTGATTTATCTGCAAAAGGTGGTCAAAACTTGTCTCATGCAATAATGACAACTGATGCTTATGAAAAAAATTGTATGTATGAGGTTAAACTTGAAGATGGAAGCTCATTTAAAATAGGAGCAGTATCAAAAGGTGCAGGAATGATTAATCCCAATCTTGCAACTATGCTTTGTTTTATATGTACAGATGCAAATATTCCAAAAGAAGATATGAAAGAAGCTATTGAGCTTAATTCTCATAGTACGTTTAATGCCATTTCTGTTGATGGGGATACTTCTACAAATGATACAGTAATGTTATTAGCTAACAAAAAATCAAATGCATATAATAAAGAAGCTTTTATTGAAGCCTTAAGACTTGTTATGCATGATATGGCAATGATGATGGTTGCTGATGGAGAAGGCGCTAAAAAAGCTGTTGCCTTTGAAGTAATTAACGCAGCTTCAAAAGAAGAAGCCCAAATTGCTGCCAAAGCTTTATCAAACTCTTTATTAGTAAAAACTGCTTTATATGGAGAAGATCCTAATTTTGGAAGAATTGCTTCAACTATAGGTGCTTCAAGAATCACTTGTGATGAAGAAAAACTTGTTATTTCTTATAACGATGTAATTGTTTTTAATAAAGGTGAAATCTATTTTGATGAAGCTCAAGAAGCAAAAGCTTCTAAAGTTTTAGAAAATGATAAATATAAAGTAATCTGTGATATTGGTGTAGGAAATGCATCTTTTACAGCATATGGTTGTGACTTAGGGTACAAATATGTTGAAATCAATGCGGACTACAGAACTTAATAATTTAAACTATATTAAGTTTTCTCCTTGTATACTTTAATAACAAATTAAATTAAGAGGATGTAGCAATGTTTCACGAACACAGAGATTTAATTAATGAACTTAAGAGCAAAGATAATTACTTTGTAAGTATTTTTGATAAGCATAATAATTTGGATGAAGAAATTTGTGAGATGGAAAAATCTCATGCAGATCAGTTTCAAGTTGAAATCAAAAAGAAAGAAAAATTAAAACTTAAAGATGAAATATATAACGCTATTCTAAAACATAAAAATAGTTAATTATATAACTGCAAAAGAAGTATAAAAAAACTAGGTTTTTTTGCTTCTTTTATACTCTCTAAGACCCGTTACAACTTACACTAAGCACTTTTTAGATAAAATAGCTCAATTTTATAATACAAAGGCCTTTTTTTATGGAAAACCTTTTTGAAAACCAAGATATTATTGACATTAATATTGAAGATTCTGTTAAAGCTTCTTATTTAGATTACTCTATGAGTGTTATTATTGGTAGAGCACTACCTGATTCAAGAGATGGATTAAAACCAGTTCACAGAAGAATTTTATATGCTATGCATGATTTAAATATTTCTTCAAAGTCAGCTTACAAAAAGTCTGCAAGAATTGTTGGTGATGTAATTGGTAAGTATCACCCACACGGTGATACTTCAGTTTATGATGCGCTAGTTAGAATGGCACAAGATTTCTCAATGAGAGCTCCTTTAGTTGATGGTCAAGGTAACTTCGGTTCTGTTGATGGTGATAACGCCGCAGCAATGAGATATACCGAAGCTAGAATGACTAAAATTTCTGAAGAAGTATTAAAAGATCTTGATAAAGATACTGTTAATCATGTTGCTAACTACGATGATACGATGAAAGAACCTGCTGTTCTTCCAACGAGAGTTCCTACTTTACTATTAAATGGTTCAGAAGGTATTGCAGTTGGTATGGCAACTAAAATTCCACCTCATAATTTAGGTGAATTATTAGATGCTATTTTACATGTGATAGAAAACCCAGAAGCTACAGCTGATGAATTAATGCATTTTATTAAAGGACCAGATTTCCCTACTGGTGGTACAATCTTCGGAAGAAGAGGTATTATTGATGCATATAATACTGGACGTGGTAGAGTTAAAATTAGAGCTAAACATCATATTGAAACAAAAGGTAAAAAAGAAGTAATCGTTTTAGATGAACTTCCATACCAAGTAAATAAATCAAGACTTATTGAGCAAATTGCTAATTTAGCTAAAGATAAAGCTATTGAAGGAATTTCAGAAGTAAGAGATGAATCTGATAGAGATGGTATCAGAGTTGTAATTGAACTTAAAAAAGACGCGATGAATGAGATTGTATTAAATAATCTTTATAAATCAACTCCTATGGAAACAACATTCGGAATTATTCTTTTAGCAGTTCATAATAAAGAACCTAAAGTATTTAAGTTACCTGAACTTTTAAATATTTTCTTATCGCACAGAAAAACTGTAATTATTAGAAGAACAATTTTTGATTTAGAAAAAGCAAAAGCTAGAGCACACATTCTAGAAGGTTTAAAAATTGCTTTAGACAATATTGATGAAGTTGTTAAAATTATTAGAGCATCTGCAAATGATGGGGAAGCAAAAGAGAGTTTACAAAATAGATTTGGTTTAAGTATTATCCAATCTCAAGCAATATTAGACATGAGATTAGGAAGACTTACTGGTCTTCAAAGAGATAAGTTAGAAGCTGAATATCAAGAATTATTAGCATTAATCGCAGAATTAGAAGCAATTTTAAAATCTGAAGAAAGATTAAATGAAATTATTGTTGAAGAATTAGTTGAAATCAAAGAAAAATACTCTGATGAGAGAAGAACTGAGATTGAAGATTCTTATGACGAAATTGATATGGAAGACTTAATCCCTAATGAGCCAATGGTAGTTACTATTACTCATAATGGATATGTAAAAAGAGTTCCAATTAAATCATATGAAAAACAAAGAAGAGGTGGTAAAGGTAAAGTTGCTGTTACTACTCACGATGATGATTTCATTGAAAGATTCTTTGTATCTAACACTCATGATACTTTAATGTTCGTAACAAATATGGGTCAATTATACTGGTTAAAAGTATATAGAATTCCTGAAGGTTCAAGAACAGCTAAAGGTAAAGCAGTTGTTAACTTAATTAATTTAAGACCTGATGAAAAAATTATGGAAATTATTCCAACGTCAGACTTTGATGAGTCTAAATCTTTAGCATTCTTTACTAAGAATGGTATTGTAAAAAGAACATCATTAGCTGAATTCTCTAATATTAGATCAAATGGTGTAAGAGCTATTGTTCTTGATGATTTAGATGAGATTGTAACTGCTAAGATTACTGATGTAGAATCACAATTCTTAATGGTATTCACATCTTTAGGTCAATGTATTAGATTTGAAATTGAAAAAACAAGAGAACAAGGTAGATCTACTAGAGGTGTTAGAGGTATTAAGTTTAAACACGACACTGACTTCGTAGTTGATGCTGATGTTATTTCGAATGAAGAACAAGAATTATTAACCGTATCTGAAAAAGGTATTGGGAAAAGAACACTTGTAGAAGAATACAGACTTACAAATAGAGCTGGATCTGGTGTTATTTCTATGAAACTTTCTAATAAGACAGGAAATGTTGTTGGTGAAGTTCTAGTAGATGAAACTCAAGACTTAATGGCATTAACATCTATTGGTAAGATGATTAGAGTTGATATGCAATCAATTAGAAAAGCTGGAAGAAATACTTCAGGTGTAATTATTGTAAATGTTGACAAGGGTGATAAAGTAGTTTCTATTGCAAAATGTCCTAAAGAGGATGAAGAGATAGAATTAGATGAAAATGGTAATGTTATTAGATATAACGAAGAGGGTGAAATCATTGAGACTGTAGAATCTGTTGAAACACCTTCATCAAATGAGAATATAGAAAAAAAAGAGGAAGAATAGATAAATGAGAAAATTTAATGTTGCAGTTGTTGGTGCAACTGGTGCAGTAGGTGAAGAATTATTTAGAGTTATGGATGAATATGATTTCCCAGTAAATAATATTATTCCATTAGCAAGTGCAAAAAGTGCAGGTACATCTATTGAATATAAAGAAAAAGAATATACTGTATTAGAATTAACTGAAACAGCATTTGAAGAAAATGAAGTTGATATTGCTTTCTTCTCTGCTGGTGGTTCTATTTCAGAAAAATTTGCAAAATATGCTGTTGAAGCAGGTGCTGTTGTAATTGACAACACATCTCATTTTAGAATGGATCCAAACATTCCTTTAGTAGTACCTGAAGTAAATCCAGAAGATATTGCATCTTGGAGAGAATCAGGAATTATTGCAAATCCAAATTGTTCAACTATTCAGATGGTATTATCATTAAAACCATTAGATGATTTATATGGAATTAAAAGAGTTGACGTATCTACTTACCAAGCAGTATCAGGTGCTGGTAAAGCGGGTATGGAAGAACTTGTAAAACAAATGCAAGCATTTTTCGCATTTGAATTAGATGAAGCTAAAAAAGAAGCATTTGCACATCAAATTGCTTTAAATGTAATTCCTCAAATTGATGTTCAACAACCAAATGATTTCACAAAAGAAGAAATGAAAATGGTTAATGAAACACAAAAGATTCTTCACAAAGAAATTGCAGTTGCTGCAACTTGTGTAAGAGTACCAGTATTGAGATCACACTCTGAATCAATTACAGTTACATTTGAAGATGACGTTGAAGTTGATGTTAATGAAGTTAGATCTTCTTTAGCTGATTTTGAAAACGTTGAAGTTATTGATGATTTATCTAACAATGCATATCCAATGCCAATTATTTCTACGGATACTGATATTACATATGTTGGTAGAATTAGAAAAGATGTATATGCTCAAAATATTGTACATTATTTTAATGTAGCAGATCAAGTTAGAGTAGGGGCAGCAACTAACTCTGTTAGAATTGCTCTTAAATGGATTGAGATGGAGAACGATATTTAATGATTGAAAAGCTTTTTGAAAAAGCTATGTGGCAGACAAGATTCTTAGTTATTCTTGCTGTTATTTTTGGTTTGATAGGAGCTTTAGTTCTATTTGTAGTTGCAAGTATGGATATATTTGGTGTTGCTAAATATGCCTTTACTACAATTATTACTAGTGCCCATCCTGCTAATTTTCACGAAGATCTAGTAAGTGGAATTATTGGAGCAGTAGATTTATATTTAATAGCAGTGGTAATGCTTATCTTTGCTTTTGGTATTTATGAATTATTTATTTCTCCAATAGATCACTCAAAAGAAGCGACTGATGATCAAAAAATATTATCAATCACTTCTCTTGATCAGCTAAAAGATAAAATTGCTAAAGTAATTATTATGGTTTTAGTAGTAAACTTTTTTCAAAGAGTTTTACATACTGAATATAATGGCGCTTTAGAAATGTTATATTTTGCTTTAGCGGTAACTGCTTTAGCAATTGGACTTTTCTTTCTTGGAAAAGTTGGTAAAAAATAAATTTAATAAAGGTATTAATATGTCAAAAATATTTGTAGATGCATGTCTTAGAAAAGAAACTCCTTATACTCCTGTATGGATGATGAGACAAGCTGGAAGATATCTTCCAGAATATATGGAAGTAAGAGCTCAAGCTGGTAACTTCTTAAACCTTTGTCATGACCCTGAAAGAGCTTGTGAAGTAACTATTCAACCACTTGATATTGTTGGTGTAGATGCTGCAATTTTATTCTCTGATATTTTAGTTATTCCAAATGAAATGGGAATGCATTTAGAATTCATTAAAGGTGAAGGTCCACTTTTTAAAGATCCTATTAAGAATGAAGCAGAAATTGATGCTTTAATCGGTGGAGAAGAAGCTGCTAATAAACTTACTTATGTTTATGACACTATTAAACTTTTAAAAGAAAGATTACCAGAAGATAAAGCTTTAATTGGATTTACAGGTGCTCCATGGACACTTGCAACATATATGATTGAAGGTCAAGGTACTAAAACATATAATATTTGTAAAAAAATGATGTATTCTAACCCTGAGTTATTACATAAAATTTTAAGAAAAGTTACTGATGTAGTAAAAATTTATATGGAAAAACAAATTGAAGCTGGTGCTGATGTTGTTCAAATCTTTGATTCTTGGGCAGCTGCAATTGAACCAGGTAGATATGATGAATTCTCATGGAAATACATGGTAGAAATTGCTGAGCATTTAAAAGCTAAATATCCACATATCCCTGTAATTATGTTCCCTAAAGGTGTATCTGCATTTATTAATATGGGTGGAGTATATGGAAACTTTGATGTATTTGGTGTAGATTGGGGAACTCCTATGTCTATGGCAAAAGAAAAACTTGGAAAAGATTATGTTCTTCAAGGTAATATGGAGCCTTGTAGATTATACTCTAAAGAAGAAACTACTAAATGTGTAGAAAAAATTCAAGAAACAATGCAGGGCGAAGGGCATATTTTCAATTTAGGTCATGGTATCTTACCTGATGTTCCTGTTGAAAATGCAAAACATTTTGTAAGTGAATGTCAAAGAGTTTCTAAAAAGTAATAATTACTTTATTTTTATAATTACAAACAAATTAAAGAGAAGCCCTAGGGTTTCTCTTTTTTTATTTAAAAGGATTTTAATTTTGTCATATTCCAATTCAATTATTTTTGGACCAATTCCATCTCGTAGATTTGGTATTTCATTAGGTGTTGATTTATCTCCTTCAAAAAAACAGTGTAATTTTGACTGTTTATACTGTGAATTAGAAGGTGCTAAAACAGTAGAATCAATGGATACATACCCTAGTGTTGAAGAAGTGATATCTTCAATAAAAGAAAGTTTTATTAAACATCCAAAAATTGAGGTTATAACTCTTACTGCTAATGGTGAACCAACTTTATATCCAAAATTAAATGAATTAATTGATGAGATAAATAAAATTAAACAAAATGCAAAAACATTAATTCTTTCAAATGGTAGTACTATTTATAATAAAGATGTATTTAATTCATTACTTAAATTAGATACAGTGAAATTATCATTAGACTGTGTTAGCGAAAAATGTTTTAAAAAACTTGATAGAAATCATAAAAGTATAGATATTAATAAGATTGTTACTTCAATGATTGATTTTTCTAATCAAACAAAAAATGATTTTGTATTAGAAGTACTTTTTGTAAAAGATGTTAATGATAAAGATAGTGAATTAAAACTATTATATAAAGCAATAAAAGATATTAATCCAATAAGAGTAGATATTGGAACAATAGATAGACCACCTGCTTATAAAGTTAAACCTGTTGAATATTCTTATTTAGAAAAAGTTGCAAATTTCTTTGATGGCATTAATACTAACATTGTTTTTAAAAATAGACCGAAACAAATTAATAGTTTTTCGCAAGAAGAAATACTCATTATGTTAAAAAGAAGACCTCTAACTAAAGAAGATTTAGAAAATATGTTTGATCTTGAAAGTAGGGAGATAGTGGATTCGCTAGTAAAAAATAGTAAAATCTCACTTGTTGATAGCAGTGGAGTAGAATTTTATAAAATTTCATAATTTTCTAGAAATATTCTTGACAAAGAAATATTTTTTTACTATAATTCCACTCCATTAAAAAAAGGAACAAATAATCCGGCATAGCTCAGTGGTAGAGTAGATGACTGTTAATCATTTGGTCCCTGGTTCGAATCCAGGTGCCGGAGCCATTCTTTTTTTTAGTGTTACAATTTATTTAGATTCCGGCATAGCTCAGTGGTAGAGTAGATGACTGTTAATCATTTGGTCCCTGGTTCGAATCCAGGTGCCGGAGCCATTTAGATAAATTATTTTTGAAACATAATCCGGCATAGCTCAGTGGTAGAGTAGATGACTGTTAATCATTTGGTCCCTGGTTCGAATCCAGGTGCCGGAGCCATTTTCAAAAAAAACAATTATATTATAATCCGGCATAGCTCAGTGGTAGAGTAGATGACTGTTAATCATTTGGTCCCTGGTTCGAATCCAGGTGCCGGAGCCACATAATTTAATTGCGGGAATAGCTCAGTTGGCTAGAGCCTCTGCCTTCCAAGCAGATTGTCGCGAGTTCGAGTCTCGTTTCCCGCTCCATATAAAAAGCCTTATATAAATTGTCTTTCAGACTTTTTATGTAAGGCTTTTTAGCTTTAAACTAAAATAAGATGCTTCCATAGCTCAGCTGGATAGAGCAACGCCCTTCTAAGGCGTAGGTCGCACGTTCGAATCGTGCTGGGAGTACCACTTAACCTAAATCAATCCAAAAAAATTATAACTTAGCTAAAATAATCAAATGAAATCATTATTTATACTAATACTATTAATCAATATATTAAATGCAAACTATCAAGAATTACTTTTCAATGGTAACTGTATTACCTGCCATAATACTAATAACAATAATAAATCAGCACCCACTATAATAGAAATACAAAATAAATATAAAGAAGCCTTTCCAAATAAAAAAGACTTTATATATTATATGAGTACATGGGTATATAAGCCAAACGAAATAAACTCTATAATGAAAGACTCTATAGAATTATATAACTTAATGCCAAACCTAGCATATGATAAGACAACTCTAGAAGATATATCAGAATACATATATAATAAAGACTTTAATAAAAAATAAAAAACTACTTTTATCTCCTATAAATACAAAATTACAAATATATTCAAAAAACGAATACAAAAAAACAAACAATACAAATAAAAACTAGTAAATCTTACTCAGAAATATAAAAAAGCAGTAAAAAAAGCACAAAAGTAAAAATTTAAAGTTATATTAAGAAAACTCCCTTGACAAAGGGGATTAATTTGTCTATAATTCCCGTCCAATTTCAGAGGAACGACACAAAGTTCTGAAGAGATATGATCTTTAAAAACAGATGGTTTAAAAAGAAGTAATCTTTATAAACCGAATATAGAATAAACAATAAAACAAAACAAGAACAAGTTTCTTGTCTATTTAAGCTTTTTACATTAAGTAAAAACATTTGAGTGATAATTTTGTAATTAATACAAAAATTGTCAGTTTCAAACATTCATTTATGGAGAGTTTGATCCTGGCTCAGAGTGAACGCTGGCGGCGTGCTTAACACATGCAAGTCGAACGAGAACGGGTTATAGTTTACTATAACTGTCAGCTAAGTGGCGCACGGGTGAGTAATATATAGGTAACGTGCCCTAGAGAGGGGGATAACATTTGGAAACGAATGCTAATACCCCATATGCCTTTAAGTCTTAAGACTGCAAGGGAAATATTTATAGCTCTAGGATCGGCCTGTACGGTATCAGTTTGTTGGTGAGGTAATGGCTCACCAAGACTATGACGCCTAACTGGTTTGAGAGGATGATCAGTCACACTGGAACTGAGACACGGTCCAGACTCCTACGGGAGGCAGCAGTGGGGAATATTGCACAATGGACGAAAGTCTGATGCAGCAACGCCGCGTGGAGGATGACACATTTCGGTGCGTAAACTCCTTTTATATAGGAAGATAATGACGGTACTATATGAATAAGCACCGGCTAACTCCGTGCCAGCAGCCGCGGTAATACGGAGGGTGCAAGCGTTACTCGGAATCACTGGGCGTAAAGAGCGTGTAGGCGGGTTTGTAAGTTTGAAGTGAAATCCAATGGCTCAACCATTGAACTGCTTTGAAAACTGCTTACCTAGAATATGGGAGAGGTAGATGGAATTTCTGGTGTAGGGGTAAAATCCGTAGAGATCAGAAGGAATACCGATTGCGAAGGCGATCTACTGGAACATTATTGACGCTGAGACGCGAAAGCGTGGGGAGCAAACAGGATTAGATACCCTGGTAGTCCACGCCCTAAACGATGTACACTAGTTGTTGTGAGGCTAGACCTTGCAGTAATGCAGTTAACACATTAAGTGTACCGCCTGGGGAGTACGGTCGCAAGATTAAAACTCAAAGGAATAGACGGGGACCCGCACAAGCGGTGGAGCATGTGGTTTAATTCGACGATACGCGAAGAACCTTACCTGGACTTGACATAGAAAGAATAACGCAGAGATGTGATAGTGCTAGCTTGCTAGAACTTTCATACAGGTGCTGCACGGCTGTCGTCAGCTCGTGTCGTGAGATGTTGGGTTAAGTCCCGCAACGAGCGCAACCCTCGTCGTTAGTTGCTAACAGTTCGGCTGAGAACTCTAACGAGACTGCCTGGGTAACCAGGAGGAAGGTGAGGACGACGTCAAGTCATCATGGCCCTTACGTCCAGGGCTACACACGTGCTACAATGGGGCATACAAAGAGCAGCGATACCGCGAGGTGGAGCAAATCTCAAAAATGCCTCCCAGTTCGGATAGTAGTCTGCAACTCGACTACTTGAAGTTGGAATCGCTAGTAATCGTAGATCAGCAATGCTACGGTGAATACGTTCCCGGGTCTTGTACTCACCGCCCGTCACACCATGGGAGTTGAACTCATTCGAAGCGGGGATGCTAAAGTAGCTACCCTCCACAGTGGATTCAGCGACTGGGGTGAAGTCGTAACAAGGTAACCGTAGGAGAACCTGCGGTTGGATCACCTCCTTTCAGAGAAAGAGTTTAGATTCGTTTCTAAACTCAAAACTAAAAAGGTTTATTGAACCTTTTCTATATTCGGTTTATAAAGATTATATAAGCCGTAAGTTTGAAACTAAATATAAGTTTTACAAAGAGTAAGATTTATATTTGGTTTTATAATCAAAATGATATTTAAAAACATAATGTTAAAGTCTTTAATTTTTTCGTTAATAAAATCTTTCGTATGAAGAATTTATTAAAAATAAAAAATTTTATATCTAAAAAAACTTATTTAAATGAAAGTTTAAATAAAAAGTATAGATAGACACAACTAACTTATTAAATGTAAATTTAATAAGATAGTAGCCAAGGAATAATTATTCAAAAAAGCGGTTGATACTTGTATCAACTAAATTATAATAAGCTATTAAGGGCTAATGGTGGATGCCTAGACTGTAAGAGGCGATGAAGGACGTACTAGACTGCGATAAGTCTTGGGGAGCTGTCAAGAAGCTTTGATCCAGGAATTTCCGAATGGGACAACCCAGCATATGGAGACATATGTTACTCGAAAGAGAGCTAACCCGGTGAAGTGAAACATCTCAGTAACCGGAGGAAGAGAAATCAAATGAGATTCCCATAGTAGCGGCGAGCGAACTGGGATTAGGACAAACCCTATGCTTGCATAGGGGGTTGTAGGACCAAGATGTGAGATCAAAGAAGATAGATGAAATAGTTGGAAAGCTATAGTATAAAGGGTGATACTCCCGTAATCGAAATCTTCAATGACTCTATTGGTATCCTGAGTAGGACGGAACACGTGATATTTTGTCTGAATCTGGGGGGACCACCCTCCAATCCTAAATACTACTTACAGATCGATAGTGAACAAGTACCGTGAGGGAAAGGTGAAAAGTACTCCAGCGAGGAGAGTGAAATAGAACCTGAAACCATTAGCTTACAATCATTCGGAGCCCTATGTTTTTAACAGGGTGACGGACTGCCTTTTGCATAATGAGCCTGCGAGTTGTGGTGTCTGGCAAGGTTAAGCCAAGTGCGAAGCCGTAGCGAAAGCGAGTCTTAATAGGGCGACTTAGTCAGATGCTGCAGACCCGAAACGAAGTGATCTATCCATGAGCAGGTTGAAGCTGGTGTAAGAGCCAGTGGAGGACCGAACCGGTGTGCGTTGAAAAGTGCTCGGATGACTTGTGGATAGGGGTGAAAGGCCAATCAAACTTCGTGATAGCTGGTTCTCTCCGAAATATATTTAGGTATAGCCTTGCGTAGTAGCATATAGGGGTAGAGCACTGAATGGGCTAGGGCTGCTTACCGCGGTACCAAACCCTATCAAACTATGAATACTATATGTGTAATCGCAGGAGTCAGGCGTAGGGTGATAAAATCCTATGTCGAGAGGGGAACAACCCAGACTAACAGCTAAGGTCCCTAAGTCACATCTAAGTGGAAAACGATGTGGAGTTACTGTGACAACCAGGAGGTTGGCTTAGAAGCAGCCATCCTTTAAAGAAAGCGTAACAGCTCACTGGTCTAGTGATTCTGCGCGGAAAATATAACGGGGCTAAGATGTGCACCGAAGCTTTAGACTTGGATTTATCCAAGTGGTAGGAGAGCGTTCTATTCAGCGTTGAAGATGTACCGGTAAGGAGCGTTGGAGCGGATAGAAGTGAGCATGCAGGCATGAGTAGCGATAATTGAGGTGAGAATCCTCAACGCCGAAAACCCAAGGTTTCCTACGCGATGCTCGTCATCGTAGGGTTAGTCGGGACCTAAGTCGAGTCCGAAAGGGGTAGACGATGGCAAATTGATTAATATTTCAATACCAACAAATAAGCGCGATGTGGGGACGCATAGAGTTAATCGAGCTCACTGATGGAATAGTGGGTCGAAGGACGTAGGTCGTATCTTAGGCAAATCCGGGATACACGAGACCGAGATCTTACAGGCTCTTGACACTCTTCGGAGAAGATAGAGAATCGATGATACTGTCGTGCCAAGAAAAGCCACTAAGTATATTATTTGTTGCCCGTACCGTAAACCGACACAGGTGGGTGGGATGAGTATTCTAAGGCGCGTGGAAGAACCCTGGTTAAGGAACTCTGCAAACTAGCACCGTATCTTCGGTATAAGGTGTGCCTACTTTGGTATAGAGATTTACTCTCAAAAGCTAAAGAGGTTGCAACAAAGAGTCCCTCCCGACTGTTTACCAAAAACACAGCACTTTGCTAACACGTAAGTGGATGTATAAGGTGTGACGCCTGCCCGGTGCTCGAAGGTTAATTGATGATGTCAGCGTAAGCGAAGCATTTGATCGAAGCCCGAGTAAACGGCGGCCGTAACTATAACGGTCCTAAGGTAGCGAAATTCCTTGTCGGTTAAATACCGACCTGCATGAATGGCGTAACGAGATGGGAGCTGTCTCAACCAGGGATCCAGTGAAATTGTAGTGGAGGTGAAAATTCCTCCTACCCGCGGAAAGACGGAAAGACCCCGTGCACCTTTACTACAGCTTGACACTGTAGCTTGGATATTCTTGTGCAGGATAGGTGGGAGGCTTTGATTCATAGACGCCAGTTTATGATGAGCCATCCTTGAGATACCACCCTTGAATATTTGAGTTACTAACTTGGTACGGTTATCCCGTATGAGGACAATGTCTGGTGGGTAGTTTGACTGGGGCGGTCGCCTCCTAAAAAGTAACGGAGGCTTACAAAGGTTAGTTCATGGCGGATGGAAATCGCCAGTTGAGTATAATGGCATAAACTAGCTTGACTGTGAGACATACAAGTCGAACAGAGACGAAAGTCGGTCATAGTGATCCGGTGGTTCTGTGTGGAAGGGCCATCGCTCAAAGGATAAAAGGTACGCCGGGGATAACAGGCTGATCTCCCCCAAGAGCTCACATCGACGGGGAGGTTTGGCACCTCGATGTCGGCTCATCGCATCCTGGGGCTGGAGCAGGTCCCAAGGGTATGGCTGTTCGCCATTTAAAGCGGTACGCGAGCTGGGTTCAGAACGTCGTGAGACAGTTCGGTCCCTATCTTCCGTGGGCGTAGGAAAGTTGAAGAGATTTGTCCCTAGTACGAGAGGACCGGGATGAACGTACCACTAGTGTACCAATTGTTCTGCCAAGAGCATCGTTGGGTAGCTACGTACGGATGAGATAAGCGCTGAAAGCATCTAAGCACGAAGCCAACTCTAAGATGAACTTTCCCTGAAGATCCCAGCAAGACTAGCTGGTTGATAGGCTAGATGTGTAAGCGTTGTAAGACGTTTAGCTGACTAGTACTAATAGATCGTTTGGCTTATTTTTATAACTTGGTTTACTATCTTATTAAGTGTATACTTAATAATTAAGTGTCAACAAAGACGTTAGAAATAACGCAAAGACTTTAACATTACTTTTTATAACTCACTTAATGTGAGTAATGAATATATTTTTTATAATATGTTGATTACTCATATTGCTGGTGGTAATAGAGAAGTGGCAATACCCAGTCCCATTCCGAACCTGGAAGTCAAGCACTTCATCGCTGATAATACTGCAGGGTCCCCTTGTGGAAACGTAGGCCGCTGCCAGCTCTTGAGTTTTTCAAAGCTTAGTTCAAAACATTTAGGTGTTTTTAACTAAGCTTTTTTTTTAGCCCTTTTTTTTATCTATCTAAATTTATTCCTTTATTAAATACTTTCTATTATTGTCTTTCCACATATTGTTCTTTCTTCACCTATTTTAAATGTATATTTATCTTTATTATTTTGTATTAAAATATTAAACTTCATATCTTTCATTGTAAATTTGGTGCATTGATTCTCTTTAAATCTGAATATCATTTTGCTGTTACATTTTTTTTTAAACTCTTTTTTTGTATTAAATCTATTTAATCCTATTTGCATTTGCTCATCTGTATCTACAACACAATAACCTTCTTTTGTATAACTATTAGGTTCTATATGTTGTGATTTATTAGCACAAGCTAAGAGTGTGCTTGTAATTATTATTAATGAGCATATTCTTTTTACTTGAATCATAATATTTCTTTTTTATTTTTATTTGTTATATATATTCCTATGAATATTAGCAATATACTAAATAAGTGTACATAACTTATTATTTCATCTAAAAAAATAAATGCTAAAGATCCAGTAAAAATAGGTAATGTGTAATAAATCATTCCAGCTTTTGTTGCACCTAATAATTCTATTGATTTATTCCAAAAAATAAAGGCTAACAAAGATGAACATATTGCAATATATAATATAGAAATTGTATTAGTTACTGTTGGCTCATTTATTATTCTTGTATCAAACTCCATTAAATATAATGGTGTTAAGTACATTGTTCCTAATATAAAAGTAATTAATTGGAAAGTAATCATTGATAAACTTTTTGGTTTATATCTTAATAAAATACTATATACGGCAAAGGATATAGCTGCTAATAAAACCCATAGATCTCCTATATTGAATGATATATTTACTAATACTGAAATATCACCTCTTGTTATAAGTAATAAAACTCCTGCTAATACTATTAATATTCCAGTAAACTTGTTTATACCTATATGCTCTTTAAATATGGCTCTAGATATTATGATTACAATAATTGGGAAAGTTATGGATATAATTGAGAGGTTTAGTGCTGAGCTTGTGTGTGAAGCTATATAAATAAGTGTATTAAATAAACTAACACCTAGTATTGACACAATACTTAAATAGATAAAATGTCTTTTAACTATAACAATATTTTTTATTAAAGGTACTATTGCAAAAGGTAATAAAATTATAGTTGCAAGAAACCATCTGTAAAACGATAAACTGAAGGGATCAACAATATCTCTTATATCCCTTGCTACAATAAAATTGCCAGACCAAAGAATTGTTGCTAATAATGCAAATACATAGCCATTTGTGATTAATTTATTTTTTATATTCATTATATTACTTTTATTGGGATATTTATTTCTATTTCAAATTCATCATTATCTATAAAATGATTTTTTATATATTTTACATAACTAGGTAGTGTTGTAATCTCATAACCTTTGTCTTCTATCCATTCATGGTGAATATATCTAATTAGATTAATTATATCTCCATATTTACCTGTATATTTAAACACAGCACATAATGATTTTGGAATAGTAAAAGTTGAAATCCTATTTTTTATTTCTATATCTTTTGGAATACTTATTGCTGCAACATATCTACACTCTTCTAAAGGTGTTATACTTGGGTTATCATGATGTAATCCAATTTCGTCAAAGTTACTAATATTTAACTCATATGCAAAGGCTCTTAATCTTTCCCATGTATATTTGATATTTTTGTTATACCCTTTGTGTCTTATATATGCACAGTGGATTTCTTCATTTACTTTTATTGTTGCTTCTAAATTTAAAGGTTTTATATCTTTTTCATCTAGTAATTGTTTTGTATATTCTTTATATGAACCTTTTCTCCATTGACTTGGAGTATAGTGAAATCTTTTTTTAAAAGCTTTTATAAATGAGGAATGAGATGTATAACCACAATTTATTGAAATCTCTGTAATTGTAGATAATCTATTAGAGATTAATAAATTTGCTGCTTTTTGTAATCTAATTGAAGTTAGAGTATCTGAGAAATTATCACCTGTTTCTTCTTTAAAAATTCTATGATAATGATATTTTGATATATGATTTAATTTTGATAGTTCGTCTAGTGTAATATTTGTATCTATATATTTATACATATAGTAGATACTTTTGTTAATTATATCGGCTCTTTCTTGTTTTGTTTCTTTTTTCATATTTCATTATAACAAAAATAATAGCAATATAAGACAAATAAAATGAAATATAAGATAAAGAAGAAAATAAATTATTTTCCTATACTACAAATAAAAATAGGAAGAAAAATGAGTAAAGGAAATAAAAGATCATATATTAGAGAAATTTTAGATGTTATTGATGAGAATATAATATCTTTTGCTGGTGGTTTACCGGATGAAAGATTATTCCCATTAGAAGAGATTCAAAATGCAAGTGCTATTGTATTAAAAAATAGTAAAGCTTTACAATATAGTTCATCTAGAGGATTATTTGGATTGAGACAAAAAATTGCAGATATTTATACAGAAAAATTAGGTTTTAAAACATCTGCTGATGAAATATTAATTACAAGTGGAAGTCAACAAGCCTTTGATATTATTGTTAAATCATTAGATAAAAAGAATGTAATTATTGAACAACCATCTTATATTGGAGCAATAGGTGCTTTTAAAAGTTTAAATATGAAGATTGATTCTTTTAAATATATAAGTGAGTTACCTAATAAATTAAATAGTTCAAATATTTTATATGCAATTAGTGATTTTCAAAATCCTTCAACAAATTCTTATAATAGTATTGAGAGAGAAATTTTAATAAATATAATTAATAGAAAAAAATCTTTTTTTATTGAAGATGGTGCATATACTTTTTTAAATTTTGATAATGAATATAATACACCTATTTCAAAATATTGTGAAAGAGCCTTTCATTTAGGTTCCTTTTCTAAAATTGTTGCTCCTGGTTTAAGAATTGGTTGGATAAGAGCTAATAAGAAGTTTATAGATAATTTATTAGTTGTGAAAGAGTCATTAGATTTACATACTTCTACTTTGAATCAAATGATTTTAGATGAATATTTAACTTCTCATGATTTATTTTCTCATATTAAAAAATTAAATATTGATTATAGAATGAAAATGAATTTTATGGCAGATTGTTTAGAAAAATATATTCCTTCATTTAAGTTTACTAGACCTAATGGTGGAATGTTTATTTATGGTAGTTTTAATAGGAATAGTATGAAGTTAGCGGAAGAGGCAATTTTAAAAGGTCTTGCTTTTGTACCTGCTGAAGTATTTTATTTAAATAAAAAAACTAATGAAGCAAGATTGAATTTTACTAATTCTTCTTTTGAGGATATTGAAAAAGGTGTTAGAATATTGGCATCTATTATTGATGAAAATGATGTTTCAAAAGAGAGTATTTGTTTGAGTTTATTTAGTAAGTATTTTAAAGCAAATTAGATTGAAAATCTAATTTGCTAATGCCTTTATTACATGATCTTCTGCCATAGTAATATTCCATGCTGGCTCCCAAATTACATTTGCTGTTGCATTTTGTGCTTTTGGTAGCTCTCTTAAAACTGCTTCTTCAACCCAATTTACAATCATTTGATGTAATGGACAAGCTTTTGTTGATAAAGTCATTGTAACAATTACATTTCCTTCTTCATCACAAGTTCCATCATAAATAAGACCTAACTCTACTAGATTAAATCCAACTTCAGGATCATTAACTGTTGATACTGCTTTAAATATTTCTTCTTTTGTATACATTATTTATACCTTATTATATATATTATATTATTTATTAAAAAAATTGCGCCTATTGCTAAAAATGAAATTCCTGCTTTAAATAAACTATTTTCTGCAAGTATTAATCCAAATGTTGAAACTATTGTTCCTAGTAATGTAAAAGTAAATTGATAATATGAAGCTTTTTTTGGAACCATATCCATTAGCATCGGTACTTTTTGTTTTCCTACAAGTGGCGAGAATTTCTCAAACCAAACTAAAAATGGAATAATTTTATATAAATGACCTATAATTACAAATGTAAAAAAGCCACAAAACATTAGCCATGCTGTTGTTATTAATAATCTTTCATTACCAATAAATATCCATAAGAAACCTGTAATTATAGATAATACAAAAGCTATAAAAGCAACAAATAGTGATAGTACATAAATATCATTTTCTTTTCTTGCTCTTGTTTTAAAAATTAAGTATACTTGATAAAAATAAATAGCTAAAGAAACAACTGAAAGTAAATATGCTAATTTATCAATTATTGCAATTGAGAAAATAGATGAAATTATTACAAATGTTGTGGATATACTCATTAGTATTACAGCATTATTTAGTGGCTTTTGTGAAAAGTTATGAGATAAACCAAACATTGGAATAAGTACTAATGATAAAGCCATTATAGTAATTGTTATATATCCCAAAATTACTGAGTATACATGGGCTTTTAGTATTTCTTCTATATTTGTATTTATTTGCCCTGCATATGTTAATGCCATTATAATTCCAAATATAATTCCAAGTGTTAAAAAGATATTTGATACAACAATACTTTTAATTACATTTGAATATTGTTTTACTTTATTAATAGTCAAAAATGTCTCAGCAAGAAATATAATCATTGATATGAATACTAGTATTCCACCATATTGTAACAATGTACTATTAACTGAAAAACCTAATACCATTAATATTGTTCCAATTAGTAAAAATGGATATATTAAGTAATAAAACTCAACACTAAAATGTCCAACTTCTAATGTCACAGGGATAAGTTGAGCCATTGCACCAAAAATTACCATCATTGCAAAACCTAATAAAAATAGATGTGCTAATGATAATAAGTTAGTACTATGAATACTTATTTCAGAAATATCTAGATTAAAAGAATAAAGTGTTGATAAAAAATAAAAAATAGAACCAATAATAAAATATGGTGCTATTAATTTAAATGGTGGTGCAAAGTCCTGTGAAATCTGTGTCATTTTTTATCCTGCGCAAGTATTAGCTGAAAAGTCTACATTTGGTGTTGAACCTTCTTTATGTGTAAAAACAACTTTATGTCTACCATCTTCTAATTCAATAATTTCATAATTATAGTTTTGTTGTATTCTTGGGAATAATCCCATTGGTGGCTTATGATTAATCATTATTAGTTTTTTATCTTCTCCTAATAATTGTAATCCTGCCATTGCATTTACCATAGGTTCTGGTGCGCCTCTATCTGAAGTATCAAAGTAATAATATATTAATCCATCTTGTTTATATTCAAAAAAGTCTACTGTTGAACCATCGATTTCAATTTTTGTTGCATCTTCTGGAAGTAAATTCATTTCGTTCTCCTAAATTTATTATTTTTAAATCTTAGTAGAATAGATATATTTTTACATTGATGAGAATCAACAGTTGTTAAATAAGAATAAAAGAAACTTTTTGAAATTTTTCGAAAAAATGCTGCCATTTATATTAATTTTTACTTAATTTTATGTATAATTCGTCCTTAATTTTAAAATAAGGAAAAGTTTATGAACTTTTTTAAACTAAAAGAGCATAATACGACAGTTGGAACTGAGTTTTCTGCTGGTTTTACAACATTTTTAACAATGATGTATATCGTTCCTGTAAATGGGTTTATTTTAGCTGATGCTGGTCTTCCAATGGATGCCGTTGTAACAGCTACTGCTTTAATTACGATTTTAGCTACTCTATTTTCAGGTTTATGGTCAAATACGCCAATCGCAATGAGTGTTGGTATGGGGTTAAATGCTTACTTTTCATACGGATTAGTATTAGGTATGAAAATGCCTTGGGAAACTGCATTAGGTATTGTTTTCTTATCAGGTATATTGTTTGTAATATTATCATTAACCAACTTCAGAATTTGGATAATGACATCCATCCCCATGAGCTTGAGAAGAGCAATTAGTGCGGGTATTGGTTCCTTTATCGCTTTTATTGGTTTAAAACAAATGGGTATGATTACTGCAAATGAAGCTACTTTAGTTTCGCTTGGTGATTTCTCTAATCCAAATGTACTTATAGGTGTATTAGGATTAATTCTTTCTTTCTCTTTATACGCATATAGAATTAAAGGTGCATTTATTTTTGCAATAGGTATTACGTCTATTGTTGCATGGTCACTTGGTTTAGGTGAGTTACCAAAAGAGATTCTTGCGGCACCAGCTTCAATTGAACCAATTTTCTTTAAATTAGATATCTTAAGTGCTTTATCATTATCTTTATTACCTGTAATTGTTACATTCTTAATTACTGATATGTTTGATACTTTAGGTACATTAACAGGTGTTGGTACAAGAGCTAAATTATTTCAAGAGAATAATAAAGATGATAAATCTTTACAGAAAACATTAGAAGCAGATGCAATTGCTACAACAGCAGGTGCTATGATTGGTGTTTCTACTACTACTGCATTTATTGAGAGTGCATCAGGAGTTGAAGAGGGTGGTAGAACAGGTTTAACAGCTGTATTTACTGCTATGTTCTTTGTAACTACTTTATTTATGTTGCCATTATTTAAATCAATTCCATCAAATGCAATTTACCCTGTATTAGTTGTTGTTGGTGTATTAATGTTTACAGAACTTGGAAAAATTAATTTTGAAGATTCTGATTTAGCAACAAGTGCAGGGGCATTTTTAATTGTTATTTTAATGCCTTTAACATTCTCAATTACAAATGGTATTGCTGCGGGATTCTTAGTATATACTATTATCAAACTAGCTAAAAAAGAGTTTACAGATTTAAACTTAGGTATTTTAGTTATAACATTTATTAGTGCATTAGCATTTATTTTATAAGGACAATTTTTTGGAAAAACTTTATTACAGTTACGATTTATTTAAAGAAGATACTCAAAAGCTAGTAGATAGCTGTAGAGATTATGAACCAGATGTATTATTAGCAGTTGCAAGAGGTGGAGTTACTTTAGCTCACCTAATGTCTCAAGCTTTAGATATGAGAAATCTTTATTCATTAAACTCTATTCATTATGAGGGTGATTTAAAATTAGACACTTTTAATATCTTCAATATTCCTGATATGTCTCATGCAAAAAGAGTTCTAGTTATTGACGATATTGTTGATTCTGGTGAAACTATGCAAGAGATTCTTAAAATATTAAATGCAAAATTCCCAAATGTGGAATTTAAATTAGCAACACTTTTCTACAAAAGTACTGCTATTTTAAAACCTGATTACTCTGTTAGAGAAGCTAACGAGTGGATTGACTTCTTCTGGGAAGTTGACGTAAAATAATTTAATTGGGTCAATTGACCCAATTAAATTTATAAAAACTATATATTTTATTACCTTTATTTATATTTTATTATAAATTTATCTTACTTTTACAAATTTATCTGTATAATCTAAAAAAACACAACGGATAAATAAATGACATTCATCGAATTCAAAAAATTGCTTCTAGATGCGGAGCTAACGATACCTAAATTTACGGCACTTATTAAAGTTAGCGAAAAAAACATCCAGGCTTATAAAAAGAAAAAAGAAGTACCAAATGCTATTGCTTCAATTGCAGCTTGTTTTGCTAAAATGAATCAAGAAGGTATGGATTATAAAACATTAATTAATGATTTGGATTTAAAGAAAAAAGAGAAAAAAGGTGCTGGTTTCTCTAAGTCAAAAGATAAAGATAAAGACAAAGAAAAAAATAAAGAAAAATCTACAGAAGAAGCGTAGTTTTTTATTAACTTTTTTTTGATATACTTCCGCAAAATTAAATTTTGGGAAGTATAATGACTCTTGATAACAATTCAAAAAAATTTCTTGCTATTGCATCGTTTATGATGGCTTTAGCTATTGCAATTGGTGCCTTTGGTGCTCATGGTCTAAAAGCCATTGTTAGTGCTGAGATGCTAAAAGTATATAATACTGGTGTTGAATACCATTTCTATAATACATTAGGGCTTTTAATAGTGGCTCTTTTAATCAATTTTAAACCACAATCAAAAAAACTTATTGTTAGCTCTTGGCTTATTGTAGTAGGAATGATTATTTTTTCATTCTCTTTATATGCATTGGTGATTTTTAATATGCCAATTCTTGGAGCAATAACACCAATTGGTGGAACACTGCTTATTATAGCTTGGCTAACAACTACATACTCAATTTTAAAGGATTAAATTAATGACTACAATGCAAAAGATTGAACAAGTAAGAGATGCTAGGTGGTTCTCAAATCTTACAACATTTATTATTCTTGCATATGCTTCTGTTTTAGGTTTTAAAACAATTGACACAGTAGAGACTAATTACTCTATTTTCTTACAATTTGCAGACTATTTTGTAACAATATATTTTATATTTGAAATAGCAATTAAAATGGTAGCTGAGAAAAAGTTTGTTAATTTCTTTAAATCAGGATGGAATGTCTTTGATTTTGTAATTGTTGTAATTACACTATTACCATTAGAGCAATCAGGATTTGCTGCAATTGCAAGGATGTTAAGAGTATTTAGAGTTCTGCGACTCTTTACTGCACGTCCTGAATTAAAGAAAATCATTGATATGCTAATTAAAGCTATTCCTTCTATCATTGATATAGTTATTTTAATGTTTATAATTTTTTATATATATGCAATTATTGGGAATTTCTATTTCCATGATTTACCATCTGGACTTTGGAATGACTTTTTAGTCTCTATGCTTACTTTATTTAGAGTACTAACTTTTGAAGATTGGACAGATGTTATGTACGAGGCTATGGAAGTTTATCCTATGGCTTGGATTTATTTTGTATCCTTTGTAATTATTGCAGCATTTGTATTCTTTAATTTATTTGTTGCTGTTATTATTGGGGAAATGCAAAAACTTCAAGAGGCTGATATGAAAGAAGAGTTACATGAAGATCATCTAAAGTTAGATATTTTACTTCAAGAGATTAAAGCTTTAAGAGAAGAAGTAAAAGATTTAAAAAAGAGTGAATAATATGAAAACAATTTCAATTCTAGGTACTGGTTGGTTAGGGTATGCCTTAGCCAGTGAACTGAAAAATGAGTTTAATGTAAAAGTATCAATTAGAACGAATGAAAAAAAAGAAGAATATATAAATGAGGGTTTAGACCCTTATTTATTAAATGAAGAAAAATTAGACTTTTTAGATGAATTATTAGAGTGTGATTATCTATTTATAAATTTCCCTCCTTCAAAATTCAATAACTATTTAGAATTCTTAAATAATATTTATTCTCATAAAAATATTTCAAAGGTAAAAAAGCTAATTTTTATTAGTTCAACTTCGATATATCCAAATGAACAGACTATATTTAACGAGGATTTTGAGATAAAAAATCCTATTTCTCAAAAAGTCTATGATGCAGAAGTTTTAATAAAAAGCAGAACAGACGTGATATTAAGATGTTCTGGTCTTATGGGTTATAATAGAATTGCGGGTAAGTATTTTGCAGGAAAAGTAGTAGATTCTGAGGATGTAAAAGTAAATTATGTACATAGAGATGATGTGATTTCTGCTACTATTTTTACTATAAAAAATGATATAAATGGTATTTTGAATTTATGTGCTTCCTCTCATCCAAGTAGAAAAGAAGTATATTTATTAAACGCTAAAAAACATAATTTTGAAAAACCAATATTTGAAAATAAAAAAGAGTATAAAAATAGAATTATAGATGGAAGTAAAATAGAAAGATTAGGATTTGAATATAAATATCCAAACCCATTAGAGTATTATTAACCGTTAGTGTTAAATGCTCTATCTCCAGCGTCACCTAGACCTGGTCTAATGTAATTATTCTCATCTAATCTCTCATCAATCTGAGCAATATAAATATCAACATCAGGATGTGCTTCTTGAACTTTTTGTACACCTTCTGGTGAACCTAAAACGTTTAAAGATAAAATTTTTGTTGCACCTTTAGATTTTAAGTAATCAATACCATCAATTAATGAACCACCAGTTGCTACCATTGGGTCAAGTAATAAAACAGTTTTTCCTTCTAAATCTGGAATGTTTTCATAGAATAATTTTGATTCAGCAGTTTCTTCATCTCTCTTCATTGCTAAGAAACCTGATCTTGCATAAGGAAGAGTTTTTAAAATTCCAGTAAGCATTGGTTCCCCAGCCCTTAAAATTGGAACTAAAACAATTTTTTGTACTTCTAACATTTGAACATCTAATGGCCCTTGCCACGTATTAATATTTTGACTTACTGTTTCAAAGTTACTTAAAGCTTCTGATACAACAATTCTTGAAATTTCTTCAATTGTTAACCTAAACTCATTTGAAGCAGTTCTAGTATCTCTTAATCTATTTACAAGATGTTTTACAACAACGTTTGTACTTTCTTTATACATTTAATTTCCTATTAATAACTTTGTATAATTTAAAGTTATTTTGATTTAATCTTTTTAATTTTACATAAAAATTGCTTATAAATTGCATATAAATTTAATTTTTATTAACTCTTTATTTGATATTATTATAGGTTTAATTCATCAAAATAAGAGGTATCATGAAACCCACTGATTATAATTTCAGAGTTAAGGATTCAATTTTAGGTTTACAATTTCTATTTGTAGCCTTTGGTGCACTTGTTTTAGTTCCTATTCTTACAGGACTAGATCCAAGTGTTGCATTATTTACAGCCGGTATTGGTACATTAGTATTCCAATTCGTTAATAGAGGAGCTATTCCTCCAATCTTTTTAGCATCATCTTTTGCTTTTATTGCTCCAATTTCTTACGGTGTTAAGACTTGGGGAATTGCTGCAACTATGTCAGGTTTAGTTGCGGCTGGTTTCTTATATGTTATTTTAAGTCTACTTATTAGATTAAAAGGTGACAATTTTTTACATAGATTACTTCCTCCTGTAGTAGTAGGTCCAGTTATTATGTCTATTGGTCTTATTCTTTCTCCTGTTGCTGTTAATTTAGCTATGGGTAAAAGTGGTGATGGTTCTTTTGAACTTGTGCCTTTTGAAACGGCTATTGTAGTGTCAATGGTTGCTTTATTTGTTACAGTTTTTGTATCATTATTATCTAAAGGCATTTTTAAATTAATTCCAATTTTATGTGGTATTATTGCTGGATATATTTTAGCTTTATCTTATGGTATTGTTGATTTTACTACTTTTGAAAAAGCAGCTTGGTTTGCTATGCCAAACTTCACAGCTCCTGAGTTTAACTGGCAAGCTATTATCTTTATTTTACCAATTGCAATTGCTCCTGCTATTGAACATATTGGTGATATGTTAGCAATTTCGAATGTAACTAAACAAGACTATTTAAAAAAGCCAGGTTTAAAAAATACATTATTAGGTGATGGTCTTGCAACTTCAGTTGCTGCATTATTTGGTGGTCCACCTAATACTACTTATTCTGAAGTAACAGGTGCTGTTACTGTAACTAAAGCTTACAACCCAGCTATTATGACTTGGGCTGCAATTGCTGCTATTTTACTTGCATTTGTTGGTAAATTAGGTGGTTTATTATCTACTATTCCTACTCCTATTATGGGTGGAATTATGTTGTTATTATTTGGTATTATTGCAACATTAGGTATTTCTACGTTAGTACGAGCTAATACTGATTTTACTTGTCCTAGAAATATGGTAATTGTTTCTATGATTTTAGTATTCTCAATTGGTGGAATGACATTCAACTTTGGTGGTGTTCCATTTTCAGGAATTGGTCTTGGAGCAATTGTTGGTATTTTCTTAAATCTTATTTTACCAAAAGTAAAAAACGAAGAATCATAAATTTTAGTTAGGTTTCGACCTAACTAAAATTATAATCAAACTAATAAAAAACAAAAATTTCTTTAAACACAATACTTTCCTAACTCTTCTTTTTATTAATTAAAAACTTTATTTTTCTTAGTTACAATAATAAAAAATTTTAATTATTCACAAGGAAAACAAATGGCAAAATCAAAAGAACATCAATTTGATATATCTGCAAAACTTGACATGCAAGAGATGAAAAATGCAGTTATTCAATCTCAAAAAGAGATCGATAATAGATATGACTTCAAAGGTATGATCAAAGAAATCGATTTAAATCAAGGAGCTAAGACTTTAGTTTTAACTAGTGCTAGTGATAATAAAGTTGATGCTATGAAAGATATTTTAATATCAAAAATGAATAAAAGAGACATTTCAATTAATTCACTTGAAGAAGTTAAAGCAGAAGATGCAAGTGGTGGAAATAGAAAATTCACATATAAAATTATTGATAGTATTGAAAAAGATGAAGCAAAAACTATTCAAACAGAAATCAAAAAATTAAAACTAAAAGTTACTGCTGTTAATCAAGGTGATGAAATTAGAGTTACTGGTAAAAATATTGATGATTTACAAAATGTTATGAAACATTTAAAGAGTTTAGAATTAAAAGCACCATTAGTTTTTGATAACTTTAGATAATTTGTAGAAAATTAATTGCAATTAATAAGAAATTTATTGAAATTTTAATATAATCTTCCCTTAATAAAAGGATTTGTTATAGAACTTCTACTAATAAAATCAATTTCCGTGGTAAGCCTAGTCTTAACCCTTAGTTTTATCGCTGAGAAATTGTCTCCTAAGTTATCAGGAATTTTATCAGGTTTGCCCGTAGGGAGTTCTATAACATTAATCTTTTTTGCAATTGAAAATGGAGTAGACTATGTTACTAATGTAGCATTATATAATATTCATGGTCTATTTGCTGCACTATCCTTTTGTATAGGCTATTACATAAGCACTTTCTACAAGGGTAAACTTGAAGTTACCCTAAGTTTAGTGACTTCTTTTATTTTTTATTTAGTAATAGCACTTATACTCTCTTATGTACCACCGCACATAGTCTTTACTCCATTAATTGTGATAAGCTTAATGCTTATTGCAACTATTTATTTTTCAAAAAAAGAAAATTACAAAATTGAAAAGAAAGAAAAAGTTAGTTTTTCAGACTTAGCTTTTAGATCAATTATTACTATAACAATATTTTTAATAGTTTCAAGTTTACCTCAATATGTATCAGCTAATTTGGCAGGAATATTCTCAGCCTTTCCTACTATTCTTTTACCATTATTATTAATAATTCACTTTAGACATAGTAATTTACAAGCTAGAACAATTATAAAAAATACACCATTTGGATTAAGTTCTGTAGTTATTTATTCATTAGTTGTTTATTTTACATATGGACCTTATGGAATATTCTGGGGAACAATTATTGCTTTAATTGCCTCTATTTCTTATGTAGCTATTCAAAGTCAAATCCTAAAATATTTTAAAATCGTTTAATACACAAGTCATAAACAAAATTATAATATAATAGAAATTATATATATTAGGAATGTTTATGAAAGTTTTACTACTAGAAGATGATGCAGCATTAAATGATTTATTAAGTGACCACCTTGAAGATAAAGGTTACGAGTTAACTTTATGTACAAATGGTCAAGAGGCTTTAGAGTATTTAATCGATGAAAAATTTGATTTAGCTTTACTTGATATTAATACTCCAATTATGACTGGTATGGAAGTTCTAAAAACTATTAGAGAAGATTATAAAAACTCTACTCCTGCAATTATGCTTACAGCATATCAAGATACCAAACACTTAAAAGATTCATTTGAAAATGGTGTTGATGACTATATTAAAAAACCATTTGATTTAGAAGAGTTAGATCAAAGAATCTTAAAACTATGCAGACAATTCTCAATTGAACAAAATGCACAAATTATTATAGATGATAATACTGTTTTTGATCCTGATTCTTGTCAGATTACTTTAAAAGGTAAAAGTGTTAGTATTGCTCAAAAAGAAAGAGATATTTTAAAATACTTTTGCACTCACAAAAATAGAGTAGTTTCAAGTGAAGAGTTACTACAAAATATTTGGGCTTATGAAGATATGCCTACTGATGCTACAATTAGGGTTTATATTAAAAACCTAAGAGAAATTGTAGGAAAAGAAAGAATCGTAACGATTAGAGGAATAGGGTACAAATTTGAACAGAAATGAGAAAAAAGCATTAATTAGTTTTTTATCAATATACATGGGATCTGCTATTTTATTAGTGGGTGTTATTTTGTATACTTATTACAATAATGAAGTACGAATGCTTCAGGAATCTTGTGATATGGAGCTTAGTAATGCTTCTATGCAAGTAAAAACTGACATTATGAATAGTTATATGAAAAATGAAAAATTCGTGCCTAGTAAATTAAAATCAGATCATATTAAATATGCTTTATATGATAAAAACAAAAAACTAATTTATTCTTATTTAGATGGTAAAAAATATGTTGACTTATCTCAAAGTATTTATGCAAAAGATAGATTTAATTTCTATATTGCGGTTATTAATGAGAAAATGATTCCTATTAAATATATTGTTCTAGAGACTTGTCAAGGTTCAATTGACAAAAATAAACTAAAAATTTATATATTAATTGCACTTGTTATGTGTGCAATTTTTATTGGATTTATTGCGTACTTACTTGCCAAAATTTTATTAAAACCTGTACGTGAAAAAGTCGAGCATATGGATAAATTTATTAAAGATTCTGCCCATGAATTAAATACTCCAATTACTGTTCTTATGACTTCGGTTTCTATGCTTAAAAAAGGTAAGAATCCTGAAAAAATGATGAAATATATTACAAGTAGTACAAAACAAATATCTCAAATATATAATGATATTCACTTCTCAGCTTTTAATGAAATGAATGAAGATGTTCATCAAGAGTTTGATTTAAAAGATTTAGTATCTGAAAGTGTAGATTACTTTAATGATATTTCAATTACAAAAAATATTGTAATTGAAGCAGACTTAGAGTCTTGTGTTGTTTTAATGGATAGAACTAAAACACAAAAAATTGTAAATAACCTTATTTCAAATTCTGTTAAATATAGTAATAGTAATTCAACAGTAAATGTGAAAATTAAAGGTAACTTTTTATGTGTTGAAGACCATGGTATTGGTATTAGTGAACAAGAGCAAAAAGAGATATTTAAAAGATATAAAAGAGGGAACAATATAGAAGGTGGTTTTGGTATTGGTCTTGATATTGTAAAAAGAATTTGTGCTGAGTACGATTTAGTGATGAGCTTAGAATCTCAGATTGAAAAAGGTTCATCTTTCTTTATTGACTTTTCATCTATTGTTGTTGGAGCAAATTGTAAATTAGAGACTAAAAAGTAGTATTTTAAAATACTTTTTAGTCTAAAGCCTATAAAATTAACAGAAAGAACTTTTATGAATAATATAATTAAAGATTTTAAAATGTCTACTTTAGAAGATACAAAGTTTGTCCATCCTGTTAAAATTACTTATAATCAAAATGGTGTAGATAAACAATGGGAAGCAGTTAAGAGTTTTGACTCGGTTGCTGTACTTTTATACCATGAAGAAAAAAACTCTTTCTTACTTGTTCAACAATTTCGTCCACCGGTATATCTTAATGATAAAAGTAAACTTTTTACTTATGAATTATGTGCAGGTATTGTTGATAAAGATAAATCCTTAGAGCAAATTGCAAGAGAAGAAATAGATGAAGAGTGTGGTTTTGATGTACCATTAGAATCTATTGAAAAAATATCTTCTTTTTATACTAATGTTGGTGTAAGTGGTGGTCTTCAAACTTTATTTTATGCAAAAATCAACGATTCTATGAAAATTCATGATGGTGGTGGAATAAATGATGAACAAATTGAACTTATGTATCTGCCAATTGAAAAAAGTGATGAATTTATTTTTGATGAATCAAAAGCAAAAACTCCAGGGTTAATGTTTTCTTTTTACTGGTTCTTGAAAAATAAATCTTAATCTTATAAAAAATATATTAAAATCCAGAATATAACAAAATAGAGTCATAATGAAAAAAATCGTAATTAGTATATTTTTAGTATCATTTTTTAGTTTTACTTTTGCCAATGATGTTTTAACATCTTCTGATGATAATTCATTTATTACAAAAGCAGAATATGGAAAAATGCTTTTTAATAACCCTAGAGGAATTGGTTGTAATACTTGTCATGGTAATGATGGCAAAGGTAAAAGTATCGTAAATTTCAAACATACTTACAATAAAGTTGAATACAACTGCTCTTTAGTAATTCCTAGTATTACAGATACTAAGTATGGGAAGTTTTCTTCTAAAATTAATGCAAAGAAAAATAAAAAAAGAAAATTTACTCCAGAACAAGTATGTGAAAAACTTATATATTATTCAAATGTAATGCCTACTTACTTCTTAGTTGAAGAAGAAGTTGAAGCTATATATACATATATTAAAACTCTTAAGAAATAACCTTATCTTGATAAGGCTATTCCAAATCCTATTTTATTAATCTCTTTATCATAATCAATTAAACTATCACCATATCCTGAGAATACTTGTATAAATCCAAAAGTATTAGTCTCTCCTACTGAATAAGGTAAAGGGAATGTCCAATCAAATTGAGCTGAGCCTTTATTTTGAGAGTTTAATCGAAGGTTATTTCTTAGTTTTAATTCAAAGATATGTTTTTTGTATGGGTAAAAAAACGTTAAATCTCCATAACCTAAATACTTATCAATATCTGGATTATCATCTTCATCTGTTTTTTCAGGAATTCTATACCAAACTTTTGGAATTATAAATAAATTAGATAGTTTTAAATATGTTTCTAAATAGATTCTATTCCATGACCTTGAAAATTCATTATTCCGTCCATTAGATTCATGAATTAATGATACTTTATATGCTTTTACATGATCACTATTTTCATAAGGGAATAGGGCAAAAATTTCAGGTTGGTAATTTGTTTCTCTAAAAGGAGAAGATTTTTCACTTGTTTGCCAAAATGATTTCTGTGTATATGCAAATGATATAGTTTCATCAAGACCTAAAAAGTTATATGAAATTGGTTTTTCAACTGAAAATTGAAATTTAGTTTCAAATTGTTTTCTATCATCTCTTTCATTTAAATCATAAGTTGCTGGTAATAAATAGTTCTTTTTATAAGGATATAGTTCAAAATCAGAAGTAATAACTTGTTCAATGGTTTTTTTTGTTTCTGGGTCATCTGATTTAGCCATTTTTTTTGCGTAAAACTCTTTTTTAATTTTAGTAAATGTTTGTACTTCATCTTTTTTATTTAATTCATTTTCTAAACTGGTCGTTATATTTTTTTGAGTATAAGCTTTTTTATAAAACTCCATAGCTTTTTTATAATTATTATTGTTTTCGTACTCTTGAGCTTTTTTGAAAAACTCTTCGCTTGTTTGTGCATTTGAATAAACATAAATAAATATAAATAATAATAATTTGTATTTCATAAAATTCCTTTAAAATAATATTATGGTTGATTTTACACTAATATATATTACGTTTTTATTGTATTTGTAATAATTTTTTTTAAAGTAAAGAACTCTATACTTAATAAAAGTGAGATAATGATATAATCGCGAAAAATTATAAATTAAAAAGGTTATTATATGCTTGTAGCTCCTTCGATATTATCAGCAGATTTTGGAAAACTAGATGAGGAAATTAAAGCTATTTGTGATGGCGGATGTGATTTAATTCACGTAGATGTAATGGATGGTCATTTTGTACCAAATATGACTATTGGTCCTGTTGTTGTAAGTCCAGTTGCAAAAGCTGCAACTAAACCCTTAGATGTTCACTTAATGGTAGAAAATAATTCATTTTTTGTAGAACTTTTTGCTCCTTTAAAACCTGAATATATTTCATTTCATATGGAAAGTGAAAAACACCCACATAGATTAATTCAAAAGATTAGATCATATGGAATTAAACCAGCAGTAGTATTAAACCCTCATGCAAATCCTTCAACTATTGAGTATTTACTTGAAGATTTAGATATGGTTTTATTAATGTCAGTTAATCCTGGATTTGGTGGACAAAAGTTTATTCCATCAGTAGTAGAAAAAGCAAAACAATTAAAAGAATTGATTAATAAAAGAAACCCAGCCTGTCTTATCGAAGTTGATGGAGGTGTTAATGATAAAAACATCCATGAACTTAAAGATGCAGGAGTTGATGTAGTTGTTGCTGGATCATTTGTATTTGGAAATGATAATTATGGTGAAGCTATAAAGAGTTTACAGGTTTAATATGAAAGTAAAAATTTGTGGTATTACTAATTTAGAAGATGCACAAGATGCTATAAATGCAGGTGCAGATGCTTTAGGATTTGTTTTTTATCCTAAGTCACCTAGATTTATAGAACCTTTCGCTGCTAGAAAAATTGTAGAGAAACTACCTCCTTTTGTAATGACAGTTGGTCTGTTTGTAAATGAAGATAATTCATTTATCAAACAAGCCTGTAATAATGCAAAAATGCAATTAGCTCAAATTATTGATGATGATAACTATACAGATTTTAACTCTTTAGATGTTCGATATATAAAAGTATTAAGAGCTCAGAGTAAAGAAGATATAGATAATATCTCTGCTGATGATTTTGTTTTAGTAGATGCTTTTGTAGAATCATTTGGTGGGGAGGGCAAAAGAGTTGCTCTTGAATGGTTTGATAAAAAAGATAATACTAATATCATCTTAGCAGGTGGTTTAAATGAAAATAATCTTCAAGAACTAAAAGGTTTTAAATTTTATGGTCTTGATGTAAGTTCTGGTGTTGAAGCCTCAAAGGGCAAAAAAGACAAACAAAAAATGATTAATTTTATAAACGCGGCAAATGAAATTTAAAAAAAGAATAATTCCTAAAGCTAAACCAAAACTTATTAATTTAATTGATAAGTTAGTACTTGCACCTATTAACTATGATTTATTTTTAAATATGTTAGATGAATCAAGTGATACATTTTTTGATAATCCAGAGTTAGAGTTTGAATTATTGCTTTCTAATGGTTTACCATTAGAGTTTGATGATGAAAATAATGTATATTTAAAAACAACAAAAAATAGTATAGAAGAACAAACTTTTTGTATTGTAGATATTGAAACAAATGGCTCTTCAGTTAAAAAAGGTTTTCAAGTTATTGAAGTTGGTGCTGTAAAATACAGAAACGGTGAAATAATTGACAAGTTTGAATCTTTGGTATATGCAAAAGAAATACCTGAATATATTCAAGAAGTTACAAATATAACTCCTTTAATGTTAGAAGATGCTCCAATTGCTGAAACAGTATTAAAAGAGTTTAAACTTTTTTTAGGTGATGATGTATTTATTGCACATAATATCAAGTTTGATTATGAGTTTATATCAGATTCATTTGAAAAATATAATTTAGGAAAATTAGAAAATAGAAGACTTTGTACAATTGATTTAGCAAGACGTACAATAGAGTCAGAAAAGTATGGACTTAGAGCTTTAAAGGAAACTTTAGAGATAGAGGTTGATAATCATCATAGAGCTTATTATGATGCCTTAGCAACTACGTATATTTTAGAAAAATCTTTTTCTAATTTAGATAGAAAAAAAGTTAAAACAGTAGAAGATTTAATTAAGTTTGCTAAGAGTTCAAAAGTTAAAGATATTAAAAAAGTAAAAGAAAAAAAAGAAATAGAACCTAAAAAGGAAAAATAATCATGTTTTCACAAGATGTATATTTAAAAGCATTAACTTATGCGGCAAAAGCTCATGGTGAACAAAAAACACCAACTGATTTACCTTATGTCACTCATATAGTTAGCGTAGCAATGGAAGTATTACATGCTTGTGAAAAGTCTAGTTTAGATGAAGAGAAAGCTAATTTAGCTATTTCTTGTGCTTTATTACATGATACTATTGAAGATACAGATATAACTTATGATGATTTGTATGTAGATTTTTCTGATGAGGTTGCCAATGGAGTTGAAGCTCTTACTAAAGATAAAACTTTAGGTACTAAACAAGCTCAAATGCAAGATAGTATTGAAAAACTAATGAATCAACCTTACGAGGTTCAAATGGTTAAACTAGCTGATAGAATTACTAATCTATCAACTCCACCAAAACATTGGGATAATGATAAAAAGAAAGCTTATTTAAAAGAAGCTAGTTTTATTTTATCTTGTTTAAAAAATTCGAATATTTATTTATCTCAAAGATTAGAAGAAAGAATGGAAAATTATAAGAGTTATATTAATTGATTTTTTGTTTGTAAGAGTATAAAAAAAGGGAAGTAGTTAACTACTTCCCTTTTTTATTATGCGTTTTTAGCCGCTTGTGCTTCAGCTGCATACTTAAGACCTAAGTCAAAAGCTTTATTATTTAGTTCATGTACTTTTGCAGGTACTTTAGAAAGCATTGTTTCTCTAAGTACTTCATTTGCTACTGTTTCACCAGTAAAGTAGTTAGCCATAGCAAGTGCTAGTACTGATTGAGTAATAACATTTCCTACTTCTTCTTTTGCAATAGTAATAATTGGAATCTCAATGATATTCCATCTTTTTTTATCTTCTTCAGTTGGAGTAACTAAGTTAGGCTCAACTACAATAGTTGCACCTTCTCTTACACCATGTTTGAATTGATTATAAGAAACTTGAGCAACAGATAACATGAAATCAATTTCACCATCATTTGCATAAGGGTATAAGATTTCTTCATCTTGTAATGTAATATCAACAACAGTTGCTCCACCTCTTACTTGAGATGTATATGTTGCAGTTTTTAAACCGTAACCACCATTGTTAATCTTTGCTGCTGCAAAAATAGAACCTGCTAGAAGAACACCTTGTCCACCAACACCTGTGAATCTCATTAATGTTTTAGCCATGATGTCTCCTTAAAATTGAACCATAGTATTTGTTCTGTTAGCTTCTTTAACTTTGTCATAAGCTAAACAATACTCTTGAGCATCTTTGTCATGTTTTAAGATACCAGTAGGGAATAATCCAGTTTTCTCTTCTGCTTCAAGTTTATCAAACTTAGCTTTACCAATAGAGATAGATTTAATCCATTCTAAGTTAGCCATAGCTGTTGCCATTTTGTTTTTTCTACCTAAGTTAACGTGACAGTTTGAGAATACTTCTACGAATGAGAATCCAACGTGATCGAATGCTTTTACAAGTACTCTTTCAAGTTTTTTAGGATCAAGCATAGTTTCTCTTGCAACAAATGATGCTCCAGCTGCTTCAACTAATTTACAAGCATCGAAAGTAGGATCAATATTACCTTTACTCATTGTAACTGTCCACATACCTTGAGGAGTAGTTGGAGAAGTTTGTGAGTTAGTTAATCCATAGATGAAGTTATTGATAATAATATAAGTTAAATCAATATTTCTTCTTGATGCGTGAATTGTATGGTTACCACCAATTGCAAGACCATCACCATCTCCACCAACAACG
The DNA here is from genome assembly GCF_013283835.1 of Poseidonibacter lekithochrous. GTDB lineage: Bacteria > Campylobacterota > Campylobacteria > Campylobacterales > Arcobacteraceae > Poseidonibacter > Poseidonibacter lekithochrous. The sequence goes on along the minus strand of NZ_CP054052.1, from coordinate 2,610,633 downwards.
ATTACTTTTTTCTCTGGATTTGCTAACTTAATACCAGTAGCATAAGCTAATGTTCTACCATGAGTAGTGTGAACTGTATTACAGTTGATGTAAGAAGAAAATCTTCCTGAACAACCAATACCAGAAACAACACAAACATCGTCCATGTTCCAACCAGTTTTTTCAATAGCTCTAATTACAGATTTTAAAATAACTCCGTCACCACATCCCCAACACCATAGTGTTGGCATTTTATCAGTTCTTAAATATTCATCATAATTAAATGCCATGATTACATTCCTTTCACTTTTTCAATAATCTCTAATGGAGATAATGGTCTACCGTTTACTTTGAATAAAGTATCGAAGTCTGATCTTCCAGAAACTCTTTGTACTTCATCAGCAAATTGACCCATATTTAACTCAGTAACAAGTACTTTGTCAAATTTTTTCATTAATTCGTTAATTCTATTTGCAGGCGATGGCCAAATAGTTTTAGGTCTGAACATACCAACTTTGATACCTTCTTTTCTCATTCTATTAATAGCTTCAGTTACACCTAATGAAACAGAACCATAAGCAATAATCATAATGTCAGCATCTTCTAACATATATTCTTCATTTAATTCTAATTCATCCATATGTGCATCAACTTTATTGAATAATCTTTTCATTAAAGCATCACAAGTATCTGCATCTTCAGTTGGGTGACCTGTTGGTCCATGATGTAAACCAGTGAAGTGGTATCTATACCCTTCAAACATTGGATTTAATACAGCAGGTTGATCATCTTCGCAATCGTAAGGTTTGTAATCTTTTTTATCACCTTCAAATTTCTTTCTAGAAATTTTTTCAGCTTGAACAGTCTCTAAATCAGGAATAGTTGCTTTTCCACTCATGTGACCAATAGTTTCGTCTAATAATACGAATACTGGTTGCATAAATCTATCAGCTAAGTTAAATGCTCTAGCTACTTCAGTATAACATTCATTTAAGTTACCTGGAACTAAAGTGATTGATTTAACATCACCGTGAGTTGGGTTTTTCGCTTGTAATAAGTCACCTTGAGCAACTCTTGTAGGTAAACCAGTTGATGGACCACCTCTCATTACATTGATAACAACTAATGGAATCTCTGAAATATATCCAACACCTAAGTTTTCAGCTTTTAAAGATATACCAGGACCTGAAGTCGCTGTTAATGCTCTTTTTCCAGACATAGCAGCACCAAGTGCTGTACAGATTCCTGAAATTTCATCTTCCATTTGGATACATGCGTGTCCTCTAGCTGGTAATGCTGTTGATAATACATGCATTACTTCACTTGAAGGAGTAATAGGATATCCACCAAAAAACTCAAGATCAGAGTCTAATGCAGCTTTTGCTGCTAATTCATTACCTGTTGATATTAATTCTCTTGCCATTAATTCTCCTTAAGCCTCTAATTCTCTATAATTATTTTTAATAACAGCTTCTTTTCTATCTTTTGCTTCATCTGTTAATTTAGCAAATTTAAATTCTTTTCTGTCTGCAACATAAATTGCGAAATCAGGACATGCTAATTCACAATCAGTACAGCCAATACATGAATCAGGATGTACAACTTTAATCATTGAACCTAAAGTTGAAGTAACCTCTTGTCTCATCGCAAGTACGCCAGCTGGACAAACTGAAACACACTTATCACATGCTTTACATCTATCTTCATTCACCCAAACTGGAGTGTTTGCAGGAGCTTCCATATTAGACATAATTTCCCCTTAAATTTTTTGTTATATCAATAGTTGATTTAATTTCAATTATTATGGAAGAATAATAACCTATAAAACATCTAATAAATAAATAAAACTTTGTTTTTAAATGCTTATTTACTCTCTTGTTACATTTTGCTACATCAAAATAAAATAGTGTAATAAAAGTGGCTTCAAACTGTGATATTGCTTAATAAAATAACGTAATTTATTTTCTAAGTAATTGCATATTAGTTTTGTTAATTATCTATTAGTTGTATATTAATTACATTTAGTTTCAAAAAGGAAACTTTATTCTTAACTATCCTATATGTTTATCTTAGATATAATCTCTAAAATTAATAAAGGAATATTTTGGTTTTATATCAACCAATGGATGGTTATTGTTATAATAGTGATACACACTTTCTATATAACTTTGTAGTAGAGAATTTAATTAAATTTAAAAATATAAAAGGTGAGCTTCTAGATATTGGAAGTGGAAGTGGAATACTTGGTTTATTGGTTGCTAGAGAATATGATAAGTTAAATCTAAATCAATGTGAGCTACAAAATGAATTTCAATTTTTTTCTACTAAAAATGCACAAACAAATAAAATAAATTCCAATCTTTATAAAGGGTCTTACCTAAACATGGAGTTTGAGAAGAAATTTGATATTTGTGTATCTAATCCTCCTTTTTATCATTCAAATGTAATAAAAAGTGAAAATAAAAATATAAAAGTCGCTAGATACAACGATTCTATGCCATTAGAGGACTTTATCTCTAAAACTGCCTCTATATTAAAAGAAAATGGCAAGTTCTTTTTTTGTTACGATGTGAAACAAATTAATGAAATATTACTTTTTCTTAGTAAATATAAATTGAATGTTGAATCAATTCAATTCGTTCATCCTAAAGCTTCTAAGGATGCTACATTAATATTAGTATATGCAAGAAAGAACTCTAAATCATTAACAAAAATCATGAAACCATTATTTGTTTTTGATAATTTAGAATTCACAAATGAAGTTAAAGAGATATATAAAAAATCTTCAACTCACAGTATAAAGGTAGATCTTGAACAATTTAATTAAACAAGAAGGTTATCCTTATGGTTTTGACCCAAGTGGTTGTGAAGCCTGTGGGGGTAACTGCTGTATAGGGGAAAGTGGTTATATTTGGATTAACCCTAAAGAGATTGAATTCTTATCTAAACATTTAAATATTACATTAGATGAAGTAAGAATTAAATTTTTAGAAAAAAAAGGCTATAAATATAGTATAAAAGAGATACAATTAGACGTAAATAACTATGCCTGTACTTTTTTTGATCTAGAAAAAAAACAATGTTCTATTTATGAAGCTAGACCAATACAGTGCAGAACTTTCCCTTTTTGGGAATATTTTAAAGAAAATGTAAATGAGGTATATAAAGAGTGCCCAGCTATAAAAAATATTTAATCGCAGCTAGTTTATTATTTTCCTTAACGGGATGTAGTAATGAAGTTGTTAATTTAAATGCACAAACAGCAACTATACAAGAGAAATACTTTCAAGTAAAAACAAAAAAATTTTTACCTGAGAATCAATATATTATGTTTGCACTTGAATATGAATATCAAAGATATTTTAAAAATGCAAGAGAATTGTATTTGAAATTATTTGAAGAAACAAACAAATATGAGTATTTATTAAAATATCTTGCTTTATCATTTCAATTAAGTGATTTTAAAAAAGTGATTTCCACTACAGATAAATATTATATTGAAAATATAAAACAAGAAGAAGAATTATTAAGATTGTATTCATTGTCTTTATTTAAATTGAAAGAGTTTGATAAGTCTATTGTTTGGGCTAAAAAGCTTTTATCTAAATTTGAAACAGATACAAATCTTGAATTATTAGGTACTTTTTATTTACAATCAAAAGATTTCACAAAAGCATTAGATTATTTTAAAAGAGCTTTTGCTTTAAATAATTCTGCTAATACTTTATTAACTCTTACAAATATTCAATATTACTATACAAGTGATAAAGATAATTCAAAAGAGTCATTAGAAAACTATATTTCGCAGAATGGATATATCTATAATTTATGTATTCAATTATTGTCTTTTTATGAACAAGAAAAAGATAGAAATAAAATACTTGATTTATTAAATAAAATGTATGAAAACTATAAATATAAAAATAATAAAGAAATATTAGAGAGAACAAGAGGTTTACTAGTAAGGTATATTTCTCAAAAGAATTTAAATGAAGCTATTATTTTTTTAGAAACAGAAAATATCAAAGATAATTTATTATTAGCTTTATATAGAACTGTTAATGATACTAAAAAAGCATATGAACTATTAAACTATTTATATTTAAAAACTAATAACTTGGACTATCTTGCACAAATTGCAATTTTAGAGTTTGAATTAGCTAGTGATAAAAAAATAGTAATACCTGAAGTAATTGCGAAATTTGATAAGGCTTTAGGTGGTGGAATTAATAAAGCTATGTACCAGAATTATTTAGCTTATTTATTAATTGATTATAATATTGATATTAAACGAGGTCTTGATTTAGTTGCAAAGGCTTTAAAACAAGAACCAAAAAACTTAGCTTATCTAGATACTCTTGCTTGGGGAGAATATAAGTCAAAAAATTGTAAAAAAGCTTATGATTTAATGAAAGATATTGTGCATGAAGCTGGACTAGAAGATAACGAAATAAAACAACATTGGGATAAAATTAAGGAGTGTACTAAGTGATTTTAGATGAAATTAATGAACGAACGAGAGCGGATTTAGAGAAAAGAAAAAAAGATTTACCATTGGATTTATTAGGAAGAAGCCTTTCTTCTAATCCATTTACACCAAGAGATGTTAAACCGTATTTAACTGCTACAAAAGAAGAACCTATTAGAATAATTTCTGAGGTTAAGAAAGCTAGTCCTTCTAAAGGTATTATAAAAGAAGACTTTGATCCTATTGCAATTGCTCAAGCATATAGTAATAGTGGAGCTAATGCTATTTCTGTTTTAACAGAACCACATTACTTCCAAGGTAATTTAGAATACTTAACTGCTATTAGAAGATATGTACCAACACCATTATTAAGAAAAGACTTTATTGTTGATAAGTATCAAATTGTTGAAGCTTTAGTATATGGAGCTGACTTTATTTTATTAATTGCAAAATCTTTAGGAACTAAAGAACTAAAAGAATTATATGAATATGCTTTACACGTTGGATTAGAAGTATTAGTAGAAATTCATGATAAAGAAGATTTAACTAAAGCAATGAAATGTGGAGCTAATATTATTGGTATTAATCACAGAAATCTAGATACATTTGAAATGGATATGGAATTATGTGATAAATTAATTCCAATGATTCCAAATGGAAAAATCATTGTTGCTGAATCTGGAGTTTCAAATACAGAAACTATTAAAAGATTAAGTGGTATTGGTGCTGATGCTTTCTTAATTGGAGAGCATTTTATGAGAGTACCAAGCATAGAAGACGAACTTACAAAATTTAAAAACTCTATGAACTAACAATAAGATAACTTTTATTGAATATTTAATAAAAGTTATCTCTTAATAAAAATAATCTTTTCTATATTTAAATAATAATAAAATATGTATATTTATAACTAAAAACCCTATATTTTAATAGATAATAATACTTACTGTGATAAAATAATAATATCAATAAAATTAACATAGATTAGAAAATGAATAAAATAACGGAACATCAAAAAATATCATCGTACTTTTTCGTTTTTTCTTTAGGTCTTATAATAACATTTGTCTTAGTAGATATGACATTTTTCTCAGACCAATTAGAAAAAACAGCAATGAATAATGCCTTGTCGAAAATTAAAGAAAAAGAAAAGACATTTTCATCTTATTTTAACACTCCAAAAGATATTTTAGAGTCTACTCGTAAATCAAACTATTTTAATAAGTATTTAAATAATCCAAAATTATATAAAAGTGAACTTGATGATATCTTTCTTACAATATCAAGTATAAATAAAAATATTATGCAGTTTAGATTTATTGATAAAAATGGTATTGAAAAAATTAGAATTGATAGAAAGAACAAAGATTTAAAACCTATTATTGTAAATAAAAATGGTTTACAGAATAAATCAAATAGATACTATTTTTCTGACTCAAAAGAAAAAGAGATTGAAAAAGTATGGTATTCAAATATTGATTTAAATATGGAAAAGGGAAAAGTTATAAAACCTTTTATTCCAACACTTCGAGCTATGTTACCAATATCTTTTAATAATGAATTTGCTGGAGTTTTAATCATCAATTATTTTATGGCAGATGCTTTAAATGAGTTAATACATACTTCTTTATATGATATTATTTTATTAAATGAAAAGGGTGACTATTTAGTCCATCATGACAATACAAAAAATTGGTCTTTTTATAATAATGAAGAAAATGCATTAGAAAATGAATTTAATATTTATACAAAATATATACTAAAAGATAATTTGATTCAAAATAAAAAATTTATATCAAAAAGCTTAGATTTTGATACTCCTGAAAAACTCAAAATACTAGTACAGTTTAAAAATGAGTATTTAGTAAAAAATCAAAAAGAGAAATTAAACCAGTACTTGATTGTTTCTTTAATTATTGTTTTATTATCTCTATTAATGAGTATTCTTTTTTCAAAATATCTAAAAAAGCTATTTTTTATTTTAAAAGATACAAAAAAACTAAATGTTGTTTTAGGGCATAAGGTAAGTGAAAAAACAAAAGAGTTGCAAGAACTAAATGAAAATCTTGAACATAAAGTAAAAGAAGAAATTAAAAAAAATAAAGAGAAAGAAGAACAATTATTTGCCCAAGCAAAACTTGCAGCTATGGGGGATATGATTGGTAATATTGCCCACCAATGGAGACAACCATTAAGTCTTATTTCAACAAATGCTTCAGGAATAAAATTAAGACATCAGTTTGGTCAGTATGATTATGAAGAATTGCCTGTTCATATGGATAAAATAGTTGAGAAAACACAATACTTATCTGAAACAATTGATACCTTTAGAAATTTTTTAACAGAAGGAAAAGAGTATAAGGACATTATTTTACAAGATAGTATAAATATGGCACTTGATATTGTTAATTCTTCTTTGCGAGATAATTTTATTGAACTAGAGAACAATATAAATAAACTAAGTCCAATTTGTATTAATACTATTTCAGGAGAGTTATCTGAAGTAATAATTAATGTAATTAATAATGCAAAAGATGTAATAATTGATAAAGAGGTTGATGATGCGTATATCAAAGTAAATCTGATTCACTTAAATAAAAAGATAGTAATTTCAATTGAAGATAATGGAGGTGGAATTCCAGATGATATTATGCCTCGTATCTTTGAACCATACTTTACAACTAAACATAAAACTCAAGGTACAGGGCTTGGCTTACATATGAGTTATAAGATAATTACTGATAGTTTAATGGGAAGAATTTATGCTCAAAATACTGATGATGGAGCAAAATTTTTTATTGAATTACCATTAGATTAGAATTATAATTTATACTCTTCTAAATATTCTCTTATTTTTGGAATACAATCTTTTCTACATACCATACATGTTGGCATATTTGCTAACTCTTTTGGAAGTTCTGTAATTCTTAACTCATTTTCATAATTGAGTTTTTTTACAATACTTAGTGGAAGTAGACTTTTTCCCATTCCTGCTTTTACACAACCTAAGATAGTTTCATAGTTACCAAATTCTAAATTCTTGTGTTCATTATTTGAAATTTGTTTTAGATAGTTTTGACCGAATTCATTATAAGCACAACCATTTTTAAATGATAAAAATACATCAGGGCAAGTCTCTTTTTTAGGTTCTACTAAAACAATTGTTTCTAATACTTTATTTAAAATGATAAGTTCATCACTTTTAGGCTCTCCACTAATAAATGCAATATCAACTTTGTATTCTAATAACTCTTTTGTTATATCTCTTGTTGTATTTGTGATTAATTCTAGATTCATATCTGGGTAATCTTTATGCACTTGCAATAAGAAAGAAACAATTCTTGTAGCTGCATTTGATTCAGTCGAACCTATAATTAAATGTTCTTGTTTATTGATGTTTTTCATATCATATGTAACTTCTTCAATTTTCTTAACTATTTCACATGCTCTAGGATATAATTTTTCACCTTCATTACTTAATATCACACCTTTTGGCACTCTATGAAATAGGGAAAATCCTAAAGATTTTTCAAGTTGTTTTATTCTTGAAGTAACATTTGATTGGGCAAAATTTAACTTATTTGCGGCTTTTGTAATACTTTTTTCTTTTGCAACTTCGACGAATACTTTTAGTAAATTAGAATCCATATCATATTTCCTTATATCATTAATCATGATTTAGTATTTGACATAACATCATTTTTAGTGATATTATAACACAAATTAAAGGAAGGATGAATATGAATACAAAAGTTTTATTAGATAAAAATGCTAATGCTGCAATTATCCTTGCTGGAATTATTTCATTAGTTGTGGGTGTGGGTGTTGCTAGATTTGTATTTACATCATTATTACCTCCCATGTTAGATGATTATTTGAGTGTTAGTTTTGCTGGAGTATTAGCCTCTGTAAACTATATAGGATATTTAGCAGGTTCAATTTTTGCTGTATTTATAAAAGATATAAATACAAAAGTTAAGTTTTTTAGAATTGGTATGTTTTTGTGTATTGTAACAACGCTTATATTAGGTATTAGCACAAATGATATAGTTTGGATGATATCAAGAGTATTGGCAGGATTTGGTGCTGCTATGGCTTTAGTAGTTGGTTCTGCAATTGTTATGAGTAAATTAAATATTGAGAATAAAACAAAAGCAATGGGAATTCATTTCTCGGGAATTGGATTTTCTATTTTAATTAGTGATTTAATAGTAAGAACTGTGTTTTATTTTAATGGTACTTGGCAATTTTCATGGATTGTATTAACTATTTTTGCTTTTATTGTTTCTTTATATTCAATGTATATTTTATCTTTTGATAAGAAGTTACAAAATAGTAGTGTTAAACATACAATTGATAAAAAATTATTTTCACCTTTTGTAATACTATTAATTATTGCATATTTTTGTGAAGGTGTAGGAATGGTTGTTCAAGGTACTTTTTTACCTGATATAATTAATTCTTTAGACGGACTGGAAGGTTTTGGTAGTTTTACTTGGACTTTAGTTGGATTAGCAGGAATTCCTTCTTGTATAATATGGATGTTATTAGCCCATAGATATGGAAGTGTTAATATAATAATGCTTGCAATGTTTATTCAAGTAATAGGAATATTAATTTCAGCACTTACAAATAATGTATATTTAAATCTTTTATCAGGAATATTATATGGTGGAACATTTGTTGGACTAGTTGCATTATTTATGAATTTAGGTGGGAAATTAGCGGGGAGTAATCCTGTATTGTTAATGGGTGCTTTAACAACAGCTTATGGAATAGGGCAAGTATTAGCTCCTTTGTATAGTGTTGCACTAATTGAAGAGTTTAAAAATTATGATTATGTTTTATTTGTTACAGCTTTTATTGTATCAATTGGGATTTTATTATTGATATTTACAAAAGTATTTAAATTAAAAGGAGAATAAATGTTTGCGGTTATATTTGAAGTAGAATTAGAAGAGGGTGGGCAAGAGCAGTATTTAGCAATTGCTGCAAAATTAAAAGAGATATTAGTAACAATGCCTGGATTTATTTCTATTGAGAGATTTGAATCTTTAGTAAATGAAGGTAAATTATTATCCTTATCTTTTTGGGAAAGAAAAGAAGATATAGATAATTGGAAAAAGAATCTTGATCATATGAATGCACAAGCTGCAGGTAGAGCAAAATTATTTAAAGATTATAGAATTAGATTAGCTGAGGTTTATAAAGATTATACAATGGAAACAAGTGAATTCAAGGAGAATTAAATGCCAATAATAAATGTAAAGATGACAGAAGAAGATGGTGGAGCAACATTAGAGCAGAAACAAAAATTACATAAAGGTATGGCAAGATTATTTGATGATATCTTTGGTCGTGGTGGAAAAACAGCTGTAGTTATAATAGAAGAGATTTCTACTGATAATTATTCAGTTGGAGGTAAAACTATTACTGAAGTTAGAAAAGAAGCAAAAGAGCTTTCAAAGTAGATTTATTTAAAGACTAAATTAGTCTTTAAATAAAGTAGAACCAACTCTAATCATATTCGATCCGCATGCAATTGCTAATTCGTAATCAGAACTCATTCCCATAGAACAATATTTAGCTCCAAATGGAACTAATTCATCATAGATTTTTTTAGTAGTTTTAAATGAATCTTTAATAATTTTTTCATCTTCTACATGTGCTCCAATACTCATAACACCTTTTAGTCTTATGTTTGGACATGTATCTAAGATTTCTTTATAAATTGATACTGCTTCTTCTGGATTTACTCCAGTTTTAGAATCTTCATTTGCAGAATTAATTTGAAGTAGAGCATTGATTTTTTTATCTTTTGCTTCTAATTTCTTATTAAATTCCTGTGCTAAATCAAGTGAATCTAGAGATTGAACAAGTGATGGTTTTATATCAATAAGATTATTGATTTTATTTTTTTGTAACCTACCTACAAAATGCCATTCAATTGGTAGTTCATCTAGTTCATCACTTTTTGTTTTTAAATCTTGAACTTTATTTTCACCAAAAGCTCTTTGACCTGCTTCATATAATGTAGCTACGTCATTTACTTCTGAATATTTTGAAATACCAATAATTTTTACAATATGGTGTTCTGATATCTTAAGTCTTGCACCTTCTACTCTTGTGATAATATCATCTAAATTTTTAGTTGCTAATTGTTTATTCATTTTATTGTTTCTCTCTTTTAATCATTTAAAAAAATTCTAGTTATATCATTATAAATACCTAGAAGCATAAGTCCTGCAAGAATCACCCATCCTGCAATTGTTAAAAACATAAATACTTGATCACTAGGTTTTCTTCTTGTAATCATTTCATATATGTTAAACATTATATGCCCACCATCTAATGCTGGGATTGGAAGTAGGTTTAAAACCCCTAAGTTAACTGAGATTAAAGCAGTAATACTTAATAAAGCAATAATACTAGATGCACTAGCATCTGAAACTACTTTACCTATTGTAAGTACTCCTCCAACTTCACTACTTGGAATAACACCTTGAATTAACTTTTGAACACCTTGGAAAATCATTGTAGATGCAAAAATAGTTTTTTCATATGCAAATACTAAGGACTCGCCAAATGATAAATCAAGTTTTATTACTTTTCCTGATGGTGAAATACCAATCATTCTTTTTTTGATTTTCTCTTTAAACATATTTTGAGAATCAGAGATATAAGGATTAATTGTCTTTGCAATATTTTTATTATCTCTTTTAATATAAAATTTTAAAGGTCCTTGAGTATTAGTAATTACTTTTCCAATATCTTCCCATGTTTGAACATTAGTATTGTTTATTTTATAAATTTCATCATTTTTGATTAAACCTGCTTTTTTAGCAGGCGAGTTTTCAACAACTGTACCAATACTTGGAGCTAATGCACTAGCACCTAATATAGCAATAACAAAATATAAGATTGCAGCTAATATAAAGTTAGCAAAAGGACCTGCAAATAAAATTACAATTCTTTGCCATGGACTTTTTGTATTATATGAATCATCACCATCTTCTTCATTGATAGGTTTTGTATCATCTTGACCTTTCATTTTTACATAACCACCAAGAGGTATTAATGCAAATTGCCAAGTTGTACCTTTCCATTCTTTAGAGAAAAGTTGTTTTCCAAAACCAATTGAAAAAACATGAACTTTAACACCAAAATAACGTGCAGCTAAAAAGTGTCCTAGTTCATGAAAAAATACTAAAAAAGATAGTACAAGTATAAAAGTAATAGTACCCAAAAAAAACTCCGAATATTAATTTGTAAAGTAGTCTCTAATATACTCGTATCCAGAGTATAAAGTTAAAGCAACAGCTGCCCATAAAAGTTCAGTAGCAAAAGGCCAGTTCATAATTAAAAAACCAATTGCAATCATTTGTACAACAGTTTTAACTTTACCTGCCATTGTAGAAGCTACATTTTTGCCTTCGCTTACTGCAACAACACGTAATCCTGTTATAAAAAATTCTCTTGAAAGTATTAAAAATACAGCCCAAGCAGAAGCTCTATCTATTACCATAAGTCCTAAGAATCCAGCAAGTATTAGCATTTTATCTGCTAATGGGTCAAGAATTGCACCTAGTTTTGTCATTTGATCCCATGATCTTGCAATAAAACCATCAAAGAAATCAGTAACAGAAGCAATTACAAAAATTAATCCAGCAAAATAATCAAACCAAGAAGGGTGCCAAGTAGAGAAGATAGAATTATCTCTATCTATTAAAAACCATAGCATTAGCGGAGCTAATGCTATTCTAAAAAGTGCTAAAATATTTGGTAAATTTAAAGCATTTTTCATTATCTGAAAGTAGTCCCACCATCAACAATTAATGTTTGAGAAGTGATCCATGAAGCATCATTAGTACATAAGAAATAACATGATTGAGCTAAATCTTCTGGTTGTCCCATTCTTTTTAATGCAGATAAGTCAATTGTTTTTTGTTTAACTTCTTCATAGTTTGTAAATGCTTTTAATGCATCAGTATCAATTGGACCTCCTGAAACAGCATTTACTCTAATATTCATTTCACCTAATTCAGTTGCTGCATATCTTACCATTGCTTCAACTGCTGCTTTGTTTGTACCATGACCTGAATAATTAGGAATATATACTAAGTTACCAGTAGAAGATAAAGAAACAATAGCTCCCCCACCAACTTTTTGCATTCTTTTAGCAGCTTGTTGAGAACCACATACAAATGCATTTACCGTTGCAGTATAAATGTTATTTAAACCTCTTGGTTTTAATTTCATAAATTTACCATATCCACCAACAACAGCTCTTCCGTAAATCATTGCATTAGAAATAAAGAAATCAACTCTATCGAAGTCTTTGTCAATTTCTAAGAATAACTCTTTATATGTTTCTGGCTCTAAAATATTAAATGGGTAAGCTTTACACTTAACACCATATTTTTCTTCTACGTCTTTACAGATATCTTCAGCGAATTGTTGATTTGAATTATATGTAAAAGCTACGTTTACACCATTTTTTGCAAATTTATATACACACTCTTTACCGATACCTTTTGTACCACCAGAAATTACTAAAGTTTTACCTTGCATTTCATTACTCATTATTTTATTACCTCGTATAATTTTAAAGTTTCTTCTAATTTTTTCATTGTTGCTGCACTTGGAGCTGTCAATGGTAATCTGTATTCTAATGTATCTAATAATCCTGCTAAATACATTGCTGCTTTAATAGGTATTGGATTACTTTCACAGAATAATACTTTGTTTAAAGGATATAAATCCTCATTGATTTGTCTTGCTACATTAAATTTACCTTCTTCTACACTATGAACTAGTTCAGATTTTAGGTTTGGTAAAATGTTTGATGTTACAGAAATAATACCTTTTCCACCATTTACTAACATTGGGAAATCAATAGCATCATCACCAGAAACAACTACTAAGTCTTTTCTTCTTGATAAAAGTTCAACAGTTCTTTCTAAAGATCCTGTAGCTTCTTTAATTGCATAGATATTTGCTACATCGTCAAATAATCTAATAGTTGTATCTGCTTCTAAATCAACACCAGTTCTTCCTGGTACATTATAAAGCATAAATGGAATTTCTACTGAATTAGCAATTGCTTTATAGTGTTGATATAGACCTTCTTGAGTTGGTTTGTTATAGTATGGAGTAACTGATAATAATCCATGAGCTCCAACATCTTGGGCATGTTTAGCAATATCACAAGCTTCATGTGTTGCATTTGAACCAGCACCAGCAATAACTTTTACATTTGTTCCCTTACAAGCGGCAACAGCAACAGAGATACAATCTTTATGCTCTTGATGTGATAATGTAGCACTCTCTCCAGTAGTTCCAACAGGAACAACTGCATCCATACCTTGTTCAATTTGTCTTTTAATTAAAGACTCATATTTTTCTAAATCAACTTTACCATTTTTAAATGGTGTAATAAGTGCAGTCATTGCACCAGTAATAATTTCCATTTCTATCCTTTATTTACTACTAAATCTTCTAATTCTAATCTTTCACCAACATTTACTGTATGTTTTGAAAACGTCTCTAAAAAATCCCAGAAACTCTGTTTTGCTTCATCAGAAATATCAACTTTTCTAAGAACTTCTTCCATCGTACCCAGCCATTCTCTTCTTGCTTTTTCAGTAATAGAGAATTGCTCATGTGTTTTTAACATATCAAAATGTCCAACAGCTTCAGTGTAGTACTTTGGACCACCTGCTGCTTCGATGAAAAACTTAACATTATGAGCTTTGATCTTTTCAAGTTCCTCTTCTTCTTGAGGGAAGAAGTTTCCTATATCACTATCAATGATTAAATCATAAAAATCGCTAAATAGTTTAACTAATCTTTCTTCTCCCATTTCTTCTAAAAAAAGAGCTTTTGGATATTCAAAGTCTGGAGTTTCTCCAAAATTTGTTTTACTTATATGATAATCCACTACTTTTCTTCTTTTAAGATAACTGTAGTTGAATTATTTTTGTTTAAGTATTTGTTGGCAACTTTTACTAAATCTTTTTTAGTTAAAGTTTCAACTTTTGCTTCATATTGCGTTAATGGTTTTATATTATCTCTAACAAAATATGAACCATATAAAGATGCAACTGAAGTTGAACTCTCTAAAGAGAATATAAAATCAGCTTTAGTGTTGATTTTAATTTTTTCAATATCTTTTTTAGATATTTTCCCTTTTTTGATGTCTTCAATTATAGCTAAAATTTCTTTTTCAATTTCTTTAGCTTTTACACCTTCATTTGCAACTGCTGAAAATAAAAATAATCCAGGGTCTTTAAGTTCTAAATTGTAAGCATAAATTGAGTTAACTAATCTTTTTTCATCAACTAATACTTTATGTAAAACTGAACTTTTCCCAGAACTTAATAATTCACTAAGTGCTGATAGGGCTACTTGATCTTTATGCTCAAAGTTTGGTAAATGATAAGCAATTGTCAACATCTGTACAGCTGAGTCTCTAATAATCTCAACTCTTTTAGCTCCATCTTGTTTTGGTTCTACGGTATGTAGCTTAGATGGAATCTCTTTTGTGTTTTTAATCTCTTTAAAATATTTTTTTGCAGATTTAAAAACTTCATCTTTATCTATATCACCCGCAACTACAATAATTGCATTTTTTGGTTGATAATATGTACTATGGAAATCTCTAATATCATTAATAGTCCAGTTTTTAATATCACTCATGAATCCAATTGGAGTCCAGTGATATGGATGATATAAATAAGCATTGTTAAAAAGTCTGAATTGCATATAACCCATTGGGTTATTGTCTGTTCTCCATCTTCTCTCTTCTGCTACTACATCTCTCTCCGGTTGAAATTCTTCATCTTTTAATGTAAGGTTTTCCATTAGATCAGCAAATAGACCTAATGATTTCCCCATGTTTTTAGATGCAGATTTGATATAATAGTGTGTATAATCAAAAGATGTTGAAGCATTATTAATTCCTCCAAATCCTTTTACTATTTCATCAAATTCCCCAGCTTTAAGATTTTTAGTAGATTTGAAATTTAGGTGTTCTAACATGTGGGCAATACCACTTTTTCCCATTTTTTCATCTCTACTACCAACTTTATAAAAAATGTCTGTTGATACAACATTTGAATCATTATCCATTGGAATGGCTACAACTTGCAGGCCATTTTCTAAAGTCTTACTATAATATTTTGGTAAACTACTACTCATTAATTCCCCCATAAATATAATGAAAAATGAAAAGGTAAAAGCTAAGTTCTTGTAAGTTTTATTTGTCATTTTTCATTTTCCTTTTTAATCTTCTTTTAAATCTGCACCAATTGCTTCAGAGATGTGTGAATAACCATCTTTAGCAAGTAGTTCTAACATTTCTTCATTGATTTTTCTAACCATAGAAGGACCATCAAATACTAATCCTGAATATACTTGAACTAATGAAGCTCCAGCTTTTATTCTATCATAAGCTTGCTCTCCTGTTGATATACCACCAACTGAGATTAATTCTGTTTTTCCATATAATTCTTTAGCTAAAGCTTTGAATAAAGTATATGATTTTTCTGTTAAACAAGCACCACTTAATCCACCAAAATCTTGACATCCTGGAACTAAATCATAATCAATTGTTGTATTTGTTGCAATAATACCTGCTGCTCCAGCATTAACAGCAGAGTTACATAAATCAATAGCTACTTGTGGTTCCATATCAGGAGCAATTTTTAATAAAATTGGTTTCTGTGTTAAATCTTTTGCCATTGTGAATAATTCAGTAATAAATTCTTCATTTTGTAAATCTCTTAAATTTGGTGTATTTGGACTAGAAATATTAATTACTAAATAATCACTAGTATTTTCAAATTTTTTGATTAACATTTTGTAATCACTTAATGCATATTCTTCTGGTGTAGTTTTATTTTTACCAATATTTGCACCAACTGGAATTTCAAACGGATATACTTTTTTAAGATTTTTTAAAACAGCATGTCCTCCATCATTGTTGAATCCCATTGCATTTTGTACTGATTTATGTTCTGGATATCTGAACATTCTAGGTTTTGCATTTCCATCTTGAGGTCTTGGAGTCATTGTTCCAATCTCTGTAAATCCAAATCCCATTGCAGGCATTGATTTAATCATTGTTGCATTTTTATCAAATCCTGCAGCTAATCCAACAGGGTTCACAAACTTAACTCCAAATATCTCTTGAGTAAGTTTTGAATCATTTATAAAATTCTTTTTCTCCATAGGATTTTTTATTAGTTTACAACTACCTAATATCTTTAATCCAAACTCAGCCATGTGATGTGCTGTTTCTGGTTCAAACTTGAATAGAATTTTTTTAACTGTATTATAGCTTATCAAATGTGTACCTTTTTTAAAATTTAGATATTTTATCTAAAAATCGTTAAATATTAGTTTTAATAAAGTTTATTAGTTATTTTAAAGTAATAATTAGCAAATATTTTTATTAAATATTTGCTGAATTATGTAGTCGTTTATATTCAGGACAAGTGTCTAGAAGGTTCTTTTCTGAATCAATAGCAATGATTTCACCTTCTTTGAATACGGCAATTTTATTTGCATTTTTTATTGTGCTTAGTCTGTGTGCAATTACAAATGTAATTTTATTTTTTGAAACTTCATCAATTACTTCTGAAATAATTGATTCACTTTCATTATCTAATGCTGATGTTGCTTCATCAAGTATTAGTATTTGTGGGTTTTTGTATAAGGCTCTTGCAATGGCAATTCTTTGTCTTTGACCCCCACTTAAATTTGTTCCAAACTCATCAAGTTTTGTATAAATTCCATCTTCTAAGTCTTTGATAAAATCATAAGCATGAGCTTGTTTTAAAGCATCAATTACTCTTTGTTCATCTATATCAAAACCATAAGAAACATTTGCTGCAATTGAGTCATTAAAAATATAAACTCTTTGTGTTACAACTGAAATATTATTTCTTAATGAGTTTATATCGAGGTCTTTAATACTTGAATTATTAAAATTAATTTCACCTTTTGAAATATCATAAAATCTAATTAATAGATTAATAACAGAAGATTTTCCACCACCACTATCTCCCACTAAGGCAAATTTCTCACCTTTTTTAGCTATTAAGTTAATATTTTTAAGTGCTGTAAAATCATCATATTTTAATTCTACATCTTTAAATTCTATACTATCAATTTGCTCTGGGAAACTGTTCTTTCCTGAAATAATATCAGCTTTTTCTGCAAAGATTTGTTTAATTCTAATATCCGCGGCAATTGCATCTTGTAATTTATTAAATAGTCCAGATAATCTTTTAATTGGTGTGTATAATGAGAATAGGGCTGTTGTAAATGATAAGAATTGACCTGTAGTTAACTCTCCTTCAATTACTTGTGTTCCACCAACTATTATTACAACTGCAAAACCAACAGAACCTATAATTTCCATTATTGGAGATACTAAGGCATTTGTTTTTACCGTTTTAATTGTAATATCAAAAAAGTTTTGATTATGTACTTTAAAGTCTTTTTCTTCAATACTATTTGTATTATTTGCTTTAATTAATTCAATATTGTTAAATGTTTCACTTAATTGTGAGGTAATATCAGATACTGATTCTTGTGATTTAAATGATAACTTTTTCATTTTTCTTGCTAGTTTTGATAATGGCCAAATAGCAAGAGGAAGTACTACTAATCCATAAAAAGCCAATTCGGGACTTTGATAAATAGCTACTGCTACTAATCCTACAATTGTTAAAAACTCTCTTACAATATCTGCAACATAATTTGAAACAGCAGCTTGGATTCTATTAATATCATTGGTAATTCTTGAGATTAACTCACCACCATGTTTTCTATGGAAGAATGACATATCAAGTTTAAGTATATGATTTAAAAGTTTATCTCTAATTATTCTTACAATATCATGTCCAATATATGAAATGTAATATGTTTGAACATAAGCACCAATACTTTTTGCAGTATAAATACTTACAATAATAAATGGCATAATATAAAGCATCTCAGTATCTTTATTAATAAAGATATCATCAAGTAGAGGTTGAATAATGTATACAGTACCTGCTGTACCAGTTGCAACTAATATCATACCAATTACTGCGTAAAAAAACTTCAGTTTATAATTTTTAATATATGGTAGATAGTGTTTGTAAAATTCTTTCATTTAAATCCTAATATTTTAGCTATAAGGCGTAGATTATAGCTAAAACATGATTAAATAGTATTAATTATATATCATTGCATTTACTATTAGTATTACCATAACAGCTAACATATAGGAGTTTATTCCTACAAAAGTATGTAAATAGTTATGAGTTTTTCGAAGACTAAATATTAAATATAAAGTATATAAATTTATTATAATTAACAAAGAAGTGATGATTATAGATTCAGTTGAAAAAATTATTGTTAAGAACATTCCTGCAATTAATGTAAGTAACAACCAAATAAAAGTAATTCTCTCAAGTCCTTCAATCCCAAATCTTTTTACAACTGTGGGAAAAGAAGCTTTTTCATACTCTTTGTGATATTTTAATGTCAATAACCAAAAATGAGGGATTTGCCATATAAAATAAAATAAGCCTAATGCTATGAATCCTAAATCATTTAGATTACCTTGGGCACTAAGCCAACCAATAAGTGGTGGAATAACTCCTAATATTGCTCCAAAAACAGCTGCATAAATTGTGATTTTTTTAGCTTTTGTATATAAAAGGTTATACATTAAAACAACAAATGCAAATAAGAAGATCCCTAATAAATCTAAAGTAATATAAATAAATACAAAACCTAAAATAATTAAAGCACTTGAAATAAAAAAACCTTGTTGTGGTGAAATAGCCTTTGAAGCAATAGGTCTGTTTTTTGTTCTAGGCATTAGGGAGTCTTCTTTATACTCTTGTACTTGATTTAATGCACTAACTCCTAATGCAAGTAATAATACAGCTAAAAAAGGATTGATGATACTTATATCAATACTATTTTTGGATAATATAAAACCAAAGACTAAAGATAAACTAACTACAAAAGATAGTTTAAATTTTGTTAAGATTAAAAATTGTTTTAAAGTAATCATCTTAAATCCTTTATTTTATAGTTTTTAAATACTCAATAATTGCATCTACTTCTTCATCTTTTAACAAGCCTTTAAATGAAGGCATAATATTTGGATAGTTTTCAACTACCTCTACTTTTGGGTCTAAAATAGAATTTTTTAAATACTCTTCATTTGAAGTTAACTCTATTTTTTCGTCTCCTTTTGTTACTACTACTTTTCTATTGTATATATCTTTAAAAGTAGGTCCTACAATTTTACTGCCATCTAATGAATGACATCCAATACATCCATTATTTTGAATTAAACTTAGACCATCAATTGTTTTTTCTTTTTTTGCTTCTTCTTTTTCACCTTTGAAGTATTTTATGATTGTATTTAATTCTTCTTCATTTATAACATTTTTAAAACTTGGCATTAAGTGGGGTACATATCCTTCAACTACATCATCTTGTGGATTCAATATAGAGTTTCTTAAATAGTTTTCATCTCGTTTAATGACTTTTTTTACACCTTTGCTTGTAATACTTACTTCTTTGTTGTAAATATCTTTAAAACTTGGACCCACAAGTACCATATCTTCTAAACTATGACACCCAACACATCCATAATCATTAAATAAATCAATTGCTGTTTTTTTAGGCTCTTCTTTTTTAGGAAATAAAAAGTTTTTATAATCTTCTTTACTTACTACATTTACAAATGATCTCATATATGAATGTCTTGTTCCACAATACTCGGCACATTGAATATCATAACGACCCATTTTTTCGGCATTAAACCATAAATATGTTGTAGTTCCAGGAAGTACATCTTCTTTGATTCTAAAAGCAGGTACAAAAAAGCTATGTAAAACATCCTCTTCTGGTGCTGTCATAACTAGTTTTATTGCAGTATCTTTTGGAACTGTTAATTCATTTGTTTTTTTGCCATTTTCATATTCAAAAGTCCAAAACCATCTCTGCCCTGTTACTTTCACTACTTGTGCCATATCATCACTTGGCATTGTTCTTTGAACTCTTAGACTCTCTAGCCCAAAATAAAAAACTATCATCATTAAAATTGTAGGAATTACTGTCCAAGCAATTTCTATTGGAGTATAGTGTTTGATATTTTGTGCATCTTCTTTTTTTACTTTTGATGAACTATATTTATAAACAAAATATAACATCGAGCCAATAGTTACTACAAATAAAAGAAGAGTAATAACTGTAACAATAATAAAAGTATTGTCTATTTCATTTGCAAAACTTGAAACACCTTCTATACCTTCTAGCATAACATCCTCCTTTATTTAAATGCATCAAAAGATTCATTTCTAAATATTGCATCACTAGCAGTGATTATAAAGAATATCAATAATACAACTCCTGCCATAATTACAATACTTTTGAAAAGTTTTGATTCGTATTTTAAATGCATATAATAAGCAATAATTATTACTGTTTTAACTAGTGCTAAAAGCATTTGAACTATAACTGTATCTTGTAAACTAGGGGATAATATATATGGTTGCACAAATGTAAATACTGTTAGTATAAATAAAACAATAAATATTTTAAAGTACATTCGTAAATCCATTACATGTAAGTCAGTATTCATCTCATCCTCCTAAACCAATAATATAAAATAGTGGAAATAAAAAAACCCAAACTAGATGTACTAAATCCCAGTATAAAGAGATATTCTCAAGTATTACGTATTTTTTATTATTAACTATTTTTTTATTAATTAGAATTAACACCCATATCATCAAAGCAATTCCTGCAATAATATGTATTCCATGAAATCCTGTCATTGTAAAATATAAACCAAAAAATAGAATTTCTCCATTTGATTTACTATTTAGAATTTCAGAATCTGGGTATATTCCATGATTAATCTCTATTGACCATTCAATATATTTAATTACTAAAAACACAAATGCTAAGGCAATAGTAATATAAATACTTTTTTTACACTTATCTATATCTTTTTCTCTTAAGTGAATTAAAGCAATACCCATAAAATAAGTACTTAAAAGTAATATAAAGGTATTTAATCCTCCAAGGAGAATATTTAAATTACCTGATGCTGTTTGGAAATCATCAGGCATTTTATAAAAGAAAAATGCAAATACTAAAAACATTGCTCCAAAAAGCATTAGTTCTGTGAATAAAAACAGCCAAAAGCCTAGTTTTGAAGCTGTATAATCATCATTGAAGTCCACAATTTCATGTGGATTTCCATCTTTATCATAAATTATTTCAGGAGTATTAGTTTTCATTTTGAACTCCTTTTATCTTATTGTATAAGTTATGTTTTGGTTCACCTTTTTCATATTCATAAGGTTCAAAATCAACATAAGGAATATTTTTAAAGTTTTCAAGTGGAGGAGGGGAATCAATTTGCCACTCTAAAGTAGAAGCATTCCAAGGATTTGCTCCACATCTTTCACCTTTTTTAATTCCACTAATTAAAGTATAAAGCATAAATAAAATACCAGATACAGTTATAACTGCCCCAACACCTGCTATTTGGTGATAGATTGTAAATTCTGGTAAGTAATCAAAGTATCTTCGAGGCATTCCTAAAGCACCTGCAAAAAACATTGGGAACCATAAAGTATTAAAACCTATAAAGATTAAATAAAAGGCAATTTTTGCTTTTGCTTCATCATACATTTTTCCTATAAATTTTGGATACCAATAGTGCATAGCTGCAAATAGCATAAATACAACTCCACCAAAAATAGTGTAGTGGAAATGAGCAACTACAAAATAAGTATCATGTAAATGAATATTAACTCCAAGAGTTACTAAAGTAATACCTGTTAATCCACCAATGGCAAAGGTAATAATAGTTCCAACTACCCAAAGCATAGGAGTTTTAAATACTATTGAGGCTTTATACATGGTTGCGACCCAATCAAAGAATTTAATTCCCGTTGGTATGGATACAAAAAACGTTAGAAATGAGAATATAATTTTTGTCCATTCACTCATACCTGATGTAAATAAGTGATGTCCCCAAACTAAATATCCAATAATTGCAATAAGTGCTGAAGATATGGCAATTGATCTATATCCAAAGATTGTTCTTCTACAAAATGTTGGAAGTATCTCAGATACAACCCCAAAGGCTGGTAGAATCATTAGATAAACTGCTGGATGTGAATAGATCCAGAATAGATGTTGGTATAAAATTGGATCTCCACCTTTTGATGGATCAAATATTCCTATTCCTAAAGTCTTCTCTATTATTACAAGTATAAGAGTAATCCCAACAACAGGAGTTGCAAGTATTTGAATCCAAGCTGTTGAGTATAAACCCCATACAAATAGAGGCATTTTAAAGAAATTCATTCCTGGAGCTCTTAATCTATGAACTGTAACAACAAAATTAATACCTGTTAATATTGAAGATAGACCTAATATATATGCAGCCGTAAGAGCAAATATTACATTAGTTTCTGTTTTTACAGAATATGGAGCATAAAATGTCCATCCAGTATCTGCAAAGCCGGGTCCTATAAATAATGATACTAAAGCAACCATACATCCTATTAGATAAAACCACCAAGAAAGTAGGTTTAATCGAGGAAAGGATACATCTCTAGCACCAATTAATAAAGGTAATAAGAAATTACCAAATACAGCAGGTATTCCCGGAACTACAAATAAGAATATCATTATGGTTCCATGTAGAGTAAAGGCTTGGTTATATCTATCTGGTGTTAGTATTTGCTCCCCTGGGAAAAATAACTCTAATCTCATTGTAAGACCAATACTAATAGCTAAGACAAAAAAACACAGCATTACTATTATGTAAAGTATGGCAATTCTTTTATGGTCAATTGAAAAAATCCATTGTAAAAGCTTATTATGATGGTGACCAAAAACTGTATGTGTTTCATCATAAAAGCTAGTTGTTTTTTCACTCATCTTTTTTCCTTCCTGTTTTTATTAAGTATAAAAAGAAAAATAAAACTATTCCAAAAATAAATGAACCTAATACTTTTTCTGCTTGAAATACATAAGTTTTACTTTTTGCATCATAAGCAAAACAATATAAAAGTGTTTTTGCAATAGTTGGTCTGGCTTTCTCTTCTTGGGCTTCAAGTAAGGCTAGTTTTAAATCAAAAGGTAAATAATCAATACCATTTAAATATCTGATGATTTTTCCTTTTGGTGAGATTACTACAAGCATTGCAGGGTGTAGATAATCAATAACTCCATCTTTAACTCTTTTTTCATATTTAAAACCAACACTATTTGTAATTGAATCTATATTGTTTTGATTTGTTGAGGTTAAAAATGACCAAGTTTGAGGGGGAAAAGGTTGGGATAGAGTTTTTAAAATAGTTTGTTTCTTTTCTAAAGCTTTACTTATTGAATCTTTTGATTCTATACTTATAGTTATTATTTTATAATCTATAAAAGGTTTGAGTTGAACTTTGTCTATAATTGAAGCAACACTAAATAGCTGAGGTGAGCATAGTCCTGGACAATCAAAATAATTGAAGGAGACAATTGTGGGGGTATTTGATATTATCTCTTTGAGATTGACTTTTTGATTGTATTCATTTGTGAATTCTAAGTTAGTGGGAATATAAGTATTTTGACTTTCATATAGTCCTACTTTATTCTCTTTTGCTTGTATTGAAATTGTAATAAAAAATATAAGAATTAAGACTTTTAATAACATAGGAACCTCCTAATATTATCAGTTATTTATCTTTTAAACTATATCACTTAAAACAATAATATCACTAATCTTTAAGAAATTACAAAGCTTAAAAAACTAATTATTTAATTAATAATTCTTTAAACTTTCTAAATCCAAACTCTTTTATAGTTAAATAAAACAGAATAAAACCACTAAGTGTTGATGCAAATGCAAGTCCAGCTGCACCATATGGTTCAATTAAAGCTAATGAAAAAACAATATTCCAAGCTAAACTTTTCATTGATATTTTTGCAGCTAAGAACTGTTGTTCTTTTGCATATAACCAAAGTGAGAAAATTTTTGCTACACCAAAAGGAATAAGACCAATTAAATACATAGTTAATATAAGCGCCGTATTTGCAGTGTCTTGAGCTGTAAAAGCACCTCTCTCAAATAAAAGAGAGATTATAAATTCATCAAAAACTATACCTATTAATGTAGCAATAGATAAAAGTCCAAATAAAATAAGTGAAGATTTTCTCATTAGATTTAAGGCTTTATTTTCATCTTTATTTTTAATAGATCTTGCAATCATTGGGAATAGGGCAATTGATGTTGCAATTGCAAATAAAGCAAGAGGCAGTTGAAAAACTCTATTTCCATAATATAAATATGAGATAGAACCAGACATTAAAAATGAAGCTAACCATGTATCTAAAAATGCTGAGATATGTGTAGTTGAAGAACCAACAGTTGCTGACATAAAGTTCTTATAGAATTTATTTTCTTCTTTTTTAGCATGTTTTTTGAAATGAAATATTTTTAATAAATTTAATCTTTTTATTGCATACAAATGAACTAAAATTTGTAATAATCCACCTGCTAATACCCCATAAGATAAATAGAATGTGATTTCATATTTTTCCATATCTTGTGCAATTAATAATCCACCAATCATAGTAAGATTTAATAAAGCAGTAGAATAAGCTGTTGTTGCAAAGTGGTTTTTATATTGTAATAGTGCTGCCATAAAAGTAACAACAAATATCATTGGTAAATAATAAAAGTTTATTGCAAATAGAGGTGCGGCTAAGTCTATTGTTTCTTGATCAAATCCAACGGCAATAGCTTTTGCTACTAGGTGTGAAAACATAGATACAAGTAGGGATAGAATAATCAAAAAGCCAAAGAGTTGTAAAAAAACTACAGAAGAAAATCGTATTTTATGTTTTGATCTTGCATAAGCTGGTATAAATGCTTGTGTAAATGCACCTTCTGCAAATATTCTTCTGAAAAGATTTGGTAGTTTAAAAGCTACAAAGAAAATATCTGAATAGATATTAGCTCCTAGGATTGATGCTGTTAATAAATCTCTTATAAAACCTAAAATTCTTGAAGTAAGAATACCTGTACTATTTGTAAATATTGATTTGATTAACATTAATATTCTACTTTATAGTCTGATTTTTTATGAATTTGAATTTGCATGTTGCCTCTGTACACTGATATATGTCCTGTTTTTATTAAAATATTTTGATTGTTTTTTGGTAATAATTCTTTGTTTTTTGAATAGATGTAAATTACTTTTCCATTAAAGTATAATTTTCTATTTTTTATTATACCTCTTAGATTCGTAATTATTTCATTTTGATACTTAGGGTTTAATATATTTGTTTTATTATTTATGTATAAATCTTTATAGTTTTCATATTTTGCATTTTTCTGAATGATTTCAAAATCTTCAATTTCTTGTAAATCATTATAGTTTTTGATTTGATTAACTTTTATATTATATGAGTATCCAAGTTTTAAATCTTTTGCATTTTTATAAATATATATGGCTTTATCATTTTTTTGTTTGATAATAGCGCTAGTTCTATTTTTGTAAATAACAATAATATTTTTTAGAATAATAGGTTCTATTAATTTTGTTTTTGAGTATAAATGTGAAATTTTATTTATCTCTGTTTTATTTAATTCTAGTTTTTTTACTAAGTTTCTATTCTCTTTATTTGTAGAAAACTCCGCATATATTGGCAAATGATCTGAATATCCATATCCTTGATGGATTCTGTTTTTCATTTTCCATCTTTGTACTTGTTTGTTTTTATATAAATACTTAGGTTTAAAGACATTAAAAGATCTGTGAATATAAGAAATTCTTTTTGTATCTAAAAGTGCAGGGGGAATTATGATGTTATCAGGCGTATTGTTTTGATTTCTAAATTTACTTGAGAACCTCTCTTTTCCTTCTACATCTAACCACAAATTAAAATGTACTTTTTTTTGTATTTTTAATACATCATCATAAGTAACATATCTTTTATTATAACTAGTGTTTAAAACTTGATTAATTCCTGTAATACCATCTGTATTATTTAGTTTTTTGTTATATCTAAAACTTTGCATTTCATCATAATTAGAATTGAAATCTCCTAATAATATATAATCATAATCTTTTGGAAGTTTTTTTAATCTATCTTGTAATCTTTTTGCATACTTTATTCTATATGATTCTGCAACTCTTTTTGAAGGCCAATGGTTATTAAAGATTTTAAAATCTATATTATCTATTCTAAAAGTAGTTTCTTGAATTGGTCTATATGTTCTTCTTTTAAATTTTACATTTATGGTATTGTTATTTATGATTTTTATTTTTGATAAGAATCCAATTCCCACTGAAGATTTTGGGTATTTTGAAAAAGAGTGATATTTATATTGAGGTAGTTTCTTTTTTAGAAATACCAATAAGTCTTTATTTTCTATTTCTTGAAAAGCAATAATATCTGCATTGATATCTTTTATTACTCTTATTGTATTTTTGAGTTTTATATTAAAGTTTTTTTTATTCCATTTTGATTTGGTAAAAGGAATAAACTCTTTATATTCAGTATTTTGTTTTTTTAAATCAAATAAGTTTTCTACATTATAAGATGCTACTGTGAAGTTTTGTGCGAAAAGATTGATAGTTATACATAAAAATAGAAAAACTCTTAACACAATATCTCCAATAATTTTTTATAATATTATCGAATATATTATGTCTAAGAGGTAAAATTATAAAGAAGCAAAATAAAATGCTTCTTTTATATTTATTTTTTAGCGTTTAGTCTTGATTGGTACTCTTGTGGATGATCACATACTGGACATTTTTTTAGAGCTTTTTTCCCTCTATGTACGTGTCCACATACTTCACAAATCCACTCTTCTTCTTCATCGCTTTCATGCTCTGCACCAGTTTCTAATCTTTTTAGAAGTTCTCTGTACATATTTTCATGTTCGATTTCAATTTTACCAATTCCTGCAAGAATCCTTGCTGCTTCTTTATGTCCTTCTTCTTTTGCAATTTTTGCAAAATCAGGATACATAGTTACGTTTTCGTAAGACTCACCTTCAATGGCATATTTAAGGTTTTCAACAGTATCTCCAAAATCTTTTTCCATAGTCATTTGGTTATATAGCTTTAATTCAAGTTTTGCATGTACTTTTTCATTATTAGCAGCTCTTTGGAAGTGTTCAGCAATATCTCTATAACCTTCTTTTTGAGCAATCTTAGCAAAATATTCATACTTGTTTCTAGCCATTGATTCACCAGCAAATGCTTTCATTAAGTTAACAGCTGTTAAGTTCTCTGTTGCCATCTCCATTGGCTCGCCACAGCAAGATAGAGTTCCTCCACCAACATTTTGTACTTCAACTTCGTTACCACATTTGTTACATCTATATGTTTCATACTGTCTCATTCTTAACTCCTTGAATTTTATTATATAAATAGTATTTAATTAATTATAAATATATTATTAACCTACAGTTACATCTTTATTTTTCTTTTTAAAATACTCTTTTTCAACTCTACATAAAGGACAAGCTTTTGGTGGTTTTTTACCTCTGTGAACGTGACCACATACTTCACATACCCATTCTTCTTCTACATCTGATTCTAAGAAACCTTCGTCAATTAATGCTTGTTTTAATTCTAAATACTCTTTTTCATGCTCAACTTCAACTTTTCCAATTGCTTTGAACATTCTTGCAATCTCTTTTAAACCCTCACTCTTAGCAATTGCTTCAAAGTTAGGGTACATTTCTTCATGTTCATATTTCTCACCATCTGCTGCATATTGAATATTTTTAGCAGTTGAATCTAATTCTACATCATGTACTAATTTATTATAAGCTTTAAATTCTGCCATTGCATGGTATTTTTCATTATCAGCAGCTTCTTGGAAAAACTTAGCGATTTTATGTAAACCTTCAGAAAATGCAACTTCTGCAAAGAACTCATATTTATTTCTAGCTTGTGATTCACCTGCAAATGCTTTCATTAAGTTAACAGCTGTTAAGTTTTCTGTAATCATTGCCATCTCTTCACCACAACATGATAATTTTGCATTAACTCCTGTCTCTTGTACTTCTACTTCACAACCACATGTATTACATTTGTAAGTTTCATATTGTTTCATTTTCTAACCCTTTAGTTAATTATATTTTTTATTAAAGGAAAATTTTTTTCCGTTGAGAGAAGTATAGAATAATTAACCTTAAAGGAAAATTATTCTCGTTTAATAAAAATTATGTTATACTTATTTTTTATGAATATAAGTATTCGCTATTCATTAAATATATAAATTATGTGAAATTAAATGATTAATATTGTATTATTTCACGAAAGGAAGAGTAATTATGACAAATTATACAAGTTTACTGAAAGATTATGATTTAAAAGTGACTCCTCAAAGGGTAGCTATTGTAGAAGAGCTTTACCTTAATGGTCATATGAATATAGATGATTTATATAAAAAGTTACTTTCAAAGTTTCCATCTATATCATTAGCAACAATATATAAAAATATTAATGCTATGGTTGAAAAAGTATTTCTTTCAGAAGTTAAGATACCAAATTCTAAATCAGTTTATGAATTAGTAAAAGAAGAACATGCTCACATGTTATGTTCATCATGTGGTCATATTGAAGATGTTACAGTTAACACGAATTCTGTTGTTAGTGAAGCTTCAACACTAAGTCAGTTTCAAGTTGACTCTATAAATATCGTTTTAAGCGGTACTTGCCCTAAATGTTCAAAATAGTTTAGCTTTTAAGCTAAACCATTTTGAATTACTAATGCTAAAACTACCATAAATACTACACCTGCAGATTTATTATAAAGTTTATTTGCTGTAATAAATACTAACATTAATGAAAGTATCACTGCTGCTGCTATATCAAAGAAATAAGCATTTAAATCAACATTTAATGGATTAAGAATTGATGCTAATCCTAATACCATTGTAAAGTTAGCAACATTTGATCCTATAATATTACCAATTGCTAAATCAGCATTATTATTCATTGCAGATTTAATAGAGATAGTTAATTCAGGTAATGATGTACCAAATGCAACTAAGAATAATCCAATAATCCATTCTGAAATACCAAATTGTCTAGCAATATTTCCTGCACTATCAATTGCAAAATCAGCACCAACAACTACAAATACAAATCCTACTATTAATAAAACAGATGTTTTTCCCCATGCAAATTTTTCTTTTGCTAAGTCTTCATCTATATCTTCTACTTGGTTTGATCCAATTAAGAAAATTAAATAAGCAGCCATTAAAAGTAAGAATAAAACTCCATCAACAAGATTTAATTGTCCATCTAGTCCCATTAAAATAAATACTAATATTGGGAATAATGCCCATGCAGAATCTTTTGCAAATAAATCTCTTGTAGGAGCTATTTTTTTAGCTAATAAAAATACTGCACCTAAAACTAAGGCAATATTAAAAATAGTACTTCCAATAACATTTGCTACTGCAATATCTGCACTTCCTTTCATAGAAGCTGAAATTGATACTGCCATTTCAGGTAGTGATGTTCCTAATGCAATTAGTGTAGCACCAATTACAAAATGTGAGATATTATAATGAAGTGCAATTTTTTCACTTTGTTCAATAATAAAATCTGCGCCGTAAATTAAAGCAGCCATAGCTACTGTAAATATAATTAAATCCATTCTATGAATTCCTTATGATTAAACTTTTTGGTAAATTAAATTTATTAATTAATTCTTCTTCTTTGTCTCTATGCTCACCATTATCAACTTCATGATCAAAACCAATTAGGTGAAGTAGTCCGTGAATAAACAATAATGATAACTCTTCGTTAAAAGTATGTCCATACTCTTTTGCTTTTTCTTCAACAAAATCTGTTGATATTACAATTGAACCCGCTGGCATATTTGGCATATCGAATTCTAGAGGAAAACTTAATACATCTGTAGCTTTGTCAATATTTCTATGTTCTTTATTTAATTCTTGAATTTCATCATTTTGAGTGATGATTAATTCAATATCTTTTGATGTTAGCTCATTTGCTATAGATTCTAGTGATGATAAATCTATTTCAAAAGAAGTATTATTTTCAATATCAATCATAATTTTACCTTTTAATTTGCGCGATTGTATCAAATCTTTGCAAATTAAAAGTTTAACTATATTAAAATAGGGCTAATAAGGATGCATAATGGAAGAATTTTTAGGGGAGTGTGAAATTATTGACTATTCTAATGAGAATATTCAAAAGTTAGCAAAAAAACTTTCGACTAATTGTAAGACAGATGAACAAATAGTTGGGAACTGTTTTTTATATGTTAGAGATAATATTAAACATATTGGGGATTATCCAAGAGATATTAAAACTTGTAAAGCAAGTGAAGTATTAGAGGCCAAAATTGGGTGGTGTTATGCAAAAAGTCATCTCTTTGCAGCATTAACAAGAACTAATGGAATTCCAACTGCTTTATGTTATCAATATCTTAATTGTAATGAATATAAAAAAGATGAATTTTCTTTACATGGTTTGAATGCGGTGTATTTAGATAAATATGGATGGTATCGTTTAGATCCAAGAGGAAATAAAGAAGGTGTTAATGCCTTATGTATTCCTCCTATTGAAAAGTTAGCTTTTGAATTAGAAGAGGGCGAGTATAATATAGATACTTTATACTCAAAACCTCTTCCTAGTATTGTAGAATTTTTAAATAAATACGACAAATATGAAGATATGAAAAAGAACCTTCCTATAAAAATTTAGAAAAGTTCTATCATTTTTGGTACTTCATCAACGGCAAAACATTTAATATCAAGTTTAAGGTTAGGTTTTAAAGCGATTACAGCTTTTTGAATCCCTTGAGCTTGAGCTTCTTTTAATCTCATATCAATTGAATAAACATCTTTAATCTCACCAGTTAATGAAACTTCTCCAATAAATACAGACTCTTTAGAAATAGGTCTATCTCTAAAAGAAGAAATAATTGCGGCAACTACTGCTAAATCTGCTGAACTTTCTTTGATTTTTATTCCACCTGAAATATTTACAAATACATCATAGTGATTAAGCGGTAAGTCTATTTTTTTCTCAAGTAAAGCTAAAAGCATATTTAATCTATTTCCATCAAACCCAGTAGCTGATCTTTTAGGATTTGGATGAGTACTCTCTGTCACTAAAGCTTGTACTTCTAAGATTAAAGCACGGCTTCCTTCCATTGCAACTGTAAGAGCTGAACCACTTTGTGCTTTTGATTTATCAAAGAATTTTGATGTAATATCCTTTGCACTTACTAATCCTTCTTGTGTCATTTCAAAAATACCAATCTCTGATGTTGAACCAAATCTATTTTTGAAACCTCTTAGCATTCTTAACTCTTTTGAAGACTCTCCCTCAAAATATAAAACTGTATCAACCATATGCTCTAAAACTCTAGGACCTGCAATACTTCCATCTTTTGTAATATGTCCAATAATAAACATAGCAATATCAGACTCTTTTGCTTTTCTCATAAGCTCAAAAGTAATCTCTCTTACTTGTGATACAGAACCGGGAGCTGATGTTAGGTTTGAAGAATAAATTGTTTGAATAGAATCAATAATTACTACTTGATAATCTTGTCTTAGAAGTTCATCTTGAATCTCTTCTAGTTTAATTTCACTTAATAAAAAAAGTCCATCATGGTTAGCATCTAATCTATTTGCTCTCAGTTTAATCTGTCCAGCACTTTCTTCCCCTGATACATATAAAACTTTTTTACCACTGTTTGCCATGCTTCCTGCTACTTTTAATAGTAGTGTTGACTTTCCAACTCCTGGGCTTCCACCAATTAGTGTTAAACTTCCAGGAACAATTCCTCCACCTAATACTAGGTCAAACTCTTCATTAAAAGATGAAAATCTTGTTACATCATCTTGCACAATTTGCGTAATTGGTGTTGCTTTTGAAGTACTTGATGAAACTTTTGAGACTTTTTTAAGAACTTCTTGTTGTTCTTGGTTTAGTTCAATAAAACTATCCCATCCTCCACAATTTGGACACTTACCTAGCCATTTTGTAGATTGTTCTCCACAGTGTTGACACTCAAATAATGATGTTTTTTTCTTTGCCATAAATATTTCCTATTTAAATCTTGATGCAATTATAGTCAAATTTTTATTATTGAATAGAAAATATTTCAAAATGAAATACTTTCTATAATCATTAAAATAAATAAGTGATATTTAATCCTGCCCAATTGTTTTTAATAGGATGATCATTATTAAGACTTGTGTTTGAGATTTTTGCCGTAACAGATAAAATATATTTTTTCCATATTGTTTCTGCTGAGATAATATGAGTAAATACATTTTTGATCTTTTGATTATTATATGATTTATCATAATCATTTATATAAAAGTAATCAATATATGAATATGAAAGTCCATAAGAAAGTGCCCAAGCAAATTTTTTGTTTTTAAATGAGGCATAATTAGTGATTAAATTTTCATTTATTCCGATTAATCTGCCTATTGTATTAAAATTATTAGCAAAATTTTTACTTATTCTAATTTTTGAACCTACTTGAATTGCTCTGTAATAATTACCTAAATCTATTTTATAGGTATTTGTTATATCAAACTTTTTACTTCCAATGTCTTTAGTATATGGTTTAGTTGATAAACTATAAGCTGCATTGTAAATAAAGTCATCTTTTAGTTGATTATCCCAGCCTTTTGGGTCATTATTCCCAAATATTGAGTGCATCTCTTTTTGTAGTTGTTTGGCATAAGTACTTGGTCCTACTAATCCTAGTGTCAACATATATTGATGAAGAATCTTTTCATTCCATTTTTGTACAAAGAAATCAAATGTAGCAACTCCTGCATAGGGAAGGTCATTTGTAATTTTCTCTTTTTTACTAATATCATGGGGAGTGAATGTAAGATGAGAAAAAACTAAACCTGAATTACTATATTTCATATCTCCATAAAAAGTAGGTACTTTATATAAAAAATCATAGAGTTTATTGTTTGTGATTTTAACATCTTCGTCGTTGGTATTATTTACATAAGCAATTGCAAATCCATTTGTATAGTGTTTATCATATCCACCAATAAAGTCATTTTCTAAATATAAAGATAAGGATTGTGAAAAAAGATTTGTTGTGAGAATTGTAAAGGCTATTATCTTAAGAAATATTTTCATAATATACTCCTTATAAGTGCACATTAAAATTATATGAGAATTTTGTTTAGTTATTATTAAGTTTAAAAGCACACTTTTATAAAAATAAATTTATAATTCGTTTTTAAAGGATCAATAATGATTATATATATACATGGTTTTGGAAGTAGTGGACATGGTGGAAAAGCTTCACTTTTTAGAGAATATTTTGAAGATGAAGTAATAGCACCTTCTTTATCTTATGTGCCAAATTTAGCAATTGATACCTTAGAGCAATTAATTGAAATGTTATTAGAAAAAGGCGAAACAGTTGGTTTAGTTGGTTCATCTTTAGGTGGGTATTATTCAATTTATTTAGCTAATAAATATGATTTAAAAGCAGTGTTAATTAATCCTGCAATTTTCCCATATAAAACACTTGATAAAATTGGAATGGCTAGAAACTACTATGACCTTACAACTTTTGAAGTTACAAATGAACATATTCAAGCATTAAAAAGTTTGGAAGTTAGTGAAATATCTAATCAAGAAAACTTTATCACACTTCTACAAACAGAAGATGAAGTTCTAGATTATAACGATGCTGTTGAAAAATTAAGCGAAAGTGAACTAGTAATAGAAGAGGGTGGAACTCACTCTTTTGAAAATATTGAAAGTTACTTTAGAAAGATTGGAAGTTTTTTAGCTTAGTTGGTAAAAACAAGTAAATAAAATCATTTACTTGTTTTTTATACCTTCTAGATTAAATAGTTCTTTATTTATTTCCTCTAATCTCATTTACATCTAATCCAAATGCTTTAAAGTTTGATTCAACTGTATGTTTTTCTTCAAAAACTTTTGAATTATAGTGTCCCATTTTTTCTCTTGGAAGTAAATGATCTTTTAAATTAAATGCATCTCTTTCTTGTGCATTTATATAAATACTAATATCAATAGCTTCTTCTTTTGTAAGGTTTGGATTTCCTAAGGGCATATTACCTTTCATCCATGAAGCCATTTTATCTAGTTTACTTAATCCTGCACCTGTATTATACGATTTACTTCCCCATACTGGTGGGAATGTTCCAATTCCTTGACCATCAGCTCCATGACATGATGAACATTTATTAGTATATAAATTCATACCATTTTTATAATTATCATGTGTGGCTTTTTTTATTATCGGTTTTAGTTGTTTGCTTCCTGGCCAAGTTTTTGTAAAGTACTTATTTACAGGTTTTTTTTCATTCATTTTCATAGGTATGTCAGTTGATAACCAAGTAATGTATGTTGCCATTGCAATTGATGCTTCAGTATCAACAATTGGTCTTTTTCCATTCATACTTCTCATAAAACAGTTGTTAATTCTATCTTGTAATGTCTGAACTGTTTTTTCTCTTTTTGAAAATGCTGGAAATGCAGCAGCTGTTCCTATGAATGTTCCTATGCTCTTCTCTTTTCCACCACCTAAATGGCAGCTTGTACATTTAAGATCGTTGCCAACATACTCTTTTGTAAGTGGATGCGTGTTTGTGTTCATTATAATATCTTCACCTAATTTAACCATTTTTCCAACTTCCCCTTTTGGATAAATAGTTGGTGCATCTGGTATTTGAGCAAACATTATTGAAACTAAACCTAATAATAAAATTGACTTTTTCATGACTTCTCCTTTTATTTGAGAAATCTTAACAAGTCTTTGTAAGTTTAATGTTTGTTTTTTTGTGAATACTTTAAGAATAAATTAAGTATTGAAAATATAAGTAAAAGTACTTCCTTTTTTAATCTCTGAATTACATATGATTTCTATTTTATTTTTGTCGCAAATATTTTTTACAATATTAAGACCAATACCAAAACCACCTTTTATTGAATCTTCTCTGTAGTATCTATTAAATATTTTTGATGTGTCTTTTATTCCTGCTCCAAAATCTTCAACTTTAAATACTACTTTTTCATTTTTTATAAGCTGTATTTTTATATTGCTTTTTGCTTTTGAATACTTAATTGCATTTGAGATTGTATTATCAATTATTCTTTGAAGTTCTGTTCTATTGAACTCAATATGAATATTATCTGTAATATTCATATCTATTTTTATCTCTTTTGATAATGCTAAACTTTCAAAAATATTTATTCTTTGATTTAACAGCTCAGAGAAATTAGTGTTTTCCTTTTTATATAGAACTCTTTTATTTTTAATTAGGTATTCAATATCATCATAAATTAAATGAAGATTCTTTACTCCATTTAATACTCTTGATAACTCTTTTGTTTGTTGTTTCTCTTCTAATATTTCTAAGTTTAATTGAATTACTCCAAGTGGTGTTTTTAGTTCATGCATAGCATCATTAAAAAATGCATCCAAATAAGCATTTGCTTCTTTATATGGAATAATACTTTGTTTAATGATTAAATATGCGGAGATAAATATAAATAATCCAATACAAAGGGTTAAAATAGCAATTTTTAAATATATTTGTTTATATGAAAATCTTTTTGTTACGATCAAGTATTTCGCATCTAACCTATTTGAACTTAATGTAACTTGTTTTGAGATATTGTTTTTATAGTTTAATGTTTGTGATGTAGTAGAAAATATTAGTTCTTTATTTTTCGATAAAAGATAAGAGTCTATTAAAAAAGATTTTGGAAATCTAAAAATCATATTTTTTGAATCATTAAAATCATATATGGCTCTTTGGATATTCAATGAATGTTCATCAATATTTTTATATTGATTAAATTTATAGCTATTTATTTCACTTTGCATATATAAATAAGCGGGAATACAAATAAGCACAATAATACTAATAGTATAAGCAAGACTAAGTTTTATTATATGATTTTTATTATGACTTTCTTTCAATTTTGTATCCAACACTTCTTTGGTTTATTATAAATTCTTTTGATGTTTTATCTCTTATATTTTTAATACAAACTCTTATATCTGCTTCATTTATATACTTATCGTCCCAAACTTCAAATCGCAATTTTTCAATGCTAACAAATTGGTTCTTATTTGTGATTAAACAAAAAATTGTTTCGCTTTCTTTTTTAGTTAAATTAACTTTGATATCATCTTTTATCAGCTCTTTTTTTAAAGGTTCATATAAAAAACCGTTATTCAATTCTATATAATTTTCATTTGCTGAAAAATAAAAAGCCTTAATTACTTGTTCAATTCTATATTTTAATTCTTTAGGAGAAAAAGGTTTTTTTATATAATCATTACATCCTAGCTCATATCCTAAGCTAAGATTATTTATATCTGTTAATGAAGTTATAAAAATTACAGGAATATTATTGTCATTTTCTCTTATAGTTTTAACTAAGTCATAACCACTAATACCAGGAACTCTTATATCTAAAATTAAAAGGTGATATGACTTTTCATAGATTGCACTTAATGCTTCTTCTCCATTTTCAAAATCATCAATTTCATAGTCTAATGATTCTAAATAATCCTTGATACTATTTTTATAATCAAAATCATCCTCTAGTAAAAGTATTTTCATTCTATTATAATCCCATTTTTAATTTTATTTAGCTGTTTTTCATAAGTACTACTTAGATGTATATTATTACTATTTTTTGATGAAATAATTACATATCCTAGTTTTTCTCTACTTAAACTATAAAATGTAAAATATGAAAAAGCAAAATCTTCATTTGTAAAATATCCATAGTCTTTTAGATTTTTTAAATCAATATCTTTAAATATTTTAGTATTTATCATTTTTTGATTAACTAATGTGAAATTTTTAATTTTTTGATTATTTACTAAATCTTTTGCAATATTTAAATATTTATTATCAAGTAATACATACATATTTAAAGAGTTTTCATTTAATCTCTTTGTTAAACGCTTAAAGTTTATTATTACTTCAATTGAACCAATAAATTTATTATTTACAATAAAAGGTGAAATAGCTTTTATATTTAATCTTTTTCCTAATTCTATAGAAACTAAAGGCTCTAATAATTCTTTTACTTTTACTAACCCTTGTCTAAAAGAAGACAGGGGAATATCTTTTATATTTATATTCCAACTTCTTATATATGTTTTTAAATCTTGATTATGAATTTGTATTTCAATATCACTGTTTTGCAATTTTTTTAATGTAGCTACTTTTTTATTTACAAAATTAAAAGATTCAACTCTATCTCTTTTTAGAAAAGATTGAATAATCTCTTTATCTTTGGATAATAAAATAGCTAAAGATAAAGCATATTTCTTTTCTTCTTCAAATATATTTTTTGTATAAACTAATGAATTTTCAAGTTTTGAGATTAGTTGTTCATTATTATTTATATTCCCTAATAAATAGAATATAAAGGCTATGAAAAAAAGTGTTAATGGAATTAATAAGAGAAGATATTTGTTTGTTTTAAAAATACTTTTATTCAAATAAATATCCTCTTGTTAGTTTTTTAGATCAAAATGTTAGATGATAAATCAAGTAAATGAAATTTATTTACTTGATTCTATATTTAGTATTTTATAACTAAAGTATAAAAATACTGTTCCCGTAAGTCCATTTATTATATTTTTCATTTTTTTTGAAGACATGGCTTTTGTAGATTTTCCTAATAAAAGAATAAAAAATGTAAACCATATTCCCATTGTAAATGCATGAATAGAAGTAAGAATTAAGATTTCACTAAATGCAGCATTTTTAAAATCTATTAATTGTGGAAAAGCTGCTAGATAAAACATTGAAACTTTTGGGTTTAAAAGTTGTGTTAAAAAACCTTCAATAAAAGATAGTTTATGGCTTCTTTTTTTCTCTTTTCTTATACTTTTATCTAAAGTCTCTTTTATATCTTCATCTTTTTTGAAAATTGAATATATAGCTTTAAGACCTAAAAATAATAGATATAATGCTCCTAAAATCTTCACTACCATAAAAATTTCTGCTGAGCTTAGAATAATTGCTGATAAACCAAAAAAAGATAATACTCCATGTAAATAAGTAGCTGCAAAAATGCCAAAGACATTATTCATGGCATTTTTCTTACCATGCATAGGTACTGTTTTTAGAATAAGTACTCCATTTGGACCTGGAGAGACAACTAGAAGTATAGAAATTACCGTAAATGTTAAAATAATATCCATGCTCATAGTTTATCCTTTTTTAATTAGTATTTATTTCTCTTCTGTGTAGATTTCATCAAGTAATGAGTCTACGAAAGCATCTGGGCTAAATTCGATTAAGTCATCTTGTTTTTCACCAATTCCCACAAAGAAAATTGGAAGTTCAAGTTGATTTGAGATAGAGAATAATGCTCCACCTTTTGCTGTACCATCAAGTTTAGTAACAATAATTCCATCAATACCAACCATTTCATTAAATGCTCTAGCTTGTGCAATTGCTGTATTACCTTGAGTTCCATCTAAAATCATTAGTTTTTGATGTGGTGCATTTTCTTGTGCTTTACCACAAACTTTTACAATCTTTTTTAATTCATTGTTTAAATTAGTTTGTGTTTGTAATCTTCCTGCTGTATCAATGATAACATTATCAATATTTCTAGAAACTGCTGATGAAATCGTATCATAAGCAACTGCTGATGAATCATGACCTTGTTTTGTTTTGATAATTGGAACATCAAGTTTATCTGCCCAAGTTGCTAATTGCTCAATTGCAGCTGCTCTGAATGTATCACCAGCTCCTAGGATTACAGATTTTCCTTCTTTTTTAGACTTATTGGCAAGTTTTGCAATAGTAGTTGTTTTACCAGCTCCATTAACTCCAATAATAAGTCTTACAAAAGGTTTTGGTAAATTATTTAAATCAACATCAGGAGCGTGTTCAAATAACATTACAAGTCTATGTCTTAACTGCTTTCTTGTAATCTCTTCAGGAAGTCCATCCATTGCTTTTTCAATAATTTCATATTCCATATCAGCTTCGATTAACATCTCTTCTACATCATCAAAAGCAATTTTCTCTTTTTTCTGAGGAACTACTGTTTTGATACTTGCAAAAGTTTTTTCTAAAGCTCTTGAAAAGAAACCTTTCTTTTCTTCTTTAGGTTCCTCAATCTTTTCTTCAACTATCTCTTCAATTACTTTTTCTTCAACTACTGCTTCTTCTACAATAGTTTCTGTTTTAGTCTCTTCTTCTATTATTGTTTCTTCAACAACAACTTCTTCTTTTGAAACTTCTTCAGTCTTTTTTTCTTGGATAATTTCATCCACTTGATTTACTACTTCTTCTGTAGTTTCATCTTTAGTAGGAGTATTTTCTTCTTTGTCAGGTGTGCTAGTTGTTAGAATTTCTTCTTGTACTTCTTCAACAACCTGTACTTCTTCTACTTTTGGTTCTTCTTTTTTCTTTTTTTTCTTAAAAAAACTAAACATTAACTACCTTCTACTTTTTTAAAACTTTATTGATATCCATTTCCATCATTTCTACAGGAACAATTCCTACATATTTTTGGAAAATATTTGAGTCTTTATCTATCATAAACATTGTTGGGATAGATTTGATTGGGCCTATGCTATTTGATAAATCAAAATTACTTTTACTATTTGTTACTGGGTAATTGATTTTGAAATCACTTGCAAAAGATGCAATCTCTTCATTTGTTTTACCTTGTTCTAATAAAACTGCTATTACTACGAAATCTTTTGAATATTTATTTTGTAAATCAATTAGATTTGGGATTTCTGCTTTACATGGTGGACACCAAGTTGCAAAGAAATTTAATAGTACAATCTTATTTGGATACTCTTTGATAATAATTTTTTCATTCTCTTTAATTATTGTGATGTTTTTATTATCAATTGTTGATAATTTTATCTCTTTTTTACTGCTTTGAATGCTTGACTCATGGCTATTTTGCGAATCTTGTGCAGTTTTTTTATCTTCTGAACTACAGCCTGTAAAAAATAAAATTGATAAAATTGATAAAAATGCTAATGTTTTAAACTGCATTTTAATTCCTTTAGGTAAAATTATTTGTTGGGTAGGAATTTTACCCAAGTGAGGCTTAAATATGAATGTAAATCACAAGAGTGATTTTAGAAAATTGTGTATTAAAAAATTAGAATTTTCAAGTCGTTTTTCAAAGTATTATAAAGACAAAATTATTATTAGAAAATTAGAAAACTTTATAAAATTAAAAGAAGTAAAAAATATTTTATTATATGTACCACTAGGAACAGAGGTTGATGTTAAACCTTTAATAAATAAATTAAGAAAATATAAAAACAAAAATGTTTATGTTCCTTATATGATAGGTGATAGTTTTAAGATTGTTAAGTACAGATTACCATTACACGGTAAGAAGTTTGGAATAAAAGAGCCAAATAACTCTTTTTTTAAGGCCGCAAAAATTGATGTTGCTATAGTACCTATTGTAGGGGTAGATGCTATTGGCAAAAGAATCGGCTTTGGAAAAGGAATGTATGATAGATTTTTTGACAGGATAGATTATCAACCTAAACTTATTTTTACTCAATTAACACTTTGCAAAAGCGATAAAATACTTTCTGATAAATATGATATTCAAGCTGATTATATAATAACGAGTTAAGGTTTCGGATATGGAATACATAATAGTAGGGGTAGTTGTAGCACTTTTAAGTTCTATAATGAGTATTTTTGTAGTAAGAAAAATTGATAAAGCAAAATTTCAAATTTTTATAGAACAGGCAAAAGCAAAAGCTAAAGTTATTGAACACGAAGCAGAAGTTGCATTGAAAGATGCTCAGTTAAAAGCGAAAACTGATTGTGATAGAGAGTTCAAAAGTGCGAGAAGAGAATATGATTCTATGCTTGCAAAAATTGAGAAAAAAGAAAGAGAATTAAACGAACACTTAGAGTGTGAATTAAAAGCGATTAAAAAAGAAAAATCTGAAATAAGTGAAAAGAATAAAAGTCTTAGCACTTTAAAAGATGGTATTGAAAAACAAAAAAAGAATTATGAAGAAAAAACTTTAGAAGCTATTAAAATTTTAGAAAATGCTTCTGGTCTTACTGTTGATGAAGCTAAAGAACTTATGCTTCAAAAAGTAAAAGAAGACTCAAGAGCAAAAATTGCTTCTATTTTTAGAAAAAAATATAAAGTTGCAGAAACAAATTGTAAGAATGAAATCAACAATATGTTATCTCATGCTGTTACTAGATATGCAGGTGAGTTTGCAGCGGAGAGATTAATCAATAATCTTCCTTTAAACGATGAAGAAACTAAAGGTAAAATTATTGGTAAAGAGGGTAGAAATATTAAAGCCCTTGAAATGTTATTAGGTGTTGATGTAATTATTGACGATACTCCTAATACTATTACTATTTCTTCTTTTAATTTATATAGAAGAGCAGTAGCTACTAAAACAATTAAAGCATTACTTGAAGACGGAAGAATTCAACCTGCTAGAATTGAAGAGATTTACAAAAAAGTAAAACTCGAATTTGATAAAAACATTCAAAAAGAGGGTGAAGATGTAATTCTTGAATTAGGAATTAAATCTATGCATCCAGAGTTAGTTAAACTTGTTGGTAAATTAAGATATAGAGCTTCTTATGGACAAAATGCATTAGCACATACATTAGAAGTAGCACATCTTTCTGGATTATTAGCTGCTCAAATGGGTGGAGATGCAATCTTAGCTAGACGTGCTGGATTATTACATGATATTGGTAAAGCATTAACTCATGATATGCCAGGTTCACACGTACATTTAGGTGCTGAGATTTGTAGAAGATATGATGAGCCAGATACAGTATTAAATGCTATTTATGCTCACCATGGACATGAAGAACCTATCAATGTCGAATCTGCTTCTGTTTGTGCTGCTGATGCTTTATCAGCTGCAAGACCAGGTGCTAGAAGAGAAGTTTTAGAGAGCTTCTTAAAAAGAGTAGAAGAGGTTGAAAATATTTCAACTTCTAAAACTGGTGTATTAAATGCTTATGCAATTAATGCAGGTAGAGAAGTAAGAGTTATTGTTCAAGCTGAGCTTGTAAACGATGACGAAGCTGTAATTTTAGCTACTGAGATTGCTCAAGAAATTGAAGAAAAAGTTCAATATCCTGGTGAAATTAAAGTAAATGTAATTAGAGAATTAAGAGCAGAATCTTACGCTAGATAATAAAAAAGCTAAAAATTTAATTTTTAGCTTTTTCTTTTTTTCCTTACATAATAAATCCATGAAATATTTGTAATAACTGTACTAATACTAGCCAAAACCAATCCAAGTATAATTGAACCTAAATATAAATAAATAGCTATATCTCCTAGATTCTCATACATTGAATCTAAGTCAAAAGTAATACTGTTTGAAGCATTTAAAATATATGCACCAATCTCATACTCTATATAGAATATAAAAGGTATTGTTATAGGATTATTTATAAACAATAAAGCAAAACTAATAGGTAAATTTACATTAAATATTATTGCGAGGAATGTTACTAATACCATTTGAAGAGGTATTGGTAAGCAAGATACAAATACTCCAAGAAATACTGCTCCTAAAACCCTTTTTCTATGTAAACTCCATATTTCTCTTTTATATAAAGCTTGACCAAATATTTTTAAATATTTTTGTTCTTTAATTTTTTTGTGACTTGGTAATATTTTCTGTAAAATTTTTTTAGGCAATTTTCTTCTTTTCTTTTAAAATAACATAATTTAATTAGCTTTTGATTACATAGTTTTTAAATTAAATAGTTTACTTATGAAACTTTGAATATAATACAAAAAATTAAATTATTAAGAGTATTATGAAAAACGATAAACCAACAACAAAAATCATTGCAGGTAAATATAAAGGTAAAACTTTAGAATTACCATCTTTAGAAGTTACTAGATCTTCAAAGTCTAGACTAAAAGAATCACTTTTTAATGTTTTACAATTTGATATTATTGATAAAATATTTGTAGAATCTTTTGCGGGTTCTGGGTCTATTGGTCTTGAAGCAGTTTCAAGAGATGCAAAAAGAGCATATTTTGTAGAATTAAATAAAAAATCTTATGATATTTTAGTAAGAAACTGTAAATTTATTGATATGAATTCTTGTCAAACAATGTTAGGTGATACTTTTGTACAGACACCTGCTATTTTAGATAGTTTAAAAAACTCTAATGACGAAGTAATTTTATATGTAGATCCACCATTTGATTTTAGAGATGGAATGGAAGAGATTTATGAAAAATCATTTAAAATGATTAGAGAAATTGAAAATGAAAATATTTACATGATTATTGTTGAACATGTAAGTACATTAGAAATTCCAGATGTTCTTGGTAAGTTTTCATTAAAGAAAACTAAAAAATTCGGTAAGAGTTCTCTTTCTTACTTCACTTATACACAAGAGTAAAACATGTTTAAAATGGCTGTATATTTACTAGTATCTGTTATTGCTTTAGTATTTTTACTGCCATTTATTTACACTGTATCTCCTTATGAATTAAATCCAAGTAAGATTTTAGAAGGACCATCTTTAGCTCACATCTTTGGTACTGATAGACTAGGTCGTGATGTATTTGCTAGAATACTTGAAGGTGGTCAGACATCCCTAATTATTGGATTTTTAGCTGCTTCTATATCTTCTTTAGTTGGATTATTTATTGGAATAAATGCGGGATATTTCAAAGGTAATATTGACAAAACAATTACAATTGTTATTGATTTATTTCTTACTTTCCCTACATTCTTTTTATTATTAGCTTTAGTTTCGTATATTCAAGCTTCAGCTGTTATTCTTATCATTGTAATATCTATTACTGGATGGATGGGAATGGCTAGACTTATTAGAAGCGAGAGTTTTGCAATAGGAAATAAACCTTTTATCAAAATACTTAAACTAGCAAATGTATCTACAATGAAAATAATATTTAAATACTTTGCTCCTTTATTAGCTCCAA
The DNA here is from genome assembly GCF_013283835.1 of Poseidonibacter lekithochrous. Lineage (GTDB taxonomy): Bacteria > Campylobacterota > Campylobacteria > Campylobacterales > Arcobacteraceae > Poseidonibacter > Poseidonibacter lekithochrous. Next base: position 2,566,131 of record NZ_CP054052.1, on the reverse strand, counting down.
TTTTTTTAATATCATTTACTTTTGGAGTAGGTGGTTCTATTTTGGCGGAATCAGGATTATCATTCTTAGGACTAGGGATTAACCCACCTCAAATGTCTTGGGGAAGTCTACTTAGTGATGGAAAAGCTGTTATTGATATTGCATGGTGGGTTAGTTTCTTCCCTGGGTTAATGATATTTATAATTACATTCTCTTTAATGCAAATATCTGATTTCTTACAATCAAAAGCAAATCAAAAAGAAATCCAAAAATCATAAAATAATTCTCCCCTTTTTTTTCCTTAGTTCTCTCATCTTTTAAAATCATATATATTGCAATATATTCATTGTCTTTTAAGTATTAAATAATAAAATATAATATATAGAAATAATAAAGTAAATATTATTTTAATAATACACAAAGGAATTAAGATGAAACATTATATGACATTAGCAAGTATTAGTTTAGCTGGTTTATTATTTACAGGTTGTGCTATTGGAAACCAACCCTCATCAAATAGCTTTATTGAAGACACTTCTTTATTAAAACCTTCACCTACAAAAGAGGGCGCATATTCTTATTTAAAAGATGGAATTAATTTTAAAGATTATAGAGAAGTTAGAGTTTCAAATATACCTATTGTTAAAAGCGACAAGAAAGATGAAACAATAAGTAATACTACACTTGACAATGTTTCAAGTTATTTTCAAAGTAGTTTACAATATGAATTAAATTCTGCCTTAGAATCAAATGCAGGTAATAAAGCACTTACAGTTGATGTTGCTATTACATCTTTAGGCAAAGAGTATAAGGATCTAAAACTTTATCAATACATTCCTGTTGGTTTAGCATTAACAGTTATAAAAAGAGGTGTGGTTGGTGAAGATAAAAATCTTGTAATCCAAATTGCCATAAAAGTAAGAGATGCAAGTACAAATGAATTAGTTGCTATGGTTGTTGATTCTGATGTTCAAAAGGGATTCCCTGCGGATAAAAGAATTACATTAACTGATATTAAACCTTCTATAGATAAATGGGTTAGCCATTATAAATCAACTTTAGAGAAGTTAATAAATAAATAGTGAATTTGATTTATAGATATTAATTTTTAAAGGATTTAATGTGGAAGATAGATTATTAGATTATATAGCACTTGGAGTTTTAATATTTGTTGTTTTAACAATAATATATGGAGGTATGTTTATTCATGACATTCCTTATATGATGGCAAAAAAAAGAAACCATCCTCATACAGAAGCAATACATACTGCTTGTTGGGTAAGTCTTCTTTTATTACATATTATATGGCCTTTTTTATGGATATGGGCGTCTTTATATAAACCTGATGTAGGTTGGAATATGAATAATACCAAGTTTCCTTCTAATTCTGAGAATGAAGAAGAGGAAAATATTAATGCAATAGAAGAAATAGAAGATAATAGATACGATGAAATCTTAGAAGATAATATCAACTTAAAAGAAGAAATTGGATCATTAGAGCAAAGATTATCTATCTTAGAAGATAGATTAAAGAAAGAGGAGGATTAAATTATGGATTTACTTATACTTATAACTTACTTCTCTATTTGTTGGGTGATTTTTAGAATATTTAATATTTCAATTAATACTTGGTCAATTACAACTGTTGTTCTTGGTGCTTTAATTATTCTTGGAACAATGTTATCTATTGTTTCATATTTCCATCCAGCTTCTGTAACTGCTAGAAGTTACTTTATTACAACTCCTATCATTCCAAATGTTAAGGGTACGGTTGTTGAAGTAAATGTACAAGCAAATAAAGATTTGAAAAAAGGTGATATTTTATTTAAAATTGATCCTGTACCTTTTCAAGCGAAAGTTGATCAGTTAAAATCTGAATTAAGTTTTGCAAAAAAAAGACTTGCTCAATCTAGAAAACTTGTAAAAGTTTCTGCTGGTAGTAAATACGATGTTGAAAAATATGAAAAAGATGTTGCAACAACTAGGTCAAAATTAGTTGATGCAAAGTTTGATTTAGAAAGTACAATTGTAAGAGCACCTACTGATGGTTTTGTAACTCATTTACGGTTAAGACCGGGAATGATGGCTACAACACTTCCTTTTGCTCCATTGATGACATTTATTCATACTAAAAAAACTAATTACTTTGGTGGTTTTACACAACAACCAATGCAAAATATAAAAGTAGGAAATGATGCAGAGATATTTTTCCCTGGAATTCCTGGTCGAGTATTTAAAGCTAAAGTTGTGAATATTATGGATGCAATTGCAGAAGGTCAACTTTCTCCCTCAGCTACAATGATTAGTGTAAACCCTAGAATACAAGAGGGATTAGTTCCTGTAGAAATTGAAATTACAGATGATATTTCTGGTTTTTATTTACCAATGGGAAGTGCTGCAACTATTGCAATTTATAGTGAAGACTTTCATCATATATCAATTGTTAGAAAGATATTAATTAGAATGATGAGTTGGAAAAACTATGTTAGGTTACACTAGAAAGGTAATATTATGAAAAATTTAATTTTAATTATAGTTCTAATATTTATTACAGGATGTAGCAAACAACTTCCAACTCATGAGGAAGTTGCAAACCAGACTGTAAAAAAAGAACAATTTAATGAGCCTAAAGTTTGGAAACAAGTTAAAGATAGTGGAGCTGTTAATACAGATTGGGTTAAAACTTTTAATGATCCGATTTTAGAAGAATTAATAAAAGAAGGTTTAGCAAATAATAGAGAAATAAGATCTTTAAAAATACAAATTGCTAAATCACAATCTTTAGTTAAAAAAGCAGCCGCAGCACTTAAACCCACAGTTGGATTAAGTGGAAAATATAGCAGTAGAAATAGTGACGCATTAAATGAAATACATGGTGGTGGATTAACTATTGGTTGGGAAGCAGATATTTGGGGTCGATTAGAACTTGCTAAAACAGCTTCTTTAGAAGGTGCAATGGCTACTCAATCTGATTATGAATTTGCAAGACAGTCTTTAGTGGCTTCCATTGCAAAAGCATGGGTTATGTTAACTACTAGTAAATTACAAGCTGATTATTCAAAAGATATAGTTAAGTTATTTGAAAAAGAATTACAAATAATGAATGTAAAACACGAGGTTGGGCAAGTTGATAAAAAAAATGTTTATCTTGCAAAATCAAACTTGAGTTCTGCTAAAAATGCTTATTCTATGGCTTTAACTTCTATGGAAGATTCTCAAAGAAATCTTGAGTTACTTTTAGGACGTTATCCTTCTGCTTTAATTAAAGGAAATAATAGTTTAAGTAAATTAACTTATTCTATTCCTTTGGGAATTCCTTCAGAAGTATTAGAGAGACGACCTGATTTAGTTGCTGCTGAGCAAAGAGTTGCCGCAGCTTTTTATAAACAAAGAGAATCAGAATTATTACATTTACCGAAGTTTTCTTTTTCAATTGGGGCTTCTATCAATAATTTGACAAATGCGGCATCTGATTTACTTGCTGGATTGTTTTTCCCTCTATATCAAGGTGGAGCAATTGAGGCAGAAGTTGATAAAGCAACAGCTGTTCAAAAACAATCAATTGAAGATTATGCTCAAAAAGCACTAGTTGCTTTTAAAGAGGTTGAAACATCATTGTCTTTGGAAGAAAAACTATTAGAACAAGAGAATTATTTAAAAGAGATAGTTTCTGATAACAAAAATTCATTACAACTGAGTAAAGTTGCTTTTGAAGTTGGAAGTGTTGAGTATTTAGAAGTTTCGCAATTAACTAATAGACTAATTGCTTCAGAAATTTCATTAATTGATATTTCTAGTAAAAGAATATTTAATAGAATAAATCTTCATTTAGCCCTTGGTGGAGGATTTGAAGATACAAAGTAAAATAAAAAATCAAAAGATTTAAAAGTCTTTTGATTTTAATTTTTAGTTACAAGATTTTTCAACTTGTAATTTTTTTAGATCTGCTAATCTATTTTTTGCAGATTTTATAGCTTCACTATATTCCATTCTATTTCCAATTCCTAAATCTCCTAAAATACCTAAGATGTACTCTTTGTCAATTTTATCGTTTTTATAATATGCATTTTTCAAGAAATTCTGAGCTTTGTCTATTTCTATATCTATTGCTTTACAAGTTAAGTATTCACTTTCCATACCTGTTACATTTTGAAGTCTTCCATATCTTTTTGTTGAACAAGCTGTAAATATACTGGCAATAGTTACAATTAGAAGAGTTGTTAAAAGAGTTTTTTTCATGATGGTCCTTTTATTTTTTTCATTATAAATTTTTTATATGTGTAAAATATGTGAATTCAAAATAAGGCATAAATTTTGATATACTTGTTTTTATGAAAAAAGAAGAATTCAAAAATATAAAACTATTATATGTAGAAGATGAAGCATTGATTCGTGAGAATGCAGTAGAGTATTTAAGTAGATATTTTGATAATGTTTATGAAGCAAAAGATGGAATAGAGGCATTAGAACTTGTAAGAGAAGTGAAACCTCATATTATTATTACAGATATTAATATGCCAAATTTAAATGGTTTAGAATTAGCCAAAGAAATTAGACGTGAGGATAAAAAAACTCAAATTATTATTGCAACTGCTCATACAGATACAGATTATTTAATGGAAGCTGTTGAGTTACATCTTGTTAAATATATGATTAAACCTATACTTGAATCAAAATTAATGCCAGTTTTAAAAACTTGCATTTCAAATATAAAAGAAGATGTTTCTAATATAAAAAAACTCTCGTCTAATACTTGTTTTGATACTTTTAATAAAACTTTATTGGTTAATAATGAAATTAAAAAACTTACAAAAAATGAAATACTTTTTTTAGAATTACTATGTATTAATTCTAATAGAGCTATTTCTTATGAAGAAATACAAAACTATATTTGGTATGACTCTTATATGAGTGGAGATGCTATTCGATGTCTTGTTCGTGCTTTACGAAAAAAACTTCCTTTAGATGCAATTGAAAACCTATCTGGAATAGGTTATAAAATCAATTTTATTAATTAACATTATTTCAACATATTATTTCAATATCATAAAAATAAAAGGCTGTCCTTGAAGTACTTATTTCTAATACTTATTTTTATGAATACATTATTCGCTTATACAAAACAAGATATTATCACTAATATTTATGTTTCAATGGAGGGGAATAAATATATAGATATTCAAGAAGCAGAGTTTGATAATAGTTTAGAAAAGCTTGATTTTAAAATAGTATTAAATAAAAATGCTTTAGAGGATAAGAAATACTACTTACGTTTTACTCATAACTATCAAAATATAAAAGATATAAATGTTGATGCTTTTAGGGATGATAATCAATTAATTGTTGAGTTGAAAAAAACTATGCCTAAAGATATTATTTTAAATATGGATAGTAGCTCTACAAAAAGCTCCTTATATTTAACTCTAGATCTATATGATGAAGAAGAATTCAAAAGTATTTTGGATACAGAAAAACTTCTGTTTGGTTTGGCTTATGGAATAATATTCTGTGCTTTTTTATATAATTTTGTACTTTTTCTTTTTAACAAAGAAAAAAGCTTTTTATATTACTCTTTATTACAATTTTCACTTTTATTTTTTTTATTAAATAATACTATGACTCTGGATATTTTCAAGCCAATATATGAATATATTCCTTTAGCTGATGTTTTAGGTCAATTTGCTTTAATTTTTGCAGTTTTATTTAATAGATCTTTTTTAGATTCAAAAAAATATATTCCTAAACTTGACAAAGTTCTTATATTTTTTCTGATTTTATTAATCATTGATACATTCTTAATTGTTTTTAATGAAACGGCAATAATTGATGGTTATCTTCCTACTAGTTTATTACTTGGTATTTTGGTTTTATCTTCTTTTATGGTTTATCGTCAAGGGTATAAAATAGCTCTATTTTATATTTTAGGGTGGAGTATTATTTTTATATGTGTATTTTTAATAGAGTATGATTTTTTAGATTATCCTGATACTTATGCCTTACATTTTGGTATTCCTTTAGAATCTTTGATTCTATCTTTTTCTTTGGCTTATAAAATGAAACAACTAGAAAATAAGCAACTATTACATGAGCAGATGTTAATTCATCAAAATAAACTGGCTTCCATGGGAGAAATGATAAATAATATCGCTCACCAATACAGACAACCCCTAACTCATCTAAGTTATGTTCTTATGAATATAAATAGTGCACATGAGCATGGGGAATTAGATAAAGAATACTTAGATAAAAAAATGAAACAAGCCAATTCTCAACTAGAGTTTATGTCTGAAACCATTGATAACTTTAGAGATTTTTATAAACCCAAAAAAGAGAAAGAATTATTTACTTTGATTGATGCAATTGCTAGTGCAATAAATATTATAAAACCAATACTTGTAGAGAATAAAATATTAATAGAAGTAGATATTGATGAGTCAAAAGAAATTTTAGGTTATAAAAATGAGTATTCACAAGTAATATTAAACCTTATAAGTAATGCAAAAGATGAGTTGATAAATCAAAAAATAAAAGAACCATGTATTAAAATAAAAATGGATAAAAATAAAGTATTAGTAATTGATAATGCAAATGGAGTTAAACAAGAGTTAGTAAATAAAATATTTGAACCATATTTTACGACAAAAGATAAAAGTAGTGGAATAGGTCTATATATGTCAAGTATGATAATTAGTGAGCATTTTGAGGGAAAACTATATTTAGAAAACAGTACAAAGGGAGCTTCTTTCATTATAGAAATTTAACTACATATTCTTTATATATATTTTAAGTATTATAAGGTTAAAGTTAAGAAAAAAAGAGGCTCTTATGAAATATATCAATAGCATATTATTTTTCTTTATTATTATATCTTTTACAGCTTGTTCTTCAAAAAAAGAAATAAGTCTAAACTCTCAAATAAACTCAATATCTTTAGATAAAAATATATCAATAGCAAATGTACCAAAAACTGTAAAATCTCCTATTTCTATTGGTTTAGGTCTTGGAGGATATGTATCTAAACATGTTGGAATTAATGTAGGTACAAGTGTTCGACCAGATATTAAAAACAGTGATGCCTTGAATTTAAAAAGAGGAATTGAAAAATTTAATATTAATTTAGAAGAGCTAGTATTTAGAGGTTTCTCAAGAGCAATGAATGAAGATAAGTTTTATAAAAACAAATTTGTTCCCTTTGGTGCAAATCATACTATTCATCTTTTTGTTTCAAAATATGAAATGGATGATTCTTTTATTTCCTCTACTGCTTATGCAAAATTATATATAGAATTAAAAGTATTAGATCAAAATGATAATGTGCTTTATACAAATTATGAAGTAAATGATTCTATTGATTCGTCTTTTTCTCAAGCTGAGATTTATTCAAAAAAACAATATTTAGAAAAAGCACTAAATGATGCGATTTTAAATACCTCAAAAAAACTCATAAAAGAAATGAAAAGTAAATAAACTATTTTTTGTAATTTTATACAACTTAATATAATTCAAATACAATAAAATTGTAACTTTAAAGTGACTAAATGGTACTATGCAGGGTTTGATTTTTAAAAAAAGGATTATTTTGACTAAGTTTTTCAAAACTTTTATGCTGTTAGCAATTCTACCTATTGCTATATTTGCAGCTGATGCAAAAGATAATTCTGTTACCTTTGGAGCATTAACACTTATTCCGCCTTTAGTAGCGATTGTGTTAGCCTTTGTAACTAGAAATGTTATCTTTTCATTATTTATGGGTATCTTTAGTGGTACATTTATGGTAAATGTTAGTGGTTCGAATATTTTCGCATCATTCTTCAATGCTTTCGTTGACATGTCAGGAAAAATGGTAGGTTCTCTTGCTGATTCTTGGAATGCTGGTATTGTTCTTCAAGTTTTAACTATCGGTGGTATGATTGCTGTTATTACTAAAATGGGTGGACCTAGAGCTATTGCTGAAAAATTAGCAGCAAAGGCTAAGACTCCTGCATCTGCACAAGTTTATACTTGGATTATGGGTTTCTTTATCTTCTTTGATGACTATGCTAACTCACTAGTTGTGGGTCCTATTATGAAACCAGTAACAGATAAGTTAAAAGTTGCTAGAGAAAAATTAGCATTTATTATTGACTCTACTGCTGCTCCTATTGCTGGGCTTGCACTTATTTCTACTTGGGTAGGATATGAGTTATCTTTAATTAAAGATGCTTATGTTGCTATTGGTCAGCCAGAAGTTAATGCTTTTGCTGTATTTGTAGAGACTTTACCATATAGGTTCTATAATATCTTAATGCTTGCATTTGTATTTATTTCTGCATTTACTTTAAGAGAATTTGGACCAATGCATGCAGCTGCTAAAAGAGCTCATGAAACTGGACAAGTAACAGATCCTAAAACTGACAGTACATTAATGAACCAAGAAAACTCATTTATGTTACCAAAAGAGGGTGTTACTTATTCTATTTATAATGCAATTGTTCCTATCTTTACTCTTATTATTGTAGCGATTGTAGGATTCTATATGAATGGTGCATCTGCACTTGAAGGTGAGTCTTTAAAAATATTAGAAGCTGCTCCTTATTCATTTGCTGCAATTAGAGAAGCATTTGGTGCTGCTGATGCATCTATTGTAATCTTTGAAGCTGCATTATTAGCATCATTAGTTGCTATTGGAATGGGTTTACAACAAAAGATTTTCTCATTACATGAAGCTATTGAAACATGGGTTTATGGTGTAAAAGCTTTAGTTATTACAGCTGTAATTTTAATCCTTGCTTGGTCTTTATCTGCTGTAATGAAAGAAGTAGGAACTGCCGCTTATTTAGTAGCTGTATTATCTGATGCAACTCCGCAGTTTATTTTACCAACTATTATTTTTATTCTTGGTTCTATTATTTCGTTCTCAACAGGAACATCTTATGGAACAATGGGGATTTTAATGCCATTAACTATTCCTTTAGCAAATGCAATTGGAATTAATACTGGATTAGAAGGTGCTGATTTACATAGTTATATCGTATTAAATGTAGGTGCTGTATTAACTGGTGCTATCTTTGGAGATCATTGTTCTCCTATTTCTGATACATCAATTTTATCATCTATGGCTTCATCTTGTAATCACATGGATCACATCTCAACTCAGTTACCATACGCGTTATTCGTAGGTGCTGTTGCTATTTTATGTGGATATTTACCAGCTGCGTTTGGTGTATCTGTATATTTACTACTACCTCTTGGTTTAGCAGTAATGTATCTAGTTATAAGATTCTACGGAAAACCTTATATGGATTAATAAAAAGAAAGGAATTTAATTCCTTCTTTTTATATCCTATTTAATAATCTATCTAAAAGTGAAGTGCTTAGGATTCGTTTGAAGAAACCTAAAATATGAGTAGCTTTTGTCACATAATATCTTGGTTTTGGTTTATTTGCTTTCATAATCTCAAAAACAATTTCTGCCACTGAAGTAGCAGGTAAGTTAAATGGCGTATTATCTTTGTCATTTTCAAGTCTAACTTTTAACTCTTTTTTATAAACTTCTGTAAATGGACTATCTTCTATATCTATATTCGCATTGAATTTTTTTAGAGCATTTTCTCTAAACTTTGAAGTAACTGGACCTGTGTTAATTGTAGAGATATAAATATCTGTTCCTAAAACCTCTTGTCTCATTGTATCTGCAAGTCCTTCAATAGCATACTTACTAGCATTGTAAGCACCTCTGAATTTAAGTGAAATAATACCTAATACTGATGAGTGTTGGATGATTTTTCCATAACCTTGCTCTCTGAAGATTCTCATAGCTTGAAGTGTAACTTCATGTAAACCAAATACATTAGTTTCAAACTGTTCTTTTAGAGTATCTACACTCACATCTTCAACTGCTCCTGGTTGTCCATATCCAGCATTGTTAAATACAGCATCTAGTTTTTCATCTCTTTGCATAATGTGATGAATTGCAAGTGTTATGTCTTCTTTTATTGTTACATCAAGTTTTCGAGCGTATTCAAAACCTAGAGCTTTTAGTGACTCTACATCTTTTTCATCTCTTGCAGTTGGATATACTTTGTATCCATTGTCTCTTAGTGTAATAGCTGTTTGAAGTCCTATACCTGTTGAACATCCAGTTATTAATATATTTTGCATATGTATCCTAATTTTATAAGCTAGTAATTTAAAAAAGAAGTATTATATCAAAAATAATAAAAGCTTATTGTTTGTAGAAGCCTTTGTCTTTTGAGTATTCAAGATTTATATCTAAAATCTCGCTCCATTTTTTTGCAGTATTTTTAAAGAAGTCTGTTTTTTGTAGTTTTTTGAAAGCTAATTTCCATTTTTTGACATCTTTTCTTGATGTTTCTTTTGAGATCATAATATAACTATCAAACTCTTTGAATACATAAGAGTCTTTTATTTTATCCATAGATATATTTGCTTTTTGCATAATAAATGGAAACTCTAAACTAGAAGAGGTTAATAAATCTATTTTTCCAATCATTAGTTTGTTTACGTTTTCTTGGTGATTTAATACATCTGAAACTATAAGACCTTTATCTTTGAAGTATTTAGATCTCCAGTCGTTTTGCATGGCACCAATTTTTAGTTCTTGTTTTTTGATATCAAGTGCAGTGGAAACTTCGATATTTTTAGTAGCTTTTGAGAATAGAATATGTTTTTTTGTAACAATTGGACCAATAAAATGAAAACCTTCTTTTATTCTTTCAAATGTTTTTCCAGCCGTGAATATAACAATATTTGGTTTTTCTAATGCAATATTATAAGCCTTTGTCCATGGCATAAATTCTATTTGAGTATCGAGCTTTAGTTCTTCTTTTAGTTTTTTTACTACGTCAACTGTAATACCTACAATTTCTTGATTTTCATCTAGGTAATTTGTCGGAGGTTCTTCATTTGTGATTATTCGTAGTTCGTTTGCATTTAGGTATATAGTACTAAATAGTATAGAAAATAAATATAAGAAAACATGCTTTTTAATATTCATAATAATACTCCTTTAGTACTTTTTATTTATTATAGTAATTCTTTAATAAAAAAACATAATGCTTTTATCAAAAAATGTGAGTTTTAGTACTCTCCTATGATAATTTGATCCAAAGTTCTCTTTGGAACACAGTGTGTTTGGTCTTCTAATCTATAATAGTTTGTATCTCCATTCTTTGCATCTACAAGTTCTACCTTCTCAACTCCAACACCAAGTGCAATTCCAATCATAACATCAAAAGAATCTGGGATTACAAATAGCTCTTTACATAACTCTTTGTTTATTGAAGCCATTGGGCAAGTAGATAGTCCTTTTGCTTTAGCTGCAAGAGAAATAGCTGTGAAAGATGCTCCTGCATCAAACATTGGGAAACCATCAATCATTCTGTCGTTTAACATCAAAATAAAAGCACTTGGTCTTTCATCTTCACTTTGATCCCATTCTTTTAAGTGTGCAGCCCAAGCTGCTGTAGTAGATAGTTTTAAAACATCTTCTTCTTTTGTAACTAAAATATATTTGATAGGTTGTACATTTTTTGCACTAGATGTGATTCTAGCAAGGTCTAGGATTTCTCTTAAGTCCTCAAAACTAACACTTGAATCTTTTTTGAATCTTCTTGTAGTTCTTGCATCTTGTACTAATGTTTTTAGTTCATTATAATTCATTTAAACTCTTTTTTTTCATTTCTTGATATTATAGCAAATCAAAAATTTTAGGTTAAATAATGACAGATATAAAAGAACTTTTAGACCAAGAAGTATGTAATAGAAACAATAATTGTGAATTAAGCTATGACAAACCAGACCCACTACTAGTAGCTAGTAGATACAAAGACGAATATATAATACTTTTATGTGCACTTTTCGCATATGGAAATGCTAGATTAATAGTGAAGTTTCTAGATAGTTTAGATTTCTCATTATTAGATGCAGATGATAAGACTATTGATAAAGCCCTAGATGGATACTACTATAGATTCCAAAATAGTGAAGATGTAAAAACAATATTTAAAGTCTTTGCCAAAATGAAAAAAGAAAACTCTCTAAATAATATATTCGTAGATGCTTACAAAAAAGAAAACAATATTCTAGAAGGTTTAGATGCAGTAATATCAAAAATCCACGAAATAGCAAACTATAAATCTCAAGGTTTTACATTTTTAGTATCAAGTCCTTTCAAAAGAGACAAAGAAGGAAATATAAAACAAATAGGTAATGCCCCATATAAGAGATGGAATATGTACCTTCGATGGATGGTACGTAAAGATAATCTAGATATGGGATTATGGAGTGGGATAGATACAAAAGATTTATTATTACCACTAGATACTCATACTTTTAAAGTTTCTCAAAAATTAGGACTACTTACTAGAAAAACCTATGACTTGAAATCAGCTATGTTGATAACGGAGAAGTTGAAAGATTTTGATGGGAATGATCCAATTAAATATGATTTTGCTCTTTATCGGATTGGGCAAGAAAAGATACTATAGTTAGTTACAGAGTGCTATAGGTACTTTAAATAGGCAATTGTAAATAGTTATACTTATGTATAGGTTATTACAAAAAAGTGTACTTATATAGAAAGGCTCAATATGGGGAAATATATAAATATCAAAATTCCAAATAAAGATTGTAAAGGTATATACCTATTTACTAATTCAGATATAAGATGTATCAGAGATTCTAAAGAAGCAACAAAGCTACTTACAAATCCTTTTAAATTATAGCTAAGAACAAAAGTTGGAAATAAAACAGGTAAAAAGACATTTGAATTCAATAATAAGAAAACTACTTTTTTATCTGCATTAGAAGAAATATCGAACCAAAGACAAGTAATAAAAGATATTTTGATAAAAGAGGGTACATTAAGACCAAAGAAAATAGCTATTGAAGAGTCAAAAAAAGCTGAAACTTTTTTAGAAGTAGTAAATAGATATATAGAAACAAAGTCTATTTCTGCAAGAGCTTCTACAATTTAAAACTATAAAACTGCTCTAATAACACATTGTAGTACCTTACATGAGTTTGTAATTGATGATATTCAGTCGATGATGTACAAGATATTATTAATAATCAAATGCAAACTAAAGCACCTGCTACTGTTTCATTATTGGGTGATACAATTAAAACATTTGCAAAGAAGATAGGATTAAATTTAGATGGATTAGAGTTACCCGAGTTTGATAATAAGGTTGAGTGTACTTTAAGATACTAAGAAGATTTATAATGCAATGAGAGAATATTCAAGATTGCCAATAGAGGGTGAGGCAGTTTATCAGTATCTACAAGTACTGGTGAGGTACTAGGATTAAAATATTCGGATGTTAATTTTGAGACAAATGTTTTTAAAATACCATCAAGTAGGTCAAAGGGGAAGAAAGATTTACTTTAAATATATCTAAAACTAATATTTCTTCCCCCGTAGTATTATTTAGAATTGAAGTGATACTCATCTTAATCTTCCTTTGTACTTAACTGTTTATAACAGTAATATAGTCTATTATTGATTAATAGATTCAATTTTATATAATAATTATAAAGTGTACATATGAAAGTTAATAAAGCTTTCGTATATTAATTGTTCTCGTCTAATCAAGTAAAAATTTCGCTATCATCAAAAAAAGATAACTGTCTTAATCTTTCTTAGAATCTAGTTGTCTCTCAATAATTTCTTTTATATAAATAATTATGATCTTTTAGTTATAATCATTAAAATTTGATATTGAGGTTACTATGAATTATATTGATGGTGAAGTTTTTACATTAAAGAAAAAAACTAATAAAACTAGGTAGACTTCTTTTTAATATTCTTATTGAGAAAGAAATTGAATATGAATGTATTGGTAAATATGTTAAAATTGAGGATGTAGTTGCTGTTCATTATAATTCAGGCTTAGAATTTAATATAAAGAACCAAGAGATAAGAAAAGGTGATTTTATAATTATTAAAGATAGTGATAATCGCTATTTTAAGAAAGAAATTTTAGATATTGATTTGTATCAAAAATCATATGGGCATGTAATTGTTAAGTCTAAATCTAATGTATATCTTGAATTAGAAAAGAGAATAAAAATTAATCAAAGCTTTTATATTAGAAGAAATGAAGAAAAAGAAATTACTTGTAGTTTTAATTTGATTAAAAATACAAGTAATTTAACAGATTATTATCTTATCTAAATAGAATCATACTACTAAATTAAATTAATTCTTTTAGTTTTAAAACAAATTGATCAAATTGATTCAACGAATCTCGATCATTAGGAATTAAGGGTATTGCTCCTACCCCATTAAAAGTCTCGATAGATTCCACATTAGTTCTTATCTGAGAACCCGCTATTCTTTCATAAAAATAAAATTCTGTTCCTGGATAAATAGCAACTGCAAAAAGAGAATTTTCAATAGCATCTAAATATGTATGCATTTTGTAAATATCCTCTGGCTTGATATGCCTTTCAATTCCTTCTTCAGTTGATTTATTTTTTACTTTGTATTTAGCATCAAAAATTAATTTTATTGTCTTATTATCTTTTTTAATCTTAACCATAGTATCTGGTCTAAGTGATACACTGTATGTAGTCTTTCTTGATCTTGATTCTGTATAATTGTAATATACTGACATATCTTTATTTTTAAAGCATATGCCGTAAGATACATTACCATCTTTGAGAACAATGTCTTGTTGTTCTATAATTATATCGTTACCTAAAAATGAGATTGCTATTTGATAAAATACCCAGTATTCATAAAGGTCAGAAATACGTTTTAAATCAATTGACATAGATTCTTGAATAAATTCATCAAAGACATGTTTGATACCAAAACGACTTCTTGTAAAATGATCTAATATATCTTTATATCCAGCTCTACTTTGTAAAACAGTAGAATTGATAGGTATTGTTTGCATTTGTCCTATATCTTTGAAGAATGGATTCCTAAGTGTCATATGACAAAAAGAAAGAACATCTTCAATTTCCTTAAAGACGTTTTCTGGCAGATTTTTCACACCATTTAATTGGTAAGAAATACTTTCAATATATTCAAAAAAGAATTTCACAAATTGATTTTCTAAAGTATTATAACTTAAATACTTTTTTTTAATTAAAGTTTTTTGAGGGAAATAGTTGTCATTTGAATTTTTAGAGATAAAATTAGTAATAGGAAGGGTTAATAAGTGATTTTTACTTTCATCTATTTTTATGTAGTATTTAGAGTCTTTTGCCAAAGATGAAAGTGTTTTTCTATCAACTTTCGTTATTTTGTGAATATGTTCCATTTTATAATTATGTTCATATTTAAAGTTTGGGTTATTAATTATACGGAGGAAGCTTGATTCAAGATTTTTAGTATGTCCCCATTGTAAAATAATCTGTTTGTAATAATTAAATATTAATAATAGACTAGGTTGAATATCTGTAAAGTCAACTTCTCTCATAACAAAAGAAGGTGAACTATAACTAAAAATTACATTTTTCGATAAACTTTGAATATCATTTAGGAGTGTTTGGAATTGATCAGAACCTGACAGCTCAGTTAGAAATTTGCTACTTTTTACATCATATGTATTACCAAAAAAATATATATTACCAATAAAGTTTTTAATGGCAATAGATGCAAATTGATTTCCCCTTTGCCAATTAACAAAATTCTTAAGTTTTGTTTTTGTTAATTCCTCTAATATAGCATTCGAGCTGGCAGATTCGAAATCTATATAATATGTTTTATTCTCTAATAACTGATTATCGACTCTTATCGTTTTTAATTCATCTTCAAATATTTTCATATTAATCTATAAAACTTGTGTATCCACTTGTGGCTAATTTGTGATACATTTTTTGTAGTTTATTAATAGTTTTAGGAAATAAGGTGTCTTCAGCTTTAATTTTGGAAATATCATCTTGTTTTGACAGGTATTTTAAAATTTTATTTAAAGGTGCTTCAAGCATTGCATAACTACCATTTAGTTTTGGAAATACTTTTTGAACCAATTGATTATCTAATGCAGTTAATTGAGTTATTTCAGTGTTATCAATATATTTTATAGCATTGTTAATATATAGCGCTACTTCATTTGCTGTTCTATATCCAAAATGCAAATGATATTCTTTTAAAATTGCATTTATTTCAATTAGATGTGTTTTGATTTTTGGAGGAAGTCCCTTATATGACTCCATTGTTGCTAAATTAAGTTCAGTAAAATTCGGAAAATCTTTTAATTTATATTGATCATCATCCGTTGGCAGTTCTTTCCCGTAAGTATCTAAGTTTACTTCATTAAATTCTATAACATTAGCTCTATCTAATACTTTTGGGCTAAACATATAAGTACTTTCATCAATATTTACTGTACCAGTTATATACAAATTTGTAGGAAGTTCAATTGAATTTGGAATCTCTTCAAACTTTTCTGAATCAGTCACTAATGTATTCAATCCATTGTATAAAGGGATTGGTTCTTGGAGCATGTTATCTTCTTCCATTCTTCTACTCTCTAAACAACTAAGAACATCACTAAAGTAATGTTCCACTTTAGATAAATTCATTTCATCAAAAAGAACAAAGAAAGGATATTCGGGATTATTTCTTGCTGTTAAAATGAAGTCTAAAAATTTAGTAATATGATATTTTTGTTCTATTAAATTGTAAAAACCAAATAATTCACTACTATCTGTCCAATCACTTTTTACAGGTATAAAACAAAAACGCTGAATAGTATTTAAATCATGAGCTTCAACTTGCTGTTTTACCGTGGTATCGTTTACTGAGACTACTTTGAACGTTTTCTCTCCAGTTTTTTCTAGTTTTAATATATCACCAACATTATAGTTTTGAGATAAATGTTTTGTTGAATCATAGTCTTCACCAGTTTTATCAGTTCTGCTCTTTTTATATCTAGCTCTTATTAATGGACTAGATGCTCTTTGTCCATATACTCCAATTTTAAATTCACCAAATTTATCTTCAATAGTTAAAATATGAGCTTTAGTAAAATTTCCTCCAGAACCACTCTTTTTAAATTTTTCAGCATTTTTATTAAATTCTGCAAGTTCCTTCTCTGTTAATATTGTTGCTAATAGTTTTTGAGGGAAATTAAATCTATCAAAAGTTTTTGGTACTTTAATAATAAATGATTCTGTGTCAACTGGTACATCTTCATCTTTTTCAGAAGTTTCCATAACATTGAATAGTTGAGAAATCTTAGTTTTACCAGTTCCACTAATACCAGATAATAGAACAAAAGGCTTAGTATGCAATGAAAGTGCATAAGTAGTTAATAATGGTGTTGGGAAATAAAAACCTGATTTTTTATAATGTTCATAAAACTCATCTGTACTATTAATTATATTCATTAAATTTTCCTCTTGATTAAAATTTTCATTATATCTTGCTAATTTATGTTTTTTTTCTTTATCCAATTTTGTTTCTACATATTTAAGTCCATTTGAACTTAAGTCACTATCAAGTCTACGTCTAATTTCAGCAAGTCCTGTGCTGGGTTTATTGTGTTTTTTGGCTTGTAGGTCTACATGTTCTAATAAATCGGGAAATTCTTTTGCAATTTCTTCAGCCCAATTTTTAGTATTTGTCCAATCATCAATTTTTTTTAAAACGATTATATATTTTTCTCTGTTAGTCATTTTTCTAGTAGCCTATAAAAATATATTCTTGTACTCTATTTTTATTATCATTTACTTTATGAGCTTGGTTACCCATACTATATGTGTAGTCTATTGCTATTACTTCTACATCTTTTTTGTATTTTGCCAAGAGTCCTATCATTTCATCTTTTGTAGGAAAAGAGTTAGAAGAATAAGAAACTACTAAAATGCTATCTTTATGTTTTCTAAATAGTTTATCAAATGCATCATAAGCACCAATTTTCGTACTGAATGGTGTTGGATAGTTTTTAAATTTTTTTGTTTTTGTTTCCCATTGCATTTGAACATCTTTCCAATCTCTAGAGAGTCCTTCAACAAAATGGTATCTTCTAACATACTCATTATCAGAAGTTGGATTATAGTAAGGAGGGTCTATATAGACTAAGTCAGCTTTTGATCTTAAACTCATTGCATCTTTATTCAATGACTTATTCACTTTACCATTATCAAATACAGCATTATTTAAAATTTCAATAGCAGATAAAAATTGTTCCTCAAATGACATTTTAAGATCTTTTCTACCATCATTATATCTAAACCCAGTATATGTAAAAATACCTCTAGGTCTTTTTTTTGTACATGCTCTTATTAATGCGCTCATCGCTAATGCTTGTTTTGTTTTACATTTAAGCTTCGTAATATTCTCTCGAACTAAATCAATAAATGCATTATCTTCATCTGTATAATAAATATTTTCAAATGTTTGTGAAACAAAACCATTATTATGTTGTTCACCCTCTAATAATTGATTTATATCTTTTTCTGTTAATTTAATATTTGAATTGCTAATTAATGCATTTGAAAGAGTTGTATTCATAGTCATATAATCATTTGTAATCACACTTTTTCCAAGTGTTTTAAACATATAACTAACAATTCCACTTCCGGAGAATAGATCTAAAACAGATTCAAATTTAAAAGGTGCCGTAGCATTAGATATTTGTTTTAATAAAGATTGTTTACTGCCCATATACCTTGTTGTAGGATATTTGGATACTTGTTCTGGTAATTCTTTATACCCAATGTTAACCATTTTTCTAAGTTTAGGAGGCGCAGATACAATTATATCTTCTCCTGTACGTTTATTAGCATTACTATTTACATACCTTTTAGTTTGTACAACAGTAATATCAAAATCTTCGTATAAATCGTAAACTAAAGGTGAATTTGAATTAGTTAGTATAACATGACATCCAATTTCGGACAATCGTTTAACTTCTTTAGCTAATTCTTTGTGATCTTCTTCGTAAAAACCTTCTTTTGTATATCTTTTAAAGTCTTCATACTTTCCTATTGGTAAATATGGTGGGTCTAAAAATATAAAATCTCCTTCTTTTGCATGAAGATGAAGTGTTTCTTTATATCCTAAGTTTTCAAATGTTGTATTACTTAACATCTGAGATGCTGCAAATATACCATCTTCATTAACGAAATTTGGATTTTTGTATCTTCCATATGGAGTATTGAATAATCCTTTTTTATTAACTCTATATAGGCCATTAAAGCATGTTTTATTTAAAAATAAAGTTCTAGCTGCTTTTTCTATATTTGTAAGAGAATTGTAATCTTGAGCTCTCATTTCATAAAAAAATTCTTCTGAGTTTTCGTAAGTTTTTAATATACTAATAATATTCTGTGGTTCTTTAGCTATTGAGGTATAAAGATTTACAAGTTCTGGGTTAATATCAGCTAGTATAGAGTTTTCAGGGTTATTTGCAAAAAAAAGTGCTCCACCACCAAAAAATGGTTCTATATAATTATTATACTGAAGGGGCATTCTACTAATTAATTCAGGTAAAAGCTGCGTTTTACCTCCTGCCCATTTTAAGATTGGTTTTACAAGCTTATTTTTATTTATAATATTATTATCTTTATTATTTACTAGTGTTTGCAATACTATACTACCTTAGATTTGATTTTGTGTATTTTAACAAAATTTACATATTTCTTTTAAAATAATGTCAATTTGTAATAAATATTTTACAACTAAACATATTTTAATTTATGTATACTTTTTCGCTATTCTAGCTTATTTATAGTAAATTCTAAGTTATTGAACAATATCTAATACAAAATTTATAAATTTATATTTGTAAAAATTGTTACAATAAATACCAGTAATAGAAACATTGTCATCATTGTTTTATATAGAGACAAAGATAGATTACACCATTATGAATGTAATCCAAGAGAACCTTATGCGTGCTAAAAATATTGTAGGAGTAAATAAGGATACTGGAAGATGCTTCACTTCTCGTAAAATCACTTCTCTATCAAAAGACTATAAAATCAATGTTGGTCTATTTGACCTAGCCTAGAGAATATTTTCAACTAAAGAGCCTAATCTGACATTATTAGCTTAATTACACCTGCTGAAACGACATAAACTACATTGGTTTATGTCATTTATATGTTATTAGGGCTTTGCTTATAATATTTAAGAAGCTTTAGATATTAAACATTGTAATTTATATTGCATTTTATATTAAATATAATTTAAAAATAAAAATTAAGTTACTTCATTCTCATTAAAACTGTTAAACTATATAGTTTAATGTACTTTATAAGTTTTATAGTTTTTTATAAGCAAATATTTTAGGATTATTTATTCTTATTAAGCATTTGATAATACAGTAGGGTACATTTTATTCTTAATTTTTATCACTTCATTTGATGTTATTTTATTATACAGTTCAAAAGAGCATATTAAATAGAATACATGTATAATTAACTTATGAATTATTTACATAAATTTATTATTATTTTACTATTGTTTACACAATCTTTAACTGCAACATCAGAAGTTAAGAAAGTTACTCTACAATTATCTTGGTTCGACCAATTTCAATTTGCAGGTTATTATATTGCAAAAGAAAAAGGTTTTTATAAAGAACTAGGATTGGATGTTGAAATAAAACCATTCAAATTTGGAATAGATATACCAAAAGAGGTTAGTAATAATACAATTGACTTTGCAATTGGAAGAGAGGCTTTAATTTTAGATAGAGCTAAGCACAAAAATATTGTTGCTTTATATGCTTTATTTCAAGCCAGTCCTCTTGTTCTTCTAACTACAAAAGAATCAAAAATAAATTCTATCAATGATTTTAAAAATAAAAGAATCATGACTACAATTGCTAATGCAAGTGAAGTTTCTCTTAAAGCAATGCTTAATTCTAAAAATGTTGATTTAGAAGATTTAAACTTTTTAAAACATACTCATGACATAAATGATTTAATAGAAAAAAATACTGATATTATGTCTGCATATACATCTAAATCACCCTTTATTTTGCAAAATAAGGGGATAAGTTACAATATGTTTGCACCAAAAGAATATGGTTTTGATATGTATAGTGATTTATTATTTACAAGTGAGCATCTGATTTCTAATGAACCTAAAATGGTAAAAGCTTTTAAAAGAGCTTCATTAAAAGGATGGGAGTATGCATATTCTAATATCGAAGAATCTGTTGATTTAATACTATCAAAATATAATACACAGAATTTATCAAAAGAAGAATTGATTTTTGAAGGTAAAGAGCTTAAAAAACTATCTTTTTACAATACTAATAATTTAGGAAATATTGATAAAAATAAACTCAAAAGAATTGCTGATTTGTACAATGTTATGGGATTATTAGATAATCAAGTTGACATAAATGAATTTATATACAATGAAAATATCAATAATATTAACTTAACAGAAAAAGAAAAAAAATATCTTAAAGAGAAAAAAAACATTATTATGTGTATTGACCCTAATGCTATGCCCTTTGAAAAGTTTGATGAAAATGGTAAACATATTGGTATGACTGCTGATTACTATGATATTTTTAGAAATAATTTAAAAACAGATATCACTGTATTAAAAACAAAAACATGGAGTGAGTCACTAGAAAATGTAAAAACAAGAAAATGTGATATTTTATCTTTGGCAAGGGAAACTTCTAGTAGAAAAAATTATCTTAATTTTAGTGTACCGTATTTAAATGTACCAATAGTTATTGCAACAAAATTGAATGTACCATTTATAAATAATATTGAAGATATTAAAAATAAAAGGGTAGGGATAGTAAAAGGTTATTCTTACGCTGAATTATTAAAAAATAAATATCCAAACTTAATCATGGTAGAAGTAGAAAATATTCAAGATGGATTAATGAAAGTAAATGAAGGTGAACTATATGGTTATATAGGAATGCTACCAAGTATAAGTTTACAATTCCAAAAAGGTTTATTAGCTAATCTAAAAATAGCAGGAAAACTTGATGAAAGCTCACATCTT
Organism: Poseidonibacter lekithochrous; assembly: GCF_013283835.1. Taxonomy (GTDB): domain Bacteria; phylum Campylobacterota; class Campylobacteria; order Campylobacterales; family Arcobacteraceae; genus Poseidonibacter; species Poseidonibacter lekithochrous. Next base: position 2,544,209 of record NZ_CP054052.1, on the reverse strand, counting down.
GGTGTAGCAGTTCGAAATGATGATCAAATTCTATTGAATGTATTAAATAAAGCTGTAAAAAGTGTTAATATCAAAAAACAGCAAGAGATATTAAACAATTGGGTATCTATCAAATATGAAAAAGGAACTGACTATAGATTAGTTTGGCAGATTCTTGGTTTTGTATTTATTATTATTTTATTGTTTTTATATAGACACTACATCTTAAAAAAAGCTAATAACAATTTAGAATATTTAGTTAAAGAGAAAACAAAAGAGATAAGTGAAATTAATAGAAGTCTTGAAGATAGGATAGTTTTAGAAGTTGAAAAAAGTAGAAAGATAGAAGAAAAACTATTTCAATCAGAAAAGCTAGCATCAATGGGTGAAATGATAGGAAATATAGCTCATCAATGGAGACAACCTCTCTCTGTAATATCTACAGGTGTTACAGGCATGAAACTACAAAAAGAATATGGTGCATTAAGTGATGATATGTTTAATAGTACATGTGATGCAATAGGTAATAATGCTCAATACTTATCAAAAACTATTGATGATTTTAGAGACTTTATTAAAGGGGAAAAAAATAAAAAAATCTTTACTTTAACAAATGATATTAATAGTTTTTTACTATTAGTAGATGGTACAATTAAAAGTAATGACATTTCTATAGTTTTAGAGTTAGATGATAATATTAAAATAAATGGATATGCAAATGAATTAATCCAATGTTTTATCAATATTTTTAATAATGCAAAAGATAGTTTAAATGAAAAAAATGTTGATGATAAACTTATATTTATTTCTTCATATTTAGAAAATGATAAAGCTGTTATAAAAATCAAAGACAATGCAGGTGGAATACCTGAAAATGTATTACCTAGAATATTCGAGCCATATTTTACAACTAAACAACAATCTCAAGGTACAGGGTTGGGACTTTATATGACTTATAATTTAATAGTAGATGGTATGAATGGAACTATTGAATCTAATAATACAAGTTATAAGTATGAGCAAACTGAATATACTGGTGCCCAGTTTACGATAACACTTCCTATTTCTTAAAAGCCCTTTGAAAATACCTCAGGGCTTGAATCTACTATTCTAAACAATCTGTATAGGAACATAAAAGTCTAAAACAAAATTATCATTCTCTTCTAATAAATGATTCTTATGATAAATTGCATAAGGAGGCAGTGTTTTAGCTTCATACTCACTATTGGGTAACCAAAAGTTATATATATAGACCATCAATGTAGTCACATCTCCATATACTCCTTCGTAGTGAAAGATAGCACATAGTGATTCTTCAATTTCTAATTTACTAATAGAATTACTTAATACAACAGATTCATCAATTTCTATACCAGCTATATAATGACATTTTTCATATGGAGTAATAACAGGGTTATCATAAAAAATCCCAAATTGTTGTGAATTATTGAGCTTTTTTTCATAGGCATAAGCCATTAATCTTTCCCAAGTTTTACTAACTGATAAATCATAACCTTTATGGCGTATATAGGCACAGACTTTTTTTGGTACTACTTTTATATTTGGAGTAATATTTAAAAGCTTATCATTAAAACTGACATTATATGAGATGTTTTTTTCTGAGTATTCAGTATATCCACCATTTTTCCATTGACTTGGAGTAAAACCAAATCTATTTTTGAATGCTTTTACAAAAGAGGAGTGTGAGCTATAACCACTTTGTTCTCTAATTTCACTAATTGTTGAGTAGGAATTACTAATAAGTAAATTAGCAGCTTTTTGCAAACGAATATCACTAATTCTTTCAAATAAGTTTTCTCCGGTTTCCTCTTTGAATATTCTATGAAAATGGTATTTACTAACACTATTTATTTTTGCTATTTCATCTAATGTAATATTAGTATCGATGTATTTATAAATATAAGCTAGTGATTTATTAACTATTTCAGCTCTAGTGTGTTTAGTATCTCTTTTCATGTTTAAATTATATCAAATAACTATTAAAAATATAAAAAATAGCAATATAGAGCATATTAAATGAATAAAAGGAAGAAGACATAAGATCAAAAATACTCTATAATTTACCTATAAAAAATAAGGAATAAAAATGAAAGTTGAAAAAATATCAGCATTCTCATATAAAAATGATGGTGGTAATCCAGCAGGTGTTCTTTTTATGGACAAGATGTTAAGTGATAATGAAATGCTAAAAATTGCAAAAGAAGTAAATTATTCAGAAACAGCATTTTTACTTAAACAAGGTGATGATTTTAGAATAAGATATTTCTCACCTGAAACAGAAATCCCTTTTTGTGGTCATGCAACAATTGCTAGTGGCTATTCAATTGGTCAAAAATTTGGTTTAGGTAAATATACATTATTTCTAAATGAAGGAAGTATTAAAATTGATGTGGGTGAAAAAAATGGTGAAAGTTTTACAAGTATTAGTTCAGTACAAACTCACTCAAAAGAAATAGATGAAGAATATATTACTAATTTAATTGATTCTTTTTCTTTTAATAAAAACGATTTAAATCAAGATTATCCTATAAAAATTGCATTTTCAGGAAATAACCATTTAATTATTTTCCTAAAAGACAAACAAAAATTTTCCCAAATGAAATACGATTTTCCAAAAGTTAAAAGCTTAATGGAAAAAGAAAATATAGTAACAATTAGTATTTTATGGAAAGAAAACGAAAATCTATATCATTCAAGAAATGCTTTTGCTTATGGTGGAGTTGTAGAAGACCCTGCAACTGGTTCAGCAGCAATTGCATTAGCTGAGTATTTAAGAAATACAGGATTGAAAAAATCTGGTGAAATTGAGATATTACAAGGATTTGATATGAATCAGCCTTCTCAATTATTTGTTAGTTTTAGTGATGTTGATAATAGTTCAGTAAAAGTATCTGGAACAAGTAGAGTTATTAAATAATAGAAGAAAAATGATATGAACTATGACTTATAAGGGTAAGGCTAATGTAAAACAAGCACCCTTATAAGTAGTATCTTCATAATCATAGGTAACATTACTAGCTTTTATTGTTCCTTCCATATGTTTTACAACCATTTCATAACTCATATACAATCCTATTCCAGTTCCTTGAGATTGATGTTTTGTTGTGAAGTATGGTTCAAATATTTTATTGATTATATTCTGTGGTATTCCTCCACCATTATCTTTTATTTCTAAGATTGCATGATTATCTTTTGTATATATTGATACAAAAATTAGTTTTTCTTGATTCTTTTTAGTTTCTAATACATCTCTTGCATTATTCAAAATATTTATTATTACTTGAATTACTTCATTTTCTATTCCATTCATTTGTATATCTGTTAAGTTCTCAATAACTTTGATATTTCTAGTTTTGAATTTTGAATTAATTATATTTAATGTTTTTGTATATGCTTTTGATAGATTAAAAATATTTTTTTCTTTGTCAGTTTTGAAAAAATCTCTAAAGTCATTAATTGTTTCTGATAAATACTGTACAGAATTATTTATTTCACGTAGTTTACTCACTTCAGTTTTTTTATTTGATATTCCATACTCTTTTTCTACAACAATACCCGTAGCAACTGTTGAGATTATAGATAGAGGTTGTCTCCATTGATGAGCGATATTCTCAAGCATTTCACCCATAGATGCCATTTTTGATTGTTGTACTAGTAGATTTTCTTTCTCTTTTAGTTGCTGACCTCTTACAGTTTCTTTTGTAATATTTAGTTTTATAGCAATAAATTCTTTTATTTGACCATTATCTAATACAGGTGTTATTGATGCTTTTTCATAAGATAAATCTCCGAACTTATCAATATTGATAAACTCTCCACTCCACTTATGACCACTATGAATTGTTTTATGAAGATCTTTATAAAACTCTTTAGTTTGTTGACCTGATTTTAGAATACTAGGTTTTTTCCCAATAACTTCGTCAGATGTATATCCTGTTGTTTTTGTAAATGCTTCATTTACGTATTTGATAACTTCATTTTTATCTGTAACAACAACTATATTATCACTACTTTCAACCGTCTTTCTAAATCTTAATAATTGACTATTTGAGCTAATAAGTTTAAACGTATAAATCAAATATGTAATGATTAATAAAATAAGTAGAGTAAATAAAATTCCAATTGATATAATCGCTTTTTCACTTGCTTCTGTTGTATGTGTTTCATATAAGTAATGTAATTTATTTAATTTCTTATTTAAATTTAGTTGATTTATTTCTACTTGTAAATCTTGCAGTTTTGTCTGATAGCTCAAAATAGTTTTTATATGTTTAATAAAATATTTTTCATATTTATTTTTATATTGAAGTTTTTCTATATTTTGATGTAATAATTGAATATCTATTTCTGGATTTTTATCCAAAGTCAAAATACTTACATATACATCATCAAAGTTATTTGTATCTATTTTCTTTTTGAGCTTTTGTATTATTCTAAAAGAGTTATTTAAAACAGCTCTATGTGATTTTACTTTTGATATTTTATTTATTTTTATTTGAGTAACTTGTTTTAAATCTATAAGACTATTACTAAACTCTTCATTTAGAATTTTATTCTTTAGTATTTCATTCAGATTTTTTGAGAAGGAATTAATCTTGTCTTCAATGATATCAAAATTGTTATATTCCAATGTATATTGTAAATACAAGTCAAAATCTTTATTTATAAGTCTTATTTTTTCAATATTTGTATTTAATAGGTTTAAATTTGAGTTTTGTGTTTTTGCATTAAAGATAGTATATGCTAATAAAATCATTATACTTACTAACATACTAGATGCTATTAGGGCTCTTTTCATTTATTCTCTCTTAAAAATTCAGGAGTTTTTCCGGTTAGTGTTTTTAAGAACTTTATAATGTCAGCTCTCTCTTTTTCATCTATTAAAAATCCCACTTGATGTTTAATCATTATATTAACAGCAGCTTCAAGTGTTTCTATACTTCCATCATGAAAATATGGTGCAGTAAGTTCTACATTTCTTAGGCTAGATGCTTTAAAATAAAACTTGTCTTCATTATTCTTTGTTATGTTATATAGTCCAAAATCACTAGTGTCATACTCTTCAATTGTTCCAATCTTTTGTAGAAGATTACCTCCTATATTGATTCCATTATGACAAGAAATACAACCATAATCTTTAAAAAGTTGATAGCCATTTAGCTCATTAGTATTTAGAGCTGTTTTATCTCCTCTTAAATAATTGTCAAACTTTGAGTCAGGAGTAGTTAGTGCTTTTTCAAATTCACTAATAGCATTTGTAATACTAAAACTTGTAATACCATTAGAGTATAAGTCTGTGAATTCTTTATGATATTTTTCATCTTTTTTTAATTTAGAAATAATTTCTTTGAAATTTGATGCCATTTCTATTTGATTATGAATAGGGCCTTTTACTTGCTCTTCTAGTGTTTTAGCATTACCATCCCAAAATTGTAATTTATTGTATCTTGCATTTAATACAGTAGGCGCATTACGTGTACCTTTTTTCCCAGCTATTCCAATAGATACAGGAATATTATCATCACCGCCTTCTTTTAGAAGATGACAACTAGCACATGAGATAGTATTATCATGACTTAATCTAGTGTCAAAAAATAGTTTTTTACCTAATAATGCTTTTTTATAATTATATTTTGGATTCATAGGAAGAGGAGTAATTATACTATTTGAAATAGCGAATGTTATCGTGAGAAATAAGAGTAAAAAAATTTTATACATATGTGTGCAACTTTAAATATTATCTATTAAATTATAACAAAAATAATTTTATATAGTAATAAATATAAAATTATTTAAAAGTGTTATTTTTATTGAAAAATAATCTAAGGTGCTGTAAGCACAAATTTGATAAAATACGCACTAAAAATAAGTTTTAAAATCAAAAAGGTTTAATAATAATGAGTGAGAGCAAAGATTTTTTACGGTCAATAGTAGAAGAGGATTTAAAGTCAGGAAAATATAAAGAGGTTATTACTAGATTCCCTCCAGAACCAAATGGCTTCCCACATATTGGACACGCTAAATCTATCTGTATAAATTTTGGTATTGCATCAGACTACAATGGTCACTGTAATCTTAGAATGGATGATACTAACCCAACAAAAGAAGAAACAAAATATGTAGAAGCACTAAAAGATGCTGTGCAGTGGCTTGGATTTGATTGGGGTAAAAATGTATATTATACTTCTGATTATTTCCAAAAAATTTACAACTATGCTGTTGAACTTATCAAAATGGGTAAGGCATATGTAGATAGTGTAGATGAAGAGCAAATGAGAGAGTACAGAGGTACTGTAACAGAAGCTGGAAAAAGAAGTGAGTACGCAAATAGAACAGTTGAAGAAAACCTTGAACTTTTTGAAAAAATGAAAAATGGTGAATTCAAAGATGGTGAACACGTATTAAGAGCGAAGATTGATATGGGTGCTGCTAATATGAAATTAAGAGATCCATTATTATATAGAATCAGACATGTAAATCACCACAGAACTGGTGATGAGTGGTCTATTTATCCTATGTATGATTTTGCTCATTGTTTATCTGATTATATAGAGGGTGTAACTCATTCTATTTGTACTTTAGAGTTTGAAAACAATAGAGATATTTACAACTGGGTATTAGATACTTTAGGTTTAGAATTGCCTAGACCATACCAACATGAATTTGCAAGACTTGGTATTAACTACACAGTAATGAGTAAAAGAAAATTACTAGAGTTAGTTGAAGAAGGAAAAGTAAGTGGTTGGGATGACCCAAGAATGCCTACAATTGCAGGATACAAAAGAAGAGGATATACAAAAGAGTCTATTCTAAACTTCTGTGATCAAATAGGTATTGCAAAAGCGAACTCTATGGTAGATGTAGCACAATTAGAGTTTTGTATCAGAGATGATTTAAATACTAAGGTTCCTAGAGTTCTTACTGTGCTTGACCCTCTAAAAGTTACAATTGTAAACTATGAAGGTAGTGAAGTAATTGATGCACCATATTATCCTCATGATGTTCCAAAAGAGGGTAGTAGAGATATTCCTTTCTCAAATGAAATTTATATAGAAAGAGATGACTTCAATGAGAATCCTCCAAAAGGATACTTTAGACTAACTCCTGAACAACCTGTAAGATTAAGACATGGATTTATCATATCTTGTAAAGAAGTTATCAAAGATGAAACAGGAAAAGTAGTTGAATTAAAAGTTGAATACCATGCTGATTCAAAAAGTGGTTCTGATACTAGTGGTATCAAAGTAAAAAGTGCAATTCAATGGGTAAGTGCAAAAGAAGCTATTAAAGCAGAAGTTAGAGTATATGATAGATTATATGCAAACGAAGCTCCTGAAAGCTTAGAAGACTTAAATTCTAGCTCTTTAACAGTTATAAAAGATGCTTTAATAGAACCTGCAATTGTTACTGAGAAAATAGATGAGAGATTCCAATTCGAGCGACAAGGTTACTTCTATGCTGATCCTATTGATTACACAGATGAAAAACCAGTATTTAACAAAATAGTAGGATTAAAAGACTCTTGGGGTAAGAAAACAGCTCCAAAGCAAGAATCAAAGACAGAGTCAAAAAAACAAGCTAAAAATGAGCAAGTAGTTGGAACTGAAGTAGCTATGAGTGATGAGCAACAAGCTTTATTTGATAAGTATACATCTGAGTTAAAACTAAATGCAGAAGTATCAAATATTATTGCAAGAGATGAAAAACTATCATCATTTTATGCAGATGCTTTAGCTGAGTTAAATAGCCCAGTAGGAATTGCAAATATAGTAGTAACAGAAGTAGCAAGAGAGTTAAAAGAAAAAGAAGCAAATGAGCTTAACTTTACAGCTAAGCAAGTATCACAACTTGTAAAAATGGTAGATGATAAAACTATCTCTTCTAAAATAGCAAAACAAGTATTTGAAGAAATGGTAAAATCAGGAGATAATCCAGATAAAATCGTAGAAGCAAAAGGTCTAGTACAAATTAGTGACCCAAGCGTAATTTCACCTATAATTGCTGAGGTAATTGAAAAGAACCCAGACAATGTAGAGAAATTCAAAGCAGGAAACAATAAACTATTAGGTTTCTTTGTAGGACAAGTACTAAAAGCTACAGGTGGAAAAGCAAATCCACAAGTAGTTAATAAACTAGTTGCACAAGCTCTAAAATAATACACTAACAAAAAAGGAGTTGATTAAACAACTCCTTTTTACATTTTAATATTTCAAAAGGATTTTGAATGATAAATACTAGTATAAATGCATATATGCAAAATGGTGGAATTCAAAAATCAAACTCACAAAGTCAAAATACAAATAAAGATTCTAATGTAGATAAATCATCATCTAAAGATGAAGTAAAAGTTGTTATTTCTAATGAGTCAAATGCTCTAATGAAAATTGATGATTTAAATAAACAATTAGAAGATATTTTTGGAACAAAAAAAGCTTTAAGTCCTAATGAGAAAGAAAGAGAAAGTGAATTAAAAGCTGAAATAAAAAAACTAGATGCTAATAGTGAACTACCTTATTCTCATAATGATAAAGAGACAATAAAAGAAATAAGTGTAAAAATACAAAAAATATTAGAAAAAGATTATCATAGTTTTCAAGATGATAAACAAATGTTTAATCTAACTAAAGAGTTAGAAACTATTGGTAGAAAATATAAAGACTCAACTTTATCAGAATCTGATAATACTAAAAAAGAAAACCTAACTAAAGAACTTAGAACTCTACAAGGTCTTAAAAATCCAGATGCTTATGAGTTAATTGAAGCGGATAAAATAAATAAGAAAATTGATATAGTAAAATCAGAATATGAAATAAGTCAATTAGATAAAAATAGTGATTCTTATGCTTCTGATCTTCAAGAATTAAATATAAAAATATCATCTTCTTTAGAATCTTTATCAAAACTTGATAATGAAGATGAAAAATATAAAAGTGAAGAAGTAAGAGAAACAGCAAAAAGTTCAATAGAATCAAGTCTTTCAAATATTAATTCTATTAGAAATGGCTTTTTTAATTCAGTTTCATCTTCTAGTGGTGGATATGAAGAACTTTTTAAATTAAATAAATCTATAGCCACATCTACAACTACAGTTGATACAAAAGAAAATAAATGGTTAGGTTTCTTACAAGATTCTAGAAAGGACCTTTATTCTGGAAGTCTAAGTGAAAATGAAAAAATACAAAACTTAATGCAAAGAGTTAGTGTTTTACATGAGTAAAAATAAGAACTACTATTTAACTAGTAGTTCTCCAATGTAAAAGTTCAAGTTTCATATTTATTACATAGTTTATTTTATTACCTATTTTAAGTGGGTTTAAAACTATTCTTATCTCTTCTTCACTAAGAATTATATTCTCTTGGGATGACTTTAATATCTCTTTTATTTTATATATTGCTTCATCTATTTCTATTAGTTTGGAATATGTATTTGTCAATGGTGTAGTTTTAAACTCTATATTTTTATGTTCTAACCACTTTTTCTTATTCTCTAAGTCTTTAAAAATTGCTTTTTCAATTCCATAGGTATTATAAAGAAGTTCTTCAAAATTCGAACCCTTTGTATCTACAAAATCAATAAAACACACATGCTTTTTAGAATACTGTAAAATCTTTTCAAAGTCTTGTTCATCACTAAATGCAGCGGATAAAGTAGCAAGAACTAAATCGTACTTTTCAGTGCTTTTAAACTCTTTCCAGTTTGAACATCTTGTTTGTATTTTAGTATTTACATTATAGTTCCATGAGTCTTCTTCTAGAAGTTCTAACATTTTAGATGATATATCCAAAGCTGTGATATTCCCACATTCTTTTGCTAAGGGAATAGTATAAACCCCTGTTCCACAACCAATATCTAAAACACTTGTTTTGTCATTTATAATATTTTCATCTTTTAAAAGTTTGATGATTTTTTGTTGAAAACCATCTTTATTTTTATCATACCTTGGAAAATCTAATGCTTTTTTATTCCAATACTCTTTTTGATTCATATTAGTGCCTTCTTTTTAGATATTTTTATTAGATATAAACTATTAATTATTAGTGTTGCTAGAATAACTAATCCACCAAATATTGTAGTACTTACTGGTATTTCACTTATGAAAATCCAAGCCCAAATAGGAGCTAATATAGTCTCTAAAATTGTAAGTAGTGATATTTCACTTGCTGGAAGTGTTTTTGTACCAATAAGTACAAATATTCTAGAAAACGGAGAGATTAATAATCCAGCAATTAAAAGAATATACATTGAAGTTGTATCAACTGTATAGCTTTGAATAAATAGTAAGGACATAAGTGTTATACAAACTCCTGCAAAGGCAAGAACTGCAAATCTATTTACACTTGTGTGTTTTGACATAACCACAAAATTTAGAGAAAAACTCATAGCACAAAGTAGGGCAAGAAAATCCCCAAATAGGTTTCCACTTGATATCTGTTTTGAAAAGATAATAATAAGTCCTATAAATATAAAAATTGAAGCTATAAATATATTTTTTTGAGGTTTTTCTTTGTAAAAAAGATATGCAAATAGTGTCGCAAATAAAGGTGCTGAACTTATAATAATAACTGCATTTGCAATACTTGTATGTTTAACAGAGTTAATAAAAAACATATTTGCAAGTCCCATAAGCAGACCTGAAATTAGAATAATTCTTAGATTGTCTTTGTATATATTGATAGTGTTTTTAATTCCATCTTTTAATAAAACTGCATTTAGTGATATAAACATCAAGATGCCTATATAAAAAGAATAAGTAAGTCCTGAGATATTGGTCATTTTAATAAGTAGTGTTTCCACACTCATTAAAACAACACCAAGCATTGTAATTAATAGTGCAAATATATAAGTGTTATTTTTCATATTTAATCCTTTGAAAATTTAAAGTTGTAATAAGTACATAATGGAAATTTATCTGAATAAAACTTAAAATATATTTAAATAGCTATTTGCATAGGTATTTAAATAAAAGTAGCTTGTCAAAGAAAATATTATATAATTCACTTATGAAAAATAGTATTGAAAATAAAGATTGTATAGCAAACTGGATAAGTAAAGCCCATTCGAAGTTAAGAACTTCTATGAGTCAAAAACTAAAGCAGTATAATTTGACAGTAGAGCAAAGACAAATACTTCTACTTTTATATGGTTTTAAATCTATGACACAAAGTGAAATTTGTAAAGAGACTTTATCCGAGTCCTCAAATATTACAGTGACTTTGAAAAGAATGGAGCAAAATGATTATATTCTAAAAGCAAAACATCCAAAAGATAAAAGAACAACATTGATTTATCCAACTCAAAAAGCAATGGATATTGAAAAAGATTTAAAAGAAGTAGGGGTAAATAGTTTAGATTATTTTTTAGAAGATGTAACAGAAGAAGAGCATGATATTGCCGTGTCTGTTATAAAAAAAATGTATAAAAAAGCTCTTGAAGAAGAACTAGAAAGTATGATGTAACTTTCTAGTTTTTATTTTAATTAAACTTCATCCATTCTTTTTTCAAATTGGGCATTTAATTTTTCAAGTTCAGCTTGAAGTTCTTCCAATCTTTTTTGTTTAGCTTGTTTTTGTGTTCCATCTAAAGCTTCGATTTCTTCAATCTCTGTTTTAAGTGGTTTAGTAACTTTTGATTTTTCAGCTACGATAATAGATCTTAGTTTTCTAATCTCTTTTTTATTTCTTTTAGGTTTTACAACTTTTTTCTTTTGCTCACCTGCATCATCTTCCCAACCAATTTTTTCTAAGAACTCATCATAAGTTCCATTGAAATAATCAGCCCCATCGTTTGTAAATACGATAAGTCTATCACATACAGCTCTTAATAATTCTTCTGAGTGAGTTACAATCATACAAGAACCCTCAAAGGCTTTAATAGCAGTTGTAAGTGCATCAATAGAGTCAATATCTAAGTGGTTTGTAGGCTCATCTAGGAAAAGAAGGTTTACATCTTGTGCTATGATTTTACCAAGCATTACTCTTGATTTTTCACCACCAGAAAGAAGTGAGATTTTTTTCTTAGCATTATCTCCACTAAACATCATAATTCCACAAATACTTCTAATAACTGCTTCTGGAAGTTTATGGTTTACACTATAGATTTCATCCATAATTGTATTTTTAGGATTCAAGTGTGAGATATTTGTTTGACCAAAGTGTCCAAATACACAAGAAGGATGGAAGTCAGAGTTTCCGCTTAGAGCTTCTAGTTCTCCTGCAATAGTATTTAATAGAGTTGATTTACCTTTACCATTTTTTCCAATGATTCCAATAGTTTCACCACGGCTAAGTGCAAAAGAAATGTTTTTGAATAAAATATTTTCTTTTGTATATCCAAAAGTTAAATCTTTTACTTCTACTAAGAATTTAGCAGATGTATCTTTGTAATTAAAATCAAATTTTAGATTTGCATCATAATTAATATCTTCCAAGATTTCCATCTTTTCTAAGATTTTTACTTTTGATTGGGCTAGAGTTGAAGTAGCTGCTCTTGCTTTATTTTTTGCAATAAACTCTTCTAAATCTTTGATTTTTTTGTCTTGTGCAATTTTTTGTTTTTCATGATGTTCTTCATTTGCTTTAATTTGCTCGAAGAATTTTCTAGTACCACCAGGAATTATAAATGCATTTTTTCTAATAATACCAAGAGTATGAGTACAAACACTGTCCATAAACTCTCTATCGTGAGTAATTAAAATAACTTCCCCTTGGAAAGTTTTTAAAAAGGCTTTTAACCATCTAATAGAAAGAATATCTAAGTAGTTTGTAGGCTCATCAAGTAAAAGCATATTTGGTTCACTTAAAAGTAGTTTTGCAAGATTAATTCTAATTTGAAAACCACCAGAGAATGACTTAGGATCTTTTTCTAAATCTTCTTCAGAAAAACCAAGACCAAATAACATTTTTTCAGCTTTATAAATATCATATTTATCTTCTTCGCTTAATGCTGATGCTGTTTCGTCAATTAGTTTTTTTTCACTAAAATCAAAATATTGTTTTAAAGCTCCAATTTTATAGGCTTTAGGAAATTTAATTTCACCGTGGTCTTGGTGCTCTTCTCCTAAAATAAGTTTAAATAGTGTTGATTTTCCAGTACCATTTCGTCCTACTAGGCCTACTTTGTCTCCTGAATTTAGTCTAAGGTTTAGGTCACTATAAAGTTCACCTGTTGGATAACTTTTCGATATATTAATTAATTCAATCATGATTCTCTTTTTTGCAGTTTTTTTTTGAGTTTGGGATTATATGATATGATGAATTATATGTACATAAATTGATTTTAATATTTTGTGTTCACATAACGTTCACATAGTCTTATCTATAATTAATACAAAATCACAAAGGATAAAAAATGAAAAAATTTCTACTAATGAATTTTTTATTAAGTATGATGATATCTAGCTTATTTGCTCAAAGTAATGCATATCATATTAAATTGATTGACCCACTTGATAGACCACAAGATGGCTATTGTCTCGATGTTGCAGGCTCTGGAGAATATATACGAGCTGATTTACCTTTAATAGGTCATAATTGTAAGCCAGGACTATATGCAGATGAAGCTTTTGAGTTTAAAAAAGATGGAACAATATATTTTCCAGCTTACGATTTATGTGCGACTATTTCAGGTGTTAATAAATATGTTTTAGACTATACAAGTTTAACTCTTCAAAAATGTAATGTTGATACGCCATTTCAAAGTGCTAAATTTATGCAGAAATTTGAATATACAAAAGACAAGAAACTAAAACATAAAAACTCAAATAAATGTTTAGAAATGGGAAATGAGTCTTCAGTTACATATTCTCCAGCACATACTTGGAGAACTTTATATATGAAAGAGTGCTCACAAACTGATGTTAAAAGATCAACTTGGTATTTTAATAGACCATAGTTTTATCATCTTCCCAAAAGTATTTTACTTTTGGGAATAAGTCTAAAAGCTAATCTCTATTATTGTACCTATATCTTTTTTTGTGGAAATTGACAGTTTCCATTTTTCTTCTTTACAGATTCTTTTTACGATATTCAATCCAATACCTAACTCTTTTTTTTCATCAAACCATTCCCCACTATCTTGAACTATGAAAGAATTGTTTGTAAAGTTTATATCTAAAGTACCTTCTTCCATATGTACAAAAGCATTTCGGATTATATTATCAATTACAATTGATAAGTAATCCTTATTTAGGGTGATTGTTAGTTCTTCCTTAATGTGATTTTTGTATTTTATATCACTTGATTTTAATAAATAGCTGTTTTTAATGATTGAGTTATCTACTAATTCTTTTAAATTAAAAGATAGTTTATTTGAATTTTTTTGTTTTTCTCTTCCTAGAATTAAAAAGCTTTCTATTAAGTGAGTCATATTTTTATTTGCTCTTTGTATTCTATTTAAAACCTTTTGCATTTTTGGGTCTTGTCCTTGCGGTAATGCAAATGCCACATCAAGTGCAGCTTGTGAGCTTGCAACTGGTGTTCTAAGTTCATGACTAGCATCTCGTGTAAAGGCTTTTTCTCTTTGGATAAATTTAGAAGTTCTTACAACAAAGGTATCAATAGTTTTTGCTAAAAAACCAATCTCATCATTGTAATAATCTTTTACATTGCTTTCGTATTCTCCTATTTCTATTTTGTCGACATTTGAAGAGAGGTTTGTAAGTGGCAAAAGAACTCTTTTTGCAATATAAAAACCAATTAAAATAGCTAAAATTAATATTAGAATTATTACAACAAAAAAGAAGTTTAGTGCAATATTTGCTCCCATATTATCTGTTGTATTAAATCCAGTAAGATTAATAAAGTAGTACATATTTAAGCTTTTATCATCTAAAATAGGGGCTTTTATTAGATATATGACTGTTTTTTCAAAATCATAATAATAAAAAGTATATCCTTTCTCAGTAGTATTCTGAAATCTTTTTAAAGGAATGTCTTCTAATTTTTGTTCAGTAAAAGTAGAATTTTTTTTGTCAATCATATTTTTTAGGTATTTAATGGCATCTTTTTCTTTTCCAATGAGTATTTTTCCTCTTGGTAAATTAAATTTTGTATTTTGGTCTTTTTTATACTCTTCTAAAAAATGAACCATCTCTTTTTGTGTATGCCAATTAAACTGCTCATCAGCATTTATTTTTATACTTTTTTTTAAAATAAATCCAAAAATAATACTTACAATTAGTGCAAAAACAATACAAGCAATTATAATTCTAAATCGAATACTTCTTGTGAACTTCATGATACTATCCTAAAACCTCTACCTTTTATAGTTTGAATCAACTCTTTTTTAAAAGGTTTATCTATTTGTTTTCTAAGTTTATATATATGACTCCTAAGAGAATCACTAGATGGAGTTTCATCCATCCAAATAAAATGCTCTAACTCTTCTCTTGTGACTAAGTTTGGAGATCGTTGCATTAATAAAACTAAAATCTTATAGTTATTTGGTGATAAAAATATACTTTGATTATCTCGTTTTACTTCTTGAGTATTTAAATTAATACTTAAGTCATCAATATTTAATATACTTTCTTTGTTAATAACTCTTTTATACAGTGCTTTTATTCGAATAAGTAGCTCTTTTAACTCAAAAGGTTTAACTAAATAATCATCTGCTCCTGCATCAAATCCAGCAACTTTATCATCTAAAGTATCCCTTGCCGTTAAAAATAAAATTGGTATTTGGTTGTTGTGTTTCTCTCTAAGTATTTTACAAAGCTCTAAGCCATCCATTTTAGGCATTGCAATATCAAAAATAAATATATCATATTCATTTTTTAAAGCAAACTCTAGACCTGCAACGCCATTGTATGCAAAGTCACAGTCGCATCCATGAATACTCAAATAATCTGATATGCTCTCAGCTAAATCTAGATTATCTTCTACTATTAATACTCTCATTTTTTGAACCTTCATATTTTTAATAATAACTAACATTTGTAAAATCTTTAGATAATTAATTGTAAATGGACTTGTTTTATTTCCTATTTAATTCTATCAATTTCCTTGTGACTAAAACGTGAACTTATTTTTTATGGATGTTCACACTACGGTCACATCTCTTTTATTAAAATAAGATAATTAAAAATAAAGAGTATAAAAATGTATGGATTTAAGAATATGAAACTTATATTAAAAATAGTACTTATTGCAGGTGGAATAAGTGGTTGTTTAGCTAAAGATAATCTTGCTATAAAAGAGAGAATTGAATCATCGCCTCAATATAAAGAGGGCAAATTTGTAAATAAAAAAGAAATGCCAGATTTTGAATTTAGTATTAGCGAGATGTATCAAGGTCTTAAAGGTATATATTTTACTGAACAACCAGGAAGTATTCCCAAAGAGCTTTTACCTATTAAAAAAGTTACTTATGATAATTTCTATATAGATAATAAAGAGGCTTTTCATTATACACGATTGGGACACTCAAGTATCATGTTTCAACTTGAAGGTAAGGTATGGTTAACTGATCCAGTATTTGAGGACTTTATTACACCTTATGAATGGATTGGCTGGAAGAGATTTCATCCAGTACCACTTGATTTAGATAGTGTAGGTCAAATTGAGGGAATTATAATTTCCCATGATCATTATGATCACCTAGAAGAAGAAGCTATTATAAGATTAAAAGATAAGGTCAACTATTTTATTGTTCCACTAGGTGTAGGTAAAAGACTTGTAGAATGGGGAGTTCCTAAAGAAAAAATAAGATCTTTAGATTGGTGGGAATCAACAAAGATTGGCGATGTTGAACTTATTTCAACACCTTCACAACATTTCTCAGGAAGAACGCTTTTTGATAGAGCATCAACTTTATGGAGTTCTTGGGTTGTAAGAGCAAATGGTAAGTCACTTTTCTTTAGTGGTGACTCTGGGTATTTTGATGGCTTTAAAAGAATTGGTGAAAAATATGGACCCTTTGATATAACATTTATGGAAAATGGACAATATAATGAAAGATTTGAGTATATTCATATGTTTCCAGAACAAACAATCCAAGCACACAAAGATCTAAAAGGAAAACTATTAGTTCCTATTCATAATGGTACATTTAAAATATCTTTTCATCCGTGGAATGAACCCATGGAGAGAATTTCTACATTAGCTAAAAAAGAAAAAACAAATGTTCTAATTCCTAAGATGGGAGAAGTAATAGATATATTATCCCCTCCTATAAAGCTTGAAGAATGGTGGAAGAAATAGATTTCCTATTTCTTCTATTGTATTATGCTAAAGCTCTATCAAGACTAAAATCATTTTTATAACTATTTGTATATATATCTTCTAGTTCATTCCAAAATTTATCTGCTTTTTCAAGATTAAATACTGGATCGCTTTCTGGTAGAGTAGCTTTACCTAGGGCATTATGATAATATGCTCCATTTTCAATATCTGCTTGAGTTACACATATTAGTGTAGTTTGGGCACCTTCTTTAGGAGTCAAAAGTGCCTTACTTAATAAACGACTAAAGATTGATTTTTGATTCGCTCCTAGCCCCATTGGTATTACGCCTGGATGAACTATATTAATTTTATATTGGGGATATAAATTGTATATTTTTCGTGCCCACCACATTACTCCCAATTTACTTCTTGAATAGGCATTAACTCCTTTGTTTCCTATATATACAAAATTAGCGGTGCAATCATCTTCTAAAAAATAAATATCACCAGTTACCGCAATAATATGAGCATTTTCAGATAACAAAGATTTCCTATGGCACTCTTGAAATAAAATATGATGACCTAATACATTTACAGCATAGCTTAACTCATATCCTTGAGGAGATACTTGTGTTTCACCTTTTACTGCCATACCTGCATTATTGATTAATACATCAATTTCTCTGCCCATTAATACATCTTCTAATTTCTCTATGGAGTTTCTAATAGATTTAATATTCCCTAAATCTAATGATACAAAATAGACTTTGCCTCTTAATTCTCTAATTATATTTTTGTCTTTTTTCTTGTTTCTAGATAGGACTATTACTTCCGCACCTCTTTTTAATAGTCCTTTTACTGTCTCTAATCCTATACCTCTAGTACCACCTGTAATGGCTACTATTTTGCCTTCTAAAGATGGAGAATCTGGGCATATATTAGTTCTTGATTTTTGTCTCCAAGTCCAGCATAATATTCTTTTAAATTTACTTTCTGGAATTTTATTTGCTTTCATATAAACCTACTTTTTATTTAATGCTAGCAGGTTTAGTGTGACTAAAATGTGAATAGATACAAGTATATAGATGTTGCTGTATTAATTTTATTTATTTATGCAAAGTATAGATTTACTAAGAACCCACAACCAATTGCCATTGTAAATACTGATAGAACAAAGAAAATCATAATTGGTAATTTAAAGATTTTCTTTAACATTATCATCTCTGGTAAACTAGCACCCGCACCAGCAACTGTTAATGCTAAAATAGAACCCATACTAACACCCTTGTCTAATAAAGCAGGTGCAAGTCCTACCATTGATTCTGCTCTAATATATAAAGGAACCCCAATAATTGCAGAAATTGGAACTGCTAAAGGATTATCAGCACTTGCATATTTTGTTAACCATTCTTGTGGAACAAAACCATGTACAAATGCACCAATAGCAATACCAATTGCAATATATGGAGCAAAACTTAGGAACTGTTTCCATGTTTTTTTCATTAGTGCTTTATCACTAATCTTTTTCCATTTATTCTCTTTTTTCACTTCTTGTTTTGGTGGTACAGAATCACAACATGAACTTTGTGAGATATTATTTGGTTTTATATTTGTAAACATAGGTTTACTAAGTGGTTTTTCTGTTTTTGTTGAACAACATGATGTTTCAACTTTTACTTCTTTTTTCTCTTTTGAGTCACAACATGAAGCTTCTTCTTGTTTATCTGCTGCAAAGATTTCTTTTTTAATAAACTTCTCAAAGCCTAGTTTTTCCAGTGTAAAACCTGCAAGTATTGATACAAAAAATGCGATAAGTGCATAGATAATTGTTACTTCATAACCAAAGGCACTCCAAAATACGGCAATGATAATTGGGTTTAATAATGGTGATGTGAAAAGAAAAGTCATGATTGGACCAAATGCAGCTCTAGCTTTTAATAAGCCCAATGTTAGTGGGATTGTAGAGCAAGAACAAAAAGGTGTAATTGAACCAAGTGCGGATGCAATTAAATATCCACCTTTATTTGATGATAATACTTTTTGAACTTTCTGTGGATTAATAAATAAGTTTATAATCTCCACAAGAAAACTCACTCCTAAAAATAAGACAGCAAGTTCAATAAAGTTAAATACGAAAAAATATCCTGCTTCTTCTAAATGTTTTAATAATTCTGAATTCATTTTTTAATTCCTTATAATAATTATATTTCTAGAATTATAGAAATATTTAACTTAAACTTGGCTTTATATTTCTAGATATATAGAAATATAATTGTAATAATATTTAATTTACCAATTTTTACTATAAATAGTCTATTTTTTACCTTTATAAAAAACAGACAAATTGTTAGAATTACTTCAACAAAACAAAAATAGAAAAGGTTAAAAATGAAAACAAAATTTTTATTAGCAGTTCAAATTATAGTAGGTTTATTATTAGTAATATTTGGTTTAAATAAATTCTTACACTTTATGGCTAATCCACCAGTATCTCAAGAAATGGGAATGTATATGGGTGCTTTAGCAAAAACTGGATTTATTTTCCCTCTTGTAGGAGCTATTCAATTATTAGCTGGATTAGCATTTATTTTAAATAAATATGTGGCTATTATGGCTATTATTATTGTGCCAGTTATGTTAAATGCTATGTTAGCACATGCATTTTTAGACCCATCTGGAGTTGCAGCTTCTGGCGTAATTTTACTTTTAATTATTGCAGTTATGTTTAAAAATAAAGAAGCTTATGTGAGTGTATTAAAAGCTTAATTGTTAAAAATACTAGGATATAATATTTTATATCCTAGTTTATTTATTAGATGAAAGAGTGAAAATGAAAAAGAAAAATGAACTTTTAGAAATACCTTTTCAAAAAATAAGTGATGAAGATATTGAATTTCAAATCTTAGATATGAAAAAACTTCTAAATAATACTAACTTTTATGAAAACTTAGAGACTCCCCATAGACTAAAATTCAATTCAATAGCTATTGTTATTGAAGGTGAGGGTGAACATACAATTGATTTTAAAACATATACTTATAAGAAAGGAACAGTTTTATTTGTAGCTAAAAATCAAGTAACTTCTTTTAAATTAAATCCCAATATGAACTCATATGTTTTAGAGTTTACAGAAGGTTTTCTTTGTGGAGTTGTAGAAGAGAGTATTAGTGATATGTTTGATTATATGCGTTATCCTGCTACTTTGCAATTAAGTGAAGAAACTTTAGATGCCATTTTTATTAATATTAAACTTCTTACAAAACAATTAGAATTACCAAGTGATGAGTATAAAAAATCTATAATTCAATCACTTTTCCAGTCTTTGCTTATTCAATTAAAAAGGCAAAGAGTAAAGGGTGTAACACCCATAAAAACAAAAGATGAGAAGATATATAATAGGTTTTTATACTTAGTTCGAAATACTCACAAATATACTCTTAGGGTAGAAGATTATGCTAGAGAGTTGGATATATCTAGTAAAACGCTTACTAGAATACTAAGTAAGTATACAAATAGAACTACAAAAGCTTATTTAGATGAGTTCTTACTTATTAAAATAAAAAGGTATTTATTAGATGAGGGGCTTACTTTGCAAGAGATTGTAAATAAGGTAGATTTTGATGAAATTACAAATTTGATTAAGTTTTTTAAAAAGTTTGAAAAAGTAACTCCTTCTGAGTTCAAAAAAGCAACTTATCTTTTAAATGACTCATGATAATATTATTTTTATAATAAAATAGTAATTGTTTAAATATTAATATACCTTATAATAAGGTCTACTATCTGAAATATTGAACACAAAATTCTTATTTTGACTTAACCAAAAGTGGATATTTTTTTTGCTAATATAACAGTAAAAGTTAGCTTAGGAATTATCAATGAACTCTTTACAAAAATCAATGAATCTTATTTCTAATATCCTAGATATTGATCAAAGTATAGATGGACAGCTTTACTTAAAAGAATTTATTAAAAATATAGCCCAAAATTTGAATGTAAAATATGCCTTGATTGGACATCCAATTGGTGAAGATTCAAATAAAATACATACTGATGTTGTTTGGGCTGATGATAAATTTATTGATAATTTTATTTATGATCTTAAAGGTACTCCTTGTGAGATAGTATTAACTGGGGAGAGGGTTTGTATTCACGATTCTAATGTTTGTGTAGATTTTCCAGATGATCAATTACTTCAAGATATGAATATTGACTCTTATATTGGAGCTCCTGTTATTTCAAAAAATAAATCAGGTATTTCAAGTATTTTAGTATTACTTGATGATAAACCAATGAAAGATAGAGAGTTCTTTTCTATAGTAACTGAATTTCTTGCATTAAGAGCAAGTGCTGAAATTGAAAAAATTCATAATGAAGAAAGATTAAAGTTTGAAGTTGAAAAAAGAACAAAAGAACTTAATTTTGCAAATCAAAAAATATTTTCATTAAATGAAAGTTTAGAGTTAGAGCGTTCTGAAATCAAATTCAAGATTTTATTTGAGAACTCTCCTATTGGTATGGCAATGATTGATTATGAGAGTGGTAATTTTCTAGAAGTAAATAAGTCATTTCAAGAATCAATACAATATACAAATGAAGAACTTTATTCCTTGTCATATATGAATATTACTCCTAGTGAGTATGAAGAGCAGGGGCTTCACCAAATTGATGAACTTAATAATACTGGGACTTTTGGTCCAAATGAAAAAGAGTATATTAAAAAAGATGGAAGTTCTTACCCTATAAAAATAAGTGGATTTTCAATTATAAATCCAGATGGAAAAAAAGTTGTTTGGGCAATAATTGAAGATATTACGGAAGTTAAAAATCAAATAAAAAATCAAGAAATTATGTTTCATCAATCAAAAGTAGCATCATTAGGTGAAATGTTAGGAAATATTGCTCATCAATGGAGACAACCTCTTTCTCTTATCTCTACAACTGCAACAGGAACAAAATTAAAAAAAGAACTTGGAATATTAAAAGAGAATGAGTTTTTTGAGAATATGGATAGTATTAATGAGAAAACACAATATCTATCAAAAACAATTGATGATTTTAGAAATTTCTTTTTGTCAGATAGTTCTTCTCAAATTAAAATTGATACAAATACTATTATTAAAAAAGCAGTTTCACTAATAAAAGATTCTTTCAAAGTATCAAATGTAGAAATTATTCTAAATAATAAAAATCCTGATGACTTGTTATATTGTAATGAAAATCTTTTAATTCAAGCCTTGATAAATATACTAAATAATGCAAAAGATGCATTAAATCTTATTGATGATAAAGATTTTAATAAATATGTTTTTATTGATGTAACAAAAGAAAATGATTTTATTTCTATAGAAATTAAAGATAATGGAATGGGAATTCCTTTAAAAATTAAAGATAAAATATTTGAACCTTATTTTACTACTAAGCATAAAAGTCATGGTACGGGAATAGGATTATATATGACAAATCAAATAATCACTAAACATTTAAATTCTAGAATAATAGTAGAAAATAAAGAGTATATATATGAAAAGAAGAGTTATGTAGGGGCTTCTTTTGATTTAATTTTAAAGAGTTCTTTATAAAAATTATAAGAAGAATTGCTATTAAGTTTTAGTGTGTTTTAGAGCGATTAAGAATACTTCTTTTATTTTAAGCTATACTAGTTCATAACTACAAATAAAGGAATAGAATATGGCAAAAGGTAAAGACGTTCAAAAGTCAGTTAAAACTGCATCTACAAAATCATTAAAAGAAAAAAGAGCTGAAAAGAAAGCAAAAAAAGCTTCAAGATAAACAATTATTTATAAATAGTCAATAATTAGATTT
This sequence comes from Poseidonibacter lekithochrous, assembly GCF_013283835.1. Classification (GTDB taxonomy): domain Bacteria; phylum Campylobacterota; class Campylobacteria; order Campylobacterales; family Arcobacteraceae; genus Poseidonibacter; species Poseidonibacter lekithochrous. Next base: position 2,521,223 of record NZ_CP054052.1, on the reverse strand, counting down.
AAAACTAATTATTGACTTATTTGTTCTAGATAGATTTAAAGAGCAAGTCCTAGAAAGCCAATAATTACTGATAACATGACTATTGTATAAAAAACTACTGCAACCCAAACTACCCAACTATTATATCCTCCAAGTTTAGAAAGATTATCTTTTACTTCATGTAATGGTTTATCTTTAACACCTGCAATATCTAAATCAGAATTTAGTTTTTTTGTATAAAAATAAAATGCAGACATACCACTAATAATCATAATGATAATAGTACTAAAAGGAATAAATGCAGTTAATACAGTAGCAAAGAAAAATAAGACTGCAACTAAATACATTTTTCTATATAAGAAAAATGCCCAAGTTCCAAAAAATGCCCACCATGACCAAGTAGCCTTGAAAGTAGGGTGTCCATTTACTAAATTTGCCTCAACTCTTGACTTATAAACTGCTACCTTTTGTTCTTTTTGTAAGTGTGATTCTAATAACTCATCTAAGTGATTATTGTCTAAATCCATTTTATCTCCTTGAAAATTGTATGTATTTTACAGTTTTTTGTATTATTTATTAATAATACAAAATTATATTTATGAAGAAAATTGATAGTAAAAGAAATATAGATAATATTGTTATAAAGTTTTAGTAAGTTTTTAAAACCTCAAATATTAAATTTTGAGGTTTTAAAGTTTATATTTTTTCAATCCATTTTTGAATTGATTCATCTTCACTTAATCCTTCTACACTATGGTAATAGTCAAGTTCAGATATAATTTCATTATTTAATATGATCTTATCTAATATTCTTATTTGATTTTCATCAAATAAAGATTCTGTATGGCTTTTATTACAAAGTAAAACTGCTCTATCAATTATTCCTAATAATCCTTTTGGATCAGATAATTCTCTAATTTTATAAGTATGATGTAGATATTGAGGTTGCCAAAGAGGAACAATTACCCATTCCTTCTTTTTAACTGCTTCTTCAAAAGCTTTTATACATTCATCCTGTGTTCCTGTAAAAAACTCATAACCAGCACTTTTTAAAGAATATTCATCCATCATTTTTATAGAAAATCTAGTAATCCCAGCACCTAATCCAATACCTTGTATTTTATTGTTCATTTTATCTATTACATTAATTTTTAATAAATCAGAAATTTCAGATACCTCTTCTTTGGGAACATATGAAGGTACACCCCATAAAGCATATGGTTCATAATGAAGACCTAATTCAATCAAAGGAAAAGCTTCTTCTACATTTTTCTTATAAACACCATGACTTGAAGGAATCCAAGCTGAACTTATCATATCAATCTTTTTGTTTTTTAATCTTTCAAAGTTCTCTTCATGAAGTGCAAAAGTTCTATTTACTTCAAATCCCATTTCTTTTAAGATATAAGTTACTAAAGCTGCTGTAACTCTATGAAAAGATAGGTTAGTTACTCCTAGATTAATAGTTTTGTTTTTATTCTTTAAACTTTGTGCAAGTTTAATAAACTCAAGTTTATTTTCAATTAAATTTGGTATTTTCATTATTGCTTCTTTTTATCTTTTGGTATAGCTTGAATTTCTATAATTAAATTTTCTGGTGCTTTAATAAATATTTGTTCAATAGGTGAGTTTGGCACTAGATTTATTGAATAGTCTGTATTTAATTTTGCAATTCTTTCCATGATTTCTTCGTAATTATCACTTGAAAAACATATATGATTTACTATGTTTTTTCCTGATGACTCTTCTTTGAAATCTTCTTTTATTAAATCTTTTTTATAAAAAGATGCATCTTCATCATAAATATGAATAAGTGCATTTTCAGTACCTTCTGTATATAACCAATATCCAGGAAATGGAAAATTAGGTCTAGCACCTATTTCTAATCCTAATAGTTCCACTAGGAAATCTTTCATAGATTCTAAATTTTTTGCTCTTAGTGACACATGATCAAATGTGATTTTCATTTTGTATCCTTTATTTTAATTACAAGAAAGTATAACTTTCCCAAATGTGTTCGAGATGTCTTTCTAAATGAGGTTTTTAAACCTCATTTTTATACAAACTGAACTAGATAAAGTGCAATCTGAGGAAATAATACTAATAAAAATGCCATTAGACACATTATTAAAACAAAAGGAATACATCCTTTCATTACTTCTACAACAGAGCCACTTTTTCTTATACTTTGAACTACATATAAATTAAGTCCAACAGGTGGAGTAATTAAAGCCATTTCAATTAATATAATTAGATATATACCTAACCATACTCCATCAAAGCCCATACTTATAGCTATTGGAGCAACTATTGGAATAGTAATTACCATAAGAGATAAAGTTTCAATAAATAATCCTAAAACAATAAAAATTATAGTAATTACAAATAGAAGCATATATTTTGAGATATTTAAATCTTCAAGAAAATATTCAATTTCATCTATTAATCCTATTGAGATTAAAACATAATTCAGAAAATTAGCAGCAAGTATAATTAACATTATCATTCCTGTTGTTTTCATTGTTCCTTCAATTGATTTAATAAGTACTTCTTTTGTTAGAAGTTTTGAGAAATAAATAATTGCTAATGCTCCCAGAACTCCAATTGCAGCACTTTCTGTAGGTGTTGCTAATCCTGTATAAATAGTTCCCATTACTAATGCAAATAAAGATAATGTTGGTACAAAGTTTTTTAGTTCACTAAATTTTTGTTTCCATGTATATTTCTCTACTTCTTTTTTTGCACTATTTCTATATTTATCATGAATAAAAATATAAAACATAAATAATAAGGCTAAAACAATTCCCGGAAGTAAACCTGCCATAAATAAAGCAGGAATTGAGGTGTTTGTTAAAAAACCATAAATAATCAAGTTTAAAGAAGGTGGAATTAGTATTCCTAGTGTTCCCCCTGCGGCAATTGATCCAGCAAATAAGCCTTCTTCATAACCATATTTTTTCCCTTGAGGCATGGCAACAGTTGTTATTGTTGCTGCTGTTGCAACGGAAGATCCTGATATTGAAGAAAAAAACGTTGATGCGGCAACATTTGAATGCATCAATCCGCCAGGAAGCCATGATAACCATACATTAATTGCAAAATATATTTTTCTAGCCATTCCTGAATGTAATAATAATTCTCCTAGAAGAACAAAAAATGGAATAGATAAAAGTATATATTCAGTACTTGTACTCCATGTTAATTCTCCAATTGAACTAAATATTGGATAATCTGAGAAAAATGTACCTATTATAATAGCTACACCTGCAATTGATGATGCAACAGGTACAGACAAAATTAAAAAAGATAATAGTATTAGAAATGATAATATAACTGCTAACATTCAATCTCCTTTTTTATATCTGAATAATCATTTTTTTCTTTTGAGTAGATATTTTGAATACTTTTATATAGTAAAACAAAAATAACTATTAAAAAGAAAGTAAACCCTGCAAACCACAACAATTGAGGAATCCATAAGGGTGTTCCCAATGGTGTATTTGCAAGAGAGTTTTTCTCCCATGAACTTAAAAATACATCAAAAGCATAATATGTGATTATTGCAATAAATATAAAGTTCATTAACATTGATAAAAGATCCAAATAATTTTGAAACTTTTTTGATATCATGTGATAGAAAATATCTATCCTAATATGCATTTTTTCAAAAAGTACATATGCAATTGACCATGAAACAGTTATTGCTAAAACATATGAAGAAATTTCATCCACTCCTCCAAGAGAGAAGAGGAAGAACTTTCGTAAAATTACTTCAATGGCTGTTAAAAATGCACAAAAAAACAATAAAACTCCAGAGGCATAAACAATATACTTAGAGCTGTGTTTTAAACTCTTTGTCATGTTTATTCCTTTGCTTCTAGATTTACTACTTTTCCTACTGAGTTATTCCACTCAGTTACAACTTCAGCAGATACTTTTTCTGCCCATTTTGGAAGAACTCTTTCTTCTAATATTTTTTTAGAAAGAATTAAATCTTTTTCTTTAACTTTTACAAGATTCATATCATAAAGTCTTCCATATGAACAACCTTTTCCTGTTAAACAATTAACGGCTTCAATTGATTCAAAATCAGATTTCTTCCATACTGGTTCTATAACATTTTGATTATATGATTTCATTAACTTATTTTGTTCTTCTTTTGAGAATTTATTCCAAGTTTCCATATTCATAGCACTTATAACATATGCCCATCCACCAACTGGAATTGGATATAAGTATTTTGAAATATCACCCCAAGCGGCTGTATATCCAGGAATCCCACCTGCAATTGCACAATCTAAAATACCTCTTTGTAAAGATTGAGATATCTCACCATATTGCATTGTAACACCAGTAGCTCCTAATCCATCTAAGAACTCCGCCGTAGTCCAACTTCCTGCTCTTACTTTTTTCCCTTTTAAATCTGCTAATGAATCTATTTTTTCATTACAAAATAATATTTGTGCAGGATAAGGCATAACTCCTAAAAGTTTTGCATTAAAATCTTTTTTAATAGCTTTTTCTAAAGTTGGTTTATATGCATCAACAATCTTTTTTGCAGTTTGAATATCTGGTGCTATTGCAGGTAAATCTAAACCTGCAACTGTTTGAGAATCAGATACTACATATCCACCTATAATAGAAACAACATCAAATCCACCTTTTGATAATTGTCTATATGGTGCTGCTCCTTTTAATTTCATTTGACTAACAGAAGAAAGTCTTACCTTTGTATTAGGAAAATCTTTTACAAAAGTTTTTTTCCAATAGGGTTTTTCAAATTCAGTGTACATAACTAAACTACTGAATTGTCCTACAACTCTCATTTTTGAAGGAGCCGCAATTATACTTGAAGTACAAAGTAGCGCCGCAATAATTATTAAAGTGATTCTTTTCATTTCCTATTCCTTTTCGGCTTTTAAATTAACTACTTTTCCAACTGAGTTATTCCACTCATTTACAACCTCAGAAGATACTTTTTGAGACCATTTTGGAAGAACTCTTTCTTCTAGTATTTTTTTAGAAATAGCAATATCTTTTTCTTTAAATTGGACTAAGTTCATGTTGTATGACTTTCCGTAAGAACAATCTTGTCCTGTTAAACATTTAACACCTTCAATTGACTCGAAATCTGATTTAGCCCAAACTGGTTCAATTACATTTGTATTGTAAGAACTAATTAGTTTTTCTTGTTCTTCTTTTGAGAACTTATTCCAAGTTTCCATATTCATTGCTGTTAAAACATATGCCCAACCACCAACAGGTATAGGATATAAGTATTTAGAAATATTTCCCCATCCTGATGAATATCCTGATAATCCACCACCAATTGCACAATCTAATACACCTCTTTGTAAGGCAGATGCAATTTCACTAAAAGGTGGAGTAACTCCTGTTGCTCCTAATCCATCAAGATATTCAGCTGTTGTCCAACTTCCTGCTCTTACTTTTTTCCCTTTTAAATCAGATAATGAATCAATTTTTTCATTACAAAATAAAATTTGAGCGGGATAAGGTGTTACTCCTAAAAGAATTGCATTAAAGTCTTTTGCTAATGCTTTTGCTAGTGTTGGTTTGTATGCGTTTACAATCTTCTTGGCTGTTTGAATATCTGGTGCAATTGCTGGTAAATCAAGACCTGCAAGTGTTTGAGAATCTGATACAACATATCCTCCAACTGTAGATACTACATCAAAACTACCTTTTGCAAGTTGTCTATAAACTGCTGAACCTTTTAGTTTTACTTGCCCAAGAGAAGTAACTCTTGTTGATGTGTTTGGAAAACTTTTTTTAAATTCTTTTTTCCAATAAGGCTTTTCAAACTCACTAAACATAGTTAGATGTCCCCATGAACCTACTACTCTTAGTTTCTCTGGTGCTGCAATAGCACTTGATGCAAGTACTAATCCTGCAAGTATTGGTAATACTATTTTTTTCATTTTCTACTCCTTTTTTTGTTCTGTCAAAGTTTAACTTTCTTATATGTGTTCAGAGTGTGTTTTATTAATTGATTGTAAATATGCTTATAATAACAGTATATCCAATACTGAAATAAAATAAAGTAATAGAATAATAGTAATGTTTAGAAGAGTATTTTTATAGTGAGTACTTATTTTAGATGAAGTGTTTCTATTAATAAAATAGAAACACTGTAATTTATTATTAGTGTATATATGTAATTTTTATAGAATTACTTTTCAATTTCTGCAAAAAGATAAATCAAAGTTGGTGAATTAAGAGGTGACGAACTCATTCCTTGTGCTGTTCTTGTATGAATGCCAATATCTCCAAATACGTCATTTAATAGTTCACTTGCACCATTTAGGACTTCTGCATGATTATAAAAGTTTGCTGTAGTTTGTATATTTCCCTCAACTCTAATGATTTGTTTTACTTTACTTAAATCACCACCTGTAGCTTCTTTTAATTGAGCTATGGCATGAATAGTACATAGTCTTGCACAATCATATCCTGTTTCTACATCTACATCTTTTCCTAGTTTACCTGTGTATGCTAAAACATCATTTTCCCAAGGAAGTTGTCCTGATGTACAAACTATATTATCTGAAAAAATTGCCCAAGATTTATATGCTCCAACACCTTCTTTTGCTTTTGGAAGCACTATATTAAGGTCTTTTAGTCTTTTTTCTATTTTATTCATAATTTACCTTTTTCTATAATTTTATTTGTTATTGGTAAGTTTAACTTCCTTATATGTGTTCAAAGTGTGTTTAATTTATTGATTATAAATAAGCTTAGATATGTTAGTATATTTGATAGGGTAGTAAAGTAAAGTAATAGGAATATAGTAATGTTTAGTGAGAAAAATATACCAAAACTTATAATATTTGCACCAATACTAACGATCATAGCACTATCTAGTATGATTTTATATTCTCTTATTACAATACAAAAAGATTATTTAGACGAAGAAGTAAAAAAAGTTGAAAAAAACTATATTAAAAACCAAAAAGTAATTTTAGAAAAAGAGATCGGGTATATATATGACTATATTCAGTACCACAAAAAAATCACTCTTGATAATATAAAAAAGAATCTAAATACACAAATGGAGACTTTTTATAAAACAGTAGAAGAAAAAACTCCAAACTCAAAAGAGTACTTAGAAATTATAAATCAATATTCAAATAAAAATAGTGATTTTATAATCTATAAAGAGAAGGAAAACTTCTTTATAAAAAATGAAGATGTATTTTTTTATAAAGAAGATATTGAATCTCTAAAAGAAGAGATTAAAAAGAAAAAGGTGCTTTATATTATTAGAGAAGAAACTAATCTTTTTTATTATAAATTTTATGAAAAAGAAAATCTTATCATTGCTATAAAACGTGATATTTACGATGATATAGATAATTTGAAAGAGACTATTGCAAGATGGAGTGAATATTTAAGATTTGGTGATAATAACTATTTTTGGATTTATAAAAATACAAATATTCTTTTATCTCATCCATATAGAAAAGATAATATTGGAAAAGATGATACTTTATTACTAGATGGAAAGGGTGATTATTTTGTACAAAGATTTGTTAAAGAGGCTATAAAAAATAAAGATGGTGCTTTTGTTGAGTATTATTGGAATAAGCCAGAACAAATAAAAAAGATAAAAAAATTAACATATGTAAAGTTGTACAAAGAATGGAATTGGGTTATTGGAGCAGGGGTATATTTTGATGATCTTCAAAAAGTTATATCTGAAAGAAAAACAGATTTAAAAAATACAATTTTTGAATATATAAAAATCACGACAATTATCTCTTTATTTTTAATAATGCTTATGTCCTATATTGCAGTTGAAATATCTAGAAAAATAAATCAAACAATAAGTAGTTACCAAGAAAAAGTTAAAAATAGAGAAGAAAAACTAAAAGACTTAAATAAAAATCTAAATAATAAAGTTGAATTTGCAATAAAAGAAGCAAAAGCAAAAGATCGAGCAATGTTACATCAATCAAGACTCGCCCGTATGGGAACTTTGATAAATATGATTTCCCATCAATGGCGACAACCTTTGAGTCAATTATCTGGAATAATTATGGAACTAGAAACTAGTATAGAGTTTAAAAAAGCAAAGAAAAAATATATACTTACTTCCTTAAGTGATGCCACTTCTATTATTGAACATATGTCTTTTACGATTGAGGATTTTAAGAACTTTTTTAGACCTGAAAAAAAGAAAGAAGAATTTCTAATATCAAAGGCTTGTGAAGATGCTAAAGCTCTAATAAAAGATACCTTTACTAATGAAAATATAAAACTAAATACTCATGTTATTAAAGACAAAAAAATCAAAGGATATAAGAGAGAATACTCTCAAGTTATTTTGAATTTATTAATTAATGCAAAAGATGAACTTATATCAAAAGAAATTAAAGATAAAAAAATTGAATTTATTATCGATGTAAAAAAAGATAAATCCGTAGTTTTTGTAAAAGATAATGCAGGTGGAATAAAAATTGATAATATTGAAATGATTTTTGAACCATATTTTTCTACAAAAAAAACTCAAGGTACAGGGCTAGGTTTGTATATGAGTAAGATGATTATTGAAAAACATATGGAAGGCTCTTTAAGTGTAAATAATGATAAAAATGGTGCCATATTTAAAATAGAAGTATAAAGGATTATAAATGAAACAATTAGCGAATAAAGTAAAAGATTTAAATATATTAGTAGTAGAAGATGATGATGAAATTAGGAAAAGATTATCAAATACTTTGAAGTTTTATTTTAAAAATGTATATGAAGCCAACTGTGGTTATGATGGTTATGATCTTTTTGTGGAGAGTAAACCTGATTTATGTATTTTAGATATTGAAATGAATAATGGTAATGGAATAGAACTTGTAAAAAAGATCAGAAAAATAAGTTTTTCTGCTCCTATTATTATTCTAAGTGCATACTCAACTGAAGAGTATTTATTAGAACTAATTAATGATAATATTAATCACTATATTTTAAAACCAGCAACAAATGAAAAACTTATGAAAGCCATCTCAACTGTACTTTTCAAAGAAACAAATGAAAAAATACATTTAATAGAAAATTTATATTTAGATTTAGAAAACAATCATTTATTTTATAATGATGAAACAATAGAAATTAGAAAAAAAGAAAAACATTTTTTGAAGCTTTTACATGAGAATAAAAATATAATTGTTAATTATGAAATGATTCAAGAATATATTTGGGGAGAGAAGTTTATGACACAAAATGCTTTAAAAGTTTTCATTAAAGAACTTAGAAAAAAACTTCCTCTAAATGTAATTGAAAACATTATAAATGAAGGATATAAACTTAAAGTTTTATAGTCTTTATCCTTCATTTCTTAGTTAGTTTATTTAAATAAGTTTTTCATTAGAGATAATTACGCCATCATTATCTGCATAAAGATAATCTCCATCATTGAATGTTACTCCATCAAAATTTAATTCAATACCTCTTGATGAATTTGTTTTTTCAAAGTTTCTTAAAGGGCAAGTACCTATTGCAAAAAGTGATACATCTATATCTTTTGTGTACTCTATATCTCTTACAAAACCATTTAGAATTATTCCTGCCCAATTATTTTCTTTGGCAAAAGCCATAAGCTTATCGCCAACTACTCCATAGAAGGCTTTAGAATTATCAACTACAATAACTCTTCCTTCTCCTTTTTCATCTCTTAAAAGTTCTAATAATCTCCAGTTACTTTTGTCAAGTTTTATTGTTATAATTTTGCCTTGACATTTTTTCCTTCCACCGTAGTTTTTATAATCTGATGATAGTACTTGAATCTTTTTATCTTGATTTTCATCACATATATCAGCTGTCTCAAACTTCATATTTGTCCTTTTGTTTTTTGGAATTATATAAAAAGACAATGTGTTAGAAGTGTGTAGTTCTTACTACTCCACTTCCCATCTTCTGTGCCACTGGGCGAATCCAACTTTATCAAGAAAAACTAATAATGTAACTGTACACCAACCAATAATAAGTCCAAATAAAATTGGAAAAACTAAATCAGGAACAATTTCAGTAATATTTTTATTTGCAAGTGATAAATCAATAAAAGCAAATCTAAAAACAGTTCCGATATAAACAGCAGGAATAAAAGAAGCCCATGAATCATAAATTCTCATTGTTAAAGTAATAATAGAGGCAACAATAAATACAGAAGAAGGTACGATATATGTAGACCACCAAGCTTCTTGGGGAGAAATTTCGAAGAGATAGTTTATATACCATATTGCAAGTTGAGCTAAAGCTATACCGTAGATAAAAGAGATAAAAGCACTAAGCCCTTTTTGTGCAGTCCCTCCATGTAAGAAATATAATGCCCAACTTAAAAAAGATAGCCAAACTGTCCATCCCATAAAGTTACAAAACCATGCAGTAATAAACGTCATTACTCCTACTGAAATAGCAATTGGAAATATGCTAATAAGTTTAAAATATATTCTTTTCATGATTAAATCCTTTATTTTATCCAAGTAGAAACTTGGATAAATATTGGTTCATAGTAAACTACGCCTTATAATTTAAATAATCGCTATATCCTACTTCATCTCTTCCACCAAATAGGGTATGAGAATCTTTTATTTGGGCTAAAGGGTAGTTGTTTTTTAGTCTATTAACTAAATCTGGGTTAGGGATAAAGTATCTTCCAAATCCAACAATATCAACTAAATCTTTTTTTACTACATCATTGGCTTTATCAAGGCTATATCCTCCTGTAGCAATAATTGTATTTTTAAAAGCTGCTCTTAATTCTTTTCTAAATGATTCTGGAATCTGAGGTGCATCATCCCAGTCTGCTTCACATAAATGAATATATAAAATATCTAATTCATTTAATTCTTTTGCAGCTAACATAAATGTATCAAGAATTTCTGGATCATCCATATCTTTAAATTTAATAAATGGTGATAATCTAACACCTGTTTTATCTTCTCCAATTTCATCAATTACTTCTTTTGTGATTTCTAATAAAAGTTTGATTCTATTTTCTTTATTTCCACCATATCTATCACTTCTTCTATTTGAATTACTTCTTAAGAATTGATCAAGTAAATATCCATTTGCCCCATGAATTTCAACTCCATCAAATCCTGCTTCAATTGCATTCTTAGCAGCTATTCTAAACTCTTCAATTACTTGTGTAATATCATCGTTACTCATCTCTTTAGGCTCTTCTACTGGAATCATCGTTGCATCTTTACTTTGTGCTGTATCAAAAATATAAACTTGTGTATCTTTTGCAATAAGTGGTGAAGGGCCAATAGGTTGTAATCCATTTACTTTTGAACTAGAAACTCTTCCTACATGCCAAAGTTGTAAGATGATTTTCCCTCCTTCTTCATGTACTGCACTTGTTACTTTTTTCCAACCATCTATTTGTTCTTGTGTATAAATTCCTGGTGTATCTGCATAACCTTGCCCTTGTAGTGAAATTTGTGTTGCTTCACTAATAATAACGCCTGCACTTGCTCTTTGTGCATAATATTGAGCATTCATTTCTGTTGGTACTTCGCCTTTGATTGTTCTTGATCTTGTCATTGGCGCCATTGAAATTCTATTTTTTAATTTTAAATCTTTCATATCATATGAGTTAAATACATTTTTCATTTTTTTGCCTTTTTAGTTAGTTTATTTTTTTATTTTAAAAGTTTAGTTTTTACAATTAAATAAGGAGAGATACCTTCTTCTTTACCATTATTTAAAACAGCTGTTCTATTTAATTGATTTACTGTTGCATAAATATATCCATCATTTGCAATTGCTAATCCATCTGGCCATGTTTGCCCTTTTGGTAAAGTTGCTATGATTTTATATCCATCTTTATTTGTTACTCCAATTGCTTGATTTTCAATATCTGTAATATAAACATTTTCATTTGAATCAACGGCAATTCCATCACTATATGACTTTTGCCCAAACACTTTGATATTTTTTATTACATCTTTTTCATTATCAAAACTATCTGATGGAACTCTGTATACTTTTTTCCCATGAATTGAACCAAAATAAACCCATGTAAATGTAGGGTCTATTGCAATTGGATTTAAAGCAAATCCATCTTTGATTTCTGGCATCATTGACTTATGACTTTGAGCAACTCTTTTTGATTCGCCTGTTTTTGTATTTACAACAATAAATGCAGGAGTAGGAGCGCTTTTTAAATCTCCTTGTGACATATCTGCAATAATTGCTCTATTTCTTTTTTCATCAAGAACAAAATCTTGTAAGAAGCTAGCTTTAACCATTGCTTCTTCTGAAATCTTTATAGTTTTTTCTAATTTATTTTTTTTAGTATCCCACACAACAAATTGTTTATTTGCTAAATCAAGAATCCATAAATTGCCTTTTGCATCACTTTTTACTGCAATAGTTGCTTTGATTAGAGAATCTTTTCCTTTTGAATATTTATCATTTGGATAATTGTTTTTACTTCCAATTGCACTTAATTCCACTAGTTTAATATCTGGGTTTATAAGTGGATGAATAGAAACAAAAACTCTTCCTTCATTATTGATTGTTAAGTTTCCAGGTCTTTCTGTAAATGTAGCTACTGTTTGTACTGTCTCTACTTTGTTTGCATTAGCATATGATGCTAATAATAAAGCTGTCGTTACTATAGTTCTTTTTATATTTTTCATTATTTACCTTCTTCTTTATAATTTATTGCTATTTTCCCAATAGTTTTACCTGTTTCTATTTGACTATGGGCTTCTTTTATACTCTCTACTGTAAATCCATTTATTGATTGAGTTAATGTTGTTTTTATTCTTCCACAATCAACTAAGCTAGAAATTTGAGATAGTATTTGATGTTGTTTTTTCATATCCTCTGTTTTAAATAAACTACGAGTAAACATAAGTTCCCATACAAAACCTGCTGATTTTCCTTGAAGTTTACTAAGGTTCACATTTCCATCGAATTCAACAATAGAAGCTATCATCCCTTGTGGAGCAATTAATTCAGCCATTGCATCCCAATGTCCTATCGTGTCTGCTGTATTAAAAATATAATCAACATTTTCAAAACCTAAGCTTTTAACTGAATTTATTAAGTCTTTGTGGTTTGCTACATAATCTGCACCCATAGATTTAGACCAAGCTATAGTTTCTTCTCTTGAAGCCGTTGTAATAACTGTTAGGTTTGTTAACTCTTTAGCTATTTGAGTAGTTATTGATCCAACTCCTCCTGCTCCACCAATTATTAATAATGTCTTTTTTTCAAATGCTGAGACTTTTAATCTATCAAAAAGTGCCTCCCATCCTGTAAGTGAAGTTAAGGGAAGAACTGAGGCTTCAATATCATTTAGACTTGAGGGAGCTTTTGCAATAATTCTTGAATCAACTAATTGATATTGAGCATTTGAACCATCTCTTGAAACATCACCAGCATAAAAAATCCTGTCACCAATTTTGAAATCACTAACATCTTTTCCAATCTCTTTTATAACTCCAACTGCGTCGTAACCAAGTATTTTGGCATTATCTAAAGTGATGTCTTTTGCACTTCTAATTCTGATTTTTGCATCTGCTGGGTTTACTGATACTGCATTTACTTCAACTAAAACATCAAAGTTTTCTGCTGTTGGTTTTTGTTTTTCAAAACTAATCAGACTTTCTTCTTTTTCTATATCAAGTGAAGTTTTAAAACCTATTACTTTCATTTCTCATCCTTATTTGCCGAACTTTTGCATCTTATTGAATCTATAGAAAATTTATTTAATTCAATTAAGTATGAAAGGGTAAAGAAAAATAGTGCGTATATCATTTGGAAAGCTGCCCATTCCCAATTCTCTTTTAGGCAAGAGCCAAATACTAATATAGCCATTAATAAAGCACCAATAAGTAAAGCTTGTCTTGTAAATAAACCTACAATTAAGAAAATACCTACTGCAAGTTCAACAAATGGAATTGAATAAGCTAATAAACTCACTAGGAAATCTGGTAGAAATGTATCTTGGAAATATTCAACCATCCATATATTAAAACTATCAAGTTTTGGAATTCTAACTATTCCATGTACAAACATGTTTGCACCCATGGTAAGCCTCAAGATTAAATATGCTAATTCAATAGTCTTTTGTTTTGAATCTGATGTATTCATTTAATTGTCCTTTTTTTTCTTTGTTACTGAAAATTATAATGGCTACAAACTTAAAGTAATGTTACTTACCTAAAGTATAGTAATGAAATTAAAGGCTATTGTAATGCTTAAATGTGAGTATTTAGGAGTTCTAATAGATTTTTTAGAAAATTTAAAATTTAGATTTTTTTTTGGTTTTTATAATTGAGATTGAATTGAAATAAGAAAAAAAGATAAAAAAGAGAGTTATTCTCTTTTTTATTTAATTTCCCAATCCCCTCTAACTCTATGTATTACTCCACCCATTCGATTATAAGATAAAAGATAGTTATATATTCCTTTTTGTTCTAGATTTACATTAAACACATATTTTCCTTTTTTGTTTATTTTTTTTGTTTTATAAGTTATGATTTTATTGTTTTCTTGGAATACTTTTAGTTTTACATCTGCGTTATATACTGGAATAGTTTTACTTTTAATTGATACATTTATTTGATTTACTCCAACTTTTAAAGCCTGCTCACCTTCTATACTTGCACTATAATCTTTGTCTTTTGCTTGTGCAAATCCTAGTCCTAATACTGATACTAATAATATATTTGTTAATATTTTCATTTTTTGTCCTTTGTGTTTTTATAAAGTAAGTTTAGTTTTTACAAATGAATCACAAGTGAATCTAAAATGAAATTTTATTAATTTAAGATACTAATTAAATATTGGGTTTAAAATATACATACTTTAAAACATTTTTTAGTAGAATGTCGAAATTAAAAAATAGGCTATAAAAAACTAATGAATATAATTTTAAAACTTCTAATAATTTTATCTTTTACACTTACTTTAAATGCATCTATAAATCTAGATTTTAAATCTAATATTTCAGTGAATGAATTCACTCTAAGTAAGATTAAATCATGGGAAGCCATGGTAAAAAAAGCAGAAAACAAAAAAACACTAAAAAAACTAAAAATTGTAAATGATTACTTTAATAAACTATCATATAAATCAGATTTAAATAATTGGAATAAGAGTGATTATTGGGCTACACCTGTTGAGTTTTTATCATCAGGAGCAGGGGATTGTGAAGATTTTGCAATTGCAAAGTTTTTTACTCTTATGAAGTTAGGAATAAAAGAAGAACAATTAGGGCTGATTTATACAAAACTAGCCAAAAATAATCAAGCTCATATAGTTCTTAGTTATTCTCATAAACCAAATTTTGTACCAATTATCCTAGACAATGTAAATAAAAAACTACAATTATCTACAAAAAGAAAAGACTTATTAGATATGAGAAATATTGAAAATAAAACTATCTTAGAAAAGTTTCAAATACAAGCTACAAATAAACTAAAATAAAACTCCTATTGAAATCACATACCATACTATGATAAAATATTAGTATATGTAAGAGAATATACAAAATGAAAAACTTGATATTTTAATATCAAGGATAAAAAATGCATAATAATATCAATACCCTTTTTGAGTACCTATGGCAAAACTATCTGCGTGTTACGCCTACTGCTACAAAAATTCATAAACTTTTAGGTTCAACTCAAAACAATGACATAATCAATGACCATATAGCTTTACGTACTTTTGATTTGGAAAAAGTATCTTTAGAAAAACTAGCGAAACATTTTACATCTCTTGGTTATAAAGAGTGTGAAGAGTATAATTTTGAAGATAAAAAAATACATGCAAAACACTATGAACATCCTGATACTAATAATCCCAAAGTTTTTATTTCCGAATTACAAGTGCAGAAGTTTTCTCCTGCAATTCAAGAGGTAATACATTTTTTAGTATCACAAGTTGATGAAGATATGATTTTAAATGATGATTTTTTATATTCAGGTAGACATTGGAATATTGATTATAGGATTTATAAAATACTTTTAGAAGAGAGTGAATATGCAGCGTGGTTAGCAGCATGGGGATATAGAGCTAATCATTTTACTGTTAGTATTAATCATTTAGAAAAATTTAATTCTATAGAAGAAGTAAACAAAAAACTAAAAGATGCGGGTTTTATTTTGAATTCATCTGGTGGTGAGATAAAAGGTTCAAAAGAACTTTTATTGGAACAATCATCTACAATTGCTGATAAGTATCCTGTTAAATTTAATGATTGGGAAAAAGAGCTTCCTAGTTGTTTTTATGAATTTGCATTACGTTATTTTGATAAAAAAGGGGAGATTTATACTGGCTTTGTAGAATCTTCAGCCAATAAGATTTTTGAAAGTACTGATACTAGATAGTTTCACAAGCAGAATTATTCTGCTTGCTCATCTGTAATCTCTTCAATTACTTCTACTGTTTTTTCTTCTTTTGGAGGTCTTACTGCTTCTTGTGCAATAATTTCCATATAGAATGTTTCACAGTTTTCACTTGCCGCTTCATCGATACATTTTGTAATATCTGGGAAGTTAATTACTGCTGGTGTTTCGTCATTTTTACCAAACTTACAATTGAAGTTCCAATGATCAAAACCATCTGAAAGAGGTTTTTTCTTTTCTCTTTTGATGTATTTTCTAATTTCGTTTTTAATAGCTTCTACTTGTCTGTCAGGATGTTTGTTTGCTACTTGTAATCTGAAAGTTTTTTTCATAATAATCCTTTGGCGGAAGTATAGCGAAATTTTTTGTATATGTGATACATTTTAGATGATTAGATATATTTAGATATATCTACTTCATCTATTTGTTCTTTTAATAAGAATTTATCTGCATAATCTTTGTAAATACCTGTTTTTAAGAACATTTCAAAAATGTCTTTATCTAGATGTTGGTCTTTAACCATAAAACTTAAGATTTTTATAGACTCGGATAATGTCTTAGCTTCTTTATATGGTCGATCTGATGATGTTAAAGCCTCAAATACATCCGCAACTGCTAATATCCTAGCTGGTACACTCATTTGGTCTTTAGTTAGTTTTCTAGGGTATCCTGTACCTATTAATGTTTCGTGATGGGCTACTGCATATTCTGGTACTCTTTTTAGATTTTCTAAAAATGGTAATTGCTCTAACATTACTATTGACATCATAATATGTTCGTTAATTTTATATCGCTCTTCGTTTGTTAGTGTTCCTCTTTTTATTGAAAGATTATACACTTCTCCAAAGTTATACATATGTTCAGGAGTGTCAAGATTCATTCCATATTTCTCATACTCTTTTTCCATATGTAGTTCTCTTTCAACTATATGTTCAATCTTATCATCAAGTATTTTTTCTACTTGTGGAGTTGTATTATTTTTATTTGTTTGTAGTCTTTCTCTTTCATCTCTTGATAAACCAATACTATTATCAAAATTCCTTGTCCATGTTCTTTTTGATATCTCTTTGATTTTTTCAATATCTTCTTTGTCCATGAATTCTCCACCAATATTTGCACTTGCAATACAGTTGTATTCTTCATGTAGTTTTTTATGTGAATCTTGAAGCTTTTGTTTTTCTTCTTTTTCATCTGCTCCATTAGTGATATTAGTAAGTGTTTGAATAGTCATATCTCTATGTATTACTTCAAATCTAGTTCTAATCTCATGTATTCTATTGTATATTGTCTCTAGTTTTGTAGCTTTATCTACTACGTATTCAGGTGTTGTTACCTTTCCGCAATCATGTAACCAAGCTGCAATGTTTAATTCTCTTTTTTCATCTTCATTTTTTATAATAAAGTCTTTGAAAACTTCTTTATCATCACTTGCGGCTTGTGCAATCATCATACTAAGTTCTGGTACTCTTTCACAATGTCCACCTGTATATTTTGATTTAGCATCAATAGCACTTGCAATAATTTTTATAAATGAGTCCATTAGTTCTTTTTGGTCTTTTTCATACTTTTGCATAGAAATAGAAAGTTTTACTAATGATCTAGATAGGTCATCTAACTCTTTGATATTTGTTTTTACAAAAACTACATCTTTAAATTTTCTGTTTATAATTTTTCTATTTTCATTAGCTAAGTTTTGAATTGGAACAGCTAGTAGTTTTGTAGCTAACCAAACTAATGGAGTAGAAAGTAGTAATATTAAAAGAGTTGTAAATGATGAAATCAGAATATCTTTGTTATATGGTTCCATTATTCTTTTTAGAGGTAATAATACTGTTAGATACTCTTTTTTATCATAACTTGAATCAAGTGTAGAAAAGTATGTGAAGTATTTCTTTTCATTTATTTCTATGATTTTAGAACTAGAATTTTTATTACTTGTTTTTAGATTCTTTCTTAATTCCTCAAAGTCTAAATTTTTATAATTTTTACCTTGATTTGCACTTGCTGTTACTTTATTTTCATCTCTGAAAAGATAAATTTCACTATCATCAAAAACAAGTTGAGTTTTTAAGAAGTTAGACATACTTGTTAAAGATACATCAACTCCTAATACACAATTACTATTAGGAACTTCCTTTGCATAAGTGGTACCTTTTGCTTCTAAATTTGTATACATATATGGATCAGTTTTGATTATTTTGTGAGTTTTTCTGGCTTCTTTAAACCATGGTCTTATACTTGGGTCATATGTGGCTAGGGATTTATTACTTCTTATTTGTTTTAGACTTGAATCTAAGAACTCTTCATATTGAACTCTTTTTTCATTTTCAGTATAAATCTTGATTACAAGCCATTTCATCTCTTTAGAAGCATTGTATTTATCTCTTAATTTTTTATCGATATCTAGATTAATTACTTCATAGAAACTGCCTTTTACTGTTCCCACATATATAGCATAGATAAATTTGTTATTATTTAAAGTATTAGCTATAAGAGGTAAAAGAGGGTGCCTTTCATCTTTTTTGGGAATACCATGTATTGATTTATATAATTCAAGATTTGAAATTATATTATTGTTTTTTTCATCAAGGTTTTTTATTTTCTGTTCAATCTTCTCTGAGATATGTGTCATATTCTCATCAGTTGCATTAAATGCCAGTTCTTTTAAAAAATAGTATTGAAGAGATAAACTAATAGTAATAATAATTCCAGTTAGTAATATAAATAATGTTAATACAGTTGGTCTAATTTTCATACAAATATCAACTTTTCCCATGCTAAGCCTTTTATAAAAAGTTAAAAATATTATACCAAAATAACTAAATAATATAAAAGTTTTAAACTAATAATATAAAAGTAGCAAATAAGTTATTATAATAGTTACAATTTATACTTATATTGCAACTCTATTCTTAAAATCTTTTGCTGCAAGGGCATATCCACCATTTGATCCATCAACAAAATGTATATGTCTTCCATGTCTTTCAAATATTAAACATGTCATTAGTGCTGAGTCTGATTTGTGAATACCATATATTAATGTATTTTTTTGAAACTCTTTTTCTAAATACTCTTCTAGAATTTGTGTTTCTTCTTTGCTTGTTGATACTACCATTCTTAGAATATCATCAAACTTTTCTGTATCTGTAGTGGATAAAACTCTTTGTTTATATGTAGACCAATCTTTTAAATTGAGTTTCATTAGTATATAACCAATTACATTTATCATTTTTAGTTTTAGATTTATTAGTCTTTTCATAAAAAAATTTTGAGAATAAATAGATGATTCATAATTCAAGTCTTTATCTTTAAAACTTAATTTTAAAGCATTTTCCAAAATAGGGTGTCTTTTTTTATTATCACCAATTATTGATTCTATATTAGATAGTATATTTTCATAATAAGATTCATTTTTGCTTTTTATTAGTATTGATAAAGTATCATCTTTTGGAGAGGGAATTGCTTCCCATCTACATTCTAGTCCACTTATATCAACTTGAAAGTTTTCATCTATTTTATCATTGATCAAGAAATTGTTTGAGTTTTTTAATAAGTCATCACAAAGTTCTAATCCTCCACCATTGATAATAGCTTGGTAATAATCCTTTGAAACTTTTAATTTAGATATTAATACTTCTTTATTGTTTTTACACACTTCATCAATACATATGGATGCAATCCTTAAGTCTAAACTATAAGCATCTTTAGAAATCTTTTGAATAGCTAATAGGGATTGTTTAGCTTCATGGTAAATACTTTGTGGAATTATTACAAATGCTCCATCTCCGCCAAATACATAAGGCAAGTCGATGTTTTTATTTATATTTAAAATTGAGATGATTGTTAATGCTCCAACCATATTAACTTCTTTATATTTACCTTCCTTAATTGCAATCGTAGAATCTTTTATATCCGTAGCTAGAATATACCAATCCTTTGGTAGTTTTGAATATATATTGTTTTTTGCAATTTCTTTAATACTATTGATTGCTTTTAATTTAGAATAAAAATCATCATTCATAAAAATCCTTTTGTGGCGAGTTTCTAGAATTTTATACTTTTAGTGTTTAATTCTTTGTTTTTTTCTTCTTGTTTTATGAATAAATAAAAAAATAATTACTAAAAAATGAAAAAAAATGAATAAAATGGGAATTTTCGTAAAAATGTGAAAAAACTTTAGAAATTTATTTTTTCGTAAAAATGCGAAAATAATACATATTATTTACATTATTAAATTACTTTTAGTAAAAACTCTTGGACTTTTATAGCAAAAATGCTATACTTTAATAAAAATATAGTGTTTTTTGCTATAATTAAAAAAATATCATATATTTATTTTTTTATTTATATATAATTTACTTACACAAGAAGTACACATGAAAATGTTATTATTACAAATAAATAAATAAATAAAAACAAAAAGGACAGGATCATGGAAGATTTAAAATTAAATATTTCTATAAACGATAGTGACAATATTAAGTTAAATGAAAAAATCAATAAACTGAATATTACACTTGATGAGTACATCGGTAAACTAATTGAAAAAGACATTAATAGTATTGTTCAATTAGACAATGGTTTCTATTACAACAAAGCAACTTCAAAACTATTCAACAGCTACGATGAGCAGGTTAAGTTAACAAGAATTGAAGAAGCTCTATTCTCTTTATTATTAGAGAATAAAGGTGAGATTGTTCCTATTGAAACAATTCATAGTGTTGCTTGGAAAGGTAAAAATATGACTAGATTTACTCTAAGAAATAAAGTGAAAACTTTAAGAGATAAAACATATTATGACCTAATTAAGAACCATTCTAATATTGGTTACTCAATGAACTAATCTTTTTATAGATAGTTCTTATTTATAGATAGTAGGGGGATTTTTCTTTCAAAAAAATTCCATACAGAAAATTATTATTACCTGAAATATGAGTTAGATATATTATGTTATGTCTAACTCATCTACTTTATATCCCATGCAAAAACAATCAAAATTGCTATACTTCAATTACAAAAAAATAAAAAATCATGCTTTTTTATATCAAAATAATACAGTTTTTAAAAGAATTTCGAAAAAAAATTAGAATTTAGAATGATATAATAATAAATAAACTTGGATAATATAATGTTTTTAGTAGGAAAAAGATGTCTTAAATATATGATTTAGTATGGAGATTATGTAATAAATAAAAGTTTTGTTCATAAAAATAGGTAAGTAAACTTAATTACTTAGCTATTTTATAGTACGACCATCTTCAAGCTTGATTTGGTCTCTACCATTCTCTTTTGCTTCATATAATAACATATCAGCTTTTTGAATAGTATTCTCATAAGAGTCATGATTAGGTCTAATAGATACACCTGCTGAGAATGTAACTTTGATTTTGTTTCCTTTATATAAGAAACTATTTGAAGTTACAATTGTTTTGATTCTTTTTAAATATTGTAGTAGTTCTCTTGTAAGATTAAAATGTACAATAGCTACAAATTCTTCTCCACCATATCGTCCTACAATATCTTCATCGCGTGTATTCTTATCTAGTATCTTTGCAAAAGTAGATAAAATCACGTCCCCACAGTCATGACCGTAAGTATCATTAATTTTTTTGAAGTAGTCTAAATCAAAGAATACAACAGCATATTGTGTATTACTTCTTTTATAGTGACTTTCAATTCTTTTTACTTCTTCATCATAAGCTCGTCTTGTAAGTAATCCAGTAAGGTGATCTTTCATACTTTCACTTTTTGACTTAGTTAATTCTTCTTCAAGTGTTTTTACTTTTTCTTCAAGCTCTTGAACTTTAGATTTTCCACTTTTTAGTTTATCACTTACAGTATCCATTTCATCTTCAATAGAACCAGCTGCTGAAACTAATTCTGTTTGTAGTTGTTCTAATTCTTTTAAGCCATTAGCATTAAGATCAATTGATTGAATCTTCTCTTTAATACTTAAAACATTTTTAGAACCATTTCCACTACTTGAAATTGCATCATTTAGGTATTGTCCCATTAATGTTACAAATTTTGAAATATCAGAAGTTTGTTCAATAACTAACTTTTTATCTGCTTCAAATCTTTTTAGAATAAAGTCTTCAATTTTCCCTTGAACTTCTTCTTTAAAAAGCAGTTGAGGATTTGCCTCAATCTTTATAAATAAATGTTCTATCTTATCATCAACATCTAAACATATTGATGGTAAAACTGATTTCCTAAGTAGTGAAGCTAGAGGTTCTACATTTTCAGGAGTAACTCTTTTTAGTAATAGAGGAATTAATTTTTGTATTGAATCTATATTATTACTATTAACTTCACTTCTCTCTCTTGGTGATAAGTTTTCTATAATATCTTTTACTTCCATTTTTTACCTACTTATTTGAAATTATTTAATTTATGATAATAATTTTTTTGTAACTTCGTTGATTCTTTTTCCATCTGCAACACCTGCAAATTTCTTTGTAGCTTGACCCATTACTTTACCCATGTCTTTCATTGATGTAGCGCCTACTGCTTCAACAATTTCTTTCATCCCAGCTTCAAGTTCTTCATCACTTAACTGAGCAGGTAAATAAATACTAAATACATCAATTTGTTCTTGTTCTTTTGCTACTAAATCATCTCTAGAAGCGGCTTTATATTGAGTAACTGCTTCTTCTCTTTGTTTAATACCTTTTTGAATAAGTTTAATAATATCTTCGTCTGTTAATTCAATTCTTTCATCAACTTCGATTTGTTTAATCATAGTATTAATAGCTCTAATTGAGTCTCTTTTTACTACGTTTTTTTCTCTCATTGCAACTTTTACATCATCTTTAAGTTGTTGTTTTAAACTCATGCATATCCTTGTTAAAAAATTATTTTATAAAATTTATCATTATTATAGCAACTTACGAATTAAAGCTCTCTATTAATTCTTCTAGTTCTAAAAATCTCTCTACTTTCTGCTCATAAATAATTTCTGTATCTTCTAACTCTTTTGATACAGCAACTATACCTTTTTGCTCATAACAAGCAGGGTTCATAAGACACTCATTTATTTCTTCTATTTTTTCTTCTAATTTTTCTATTTCTTCTGGTAGTGAGTCATGATCTCTTTGATCTTTATACGATAGTTTTGTTTGTTTTTTTACTGTTTGTTTTGGTTTTTCTTGTGCTTGTTTTTTTGTTTCAAGCTCTAAACTTTCTAAATCAATAATTTCTTTTTCAATTTCTAGATATTCAGAATATGGTTGGAAACTCTCTTCCACTAAACCATCTTTACCTTTGAAAACAAATAGTTTTTTTGCAATTTTATCTACAAAATATCTATCATGAGATACAAATATTAATGCCCCTTGGAAGCTCTGTAAATACTCTTCTAAAATATTAATAGTAGGAATATCTAAATCATTTGTAGGCTCATCTAGGATTAGACAATCAACTTTTTTAGTAAATAATAAAGCTAAAGCAACTCTATTCTTTTCACCACCACTTAAAACACCTACTTTTTTATCTAAGTATTCTCTTGGGAATAAAAAGTTTTTTAAGTATCCGTAAACATGCTGATCTCTTCCATCTGGAAGTGTAACTCTATCTCCACCATCTGGACAAAAGATATCCATAATATTTTTATTGTCATCAAGCATATCTCTTTGCTGATCAAAATATCCAATATTAAAGTCACCTTTTTTGAACTTTCCACTATCTACTTCAAATTTTTCCATAAAGATTTTAAGAAGTGTAGATTTTCCACTACCATTTGGTCCTACAATTGCAATAGTATCTTTTTGAAGAATTCTAGAAGTAAAGTCTCTTATTAGTTCTTTATCCCCTAAGCTTTTACAAACATCATCTAATTCATAAAGCATTTTCTTTTTATTTCTTTGTTTGTCTTCTGTATTAAAGGCTTTTTGTTCTCTTTCTAATTCAATGCTCATTTTTCTAATAGCAGCTGGGTTTGATTTTGCTTTTTGTTTAAGATCTAGATATTCAGATTTTCTTCTTTCATTTCTTTTTCTTCTAGCTGTAACTCCCCTTTGCATCCAGTGAGCTTCTCTTTTTACTAATCGAAGTAAGTTATGATGATCTTTTTGCATGTTCTCTAATAACTGTTGTTTTTGTTCTAAATAAGAAGAATAACCACCATGGAATTTCTTTAGCGTTCCACCTTCAACTTCAACAACAGAAGTAGCAATATTATCAATAAAATATCTATCATGCGAGATGAATAATAAAGTGAAATTATTCTTTAAAAGTAAACTCTCTAAAAATTCAACCATATAAACATCAAGGTGATTCGTAGGCTCATCTAAAAGTAATACATCAGGTTTTTTAAGTAGTAATCCTGCAAGACTAACTCTTCTTTGCTCTCCACCACTTAGTAAGTTTACATCTTTAAATTCATATTGTTTTAATTTGAACTCTTTTAAAACTCTCTCAATTGTATTATCTAAATCCCATGCATTATGAAAATCAATAAACGTAGCTAATTGGCTTTGTCTTTTAATTAACTCTTCATTTTCATAATCTGTTGTAATTTTTAGAGTAATTTCTTCGTATTCAGTTCTAGCTTCTTTTATTTCTTTTAATTGTCCTTCAATTGCATCTCGAACATTAAGACCTGCTTTAAACTTTGGTTGTTGGTCTAACATCTCAATTTTTAATGATCTATCAATTGAAATTTCACCCGAATCTGGCTCAACATCTCTAGTAATAATTTTGAATAATGTTGATTTCCCTTGTCCATTTTGACCAATTACTGCAATTCTTTGTCCTCTATTTAGAGTAAAGTTTGCATCTTTTAAAATTGTTTTTATATCGTATTGTTTTGATATGTTTTGTAAATCTACTAATGCCATATTATTTCTTGAAACTCCCGTAAAATAAGTATTCTACACATACTAATATATTTGTTATTTAATAAGATATATTATCTAAAATCTTGTTATAGACTGCTTTGTTAATTTTTTGCTTTACTTGTCTTTTGTTAATACTTTAGTTATTATATGAGTGCCTAACAAATATTTAAATTCAAAAAATAAAAATTAAAGAATAATAATGAAACATAATAAGAAACAAGACAATATAGCTATGCTTATTGACTGCGATAATGTAAGTTCGAAATATATAGATAGTATTGTAAATGATTTATCTAAATATGGTGTTGTTAATATTAGAAAAGCCTATGGTAACTGGAAAAATCCAAAACTAAAAGGCTGGGAAGAGTCATTACTTGAATATGCAATCAAACCAATACAACAGTTTGATTATACAAAAGGTAAAAATGCTAGTGATATTGCAATGGTTATTGATATCATGGATTTACTTTATACGAAAGACTTAAGTGCAATTGCTTTAGTTACAAGTGATAGTGATTTCTCACCTGTTGTTTCTCGTATTCTTTCAGATGGCTTGACTGTTTATGGTTATGGAGAGTCAAAAACACCTGGTTCCTTGGTTAATGCTTGCTCTCAATTTATTTATACAGAAAAACTTTATGAGTCTTCTAATGAAGATTGTTCAGAAGAGAGAAGTAGTAAGGTAAATCAAAAAGATTTAAGAAAAGATACAAAATTAGTACATACTTTAAGAATGGCAGTTGAGCAAACATCAGATCATAATGGTTGGTCTAATATTGCAGCTGTTGGTTTGTATATTTCACAAAACTCTTCATTTTCACCAATTAACTATGGCTATCAAAAACTAAGCCATCTTATTAAAGCAACTGGATTATTCCATATTGAAATTGAAGGTGATAATAATCAAGTAATGTTTATTAAAGATAATAGAAACTAAACTATTTCTTTATTCTTTTAGAGAAAGGTATTTTTCCTTTTTCTAAAGATTTCTCATATTTATATACGGAATAAATACCACTGGCTATTGCTAAACTACTTATTATTTCTATCATCTATTGAATCCTCTATAGTTTTTAATTCGTCAATTAAACCCATTTTATAATCCCCATTTTTAACACTATTTATTTTATTTTTCTGTTTATTTATCTCTTCTTTAAATTCAATAATGAAGTTTTTTTCTTTTTTTATATAATAATAAACTAACTCGTTTAACCATGTAGAGGCATCAATTCTGCCTTTTTTGTATTTATCTGATGCTTCAATATTTTTATTGAATTTATAAAATACAGTATGTCTATTTAGTTCATCACTAACTTTCTCTAAGATATCTATTGACTTTTTCATTTTGCAATATTAACCAAATTAAAAAAATTATATTCAAAATATTGCATATTGTAATATCTTGCAATCTTTTTGCATATAGAGTTGTTAATCTTCTAAAAATGATTAAGGAACTGGTTATGAAAAAGTTATCACTATTTGTCTTCATTGATGGGTTTGGATGGGAAGTTTATAAAAAGCATGGTTTTAATAATAAAGCTATTGATACAAGAAAAAAATTAAAAACTACATTCGGTTTTTCTTCAGGTG
Organism: Poseidonibacter lekithochrous; assembly: GCF_013283835.1. Lineage (GTDB taxonomy): Bacteria > Campylobacterota > Campylobacteria > Campylobacterales > Arcobacteraceae > Poseidonibacter > Poseidonibacter lekithochrous. The sequence goes on along the minus strand of NZ_CP054052.1, from coordinate 2,494,435 downwards.
CTGATCCTTCTATTTTAACTGGAAGATATCCTGATGAACATACACACTGGTCTAGTTTTTATTATGATCCTAAAAACTCACCTTTTAAATTTTGTAAGTATCTGTCTTTTTTACCAAAAAGAATATTTGATAGATTTAGACCTAGACACTATTTAAGTAGAGCTATGAAATTTATCAATGGTTATACAGGTTATTTTGAGATTTATTCTGTGCCATTTGCACATCTTCCTTATTTTGATTACTTAGAAAAACATGATTATTTTGTTCCAAATGGGATTTTAAAAACTGATACTATCTTTGATTGGTGTGTACAAAATGATATTCCTTACCACTGCTCAAATTGGAGAAAAAGTGAAACTTACAATATCAATGCTTTAAAAGAAAAGATTGATGAAGGTGATATTGAGTTTTCATATCTTTACTTACCAACACTTGATGGGGTTATGCATACATATGGAACTGAACATGAAAAAACAGTTGAAAAAATCAAATGGTTAGAAGATCAAATCTCAAATGTTTATGATTATGCAAATGATAAATATGATGAAGTTTCTTTACATATCTTTAGTGACCATGGAATGTGTGATACTAAAGGAAGTGTAGATTTAATCAAAGTTATTGAGAATACAGGCTTAGTTTATGGAAAAGATTATGTTGCTATGTATGATTCAACAATGGCAAGATTTTGGTTTATGAATGATGAAGCTAGAGAGACAATTGAAGATCTTTTATCATTCCAAACTAGTGGAAAAATTGTAGATGATGATGAGTTAAAAGAAATGAGAGTTTTCTTTGAAGATAGAAGATTTGGTGAATTGTTCTTTTTAACTAATCCTGGAATTTTAATTAACCCAAGTTATTTTGGATTACAAGCTATTCCTGGAATGCATGGTTTTCACCCAGATCATAAAGACTCACATTCGCTTATGTTTTCAAGTACAAGTATAGATGAAAATATTAATTCAATTACAGATATTAGAAAAGTTATGGAAAAAGAGATAAGAGATGAAAAATAAAGCTTTTAAAACTGATGATCTTTTTATTGTTAATCCTTTATATTTCTTAAAAGAATTATTATATAAAGCACCATCAATTCTTATTGCTGCAATTATTGGAATCTTAGTTGCTACATTTTTTGCAAATAAGTTTACAACTGTTTCTTATAAATCAGTTGCAAAAATAATTAGATATGACAAAAAAATATCTATGCCAAAAGATGTACCTTATAAATTCCAAAACTTTAACTATGACACTGCTTTACAAACTATTAGAACAAGAGAAAATCTAAATGAAGCTATTAAAGTATTAAAACTTGATACAACAGTTGAAAAAATATATTCATCGTATGAAATTAAAAGAAGAAAAAGATCAGATATTATTGAGATTCTTTTTACTAATGCTAATAGAGAATTATCAGTAAAAGGCGCAAACGTACTTGCAGAGATTTTTTTAAAAAACTTTTATAAAGTGCAAAATGCTGCAACAAGAGAGGTTCTAGTTTATTATGGTAAACAAAAAGAAGCACTAATTAAAGAGATTGAAGTTTTATTATCTACAAAAGAAAAATTCAATAAAGAGAATAAAATCTTATCAATCAAAGTTCAAAAAGATTATAAGTATGAACAACTAAATGAAGTTGCTTTAAACCTTATTGATACAAAAGTTTTAAAAAATGAGTATCAAACAAAAATCAAACAAATCAATATTAAATTAAAACAAATTCCAAAAGAAGTTCAACTTGAATATTCAGTTAGATCAGCTGATTTAAAAGCAATTGCAAATAAAGAAAAAGAACTTGATGCAATGAATCAAAAATATACAAAACATAATCCAAAAATTAAAACCTTAAAAAAAGAGATATCAAAAATGAAATCTCAATATGCAAATAGAAAGAATAAAAAAAGTATTCCAGATGAGATTACTTATGGAAATAATCCTTTATTTACAGCTTTAATCATTGAATTATCTCAAAGTAAAATAGGTGTGATTTCATCAACTAACAGAATCAAAGAGTTATTTGAACAACAAAACAATATAGAAAATGAAATTAAAGAGTTAAATATTTTAGAAAAAAAATATTCAGTTATTGCAAAAAAAATAGATGAAAAAAATTCATTATTAGACTTAGTTACAAAAAGACAAAATGAATTAAAAATCGCATTAGAGTCTTCTCAAGAAGATTTCAAATTTTTAGAAAGAGCTAAACCACCAAAATATCCAGAATCAAATTTCAAAAAAGCAATGATTTTAGGAACAGGTTTCTTATCAGCTTTAGTTTTTACAGGCTTTTTTATTCTGAAATTATTCTTTGATTTTAGAATAAAAGGAGCTTTTGATATTGAAAGAAGATTTAATATCAAACTTATTGGAGAGTTTTTTAATACAAAAGATAACAATATTATCAAAGAAAATACAATGGACTTTATTACTTCTTTTATGAAAACAATGAAAAATAAAAAAATTGTATTACTAGGTAGTGATGTTGCAAATACGGGAAAAACTCATATTTCAGAAGTATTAACATACTTTTGTTCAACTACAAAACAAAAAGTACTTTATATTGAAACAGTTAGTGAAATAACTCCTGAAATAGAGGATTCTATAATTAATTGTAGTGATATTGAAAATCTTAACTTTGATAATGTAAATGTTGTTAATGAGTATGTTCACAAACTATATATTCAAGATAGTGAAATAAATGATTACTACTTAGCAAATACAAATATTTCAGAAAAGTTATTTGAGAACTTAAAAACTAACGAATATGACTTAGTTTTATTTGAAGTACTTGCTTTTGGAGTAAATACGTATTTCTTTAAAAACTTTGCTCCTTTAGCAGATTTAGTGTTATTAGTTTTTAAATGTAATGAGTCTTCTAGAAAAACAATTGATCCAATTGTAGAAGAAATAAACTCACTAGGTATATCTCATGTAAAAGGAGTTCTAAATGTTATCGATAATAAAAGTATCTAATTACTTATTAATCTTATTACTTGCGATTTTTTTAATCGGATGTGTAGCTTCACCTAAACCTGAAGATACAACTTTATATGTAAAAAAGAGTCCACCAAAAGCATATAAAGGAAGAAATGTAGATCCAGCATTACAAGTATTAGAAAAAGATTTTGAAATTATTCATAATGGATTACATTCCAATGAAATAAAAAAAGAACTTCTTGAATTACATATAAAGGAGAAAAATGAGTACGTTATTGGCTCTGGTGATATGTTTAATATCTTTGTTTACGAGGAACCTGAATTAAATGTAAAAGGTTCAGTTGTTAAAGTTGATGGAACTTTAACTTTTCAATTAATAGGAGATGTGAGAGTTGCCGGTCTTACTATTAATGAAGCAATGAGAAAAATTGCGAATAAACTAAAAAGATATTTAGTGAATCCAATTGTATCTATTATTCCTGTTGAATTTAGAAGTAAAAGTTTTACAATTTTAGGAAAAGTTTCACTTCCTGGAACTTATCAAATTACAAATAATGCAAAAGCAATTGATTCAATTGCAATTGCTCAAGGTCTTTCAATTGGAATCTTTGAAGACAATACTATTGAGTTAGCAGATTTAGAACACGCTTTTATTAGAAGAGGAAATAGAGTATTACCTGTGAATTTTATTGAGTTAGTAAGAAAAGGTAATCCTTTACATAATATTCCATTAAAAGATAAAGATTATATCTATATTCCATCTGCTTTAAATACAGAGGTTTATATTTTAGGGGAAGTTAATCTTCCTGGTCATTATGGATTTAAAGAAAATATGACTTTAAGTCAAGTTGTAACTTATGCAAAAGGTTTTAAAGTAAATGCAAATTTACAGAAAGTTGCCATTATTAGAGGAACTTTAACAAATCCAGTTGTATATATTGCAAATTTAGAAGATATTTTAGAAGGGAAATCAAAAGATTTTAGAGTTAAACCTTTTGATATTGTTTTTATTCCTACTTCGACTTTAGGGGATTGGAATAATATTCTTCAAACAATTATGCCTAGTTTAGAAACTATTCAAAGTGCATACATCACTAATCAATTACTAAAAGGAGATTAAGATGAAAACTTTACTTCAATTAATAAAAGAGGATATTGCAATTTATAAAAATAAAGAGACAGTATCTACAAAAGATTTAGTTCATGTGTTGAATCCTCGATTATATCCTGTGATTTTATTTAGATTCTCTAGTGTATTAAGTAAATATAGATTAGGAATATTAGGGAAAATTGTTTCTTTTTTAAACTTTGTTTTATTTGGTTGTGACATTGCTAGAAAAGCAAAAATTGATGGAGGTTTATATTTACCTCATAGTAGTGGAGTAGTTATTGGAGAGTTCGCGACAATTGGTAGAAATTGTATTATTCATCAAGGAGTTACATTAGGTGATAGAGGGGAAGAGTATGAAGATACAAACCCAACAATTGGAGATTTTGTAGAGATTTGCACAGGTGCAAAGATCTTAGGGAAAATCACTTTAGATGATTATTCTATTGTGGGAGCTAATAGTGTTGTATTAAAAGATGTACCAAGATGTGCAGTTGTTGTGGGTATCCCATCAAAAGTAGTGAAATACAGAGAAGTAATATAAAGTAAAGGCAAGATTATGTTTGAGTTAAAATATATAATTTTCTTTTTTGTACTATTTATTGGAGTTCCAATAGCAGTAATATTTGCCAAAAGATTCGTTTGGATTGAAAAATCGTTTTGGTTTTTATTACTGTTTTTTACAGCAAGTACAGAAGACATTAATTTTTTCTCAATGGAAACATATAGAGGAACATCAAGAGGTTTTGAAATAGGGCTTGTTGATATTACAGCTATTATTCTATTTTTTGTGATTTATTCTAGAAAAGATAAATTCCCAATTAGAATGCCTCCAGCTAGTTATATTTATTTCACATATTTTACTTTCTCACTAATTTCAATAATTAATAGTGATGTATATATCTATTCATTTTTTGAATTATGGAAAATGGTAAGAATGTATTTTTACTTTTTCGTTGTTTATAATTTAATTAGATCTTTTGAAGATATAGAAGAGTTTATTAAATATATGTTGATAATTGTGGCTTACATAACACTTATGGTTTTAAAACAAAAATACCTAGAAGGAATGTTTCAAGTAAAAGGGCCTTTCCCTCATCAAAACTCCTTAGTAATGTATATGATTGTATATGGAAGTATTTTTTTATCTTATGCCTTGAATGCAAAAAAAGCAAAACTGTATGTTTGGATTACAGCATTTGGTGCAGCTAGTGTTGATATTATCTCAACTCTATCAAGAGGTGGAATGGCAGTATTTTCTATTTCTATTATTTTAATATTTTTACTTTCTTATAAAACAAAATTTACTGCTAAAAAACTAGGAGTAACAGTTCTATTTTTTGTATGTGCTACAGGAATTTTATATAAGGCAAGTGACACAATTATGGAGAGAATTCAAACAGCTCCCGAAGAGTCATTAAATGTAAGAGTTGTTTTAGCAGAAGCTGCCCAAAATATGGCAAACGACAAGGTCTTTGGAGTAGGTTTAAATAACTTTGGTTTAAAAATAAATCCCCCATATAACTATGGTGAGCATATTATAAGAAAAGATGATGATGAAAAAGGTGGAATTGTTGAGACAGTTTATTTATTAGTAGCAGCAGAGACTGGCTGGGCTAATTTATTGGTATTTATATCATTTCTTATGTTCTTTTATATTAAGAATATAAGAAATTATATTGCCTTAGGAAAAGGCAAATATAAGAAGTACAAGTATATTCCAATGGCTTTTATTGGCTGTCTGACAAGTATGTATTTACAGTCAACAATGGAATGGGTTTTAAAACAGACTAATAATTTCTATCAAATGATGTTTATTTTTGCTGTTATTTTGGTTGTATCAAGATTAATTAAAGAAGGTAAAAAAAATGAAAAATCTAAATGAAGATGTTATCTTTGAAAAAATGAATCCCTTAATTAAAGATAGTATGACAAATGAACAAAAAAGGGAAACAAAAAAATTAATATCTTGTGCATTACCAAAAGCAACAAAAAAGATAGTTAACCTAAATTTTGATTTTTGGTTTTTCAAAATGTTTTATATCACAATTTATTTAGGTAGTGAAAAAAGAAAAATGGAGCGAAAATTTACTCTTACAAAACTTTCTCATATTTTATTTATTATGTTTTCTACATTTTTAGTGTTTTTAGTAATAGCTTCAGTGCTAACTGCAATCTTTTTGGCTTTATACTATATAAAATCATTAATAGGAATAGATTTATTTCAATTCCATTTATTAAGATAAAAGGATAAGTCATGAAAATTTTAATTTTAAGTAATTATTATCCCCCTTATTATATTGGTGGTTATGAGTTAGCTTGTTATGACACTGTTCAATTTTTAGAAAAAGCAGGGCATGAAGTTTATGTACTTACTGGAAATCATAAAGAAGAAAGCGTTTCCTTTGAAAAAGTATATAGAAAATTAAAATATATAGATTATAAAGATCCTTCTTATTTTGATAAAAATGTAGTTGAAGAGTTTAACTATGAAACAACTCAAGATGTAATAAAAAGAATAAAACCAGATTTAGTTTATATTTGGTCTTTGAGACTAGTATCTTTGTCTCCTATTTGGGCAGTTGAAAAAGAAAAAATCAAAAAAGTATTTGAAATTGGGGATTTTTGGATGAAAGGATTTTTAGCCAATAATTTTATGTCTAAACTCAAAAGAGAAGTAAAACAACTTCTCCCAGGATTTAAAGCTCTTGATATAAAAATAGATCCAATAATTTCTGTTTCAAAATGGATGATTCCTGAAATGAAAGAGTTTTATGGAACTCAAAATATATTCCAAATACCAAATGGAACAAAAATCACAAAAGAAAAGTCTTCGAAATCAAAAGAGCTAATGCAATATATGTTTTGTGGTCGTTTAGATTATAGTAAGGGTTTAGATTTGGCATTAAAAGCTTTATCAAACTTACGTGATAGAAAAATATATGACTTTGAATTTCATATTTATGGTGATGGTGATAAAGAATATATTGATAAATGTAAAAAAATGGTTGAGGTTTTATGTTTGACTAATCATGTGATTTTCCATGGGAAAGTTGATAATTTAGAAGAAGTCTATAAAAACAATCATGTTTTATTAATGCCAACTAGAATGAGAGAGCCTTTTGGTTTAGTTCTAATAGAAGCAATGAACTATGGGGTTGTAAGTATTGCTCCTGATGATTTTGGTCCTGCTGAAATTATTGATGATTCTAAAAATGGTTTACTTTTTACTCCCTCATGTGTTGAGGATTTGACATTCAAAATATTACTTTTACATAATAGTTGGGATTTATTAGAAAAATATAGAACAAATGCCTATCAAAAAGTAAAAAATAAATTTGATATTAACATTGTAAAAAAACAAGTAGAAGATGTTTTATTAAAAATCACAAGAGTATAAAATGAAAAATATAATATTAAACAGTACCATATCAAACTATATATTACTTATTTTAAAAATAATATTATCTTTAATGTTAGTTAGAATAATGTTTCTTGGAATTTCCAATGAGGAGTATGGCTTTTGGGCACTTTTATGGAGTGTTTTTGGGTATTCCTTACTACTTGATTTTGGTTTTGGAACAGCAGTTCAAAAAGCAACTAGTGAATCCCAAGCAAAGAATAATTGGAAAAGTTTTAATGAAACTATATCAACAATTTTCTTTTCATATATCTTTTTATCTTTTATAATTCTTATTGTAACTGTTTTATTAGCTCAGAATTTAGAGAAAATATTTGTATTTTCATCTGCTGACACAATTGAATATTATAAAACTACCTTTTATATTTTTGGAATAGGATCTGCACTTCTTTTCCCTTTTGGTTTTTTCAAAGAAGTATTAAGAGGTTTACAAAAGATCACATTAAGAAATAATATTGATATTGTATTTTTAGTATTAAATTTTGTTTTATTAAGTCTTTGTATTTCTTATGGGTATTCACTTATTTATATGGCGGCTATTGCAATTGTTATTCAGTTTTTAACAAATGTTTTTATGGCTATTTATGTATTCAAAAATATTCCTAGTCTGAAAATATCATTCTCTTTTTTTAAGAAAAAAAGAGTTTATGAACTTATGAGTTTTTCAATATTTGCATATATTGTAATGTTCTCAAATGTTATTATATTTAGAACAGATCAATTAGTAATTTCTATGTTCTCAACTGTAGCTTTAGTTGGGGTTTATCAAATTGTATCTAGAGTATCTGAACTTTTTAGACAGTTCTCAACACAAATACATGATATTTTAGGTCCCTTGTCAGCTTCTTTATTTGTTACGAATAAACATGATGCTTTACAAAACACCTTACTTCATACTAATAAAATTGTAGGTTTTATATCCACATTACTTTTTATTCCTACTTTTTTATATATTGATAAATTATTGTATTTTTGGTTAGAAATTGAAAGTATTGAAGTTGTTTATACTGCAATGGTATTACTAGTTTCAATGTATGTTTTAGTGTTTTTTAGAAGTAGTTCAGTTCAAGTTTTATTAATGTGTGAAAGACATAAAGAGCTTACCGTAGTTGCCATATTAGAGGCTATTATGAATTTAGTACTAAGTATTTATTTAGTTCAAAAGTATTCAATAATAGGTGTTGCTTTAGGTACTTTGATCCCTAATATTTTCTTTGCAATTATTTATAATATACCAGTATCTTGTAAGTTCTCAAAAATATCAGTTTTTTATTATTTAAAAGAAGTGGTATTTAAAACTATAATTTTAGGTTGTATTGTTTACGGTGTATTTTATATATTTACTTCTTCTAGTATTAATAGTATTTTAGACTTACTTATATACGGTTTATTATGTGTTAGTTGTTTTACAATATTGTATTATATTTTTATGAATGAGATAGATAAAAAGGAAATAAAAAAGTTATTAATAAATAAAATAAAAACTATTTAATTTAATTAATGTATAATTATTTTAGAAGGAGTATTTTATGTTTATAAATATAAAAAATGAAAAAAATAAATCTGTTGTTTCTTTTATTGATTGCGATAGAATTGATACAACAAATTTAAAACTAATAAAAGAACAATTGACTCCAGTTATATCTGAAATAAGTGGTAGTTCAAAAAAAGATGAACAGGTATTAGATTTTTATAATATAAATTTTATTGATAGTTCAGGTTTAACAATGATTATTAATCTTTACAAAAAACTTTTAGAACATGATAAAAGTTTAAAAATCATAAATGTTAATGAGATTGTATTTAATATATTTGATGTTACAAAGTTAAATACATTCGTAGATGTAAGTAGATAATATTAAGGATTTTTCATGAATTCATCTTCTTCAAATTTTATTTTTTCTAGTGAATTATCAAATATTCCAAAGGTATTTGATTGGTTAGAATCAAAATTATTTAAACTAATTAAAAATCAAGATAAAAAAAATACTTTATCTCTAGTAATTCAAGAAGCATTAGCTAATGCAATAATTCATGGAAATAAAGAAAATAAAGATAAAAATGTAACTTTATCTTATTGTATTGATAAGTCACAAATTAGTATTGAAGTTAAAGATGAAGGTGAGGGTGTTGCTATTGAAAACAAACAAAAAGATAGTGAACATATAAAAACAGAAGATTTACTAAAAGATTCTGGAAGAGGTATTATTTTGATGAAACATTTTTGTAAAGATGTAATCTTCAAAAAAAATAGTATCAAACTTATTGTGGAGTTATAAATGGATGATATTACAGAAATTAAACTTCTCTCTAAAAATATAAAAGTTTTATATGTAGAAGATAATGAAATTGCTAGAGCAAAAACACATAAACTATTAAGTCGAATATTTGATGATATAGAAGTTGCTGTAAATGGAAAAGAAGGTTTGTTTTTATATATGAAATCCAAACATGACTTGATTATTAGTGATATTATTATGAATATCATGGATGGTTTAGAAATGGCAAGAATTATTAAAACTGTAGAGATTGAACAAAGTATAATATTTTTATCTGCATATACAGAACAAAAGTTTTTAACCAAAGCTATTGAATTAGGTGTTGATGGTTTTGTTTTTAAACCTTTAGATGTAAATAAATTTTATTTTACAATTAAAAAAACTATAAAACATATTCTATTAAAAAGAGAAAATATAGAATATAAAGAAAATTTAGAAAAGCTAGTAGAAGAGCGATCTGCTGATTTACTAGTTAAAAATTACGAACTTCAAAAAATGGTAGAAGAAGTAAAAAAAGGTAATAGATTAAAAGAAGAGATGCAAGTAGCTCAACAAGTACAAGTGAATTTCTTGCCTAAAGAACTTCCTACTGTTGCTAAAATGAATGTTTCAACTTTTTTTGAAGCAGCTGAGTATGTTGGGGGAGATTATTATGATTTATTTGATTCCAAAGATGGAGCTATTAATATTATAATTGCAGATGTTTCTGGACACGGAGTTGGTCCTGCTATTACTATGAGTACCTTTAGAGGAGTTTGTAGATCTATTCTTAGTTTAAATATTAGTTTTGATGAACAAATACTTTTGATAAATAATCTTATGTGCGAAGACTCAAAACATAGTGATTTTTTTATCACAGCCTTTTTCATAAAATATTATGAAAAAGAGAATAGGTTCGAGTACATAAGTACTGGACATAATGAAGTTCTGTATTTTACAAAAGAAAAAAACAGAATGGAAAAACTAAAATCAACTGCAATTCCATTGGGTGTGTTCTCTGATACTAAATATAAACCTGTACATAAAAAACTGCAAAAAAATGATTCTTTGATTTTATATACAGATGGATTAATCGAAGCCAAAAATAAAGCAGGGGAAATGTATACTTTAGATAGATTAATTGATATTAGCCATAACTCAATAGATCTAGATGTAGATGAAATACTTGTTAATATACAAAGCTCACTAAATGAATTTATTGAAGATGAACCTAAAACAGATGATACTACTGCTTTAGTTGTAAAATTCTCTTAATTAATCAAGAGTTTTAATATCTACAAGTTCTATTCTATTACAATCTTTTTTGAATAATTTTCTTGAAGCTGCATTCTCTTCTGCTAAAGCTAGAATATCAGCAAAATCATCTTTTAAAACTTCAAAAGTATAATACTCTTTAATTGTTTCAATTTTAAAAGTATCTTCTATCTCTTTTGGACATACTAAATCAATATTTCTAAAACCTTTTGCAAATTCACTTTTAATTAACTTGGCTATTTTTTCGTTTTTTAAAAGTTGAGATAAACTAATCTCTTTATTTACGTCATTTTTACATAATAACTTATATGTAATTTCTATTTTTCCATTCACTTGAATTTCCTTATCATTTATAGGTTTGACCTTTGTATTTCTTATAATTATAGTAAAAAAAATAGAATCAATAAGATTTTATGGCAAATTGTAATAATTTTTTGAACTTTTTTCATAATTGCATTTTATTTGCATACAAGTACGCGAAACTCTCTATTATAAAACGGAGGTGTATTATGGTAAATGTAATTTTATGTGGTGGAAATGGTACAAGATTGTGGCCAATTTCTAGAACACACATGCCAAAACAATTCACACAATTAATAAGTGAATACTCACTATTTCAAGATACTATATTAAGAAATAGTAAATTAACAAATAAGTTTTTGATTGTTTGTAACGAAGACCATTATTTTATGGCTTTAGATCAAATTGATGAGATTAAAAATCTTCTTCCTTCAAACTTTAAAGTGGAGTTTATTCTAGAATCAGTTGGTAGAAATACAGCAGCTGCAATCATAATCGCCTCTTTACATGTTCAAGCAAATGAGACAGTTTTTGTAACTCCTTGTGATCACTCAATTTTAAATATTGAGAATTATGAAGCAAGTGTATTAGATGCAAAACAGTTTGCAATGGATGATTATATTACTCTCTTTGGAATTGTTCCAACATATGCAGAAGTTGGTTATGGTTATATAAAAGCAAAAGATGAAATGGTTAATTCTTTCCATGAAAAACCAGATTTAGAAACTGCACATAAATTTGTAGATTCAAAAAAATATCTTTGGAATAGTGGAATGTTTTGTTTTAAAGCAAGTGTTTTACTAAATAGTGTACGAGAGTTTGCTTTAGATATTTATGAACCAGCTATTTATGCTTATAGTAGTGCAAAAACAAAAAGTGTAATTAGAATAAATAAAGAACTTATGGAAGATATTCCTGCTGTTAGTATTGATGTTGCTGTAATGGAAAAATGTTTTAATCTAAAAGTAGTAAGAAGTGATATTGGCTGGAGTGACTTAGGAAGTTTTTGTTCAATTTATAAAGCTTTAGAAAAAGATGAAAACAATAATGCAGTTAAATATACTACAGATGAACCTCTTTTATTAAATTCAAAAGATAATCTTGTTATCTCGAATCATAAAAAAGTAGCTTTAGTAGAAGTTGAAAATCTAGCTATTGTAAATACTCCGGATGCCTTACTTATTGTTAATAAAGAGAAAACACAAGATGTAAAAGAAGTGGTATCACAATTAGTAAAAGAGGGTTCAACTTTAGCAATAGATCATCCACTGGTTCACAGACCTTGGGGAACTTATAATGTTATGGAAGAAAAAGCAAATTATAAATTCAAAACTATTCTTGTAAAACCTAAAAAAAGATTATCTTTACAAAAACATTTCCATAGAAATGAACACTGGATTGTGCTTAGTGGAACTGCAACTGTAACTATAGGAAAAAATAAAAAATTAGTTAGAGCTAATGAATCAGTTTATATTCCAATGGGTAAAAAACATAGATTAGAAAATGAAGGAAAAATTGATTTAGTTTTAATTGAAGTGCAAGTAGGTGAGTATCTTGAAGAAGATGACATTGTTAGATACGAAGATGATTATAAAAGAAAATAATTGAGGTGCAAAATGAAAGCGATGATATTAGCAGCAGGAAAAGGAACAAGAGTTCGTCCAATTACTAATGATACTCCAAAACCAATGATACCCCTTCTTCAAAAACCGGTATTGGAATCAATAATTGAACATTTAAAAACTTGTGAAATTGATGAAATCATAATTAATACAAGTTATCTATCATCTAAAATAGAGAATTATTTTGGAAATGGAAGTCGTTTTGGAGTGCAAATAGCTTACTCTTTTGAAGGTGAATTACAAGAAGATAAACTTATATCTAAAGCATTAGGTAGTGCAGGTGGTATGAAAAAAATCCAAGAATTTTCATCTTTTTTTGATGATACTTTTGTTGTTTTATGTGCTGATGCTCTAATTGATTTAGATATTAAAAAAGCTATAGATATTCATAAAGAAAAAAAATCAATGGCAACAATTGCTTTAAAAAAAGTTCAAAAAGAAGAAACTAATAAATATGGAATAGTAAAGCTTGATGAGAATGATAAAATTCTTACTTTTCAAGAAAAACCAGATGTAAATGAAGCTCTTTCAACTTTAGCCAATACAGGTATTTATATTTTTGAACCAGAAGTTTTTAATTATATTCCAAAAGATAAAGAGTTTGATATTGGAGGTGATTTATTACCTTTACTTGCAAAAAGAGAACTTAATATTTATGGGGTAGATATTCCGTATGAATGGGTAGATATTGGTAATGTAGATGATTTTTATGATGCAACTTGTAAGATTTTATCAGGAGAAATTAAAGGTTATAACATTAATGCAAAAGAGGTTAAAAAAGGCATATATTTAGGTCTTAATGTAAAAATTGATTTGGAAAAAGTAAAAATAATTCCTCCTGTTTATATTGGATCTTCTTCTTGTGTTGAAGATGGAGCTGTAATAATTGGTCCAACAATGATTGGTTCAAATTGTAAAATTAGCCAAAAAGTAATACTTCGAAAATCAATTATTGATGATTATAAAAGTATTAATTCCTTAGCCAGAATAAATGAAAAGATTCTTTTCTCTGATTCTATTATTGATTTAGATGGCACAGTTACTAATACTAAAGAAAGTGATATGACATGGTTGATTGATGATACTCGTAGAAAATCAGAAGAAACAACTTTAGAAACTAGTATTAATAGTTTATTAAAGGAAAGAAGTTCAAAATGAAAACTCTAAAATTATTATATATAGACACTCCTTTTATTGGATTTGATTCAGGGGATAAAAATAGAAGTAAATTTTTGTATGAGTCCTTAGTGAAAGATTATAATACTGATGTTTTTTTAATTAAAAATGCAGAGTATTCAAAAGAACTTTTATATTCTCATAGAAATGATAATAGATTATTTACAATAAAAAATATAAAACAACCTTGGTATAAAAGCCAAGCAGTTTTAAATTTTGATAAACAAAATCTAGATAAATTAAAAAATATTATCCTAAAAAATAGTTATGATGTATGTTTTTTAAGACTATCTTCTACTGCTAAAATTGCTGATTTTATTAAAAGTATTAATCCAAAAATAAAAATCATTATTGATGTAGATATGCTTTTTTCAGAGATTTCAAATGCTGCTTGGAATCAAAATAAATCAATTAAAAATAGATATCATTTTTTTGAATATTATAAATTGAGTTTCTTTGAAAAAAGACTATTTAATAAAGACTATAATTTTTTATATACAAATAAAAACGAATTAGAACTTGTTAAAAATAAATATAATATCAAAAACAATGATAATCATTTTGTTTTACCTAATGTAATTAATAAAATTAAAGTAGATGAATCAAAAAAAATTAAAGATAAATATATACTTTTTTATGGAGTACTAAATTCAACTGCAAATTTAAGTGCATACACATATCTAATTGAAAAGATATATCCTTTATTAAAATTCTTTTTAAAATCTACAGATACAAAGATCTATATTGTAGGGAAAAATGCTACACCTTTACATCAAAAGAAATATGAAAATATTAAATTAATAGGGGAAGTTGATGATATTGCTTCTTATATAAAAAACTCACTATTAGTACTATTTCCTTTGACAGTTGCATCTGGAACATTAACTAGAATACTAGAAGTTGCTAGTTTAAAAAAATCTATTGTTGCCACAAGTAGAGCTGCAAGTGGTTTAGACTTAGAAGGAAAAATATTCATAGCTAATAAAGAAGATGAAATTGCTGGAGATATTTTAACAATTTGTCAAAATAAACAAACAAAAGAAAAATATGAAAACATAGCTTTCAAATATGTTTCTAATAATTACTCTTTCTCAAATGTACAAGAAAAACTCTCTACTATTATAAAAGATATTACTAGTAAAACAAGTGTTCTTCATATTCCAAGAAGATTTACAAAATCCCACTGGGGCGGAACTGAAAATGTTGTAGTATCAATTGCTAATGGTCTAAAAAACTATGGTATTAAATCAAAAGTTATTACAAGTGATATTCTAAGTGATAAAAAAGAAGAAGTAATAAGTAATATAAAAGTAAAAAGATTTAGTTACTTCTATCCATATTTTAATTTATCAAATAAAAATAAAAATAGTTTAGATCTAGTTGGAGGAAACTTGTTTTCTTGGTCACTTTTTTATTATCTATTTTTTATAAAAGATGTAGATTTAATTCATTTACATACAGCAAAAAGAATGGGTTCTATTGCTAGAACTATTTGTAAAATAAGAAAGATACCTTATATTGTTACAATACATGGGGGCTTATATGATATTAATCAGAATGAAGCCAAAACAAGAATGCAACCTACACAAAACTCTTTTGAATGGGGAAAAGTATTAGGCTTTTTATTTGGTTCAAGACGAGTATATGATGATGCTTCTTCAATTATTACGTTAAATAAAAAAGAGTATGAAAATACAAAAAAGAACTATCCAAATAAAGATGTTTATTTATTATCTAATAGTGTGAACATAAAACAATTTCAAATACAAAAAGATGAGACTTTCAGAAATAGATATTCAATAGATGAAGATAAGTTTGTATTTTTATCTTCAGCTAGAATTGATAAACAAAAAAATCAACTTTTAATTTTAAAGGCTTTTAAAAACCTATTAGAAAAAAATAAAAATATACATCTCTTATTAGTTGGAAATATAACCGATGAAGATTATCTAAATGAATTAAAAGAGTTTATCTCTTTTGAGAACTTACAGGATTTTATTACAATAATTACAGATTTAAAACCCAATAGTTCGGAATTGATAAATACTTATTTAAATAGTAATGCTTTTGTATTAGCTTCTACTCACGAACCTTTTGGAATAGTAGCTTTAGAAGCATGGGCTAGTAAACTTCCTTTGATTCTTAGTAGTGTTTGTGGTATTTGTAATGTAATAGAAGCTGAAAAAACTGCATTGGTTTTTGAAAATGAATCTTTACTTTCATTAGAGAAAAATATGAACAAAATCCTTTTAGATGAGGACTTGAAAAATAGACTAATTACTAATGCTTCACTTGAAGTATTAAACTATGATGAGTCTTTAATTAATAAAACTCTTTCAAATATTTATGATAAATCTATAAATTCTAAGAAGTAATTTATAGACTCTCATATTGCAAACTTTCTGCAACTTTAGTAGTTAAACTAAGAAAAAAGATTAGGAGCAAGTTATGAGAGTTCTATGGATAAATCAAAAAGCTACTCTTCAAGGTGGAGCTGAACAGTATATTTATAATACTGCGGATGAGATGAAAAACTTCGATATTCAATCTTCTTTATTATATGACGCAAATGAAGATGTACACAATGAATTTCTTGATATGTTTGATGAAGCTTTTCCTATACTTAATGTATATGATCAAATAATAAATATTCAACCAGATGTGATTTATATTCATCAGTTAGATGATGAAAGTATCTATAAAGAGATTATAAAAACTAAAATACCTACTGTTAGATTTTTTCATGATCATAAACTATTTTGTTTAAGAGAGCACAAATATACAACACTTGGCAAAAAGACTTGTACTAAAAAGTTAGGTTTAGGTTGTTATGGATGTTTAGGTTTTGTAAATAGATCAAACTCAGCTTTAGGTTTTTCTATTCAAACTCTTGGAAAACTAGAAAAACTACAAAAAGTAAATAAAGAGTTAAATCACTTTATTGTGGCTTCTGAGTATATGAAAGAGCATTTAGAATTACATGAATTTGACAATGAAAGTATTACTGTAAATCCATTATATGCTGCTAAAAAGTTTGAATATTCAACAAATACTAATTTCACAGCTAATAAAACTTTACTTTTTGTTGGGCAATTAATTAATGGAAAAGGATTAGATGCCTTACTTAAGTCAATGCATAAAATAGATGAAGAATATAATCTAGTAGTTGTAGGTGAAGGGAAACAAGAAGAGTATTTCAAACATTATTGTAAAGAGCTAAAAATTGAACATAGAGTTACTTTTGTTGGAAAATTAAACCATGAAGAACTAATGGAATACTATAAAAGAGCTTACTGTTTAGTTGTACCAAGTAGAGCTCCTGAAACTTTTAATTTAGTAGGAATAGAAGCTCAAAAAGTTGGTTTACCTGTAATTGCTACAGCAGTTGGTGGAGTATCTCAATGGTTAAAACATGATGTTAATGGATTACTTGTTTCTCCTAATGATATAAAAGATTTACAAGAAAAAATCAACTTATTAATTGAAGATAAAAAACTACACCAAAGAATATGTTTTAATGTATTAAAAACTAGTATTTATGAACATGATAGTGCTGCTCATACAAGTTTATTAATAGAAACATTCCAAAATAAATTAGGAGTTGAATATGTCTAGTTATGGGAGACTTACCGTAAAGGGAAGCAAAGAATTTGATGAAAAATTAGGAAAAGTTTTAGATGATATTTCATTAGATGTTAAAACTTTAATATCAGAAGATTTATATGAAGCTGTGATTCTAATTGGTGGTTATGGTAGAGGTGAGGGTGGTGTTGTAAAAGTTGAAAATAGAGAGTACCCACATAATAACTTTGACTTTATAGTTGTTTCAAAAAATATTACAAAAGACGAAGAAGTATTATTATCTGATATGTGTAAAAGTATCTTTGATAAACATACTGAATCTTTAGGGATTTTTGTTGAATTCACAGTAATTAGTGCTTCTAAACTTTTAAATATTGATCCTTTAGTTATTACATATGATATGAAATATGGTCATAAGCTAATTGCAGGAAATAGTGATTGTCTAAGTAAAAATACTAATTTTGAAGTAGAAACTATTCCTTCTTGGGATATTAGAAACCTAATTGTAAATAGAGGAACTTTATTAATTATAAATGATTTGATTTTAGAAAAAGAAAATTTAGTTTATAAAGATAAAAAAACTGTAATAAAGCATTGGATAAAAGCAATTATTGGTTATGGAGATGCTTTACTGTTTTATCTTGGACAGTACCACTATAGTTATGTTGAAAAACAAAAAAGAATGAAAGCTCTAAATAATATTGATCCTAAATTCAAAGCTTTATATGATAAAGCAATGGAGTTTAGATTCCAACCAAATTATGAAAGATATGATAAATTTAATATTAATAAATATCACCAGTTTTTAAAAAAAGAGCTAACAAAAATACATTTTTTATGTGAATCTTTAGCTTTAGATAATGTTGAAATAAACTCTAAAACGTATATTACAAAAGCAATAAATCAATCATTAATTGATACATCTACTCTAAAAGGTAATATCAAAAAGATTTTATTTTTAGTGAAAAAAACACCAAAAATTTCAGGCTTTAGTTTTGTAGAAGACCTAAAATATAAAATGCTTGGAGTGAAAGGAATGATGCCCATTTTATTTCCTTTTATTGCTTATGGAATTAAAGGTAAAGAGTTTGATGGGATTGTAAGAGATTTTTTCCAAACAAATAATGATGATAAAAATTTAAAAAATCAATATTTAACTTATTGGAAGAATTATGTTAATAGTAATTTTATTAGAGAAGATTTTGGAATATAAAGGATAAATTATGATTTGTTTAACAGGTGACTTACATCATATGAGTTTAAATACAGGAAATCAACAACACAGTTATATTAGCGAAATGAAAACAGCTATATTATTTCTAAGACTTTTAGAGGTTTACGATATTAAAATGAATTATTTTATCACTGGTAAATCTTTTGAAGAAGAGTGGAGTGATGTAAAACAGATAGTATTTAATCCTTTAATAGAAGTGGGTGGTCATAATTATGATGCCTTTGAAAATGAGTTTTTCCATAGAGTTTGGAATAAATTAACAAAAAATTATAATGGTCCTAAATGGTATCAACGAAATGATACTTTAAAGACAATAGAAATTATAAAAGAAAAAACAGGAAGAGATATAAAAGTGTGGAGAAACCATATGTATATGCATGGTGAAAATACAGAAGAAGTACTTTTTGATGCTGGAATACAAATCTGTTCTGATGGAGTTAAGAAAGCTTCAAATGAACCATCTTTACATAAAACAGGAATTTATAATTTCCCTATTAATATTATTCCAGATCACGAACATTTAATTCATGCAGAGAGAACTCCTCAATGGATTGAGAAATGGCAAAAAAGATATAACTGGAGTGATGATTTTGGTAAAGAGTCTTATTATGTGGAAACATGGGCAAATCTAGTTTTAGAACAATTAAAAGATAGAGAAGCTAAAGGGCTCGTATCAAATGTAATCATACATCCTATTACTATGTATTTATGTGATAACTTTAAACAAGTAAAAAGAATTTTGGAATATATTTCTACTTGTGAAACTGTACATATGAGTGAACTTGTAAAGGCTAAATCATGAAAAATATAGAAACAACAGTGATTGTTCGAACAAAAAACAATTCGGATATTATTTCAAAAACCCTAAAAGCTTTGTTTTCTCAAACATATAAAGATTTTGAATTATTAATTGTAGATTCTGGTTCAAGTGATGACACGCTAAAACAAGCTGCTTTTTATGAACATAAGTTAATAGAAGTAAAAGCAGAAGATTATCATCCTGGAATCGTATTAAATAACGCAGTATCAAAAACAAAAACAAATCTAATTGTATTTTTAAACTCAGATACAGTGATGTTAAATAAACACTGTTTATTAAATCTAATTAATGAACTAAAAAAAGAGCAGGTAAGTGCCGTTTTTGCTAGACAAATTGCAAGACCAGAAGCAAAACCTTGGGTAAAAAGAGATTATGAATTAGCTTTTCCAAATAAATCAAATGCTCCTACTTGGATGTATTTTTCACTACCTTTATCAGGAATAAAAAAAACAGTTTGGCATAAAAATCCTTTTTATACAAAAGCATGGGCTTCAGAGGATACAAAAATGGGTTATGATCTAAGAAATAAAAATCTTGTAGTTAAATATGTAGCTAATGCACTTGTTATGCACTCTCATAATTATACTTTAAATCAAATATATAATAGACGATTTGTAGAAGGGGAAGCAGATGCTTTTATTTTTGATAATAAATTTAGTATTTATAATATGTGTAAATCCTATGCAGCTTCGCTTTTTAATGATTTCAAATATCATATAAAAACTTGTGAATATTGTGAGTTTACAAAAGCAATAATTAGAAGATTTATTTATCAATATGCATATTATAAAGGTCATAAAAATGGTCAAAGCAGAAAGATTTTAAAACAAAAAGCTACTTATGGAAACTATCAATAGGAGTTTATTATGAAAGTAATTAATATTTTTGCAGGTCCTGGAAGTGGTAAATCTACTACTGCTGTTAGTCTTTTTTCTAAATTAAAAAAAATGAATCAAAAAGTTGAATATGTAAGTGAGTTTGCTAAAGATTTAACTTATGAAAAAAGCTTTAGAACTTTAGATGATTATTTATATATCTTTGCTCAACAACACCATAATCTATTGCGTTTAGAAAATGAGGTTGATTATGCAATATGTGATGGTTCTTTTCTTTTAGGATATGTATTTTATAAACAAACATCTATTTATGATGAAAAACTATTTAAACAAATGTTATTAGATGTTTTTAATAAGTATGAAAATATCAATTTCTTTTTGAAAAGAAAAGATATTATTTATCAAGAGTATGGAAGAAATGAAACTTTAGAAGAAGCTATAAATTTAGATAACAAAATACTTACAATGTTGAATAATGAAAATATAGATTATCAACTTTTAAACTCAAAAAGTGCCTCAAAAAAAATCATAAAACAAATCCTATAACTCTTTTTTATAATCAAATTGCAATGTTTTTGCACCTAACTTTCTTATGATAATAAAAAAGATAGGAGAGTTATTATGAAAAAGATATTTGTTAGTGCCTTAGCCTTTGATGATGGGAAATCTGGCATCTCAAACTATATTGAAAATACTATATATAATCTTGCACAAGATAATAAGGTTTCTGTAGCTTTATTAGAAAAAGATATGGATAACTTTAAAAGAAAACATAAAAATATTCATTTTATTTTATTTCCTAATATTCTTAAATCAAGTATTTTAAATTTGATATTTCATATGTTCTTTTTACCTTTTTATGTAAATAAAGATTATGATTTTATGTTTTTACCTGCTGCAAATAGAAGATTAATGGCTTTTTATCCTATTTTTACAATTGCTACATTTCATGATTTATCTCAATTTAATGTATCAAATAAATATGACTTTTTTAGAATGTTTTATATAAAACATATTATTCCAATTTTTTTAAAACCAATCAAAAAAATAATTGCTGTTAGTAATAATACAAAACTTGATATGGAAAAACATTTTAATATAGATTCTCAAAGAATTATTGTTAATTACAATGGGGTTGATAAAGAATTATTTCATAGTCCCAAAGGTGATTTTGAAAAAATAAAAGAAAAACTCTCTTTAAATAAAAAATACTTTTTATATGTATCAAGGTTAGAGCACCCAGGAAAGAATCATCTTAATCTTATTAAAGCTTATGAGGCTTTACCTCTTGAAATAAAAGATGAATATGATTTGGTATTAGTTGGGAATCAAAAAGAAAACTCCCATGTGATTATAGATCATATACAAAACTCAAAAGATAAAGAATCAATTAAAATTCTAGGCTTTTTAGAAAATGAAGAATTACCTTCTATTTTTTATAATGCAAAACTATTTATATTCCCTTCTTATTATGAAGGTTTTGGAATTCCTTTGATTGAAGCAATGGCAATGAAAGTACCAACGTTATGTGCTTCTAATTCATCTTTATTAGAAATAGGAAAAGATGTATCTGCTTTCTTTGATGAATATAGTCCTTTGAGTATAAAAAATTGTATTGAAGAAGTTTTAAGTGATGAAAGTAAACAAGAAGAAATGGTTGCTAAAGGTTTAGTAGAAGTAAAAAAATATGATTGGAGTTATCATGCAAACAAAATTATTGAATTATATAAAACTAGATAGTTTTTATATTGTAACAAAACGTGTTTTTGAAATTTTTATTTCACTTTTTGTATTAGTTTTAGGAATGGTTTTTTATATGATTTTCTTCTTTCGAAAGATTTTTTCTAATAAAGAAATTTATACTAAAAAACAATTCTTTTTAGATGAGCATAATCAAATAAATCTTAGTTTTTTTAATACGAATAATATTTTTATTAAAAGTATGCCTTTATACTATTTTGTTTTAATTTCTAAAATATCATTAGTTGGGGTAGCTTTAGTTAAATATAATGAGAATATTAAATATAAAGTTAATCATAAACCCGGAATCTTTAGTTTATGGTTTATACGAGCTAATTCTAAAATAGCGAATATTAATATCAGCTCTTGCAATAAAGAGTATATATCTAAACGCTCTTTTTTTAGTGATGTATCTATTTTATGTAAGGGTATGATTAGTTTATTGTATTTTTCAAAAACTAATAAAATCTCAAAAACTATTGCTATCTTTGATATTAGTTTTAATAATTTAGCAATGAATGAAATATTAGAAATTATAAAAAATAGTATTCATAAAAAAGATAAAAAAAGTATATCTTTTATTAATGCTGATTGTTTAAATAAAACATTCTCTAATAATGAATATAAACAAACACTTACAAAAGCAGATTTAGTACTACCTGATGGCAGTGGAATAAATATAGCTTGCAATATTTTAAAACAGAAACTCAAAGAGAATGTAAATGGGACAGATATGCTTCCTCATATTTGTTCATTAAGCCAAACAAACTCTTTTAAGATATTTCTTCTTGGTGCAAAAGATGGAGTGGCTTTAAAAGCAAAAGAAAAACTATTAGAAAAGTATCCAAACTTACAAATAGTAGGAACAGCTCACGGTTATATTAATCACGAACTAGAGCAAACAGAGTTAATTAATAGAATCAATAGTACTGGGGCTGATATTTTGCTTGTGGCTATGGGAGCACCTATGCAAGAGATTTTTATTGAAAAATATAAAAAGCAATTGAACTCTAATGTAATTATAGGAGTTGGAGGTTTATTTGATTTTTATTCTTCTAATATTAAAAGAGCTCCAATGTATTTGCGAGAAACAGGTTTTGAGTGGGTTTATAGAATGATACAAGAACCTAAAAGAATGTGGAAAAGATATATTCTTGGTAATCCTTTATTTATATATAGAGTTCTTAGATATAAAAAACAATTACAAAATGATAGTTTAATTGATAATTATCTTAATACTTATGATAAACCAAAGAAATTAAATCTACAAAAAGTTATTTGGAAACTAGCTATTGTTTCAAGAAATTTTCTAAAAAGGTCAATAGATGTTATTGCTTCATTTATTTTAATGATACTTTTTTTACCGCTTTTTTTAATTGTTGCAATAATTATAAAACTTACGAGTAAAGGGGATGTATTTTTTGTTCAAGATAGAGTAGGTTTAAATGGAAAGATATTTAAAATGTTTAAATTTAGATCTATGGTAGTTGATGCAGAAGAGTTAAAAGAAAAATTAAAAGATCAAAATCAATCTAAAGATGGAGTTATTTTTAAAATGAAAGATGATCCAAGAATTACTAAAATAGGTAAATTTATTAGAAAAACAAGTATTGATGAATTACCTCAATTAGCAAATGTATTCTTAGGCAATATGAGTTTAGTAGGTCCTAGACCACCTGTAATTGATGAGGTTAAGTTATACAACATGGATGATAAAAAAAGATTAGATGCCAAACCTGGAATTACGTGTATTTGGCAGGTTTCAGGAAGAAGTAGTATTCCTTTTAAAGAACAGGTTCAAATGGATAAAGAGTATATAAAAACACAATCTTTACTAAAAGATATAGTTTTATTACTAAAAACAATTCCAGCTGTTTTATTCCAAAAGGGTTCTTATTAGTGTAATTGCAATTTTTTTGCATACAAGAATTTTATAATTATAAAAAATAAGGAGTTTATTATGTTAGAGGCAAAATATGAAAACAAAGGTAATGTTTTAGTTGTTAGTCTAAAAGGTGAGCTTATGCTTGAAGATGTAAGTGATTTAAAAAGAGAATTTTTTGAATATGAATCATCATATAAATATTTCTTATTTGATTTTAAAGAAGTAACAATGATTGACTCTTCTGGACTTGGTTATATTGTTTTTTGTTTGAAAAAATTAAGAGAAAAAGATGGGGATGTAAAAATTCATAACTTATTAGATCAAGCAAAACTGATTTTTGAAATAACAAGAGTTAATTCAATTATAGATATTTATGAAAATGAAAATGATGCTATTAATAGTTTTAAACTAATGGAGAATGACAATGAAAGCTATAATCAAAATATCAACGAAATTATCGCCTAGTGGGGAACTTGAGCTTTTAAGTAATAATCTATTACAACTAAAGGTTTGTGGAAAAGAGCTCTTCTCTTACTATTTTGATTTTTTTAATGAATTAGAAGTAGATGAAATATTTGTTCTTGGAAAAGATTTGAATAATTTTGTTGATGAGTTTTATTTATCTAAAGTTTTCTCTCCTCAAGTTAATTTTATTGAAAATGAGAGTAGTTTAGATTATGAATATCTTAATAGTCATGACCTTTTATGTATATATAATATCGGATTTATTTATACTTCTTTTGAGACAATAAAAGAGAAAATAGTTACTCTAAATCATAGTTTTGTATTGAAAGAAAATACGTTTGAACTGAGTTATCACAAAAGTGGAGAATCTAAAGTTAATGATATAGATTTTATTAAAATAAAAGCTATTAGCTCTTTAGATAATTATGTTGAAGTTTTGAATCATATTTTAAATCGTATTAATAGTATTGATTATGCATATGGATATAGTAATGATAATAACATTATTATAGGTAAAAATGTAAAGATCTCAGCAACCTCAAAATTAATTGAACCTGTTGTTATTCAAGATAATGTAAAGATATTGGATAATTGTGTTATTGGGCCAAATGTAATTATTTCAAATAATGTAATTATTGAAAACAACACAAATATAAACTCTTCAATAATTTATGATAATACTTATATTGGAACAAATTTAAATTTGCAAAATAAGATTATTGTTTCTAATAAAATTATAGATAAAAAAACTTTTTTAGTCTATAAAATCGATGAAAAACTTATATCAAAGAATATTTCATTGTAATTTAGTAGTAAAAAATAATTTAAATTCTGTTATTATTTAATATGGATTATTCAAACTTAACAAAAAAAGAATTAATAACTATTATTGAACAGAGCAGAAAAAAGGAATCAGATAAACATAGAGACCTTTTTTTATCTAATATTTCCCATGATGTAAGAACATTACTGAATGCAATTTATGGGAATGCTCAAATTTTAGATAATGACAATACATTAAGTATGGATAATAAAAAAAGCGTTAAAAAAATCATTAATGCTACTTCTCATATGATCGATCTAATTAACAATATTATTACATTAAGCAAAAACAGTGGAAATGATAAGATCATACTCTCACAATTTAATTTAAAAGAACTATTATTAAACATATATTCTATTTTCAAAAATCTTGCCTCATCAAAAGGTTTGGACTTTGAATTAAATACAAATATTAATAAAGAATATATATTAAAAAGTGATAAAAATAAACTCTTTTATATTTTATTAAATCTAGTTGGAAATGCAGTAAAGTTCACAAATAGGGGATTTGTATCTATAAATTGTAATATTTCTGAAAACAAAGATTCTATTATCTTTGAGATTAAAGACTCAGGTTCAGGTATTAATGAGTCAGATATTATAAATTTGAGTAATGAGTATGTTAGAGGTGAAAATAGTAAAGATATTGACGGTTTTGGATTGGGTTTAGGAATTGTAAATAAGAACTTAACTCTTCTAGAGAGTGAACTTAATATTAGCTCGAAACTTAATAAAGGTAGTGAATTTTCATTTTCTATTAAATGCCAAAAAAATACTAAAACTTTTGTTTCTACTCAAGAGGATATTTTTGAAATACAAGAAATTAAATCTATTAAAGATTCAGATAGTTTAATCCCTATTATTTATTCATGTAGAAAAGAAAATATATCAATATTGGATACTTACTTTTCCACAAGAAATATAAAATATAAAGAGATTAATAATATAGATAAATTAAAAGGAATTGAGCTTAATGATATTAACAATATGATTTTTATTGATATTGATAATATAAATTCTGAAGAAATAAATTATTTAGCTAAGTTAAAAGATGAAAATAAAGATATTTCTATTATTGCTTTAACCTCACTTGTAATGGCTAGGGATTTAGCAAATATAAATAAAATTTCAACTACTTATATAGTAGAACCATATAGTTTTATAGATATTGATCAGGTACTAATTATGTTTAGTTCTAGTGAGTATGATTTTGTTAAAAAAGAACCTACGGATACATCTTTTAATATAAAAATAGAAGAGGAATTAAAAAATAGTTTAGTATTAGAATCTAATTTAGGAAACTATAAAGTATGTAATAAACTTATAGGGCAAATAGTTGATAATAAAACAAAAGAGTACCTTTTAGATTATTTAGAAGAGTATGAATTTGATAAGATCGTAGATATTCTAAGTGAAAAAAAGAGTGAAATATGAATACAAATAATAAAACAATATTAGTTGTTGATGATACAACTGAAAATTTAAATATTCTAAAAAATATTTTAGAAAAAGATGATTTTGATGTATTTCTTTCTAAAGATGGAGAGAAAGCAATAAAAATTGCTGAAGAAATTCTACCAGATTTAATTTTATTAGATATTTTAATGCCAAATATTGATGGTTATGAAACCTGTAAGAGGTTAAAAAAGAGTGAAAAAACAAAAGATATTCCTATCATTTTTTTATCTGCATTAACAAGTCCTAATGATAAAGTAAAAGCTTTTGACGTTGGGGGTGTAGATTACATTCCTAAACCTTTCCATGAACAAGAAGTTCTTGTAAGGGTTAAATCTCATCTTCAAACAAGTATGATTATCTCTTCTTTAAATAACTTAGTTGAAAAATCATTTCATGAAATATATACACCTTTGAGTGTAATGTCTACAGGTTTAGAAATGCAGGTTTTGGAGCATGGAAATACTAATTATCTAAAAAGTATAAAATCTGCAATGAGATTACTTAATATATTTTCTGATGATATGTATTATTCTATTAAAAAAGAAGTAACACAATTTGAAGCTCAATGGATTGAATTAGAACCTTTTATGAAAGAGCAAATGAACTATTTAACACCAATTGCTTTGAATAATGAAATGGATTTTGAATTAGAATCTAATGTTGATAATCCAATGATTTTTATTAGTGAGATTGAACTAAAAAGAGTTGTGTTAAATATTTTATCAAATGCATTAAAATATGGGTATAAAAACTCAATCATAAATATTAAAATTGATATGAAAGATGAAGGTTTTATATCTTTTGCAATAAGTAATAGAGGAAAGATTCTAAGTAACCCAGATAAAATATTTGAAAAACTATATCAAGAAGATAGTGAATCTACAGGCTTTGGAATAGGTCTTGAAATTGTTGCTTTAATTTGTAAAAAGAATGATATTAAAATAGATGTAACTTCAATAAATAACAAGACAAAATTTAAATTTACATATAAAGAGAAAAAATGAAAATTTTATTACTAGAAGATGAAACATCTTTAAATGAACACATTTCTAAATATCTTACATTAAAAGGCAATGATGTTGAATCTTTTGATGATGGTTTAGAATTATTAGATTGTACAAATTTATATGAATATGATTTTTTTATTTTTGATATTAATGTTCCTAATGTAATTGGTTTGGAAATATTGGAATTTTTAAGAGATAAAAGTATTGATGTGCCAGTTATTATGATTAGTGCATTAGTTGATATTGAGGATGTAAAAAAAGCATATAAATTAGGTTGTAGTGATTACTTGAAAAAACCATTTGAACTAGCAGAATTAGAGTTAAGAATGGAGTCAATATTAAATCAGTTCCATTTTACAAAAATTGTGGAACTAGGAGAAGGATACTCTTATGATTTACATATAAAACAACTATTTTGTAATAAAGAAGCTGTAGTTTTATCAAAAAAACAGAATGAAATTTTATATATTCTAATTAAAAATAGAGGTAAAGTCCTCTCTTTTTCAACTATTTCAGATTATATCTATGAAGATAAAATGAAAGACTTTCATACAATTTCTTCTCATGTTAGAGATATACGAAAAAAAATTGATGTAGACCTAATTAAAAACGTTAGAGGAGTTGGGTATTTATTGAAGTAAATATCTATTATGTTATAATTATATTTAAATTATTTTTTATGTATTTTAATAAAAGACATAGTCTGGTAGGTTTGTGATGAAATATTTATTATTATTTTTATTATTTTTATCTTCGTCTTTTGCAAATATAGCAAAAGTTTCTGCTGTTGTTGGTGATGCTAGAATTGAGCGTGCAAATAAAAATATTGTAGTGAAAATTGGAATTTCCTTATTAGAAAAAGATATTATTCACACTGCAAAAAATGCAAAAGTTCAATTAATATTTAAAGATGATACTATTGTTACTCTTGGTAAAAACTCTGCTTTAAATATTGATACATACTTATATGATATAAAAAATCCTAAAAATTCAAAAACTAATCTGAACTTTTTTAAAGGTGCATTCAAAACAATCACTGGAAAAATTGGAAAAATTAATAGAGAAAAAT
Source organism: Poseidonibacter lekithochrous (assembly GCF_013283835.1). Classification (GTDB taxonomy): domain Bacteria; phylum Campylobacterota; class Campylobacteria; order Campylobacterales; family Arcobacteraceae; genus Poseidonibacter; species Poseidonibacter lekithochrous. The sequence continues at coordinate 2,465,420 of NZ_CP054052.1, read as the reverse complement.
TCAAGTTAAAAACTAAAAGTGCATCTATTGGAATTAGAGGTACAATTATCCTTGGAAATCAAGAAGTTATTGCTTGTACACAAGGTGGAATTAGTGTTGAGTCTATTGGAACAGGAACAAAAGTAGAAGTTAATGCAAATGAATTAACAACTGTACAAGAAAATGGTGACTTATCCGCACCTGAAGAATATACACAAGATAGTATAAATAAATTGTCATCAGAACTAGAACCAGAAGAAGAAACTTCTACTAACTCTCAAGAGGAAAGTGATAATACAGAATCTAATACTTCAAATAGTTCTGAAGAATCAGAACAAACAGAAGAATCTGACGAGATAGAGGAGACAGAACAAGAAGAGAATAGCACTGTTCAAGAAAATAGTGAAGATACAGAGACAAGTACACAAGAAGATACAGCTTCAATAGATGATCAAGAAAATAGTAACGAAAGTACGGAATCTCTTGAAAATGATAGTTCTTTAGATAATAGTTCTTCAAATGTAAGTAGTAATGATGTAGGTGATTTATCAACATCAAGTGTTAGTGAACAAACTTCGGATATTACAGAAACAGCACAAGATATAGTTGATGATAGTTCTGAGAATGAAATAGAACAACCAAGAGTAAGTTTATCTTTTGTCGGTAAATCTTTAGGAGCTTATGTTGAAAATAGTGATTCTTCAACAAGAGATGCTAATAGTTTTAATTTCCAAGATAATACTAATGCCTCAGGAGAGATAGGTGTTTTTAGAGCTACAAGAGTAGATAATAAAATTACAATAGATGAGCGTTTTTCAAGATTGTCTTATGATTCAGATAATACTTTTGTAAAAAAAGATATTAAAAGAACATTCTCTTCCTTAGGAACTCCTTCGAAAGGTGGATATACTGGACATTCTGATCTTACTAGTAGTACGGATGCTATACCTTTTTCTTATACCTCAAATGCTTCGACAATAAGTGGAAACTATAAAATAGAAGTAGATAATATGGGAGAAGTTTTTATTCTATATTATGATGGAAATCCTTTTAATGTATCTAGCGGAGGAAGTGCTGAATATAATGAGTTAATTGTCTTTGGAAAAAATGGTCTATTGTCTGAGCAAGATAAAACAAAAATATATGTTTACAAAGATTTTATTAATATGAGTTTTCAAAAAGACTCTGCTGGCAAATATACTGAATCAAGTCTTGATAAAAATACTGATGCTGGTTTTGAATATTTTAATGCAAAATTAAAATCATTGACACATTTAAATAAAGATTTTCATAAATCAGGGGCAGAAGAATTTATTGTAGGAAAAAATAATAGTGTTAAGTCTTATCGAAATAAATATAATTTTAATTACAAGAATAGTTCATTGAATTTAAGTTCTTATATATCTGCTAATACAAATGGAAGTATTAAACTTTTAGGTACAGATATTCAAGCTATTAATTACTATATAACTTCAAGTGAAAGTAAAAAAGATTTTTCTTCTTCTGTAACCACATCTAATACTACAAGAACAAATGGTGCATCATTTTTATTAAAAGATAAAATTAGTGACGCTAAAACTAGTGGAACACTCACTCACAGCGGATTTATAAACTCAAATGCTTTTGGACGTGATAGTTCAAATACAACTTTAATAAAATCAAGTAATAATTTGACGCTAACAATAAGTAGAGGAAAAGGTGATATTTCGGGTAGTGCAACAATAGATACTCAAACAAGTCCTGAAAATAAAATTACAATGACTTTTAATGGTAAGATAACTAATAATACATCATATTATATCAATGATGATATCTTTGGAGTAATGGCAGATACAAGTAATTCTAATTATAAAGTGGAAGATAATGAATATAATTTAGATAGTAATACTGGATATTTAATTGCTGTTCCAGATGGTGCTTTTATTGATAATGAGTTTAAACTTTTTGACTCTGATGATAATCCATTAACAAGTGATGATGATAGTTCATGGGGATATTGGACAGCAAAGTTTAGTAAAAGTAGTTTAAATAGTAATGAATATTTTGTCTCACCATTCTCAACATGGGTTTCAGGAATTCAAACATCAACATCTATTATGGATGATGTATTAGATGCTACTTCTAATACAAGATACTCTTTTGAAGGAGCAGTTATTGGAACGGTGTTAAATGCTAGTAGTGGAAATTTAGAATCAATTATAACTGATGGTTCAGCTGTAAATAGTGTAAAAATGAATTTTGATTTAGGTGGAGGTTCTAATTCCCTAACAAGTAGTACTATGAATTTTTCAAGTGCAAATACTCAATGGAATATGAATGTTAATAGTACAGAAATAAGTAACACAGGTTTTAGTGGTTCTTTAAGTGGTACAAATATTACAGGTTCATTAGAAGGTAAATTTTATGGAAGTGGCAGTATAAAAAGTGTTGGGGGAAGTTTTAACTCTTCTTTAGATGCTTCTGGTTCTGCTGAAAATGGTGTATCAACAATACATAAAGCACAAGGTGTATTTAAGGCAGTTAAGAAATGAGAAAATTTACAGTTCTATTTTGTTTGATTGGTTTAATTTCATTATCTTTAAATGCTAATGAAATTAATAAAAATAAAGTTTATGTTTCTGGTTCAAAAAATTTATATAATAAAGCATTAAATAATTTTAGAGCTAAAAATTATGAAAAATCATATTTACAGTTCAATACACTTTTTTATAATAACATGCAGGATATCTTGATAAATTTCTATTTAGGTAGAAGTGCTTATGAATTAGGTAAATATGAATTTGCTTTAAGTGCCTATGATAGAATTTTAATAGCAGAACCAAATAATTCAAGAGCTAGGTTAGAAATGGCTCAAACTTATTTTAAGATGAAATTATATACTCAATCTTTAAGTGAATTTAATGAAGTTCTGAAAAATGAAAAGGTTCCTGTAAAAGTAAAAAAAATAGTAAATGCAAAAATTGAATATATTAAATCAATACAAAAAAAGAGTTTTTTAAAAGCTACACTTATTACGGGAATATTGTATGATTCAAATTTAAATTCAACACCTGCTACTGGATCTTTTAATATATATAATCCTACTGTTGATAGTACAGTTTTAGTTACTAATAATGATAAAGAAGAATCAACTTCAATATATCAAGTTGTTGGACAATTAAATCATACATATAAATATAGTGATAATTTTATTTTGAATAGTTCTGTTACTGCTCTTTTAATGAAATATAGTGATCATAAAGAGAAAGATATTCATGCTTTATCTTTAAGTACTTCTCCTACATATTTATATAAAGATTATAAAATTGCATTACCTCTTTTATTTGATAAGGTTAATTTAGGTCATGAATCTTATCAAAATAATGTATATTTAAATCCAAACTATACAAGAGCATTAAATGATAAAATGCTTTATTCTACGGGGCTTAAAGCAGGTAGAGTTACTTTTGTAAGAGAAAAAGAACGTGATGTTAATCTTCTTGAATGGCAAAACTCTTTAAAATATTTAACAAATAAATTTGGATTATTTACAATTGGTCTAAATTTAGGAAAAGAGTATAAGTTAAGAAATCAAAGAACAGATGTTGAACATAAATATTTCAATACTTATATAAATAATTCATATGAAATAATAGAAGATTATTTACTTCAGACAGCAATTAGTTATAAACAACTTGATTATGATGATACAGATGTTAACTTTCAAACAAAAAGAAAAGATAAAAAATCTGATTTTTCTATGTCGATACTTAAACCTATTAATAATCAATCTCTTATCAACATTGGAGCAAATTACACAAAAAAAGATTCAAATCATATCTCCTCAGAATATGATAAATATACAATAAAAGCCAATCTTATTTGGAATTTAAACTTAAAATAAATTAATAAATAACTATTCTGTCATATTCTTGACACTTTCTTTCGATAAAATCTTTAGTATAGCAATTTTGCTATATTAAATAAAAAGCATAATTATGTTATATTATCCGTTATATAAAAAATTAAATAAAAAATATTGTTATCTATAAATTAGATTTTGATATTTAAAATATTCTTACGAGGTTCCTATGAAGTATTTATTATTATTCTTACTCTTTTTCTCTTCAGTGTTCGCAAGTATTGGTAAGGTATCTGCTGTAGTAGGAGATGCAAAAATTGAGCGTGGAAACAAAAATATTGTAGTTAAAATTGGTATTCCATTATTTGAAAAAGACATTATTCGTACTAAAAAAAATGCTAAAGTACAATTAATATTTAAAGATAATACAATTGTTACTATTGGTAAAAACTCTGCATTAGATATTAATACTTACTTATATGACAAAAAAAATCCTAAAAATTCAAAAACAGATCTTAACTTTTTTAAGGGTGCTTTTAAAACAATCACCGGAAAAATAGGAAAAATTAATAGAGAAAAATTTAAACTAAGAACAAAAAGTGCATCTATTGGAATTAGAGGTACTATTATTTTAGGAAATCAAAGTGTTATTGCTTGTACACAAGGTGGAATTAGTGTTGAATCTGCTGGAATCACTGTAGAAGTTGATGCAAATGAATTAACAAAAGTAGAAGAAAATAAAGCTCCTTCAAAAGCTGAAAATATTACTAATAATGATTTAAATAGTTTAGAAGAATCTTTGGAACCCTTAGATGAAGCATCTTCTGAGAACAGTAATACTGAGGAAGAAGAGTCTTCTTCATCTGATGAAGGTGAAACTAATGAAAATTCATCAAGTGATGATGAATCAGAAAATAGTGAAGAATCTACTGAAACTGAAAACTCAGAATCAACAGAAAATAGCGAAAATAGTGAAACTCAAAATGACAATTCAGATAACAGTGATACTCCTGATGATGAAAATAGCATTTCTTCAAATACTTTAAAAACAGAAGAAGCTCTAAATACAGATGTTGAGTCAACAGAGGAAGAAGCTGCAAAAATTGCAGCGCAAAAACAAGCAGAAGAACAAGCTGTATTTGTTAAAAAAACAGAAGAAGTAAAAACAGCGACAGCTACTATTAATACAATTAAAACAGAAATTACACAAACACAAACACAAACACAAGAAACATTGAAGGACTTACCAAGTACAGAATCTGTAACTACATTTCAATCTAATGCAACACAAACTTTGGAAACAGCAAATACAGAGGTTACTACAGCCGTAAATAATCTAAAGGATGATTTAGGTTTATCTGAATCTTCAAGTCAATCTACACAATCTTTCTTTTCTTTTAGTTTTTTCTCTGCAAGTTCTGTTCAAACATTATCTACTACTTCAAGTCAAAATGAAGTAGAAAAAACAGCTTATGAAAAAGCTGAAGAACTTAAAAATGATGCACAAATAAAGTTTAACGATATTAATTCATTCAGAAATTCACAAGATGTAAATGCGAATAATGAAGCTTTATCTTCTGCAAAAATAAAAGTTGATTTAGCAAAAGAGTTATTAGATAAAAGTGAAATACAATTAGACTTGGCAAAACAAGCTTTAATTGATGCAAATAGTGCAGGTATTAACAGTAACTTTATTTCTAATATTCAAACAAATGTAGATGAAGCTCAGGCTGCATATGATAGTGTAAATGACGCTTATACAATAGCTAATAATTTGTACGAAAATAAAATAAAGGCATTGGATGATATTGAGACTAGTTATAGTAATGCTTTAAAAGGTTTAAATCAAGCAAAATTAAATTTTGAAATTGTAAAAATAAAAGACTCTTTAGAGATTATTAAAAGTTCACAAAAAAATGTAATTACTTATAAAGATGAAGTATCAACTTCTAATAATAAAATTACAAGTGACATTAATATTTTAAGTTCTCAAAGTCAAACAAGTTCATTAAAAACAAGTACTGCAAGTGCAAAAGATACAACAAATAGCTCAATAATTACTGCTGTATTACAATTACAAAGTTCAACTGATAATAAAATTACAGATGATGCTTTGGCAAATATTATAAGTTTATTTAATCAAACATCAGGAAATACGGATTTATTAAATGAATCAACAGTATTAAAAAGTGATATTGTAACAAGTGATAATTTAGCTGCATTAACTAGTGCAAAAACAGAGCTTGATAAAGCAACAATTGCATTAGATAATAGTAAATCAGAATATGAAAAAGCTTTAGATAATAAAACATCTTTAGAAACAGCTCTTGCTTTAGCAAAAACACTAGAATCAAATAGTGAGATTTCTGAGTTAGAAACTAAATTAACACAAGAAGTTACTGATAATTATAATTTAGCTAATGATGCATATACTCAAGCCAAAACAGCACATGCAAGTGCCCAAGCATTATACAATGATAAAAATAATGCATACAATGAAGCAAATGAGAGTTATACAAATGCACAAGAAGCAGTTAATGATGCTTTAGTATTAGGAAAACTAAAAGATTTATTAGTAAAAGTAGATGAATCAAGTGATAGTAAAACTAATGCAAGTACAAATAAAGATACAGTATTAAGCTCAAAAACAAGTATAGAAAATGGAATTAATAGTTTAATTTCACAAAGCCAAACAAGCACATTAAAAACAAATACAGATAATGCAAAAACTACAACGGATAGTTCAATAAATACAGCAGTATCACAATTACAAAGTTCAACAACAAATGTTATAACAGATGATGCTTTGGCAAATATAATAAATTTATTTAATCAAACATCTGGAAATACAGATTTATTAAACCAATCAACAACATTAAAAAATAGTGCAGTAACAAGTGAGAATTTAAATGCATTAACTAGTGCAAAAACAGCATTAGCTAGTGCAAGTGCAGCTTTACAAAATACACAGACACAATATCAAAATGCTCAAAATGCATATACAGAAATTCAAGGTTTATTTAAAACCAATGGTACATACTCAGGAACAATATCAGAAGACTTAAAAACATCATTGTTAAGTAAAGCGCTAAGTGATTTAAATAGCGCACAAAGTGCACATGTAGAAGCACAAACGGCACATGCAAGTGCTGAAGCATTATATAATGATAAGAATAACGCATACAATGAAGCAAATGAGAGTTATACAAATGCACAAGAAGCAGTAAATGATGCATTGGTATTAGGGAAACTAAAAGATTTATTAGTAAAAGTAGATGAATCAAGTGATAGTAAAACAAATGCAAGTACAAATAAAGATACAGTATTAAACTCAAAAACAAGTATAGAAAATGGAATTAATAGTTTAATTTCACAAAGCCAAACAAGCACATTAAAAACAAATACAGATAATGCAAAAACTACAACAGATAGTTCAATAAATACAGCAGTATCACAATTACAAAGTTCAACAACAAATGTTATAACAGATGATGCTTTGGCAAATATAATAAATTTATTTAATCAAACATCTGGAAATACAGATTTATTAAATGAATCAACAGCATTAAAAAGTGATGTAGTAACAAGTGAGAATTTAAATGCATTAAATAGTGCAAAAACAGTATTAGATAGTGCAAATGTAGCAGTACAAAATACACAAATACAATATCAAAATGCTCAAAATGCATATACAGAAATTCAAGGTTTATTTGAAAGTAATGGTACATATAATGGCTCAATATCAGAAGAGTTAAAAACATCATTACTAAGTAAAGCGCTAAGTGATTTAAATAGCGCACAAAGTGCACATTCTGAAGCACAAAGTGCATATACAAGTGCCCAAGCATTATATAATGATAAACAAAACGCATACGATGACGCAAATGAGAGTTATGCAAATGCTCAAGAAGCAGTTAATGATGCTTTAGTATTAGGGAAACTAAAAGATTTATTAGTAAAAGTAGATGAATCAAGTGATAGTAAAACAAATGCAAGTACAAATAAAGATACAGTATTAAGCTCAAAAACAAGTATAGAAAATGGAATTAATAGTTTAATTTCACAAAGCCAAACAAGCACATTAAAAACAAATACAGATAATGCAAAAACTACAACGGATAGTTCAATAAATACAGCAGTATCACAATTACAAAGTTCAACAACAAATGTTATAACAGATGATGCTTTGGCAAATATAATAAATTTATTTAATCAAACATCTGGAAATACAGATTTATTAAACCAATCAACAACATTAAAAAATAGTGCAGTAACAAGTGAGAATTTAAATGCATTAAATAGTGCAAATGAAGCATTATCTAGTGCAAGTGCAGCTTTAGAAAATACACAGACACAATATCAAAATGCTCAAAATGCATATACAGAAATTCAAGATTTATTTGAAAGTAATGGTACATATAATGGCTCAATATCAGAAGAGTTAAAAACATCATTGTTAAGTAAAGCACTAAGTGATTTAAATAGCGCGCAAAGTGCACATTCTGAAGCACAAAGTGCATATACATCAGCCCAAGCATTATATGAAGATAAGAAAAATGCATACGATGAAGCAAATGAGAGTTATACAAATGCTCAAGAAGCAGTTAATGATGCTTTAGTATTAGGAAAACTAAAAGATTTATTAGTAAAAGTAGATGAATCAAGTGATAGTAAAACTAATGCAAGTACAAATAAAGATATAGTATTAAGCTCAAAAACAAGTATAGAAAATGGAATTAATAGTTTAATTTCACAAAGTCAAACAAGCACTTTAAAAACAAATACAGATAATGCAAAAACTACAACAGATAGTTCAATAAATACAGCAGTATCACAATTACAAAGTTCAACAACAAATGTTATAACAGATGATGCTTTGGCAAATATAATAAATTTATTTAATCAAACATCTGGAAATACAGATTTATTAAACCAATCAACAACATTAAAAAATAGTGCAGTAACAAGTGAGAATTTAAATGCATTAAATAGTGCAAATGAAGCATTATCTAGTGCAAGTGCAGCTTTAGAAAATACACAGACACAATATCAAAATGCTCAAAATGCATATACAGAAATTCAAGATTTATTTGAAAGTAATGGTACATATAATGGCTCAATATCAGAAGAGTTAAAAACATCATTGTTAAGTAAAGCACTAAGTGATTTAAATAGCGCGCAAAGTGCACATTCTGAAGCACAAAGTGCATATACATCAGCCCAAGCATTATATGAAGATAAGAAAAATGCATATGATGAAGCAAATGAGAGTTATACAAATGCTCAAGAAGCTGTAAATGATGCTTTAGTATTAGGGAAGTTATTAGACTTAATTAAATTCATGGATTTAGCAAGTGATAATAAATCTACTGCTGTTTCAGAAAAAACTAATACACTTACTTTTCAAAGTCAAATAAATACAATTATTAATACTTTACCTACTGATGAGGACTTAATAAATAAAGACATTAATACTGAAACTAAATTAGAAAATACAAATACTGCAATTAATTCTGCTATTGCGGCTTTAGTAGGTGCAACGGAAACTTCAAGTGTTGCCCCAAGTGAATTGTCTTCTTTAAGTACTTCTGCTTCTTCAACTTTATCTAATAATGAAACTTTATTAGCAAGTGCAGAAAGTTTTAAAAATAGTGTTGATAATGAATATAAAAACTCATTAGATAGTGCAACAGTTAAATTAAATAGCGCTAAAACACATAGAGATAATTCAAAACAAGCTTTAGATATTGCAAAACAAGCTTTAGTTGACTTTAATGCTTCTTTTTCTACTAATGAAGATAATTTTGATTCACAAGTTTCTGATACTTTAAAGAATTCACTTATTTCAAAATTAAATAGTGATATTTCTCAAGCTCAAAGTGCTTTTGATGAAGCAAATACTGCTTATAATCTTGTTGAAAATGAGATAAGTACTAAAAGAGAAGATTTAAATATCTCAGCTAATAACTCTTTAGAGCAAGCTCAAGTGGCAGTATCATTAGCACAAGATTTAGGAAAACTTTCTGATATGTTAGGATATATTGATACTGCAAATAAGGGAAATGCAAATGCTACAGTATCTAAAACAGATGCTATTAATGCTAAAAATATTGTATTATCGAAAATCAGTACGCTACCAAGTTCTACTGAAATTCAGGCAGAAGAAAATGTTGCTAGTTCGGCATTAACAACAACAAGAACATCTTTAACAAGTGCTATTAATGCTATAAATACAGCTTCAAATTCTGAATCAGTAAATGCTGATGATGTTGGAAATGTTAGTATGAGTGCAAATAATTTAAAATCAAGTAATACAGCAGTTTTAGCCAATGCACAAACTTTTAAAACAAAAGTAACTGAAGGGGAATATAAAACTACTTTAGATGAAACTGCAGTAAAAGTTGCAGTAGCTTTAAGTGCTAAGCAATCAGCAGAAACAGCAAAAAATAGTGCTCACTTGGCAATGACAAATATGAATAATATTCTTGCTTTATTTACTTCAGATGAATCAGAAGAATCAGGTGAATCTGAAATCTCAGATATTGTAATTATTTCTAATGGAGAAAACTCTCCTCCTCCAAATGAATCTGAAAGTGAAGATGGAACTCTTAGTACTTCTAGTACTTCGATTGTTCTTACAGCAGAGTTAATTGAAATATTACAAGGGAAGTTACAATCTGAATATGATAGTGCCAAGGAAGCCTATGATGATGCAGAAGAAGCTTATGATTTAGCAAAATCAGATTACGATAATAAAAATGCATCATTAAATAATGCTGCGACAAGTAGTGTCTCAGATGCACAAACTGCTGTTAATGAGACTAATTTATTAGAAGATTTATCAGATTTATTAACTTCATTAGAGAATACAAAAGAAGCAAAAATTAATGTTTTAATTGAAAAAGATAAACTAGTAGATGCAAAAGCTCAAACAGTAAGTGCTAATACTAATGCTACTAATGCTAATACTAATATTCTTGCATTCAAATCAGATGCTGCTGATGCAAAAACTGCTTCTCTTACTGCTTCAAGTGATAGTACAGCCGCTTCTTTAATTGCAAATAATGTAGAAACTGAAAATGTACAAATCGCATTTTCTGCAAAAATAGCAGTTGATAAAGTTGATTTAGCTAAAAATAAAGCAGATCATGCAAGTGCAGCAGCTGCTAATGCTAGTACTCAATATAATAACTTAGTTGCTTTTACCAATACAATGAATAATGAGTTATCTAAGTCTTTAACGGCAAAGGACAAAGCATATACTGATTATCATACAGCACTCGCACAATTAGCAATAACAAAAGCAAAAAAAATAGAAATTGATGCTGTTTCTAATACTCTTGCTTCACAAGCAGCAGTAAATGCTGTAAATAAAGCTCAAGCTTTATATGATTTAGCATTACAATCATATAATGATGCAAATCAATTATATACAGAAACAAAACAAATTGTTGCTGATTTAAATATTACTACTTACTTAGCTAATGCAGAAACTAAAAAGAATAAAGCTAGTAGTGATGCTGCCGAAGCTCAAACAGCTTATAATACTGCTCTTCTTGAAGCTGTAAAAGCTAGAAATTCTTCGACACAAGCAAGCCTTAGAGTAAAAAATATCATGTTAGCATTAAATACTAAGCAAGTTGCTTCTGATACAACGGAAAGTAATTTAGGTCTTGATAATAAACTATTTGAATTATCTGGTGTAAAAACAAATGAAACTCTAATCCCAACTGCAATTGGTGCTTATCTTGGTCATACTCAAATTGGTGTATTTAAAGAAGATATTAATAGTGTAAATCCTTTATATTTAGTACAGGCTGATAATTTACAAGAATATTTTGTAGGATATAGTGATTCAAGTAATAGTGATAAAACACTTTTTACATATGGAGTTGATACTAATAATAATTTTGACGCAAGTAAAATAAATGTTTATAAGAATTTTAAAACATTAAAAGTTAATACTGATGGTACAAAAGTTTTAAGTAATGATAATACTTTAGCTTATTATAACCCTGTTACTAAATCATTTACAACTTTTTCAAAAGATGTATTTAAAGATGGTGCAAAGAATTTTACAGCAGGTGATGCGGAAATATTTAATACTCAAGAAAATACATTTAATTTTAATTCAAATGGATTTACAGTATCAAGTGTTGATATTACAGAATCTACTGGTAGTAGTAAATTTTTAGGAAGCGTTGAACAAGGTTTAACTCAAACATCTCAAAATAATGCTATTACGAATACTTCAGTTGATGGTCAAACTGCATCAGTATCTACAAAAATATCTGATGACATGTCTGCATCATTTTTGGATTCTCAAATGGATGTTGAACCCTTAGAAGCATCGAGATCAATGAGTGGTAGCGTTGTATTATTAACAAATTCAGGTACTGCAGGAACAACTCGTCATGAAAATATTGAAATGACTATTTCAAATAATTCTAAAAATGAAGTACATATAATTGCTGATGCTAAATATGAAAATGGTAATACAATTAAAAGATATGGTGGTTATGTTAATGATCAAAAAGCATATTACATTAATAGTGATATTTTTGGTGTAAAAGTAGAAGAACCTACACCTTCTGAAAAAGGTTTTTTAATCGCTGTTCCTGATGGTGGATATAATCAAGCTAATGAGTTTGTAATGTATGATGAGAATGATAATCCATTAACTTCTAATGATGATAGTTCGTGGGGATATTGGAGTGGAACAAATTCATTTAATGATGGGAATGGTATCGTTTCTATTAATCCATTAGCTACGTGGGTTGCTGGGGTTAAAACATCAAGTACTTATATGGATGCCTTATTTAATGGAGCAAATCAGAATTTAGAGTTTAATGGAAAAGTTCTTGGAACTATTGGTTATCAAGATTCAATTTTAATGGATAGCACTAATAAGGTTCGAATTAATTTTGATATTGGTGGTGGTTCTAAGAACATGACTGGAAATATGCAGTTTAAATCAGCTACTTCAAATTTATATAATGTTGACTTAGCTGTAAATAGTGATAGTATTTCAAACTCATCTTTTACAGGTGGTTTTAAACCAGCTAATAATCCAGATGCTACTACAAGTGGATATATAAAAGGTGAATATTATGGTGGAAGTACACTAAAAAGTATTGGTGGAACTTTTCAAGTTGATCAACATGGTGCAACTGCAAATGGAGTATTTAAGGCAACAAAAAAATGATAAAAAAAATTTATTTACCAATATTAACAGCAAGTCTATTACTTTCAAACCCTTTATTAGCTCAGTCACAAAAAAGTAAAATTGCTTTAAGTAATTCTGTAAAAGAAGAGTATACTCAGGCTCTTTCATATTTTAAAGCAAAAGAGTACCAAAAATCTTATGATGCTTTTGATGCTTTATTTCAAGATAATTTAGATCATGTATTAATCAATTATTATTTAGGAAGAAGTGCTTTTGAATTAGGACAATATGAATTTGCAATTAGTGCTTATGATAGAATACTTATTCAAGATTCAAGTAATAATAGAGTTAGATTAGAATTAGCTCAAAGTTATTTACAAATGGGGTTATGGGCACAAGCTCTTGAAGAGTTCAATACTGTATCTCAAGGGAAACTACCTGTACATATTAGACAAAGAGTTGAAAAAACAATTGCTCTATTAAAAAATAAGCAGAAAAAATCACAATTCTCAACTTATGCAATGGCTTCATTAATATATGATTCAAATATTAATAATGCTGCAATTATTGGCAACTTTGATATATATAGTCCAGATTTAAGAAGAGATCTTACTGTTTCAAGTGCTGATAGTGAAGAATCTACAATGATATACCAAACTGTTCTTAACTTCAATTATAAATACAAACTTGAAGATGATATTATCTGGGATAATAATGCTTCTTTTATGAATATGGTTTATGATGATTATAAAGATAAAAATATTCAAGTATATTCTTTCTCTTCTAGACCTACTTTTTATAATAAAAAAAATAAATCAAGCATAGGGTTATTAGTTGATAGAGTATTCTTAGGTAGTAAACCTTATCAATTAAACTACTATATTAATCCAGACTATACAGAAAGTATTACTGAAAACTTATTAAATACTATGTCTTTAAAACTTGGAAGAATCAATTATCGAGATAATTCAACAAAAGACGCAAAAGTTTTTGAGTATTCAAATATTTTAAAATACCTATCTGATGATTATGGTTTATTTACATTTGGATTTACTTCTGGTAAAGAAATAGAAGTAATGTCTGAGAGAACAGATATTACATATAATTATTACAATATATATTTAGGTAATTCAACAGAAGTTTTTACTAACTATACTTTACTTACATCTTTTAATTATAAGGGTTCAAACTATAGGGATATTGATGTAAACTTTCAAAGTACAAGACAAGATAGAAAAAAAGATTTTTCAGTATCTTTGGAGAAACAAATCTCTAATAATGTAGTATTAAATGTGGGATCTACTATAACTGAAAGAAAATCAAATCATGAATCTTCGAACTTTGATAAGTACGTTATAAAAGCAGGGATGTTTGTGAGTTTCTAACCTTTGGTTTGATGCTCATAAACACCATTAAAATCAATAGGTGGGTTTTGAATATAATATTCACATCTTTCTATATAAATACTATTAATTCTTTTATTTGATCTCTTTTCATTCTCTTCACCTATTTTAAAAAGTTCTAATGCTTCTACAAAATCTGAATTTTTATATAAGGAAATTGCTTTATTATATATTTCTAGTTCTTCTTTTATTTCAGAGCTTAATTCTCCTTGAGAAATAACTTGCCAAATTTCAATAGCTTCTTTTTTCCCTTTTACTGTTACTAAGTCAAGAAATCTGAAATTATACTCTTCTTCTAGTTTTTCTTTTGTAAAATTTGATATATTTAGTTTTGAATTATAATATTTACATAAAGACTCTAATCTAGCTCCTAGGTTAATTGCATCTCCAATTACTGTATAATCACTTCTTCCCGTACTTCCCATTTCACCTACAACAGCAGGTCCAGTATTAAGACCAATTCCTATATCAATTAGAGGTTTTTTATTTTTACTTAGGTAATCATTTAATTCAATAAGGTGTCCAATTTGTTCTAGTGAAGCTTTTACTGCTTTATCCGCATGATTTTGTACATCAGCAGGAGCATTCCAATATGCCATAATTGCATCACCAATATATTTATCAATAGTACCTTCATATTTTGTAATAATATTACTCATAGGTTCCATATATTCATTTAGATATTCAATTAAATCTTTTGCAGTTGCCATCTGTTCTGAAATATTAGTAAAACCTCTAACATCACTGAAGAAAACTGTAACTTCTTTTTCCATGGCTTGAAAGTCATTATTATCAATATTTTTTAATAAGTTATTCATAACTTCTGGTGAAACTTTTGCGGCAAACTTTTTCTTAATGGCTTCTTCTTGTTTTATTTCATAAAAGAAATCTAATAAGGTAGCAATAATAGTACATAATAATATGGTTAGAAGAGGGAATATTATATTAATAATAATTCCTAAATCAAATAAACACCAATAAGCTGTAATCATTAATATTGCAAAAAATACCAGTGAAATCACTGGATTCATCCAAAAAGGAGTATATTTAATCAAAAATACTATTAAAAAAGAAAGAATATAAATTGCATACTCTTCAAAGATATCTAAAAATACATCTCTAGATATAAAATCCCCTTGAATAATATTATCAATCACATTTGCATGTACTTCAACTCCTGGATACACAGAATCAAAGGAAATAGCTCTTAAATCTAGTAAGCCAATAGCAGAGGTACCAATTAGTACAATTTTGTCTTGTAGCTTCTCTATAGGTATTTCATTATTATATATGTCTAAAGCAGAATAATATTCGAATGTTTTACTTCCACCTCTGAAGTTAACCATAATTCTTCCATGTCTATCTGTTGGAATTGTAATGTCATTTAGAATAATATTTTGAATACCATCTTCTTCATTTGCATCAACATAAATAGATTCTGTTTGAGTAATTAGTCGCATAATCTCTAAAGATAAAGAAGTATATGTATCTTTATTATAAGAGATAATCAAAGGTACACTTCTAATAATTCCTGAGTTATCTGGAATATTGTTGAAGAAACCACTAGAGTATCCATTCTCTTGTATTTGTGGAGTATTTAGAATTGTTCCATAAGCATTAATTGAAAAGTCATTAAACTTTCCACTAATAGAACCTGGGATATTTGGCTCTGTTTTAGCAATATGAGGTTTATCTTCAAGCTCAAATACATATCCTAAAATAGTGGGAGTATTAGCAACTGTATTTGCAAATATTTCATCATAATTAGGAATGTTCTCTCTTTCAATATTGTATTTTTTCAAAATAGAGTGGGGTGAACTATTATCTTCTTCTGCAAAAACAATATCGAATCCAATGATTGCAACACCAGAGTTTGTAAGATTTTCAAGTACCTTAGCTACTTTGTCTCTACTCCAAGGCCACTGTCCCAAAGATTTTATTGATTTTTCATCAATATCGACGATAATAACACTATCACTAGTTGGAATCTCACCTCTAATTTGAAATAAGTAATCTCTTAGTCTATTATCAAATGAGTCAAGTAAGGGAGAAGGGTTTCTATATAAAGTAGATAAAAATATGGCAACACCTAGTGTTGCCATTATATAAATAAGTAGTTTTTTTAGTTTCTTACTCATTCTTAATACAATAATTTACTTTCGTCAATTTGTGTATGTTTTAATTCTTGATGAGAATATTCTTTTAATACTTCATGTTCATGGAAGAATTTTAGTAGTTCCCCATCAATTTCGTAATCTTTTACCATAAATGAAAGGATTTTAAATACTTCTGAAAGTTTTTTCCCATCTTTATATGGTCTATCTGATGAAGTAAGAGCTTCGAATATATCAGCTAAAATCATAATTTTATCTTCTAATGTCAAGTCTTTTTCACTTAAACCTCGTGGATATCCTTTTCCATTTAGTTTTTCATGATGATTAGCAGCTATATTTAATACTTCAGAGTATTTTTTAGGGAAGGGTAACTCTTCTAACATATCTAATGATAATTGTGCGTGACTATTCATCATTCTTTTTTCTTGATCAGTTAAAGTACCTCTTCTAATAGATAGATTATTCAATTCATTTTTAGTTAAGAATTCTTCCTCTTTCCCATTTTTCATATAAGTGTATTTTGAGATTTTAATGATTCTTTCAAGTTTAGAATCATCCATAAACTCTTCCCCAATATTTGCAGTTTCTAAGAACTTACAATCATCACTTAGTTGAAGCTCTTTTTCTTCATACTCTTCTTTTGAAATTTTACCCTCAAGATAGTCAATTTTAGTATCTCTTTTTAAAACTTCAAATCTCTCTTTGATTAATTCAATTCTATCAAATAATGTTTGCAGTTTTGTAGATTTTTCAATAATAGATTCTGGCATAGAAATTTTACCAATATCATGCATCCATGCGGCAATTTCTATTTGTTTAAAATCATCTATTGAGTATTCTATATCTTTATAAATAGTTTTATCATCATTAATTGCTTGTGCTAAAAGATTTGATATTTTCGCAACTTTTTCAATGTGATTTTTTGTATGTGGTGATTTTGCATCAATAGCATGACCAATTGTCGTAATAAACGCAGCAATAAACTCTTCTAATGAGTTAATCAATTGTGAATTAGTAAGTGCCATTGCCGCTTGTCCTGCAAGAGCTTTAATAATTCTTTCATCAGATGCATCAAATGGAATAATATTTGTTAAATCTTTTTCTTTATTGATAAGTTGTAGTACTCCAATTACATCATTCTCATGATTAATCAAAGGAATTACTAGCATAGATTTAGATCTGTATCCTGTATTTTATCAAAAGCTTTTGTACCTTCGAAGTTATATGCTTTTTCTTCATATACATCTTCAATATTAACAATCTTATTCTCTAATGCCGCAACTGCTGCAACCATAGTTAAGTTTTTTTCACCATTTTCTAAATACAGAGGTAAACTATTCCATGTTAATTTTTCTTTTGTTCCACCCATGAAAATATTTAGAGAGTTATTATGTACAACTGTAAAATCAAGATGTCTTTTATCTTTTGACATGATATATAAGGTTCCACCATCTGCATGAGTTAACTCTTTTGTTAGTGTTAATATCATTTCGAATAATCGATCTTTATTTAATTCATTTGATAAAGCAAGATTGATTTCCATAATACGTTCAAACTTATCTTTAGGAATCATATCTGTTTCAATAAGCCCTGTATCAATATGGATTACATCACCTTCTTCAAGGATTTTTCCATTATTCTTTAGGATATTATAATCATTGATTTCTTTTTGCATTCTCTTATGATAAGAAGCTTTTAAATGATATAAGAAAATTTGTACATCGTCTCTTTTTAATTTTTCTAATTCACTTGCTAGAATTTTAGGAGTTAGGTGTTTACTATCATGTGCTAATTTATCCATTTCACTAGGAAAAGAACACTCAATTATTAAAGATTTTATTTTTTTGTTGTTATTAACTTCTTCCCATAAAGAATCATTAACATATGTATCACCACTAATTGCAAAAGATAAATCATCTTTTTCAATTATATATCCACAAGAACCCTCAATATGGTTTGCATGAATTGGTTTAATCTGATATTCACCAAGACTAATAATTTCATTTAATTCAATTTCTTTAAAAATTAGAGATTTTTCATCTGAATTTATCATATTGATTTTTGTAAAGTCTGGCCAAATTTCATTATTAAAAGTATGCGATTTTAGAGATTGAATAGTCTCTTTTAATGCATAAATAATAAGAGGTTTTGTCCTTTTTTCAAAAAAAGTTTCTAACATAAAAGGTAAGTCAGTAATATGATCTGAATGAGAGTGAGTTAGGAAAATATGATTAACATATAATGCTTCTTTTCCTATAGAATTAATAATATTTCCAGCATCAATAACAATATCATTAAATATTTGGAATGAAGTTGTTCCAGTCGTTTTTGTTTTGCTTCCACTTGCGCCCAATATTTTTATATAGTTCAAAGTGTTCCCTTTTTGATTACATTAAAATTATTATATCAATAATCTTATTTAATTTAGTTTTTCTCTACTGGTAAATTTGTTTTCGACCAATCGTATTGAAAACCTTTTTTTATATTATATATATCTTTAAACCCATTATATGATAAAAGATTTGCTGCAAGTTTAGTTCTAGAGCCACTTCTACATATTAAAACTATTGTTTTATTTAAGTTTTTATTTACTTGCTTATAGACTTGATTTAAAAATTCTTTATTAAAAACTCTTTTTCTATTCTTTTCATAAAACAAAGGAATAAGAATAGAGCCTTTAGCTCTGCTATGAACAAATTCTCTTTTTGTTCTTACATCTATTAATAAAGCACCTTCTTGTTGCATTTTATATGCTTCTTTTGAATCTATATCTGCTTTATAAAACATTGCAGTTTGAAAATTAACTTCTTGCGCATTAACAAAAATTGCTGTAAATAATAGTACTAACGTAAGTAATAGTTTTTTATTCATAATTATTTGTGATCTATCATAAAATCGTCGTATGGGTCCATATGAATATTTATAACCCAGTCTCTTTGTTCATCTAATTCTTGTATTTTTCGTTCAATATCATCACTTGCTCTATGGGCATCCATAAGAGTAATAATACAATCAAAAACTAAATGCACTTCAACGAAAGTTTGATGACCAGCCTCCCTTGTTTTTAATAAATGATAAGCATTAACCCTATCATTAGAATTAATTATTTTCTCTATATCAATAACAATTTTATCATCAACAGCTCTATCTAATAGTACTAAAATACCATCATGAATTAATTCATAAGCAGAATAGATAATAAATAATGAAATTGCAGAACCTACAATAACATCTATAATTTCAAAGCCAGTAACATTTACAAGAACTAGTGATACTAAAACAGCTGCATTTGTATAAACGTCAGTTTTATAGTGTAAAGCATCAGCTTTAATAACCATAGAACCAGTTTTTTTAGCAATTTTGTTTAGATACATTACTAAGAAAACAGTGATAAATAAAGATAAAATCATAACAATTAATGAAATATCTAAGTACTGAGATACTGTACCATCCATTGCTTTTTTAATTGCATGGTATAGTAAGAATAACCCAGACATTGTAATAATCGTACCTTCAATAACAGAAGCTAAGGCTTCAATTTTTCCACGACCATAGTTAAATGTTTTATCAGCTGGTTTTTCAGAGTTTGTAATAGCAAAATAGTTGAAAATAGATACGAACATATCTAGAATAGAGTCGATTGCAGAAGCAAGAACTGCTACTGAACCACTTGCAATACCAATTACAAGTTTCATTAAAGTAAGTAGTGCAGCAACAGATGTAGATACAACTGTTGCTTTTTTTTGTAGAGTCATAATTATTTAGATTCTACGAAATCTTTGATTCTTCTAATACCTTCTTCAATACTTGCTAAATCAGTAGCAAAAGAGAATCTAAAGTAACCCTCAGTACCAAAAGCTAATCCTGGTACAACTGCTACACCTTTTTCTTCTAATAATTCTGCTGCGAATTTCATAGAATCTGGTGTAACTTCTTTAATGTTTACGAATAAGTAGAATGCACCTTGTGGTTTAACACAAGAGATACCTTCGATTGCATTGAATGATTCAATTGCAACGTTTCTTCTTTTCTCGAATTCAACTCTCATCATTTCGATGTCAGCATCAGCATGACCTTCAAGTGCAGTAATTGCTGCATGTTGAGTAATTGAGTTAACATTTGATGTTACTTGACCTTGAAGTTTGATCATTGCTTTAATAATCTCCGTTTTAGGAGTAGCAATATATCCAAATCTCCAACCAGTCATAGCAACTGCTTTACTTAAACCGTTGATTGTAACAGTTCTCATAAACATATCGTGAGAAACTTCAGCGGCTGCTGTGAATTTTTCACCATCGTACATGATTTTTTCGTACATTTCATCAGAGAATACTAAAATATCAGTACCTTTTAAAACTTCACCAATCTCTTCAAGTTCAGCTCTTGTATAAACTGCACCTGTTGGGTTAGATGGCGTATTTAATAAAAGAATTTTAGTTTTAGGTGTAATAGCATCTTTAACTTGTTGTGCTGTTACTTTGAATTCTGTTGAATCATCTGTCTCAATAAATACTGGAACACCATCAGAGTATTTCACTTGTTCAGGATAAGTAACCCAGTATGGTGCTGGAATAATTACTTCATCACCTTTCTCTATTAATAATTGAAAAAGATTAAATAATGAATGTTTAGCTCCATTACTTACAACAATGTGATCTAATTGATATTCTAAATTATGATCTTTTTTTAACTTATTAATAATTGCTTGTTTGGTTTCGATAATACCTTCTACAGCTGTGTATTTTGTATATCCGTCTTGGATAGCTTTAATAGCTGATTGTTTAATAACTTCAGGTGTATTAAAATCAGGCTCTCCAGCACTGAAACTTAATATATCTTTACCTTGATCTTTAAGATCTCTAGCTAAGGCAGTAATTGCCATAGTTACCGATGGAGATAAGTTTTCCATTCTGTTTGCAATTTTCATAAATGTATTTCCTCACATATAATCTAGTATTATATTTTCATGGTATATAATGCGGGATTATACAAAAATAATACTTAAGGAATTGTTTGAATTTTGAATATAAATTAGAATCTATTAGCATAAATGTCAAACTAGAAAATAAAAGACATGTAAAACATTGCTACCTGAGAGTTTTGAGCTCAGATTTAGTACAAATTAAGGCAAATATCTATTTTTCCCAAGAAGATGCAAAAAAATTACTACAAAAAAAAGAATCTTGGATTTTAGAGCAAATTAAAAGATTAGAAAAAAATGCTTTAAAAGAAGACGAATTTTTATACTTTGGAAAAATACAAAAAAAAGAGCTTTATAATATTAAAGATGTAGATAAATTTTATAAAACACAAATTCAAGAATACATACCTTATTTAGTAGAAAAACACTCAAAACTTATGAGACTTTACCCAACTTCAATAAAATATAGAAAAAACAAAAATACTTGGGGTTCGTGTAATCATAAAAATGGTTTGAATTTTAATACTTTGCTTTGTAAGTTTCCGCTTGAAGTAATGGAATATGTAGTTATTCACGAATTAGCACATATCAAACACAAAAATCATTCAAGAAAATTTTGGGATTTAGTAGAGGTGTATTGTCCTAATTATAAAAGGGTAGAAGAGACACTTAGGAGTTTCTTATAAGTTCTCTAATTTGTTCCACTTGTTTATGTAGTTTTTCATCTTTTATATTATTTTCAAAAATTCCGTAAGATCTTTCATTAAAAAATGGTTCAACTTCATCTTTTTGTTCTTTTTTAAATGGTGAAGTAAATTCATCATGTGCTTTTTTGTCATAGTTTTTACTAAATGAGTATAATTTGTCATATCGAAATACAGCAACTTCTTTTATATCTTTAAATTCTGGAAGCATTTTTGCATAATCCATAATCATCTTTTTTTGATAATTTAATTCTGTTTGTGCAACGGGATGTAAAACAGCAATTGAAAGTTTTTCTTTTCTATAAAATGCAAATAAGACATAATTCATTATTTTTTTAATTAATATCTTTTCTAGGAAACTATGTACTTTATATCTTTTTCTTACTTCTCCAAACTCTCTTTGGTCTGCGATGTTTGTTAGGATATTGTTAGTTGTTTTAAATTGTTTATAACTAACTTTTTTTAAATTAGCTGTTTTTTCTTCAGATGAGAAAAAAGATTTCTTTAATTCTTGTTTGAAAGTTAATTCATCTTCCAAGCCCATATATTCCTCTTTCAGTAAGGTGTTTATTAGTTTTTCTAGTGTAGCATTAAGCAAATATTATAAAATAGGATACAAACAATTATGATCAAATATTTTACTTATGCAATTATAGCAGGATTTATATTATCTTTTAGTGGCTGCGGATTCAAAGGCGACCCTATATATGTAGAAGACAAACAAATAGAAGTTAAGAAAACAGGGGAAGTATCAGAATAATGGTTTACGATTACGTTATTATTGGTACGGGTATTGCTGGTTTAAACGCAGCAAGACTTATACCAAAAGATAAAAAGGTTTTAGTCTTATGTAAAAAATCTACATGGGATTGTAATACATTTTGGGCGCAAGGTGGTATAGCTAGTGCTGTTGATGAATCAGATATTCCTTCTCATATTCAAGATACATTAACTGCAGGAGTTGATCATAATGATAAACAAGCAGTTGAATTACTAAGCAAAAAATCACAAGATGCAGTAAAAAGTTTAATTGATTCAGGATTAGAGTTTGATTTAAATGATAAGGGTGAATTAGCCTTTACAAAAGAAGCAGCTCATAGTAGAAATAGAATTCTTCATGCAGATGGTGATGCAACTGGAAGAATGATGCATATGTTCTTATTAGAACAATGTCATCATCAAATTGTTACAGATGCTGTTGTAAATGATCTATTAATACAAGATGATATTTGTTACGGAGTTCAATACTTTACATCTGAGACTGAACAAACAGTTGCTTATGCTCATAATACAATTATTGCAAGTGGTGGAGTTGGTTCAATATATAGATACCATACAAACTCAACAGCAATCGCAGGTGAAATTCAAGGAATCATTAGCGAAAAAGGTTTAGCTTTAAAAGACATGGAGATGATGCAATTTCATCCAACTGTTGTAAAAGGTACACATTTTGCTAGAAAACCTCTATTAAGTGAAGCTTTAAGAGGAGAGGGTGCTCATATTGTAGATGATCATGGAAATAGATTCTTATTTGCTTATCATAAAGATGGAGAATTAGCTCCTAGAGATGTAGTAAGTAGATCTATATTTGATTATCACCAAAAAACTGGTACTAGTGTATATCTATCTTTTGAAAACTTTGAAAAACCATTTTTCAAAAAAAGATTCCCAAATATATATGCTAACTTAAAAGATTTAGGTTACGACTTACCTTTTGAGAGAGTTCCAATATCTCCTGCTTTTCATTATTCAATGGGTGGAATAGAAACATCACTTGATGGAAAAGTAAAAGGAATGAAAAATTTATATGCAGTTGGTGAAGCAGCTTGTACTGGAGTACATGGAGCGAATAGATTAGCTTCTAACTCTTTGCTTGAAGGACTGGTATTTTCGCAACTTGCAATAGAAGATACTTTAAAAAATGATTTTAAAATATCATATGAAAATTATACAAACGATATAAAATCCTACATTCGAAATCAAGGTATTGATAAAAATATCAAAAATAACTTGAGAAAGATTATGTGGGATAATGTGGCTATTGTTAGGAACCCTAGCAAACTTGAGGCTGCATTAAATCAAATAGAAAAATATTTAGAAGAAGATGTGGGTAGGCTGTTATTTTTAAGGCTACTTACGGCAAAATCTATTTTAAAATCTGCTCTTAAGCGAAAAGAATCGCTTGGAGCTCATTATATCAAGGAGAATTAATGTTTAAAGTTTTGATTTCATTACTTTTTATGTCAGTAGCAATGTTTGCTGCTGGTGGTGGGGGTGAACATGTTGAAAACCCTGACATAACAATGACGTGGGTCGGTTTATCATGTTTATTAATATTTGCTATTGGATACTATTTTATTGCTGCGGAAGATAAATACGAAGTAGATAAAGCTAAACCAGCGTTATTTATTGGTACATTTATGTTTATTTTAGTTGCGATTTATTATGTACTAAATGATTTAAATATGGATCTAATTCATCTTCAAGCAAATCACTTAATCTTAGAGATTGCTGGAATTTTCTTCTTCTTATTTGTTGCAATGACATATATAGAATCTTTAATTCACATGGGCGTATTTGATGTATTAAAATACAAACTTGTAACAAAAGGATATACATATAAACAATTATTCTGGGCAACTGGTTTTATCGCATTTTTCTTATCTCCAATTGCAGATAACTTAACAACAGCACTGATTTTAGCAACTGTTTTAATTACAATTGAGAAAAAAAGATTAGACTTCTTAGTACCAGGTGCTATTAATATTGTTGTTTCTGCAAATGCTGGTGGTGCTTGGTCTCCATTTGGTGATATTACTACACTTATGGCTTGGACTGCAGGTAAGGGAACATTTGTTGATTTCTTATTCTTATTCCCAGCTTCTATTTTAGGTTATTTAGTAACTGCATTCTTATTATCTAAGTTTGTTCCTAATGAGACACCACCATTTGATGCGGAAAAAGAGAAAAAACCAGAGATGGCAAAAGGTGCTAAAGTAGTTATGGTATTAGGTATTTTAACTATTGCTTGTGCTGTCCTTTCTCATCAAATATTACATTTACCAGCTATGTGGGGTATGATGTTTGGTTTAGCGGTACTTAAAGTATACTCTTATGGATTAAAATTAAGACATGGTAAAGATCACTTTCAAATTTTTGATTCAATTGCAAAAGTAGAATATAACACATTATTATTCTTCTTTGGTATTCTTTCTGCTGTTGGTGCATTATACTTTATTGGTTGGTTAGCATTAGCTGCAGTTGTGTATGATCCTTCGGTTCTTGGACCTACATGGTCAAATATTGGAGTTGGATTCTTATCTGCAATTGTTGATAATATTCCAGTTATGTCTGCGGTACTTAAAGCAAACCCAACTATGGGACTTGATCAATGGATGCTTGTTACATTAACAGCTGGTGTTGGTGGATCGATGATTTCATTCGGTTCTGCTGCTGGTGTTGGTGTTATGGGTAAACTTCACGGAATTTATACTTTTTCTTCGCATATGAAATATGCTTGGACAATCGTAATTGGATACTTTGTATCTATTGGTGTTTGGTATGTTCAATATCAAATGCTAGGAATTGGTCACTAAGACTTTTTCTTAAAAAACAAAAGCTATCAGGGGTTTCCTTGATAGCTTTTTTTATGCAAATGAAAAACTAATTTTGTTGTAACAAACTATATTATAAAAGGGTACGTATGTTTGGATGGCTTTTTAAAAAGAAAGAAGAAAAGAAAACAAAGAGAGCTCGTACTTTTGTATGTAAACATTGTAAATATACCTGTGAAGGTTGTGACACAAGATTTTGTTATGCATGTTATTCTAACCCCGGAAATCCCTGCCCTAGATGTGGCAAAACTAACTTACAAGATAAAGAAAGTAACACTTCAAAAAACGCTTAACTATATTTTTACTCCACTTTGGATATAATCCGCACTTATTAATGATTGAAAAATCACATAGAGGATATGAAAATATGAAACATGTACCAATAGTAGTTTTAGATTTTGGTAGTCAATATACACAGATTATTGCTAGAAAACTTAGAGAATCAGGTGTGTATTCTGAGATTGTACCATACTCTGAAAGTATTGAAGATATTATGGCAAGAACTCCTAAAGGAATTATTCTTTCAGGTGGTCCAGCTTCTGTTTATGCTGAGGATTCTTATCATCCAGACGCTACAGTATTTGAGCTAGGTCTTCCAATTCTTGGAATCTGTTATGGTATGCAGCTTATTTCTCAACACTTCGGTGGATCAGTAATTCCTGCGGATCACCATGAGTACGGAAAAGCTAAATTAGACTTCAAAAAAGAAAACCCAATTTTCAAAGACACAACTGACGGTCAAATCGTTTGGATGTCACATGGAGATAAAGTAGAAAATATTCCTGCTGGTTTTGAACAAATTGCTACAAGTGAAAACTCACCATACGCAGCAATTGCAAATACTGATAGAAACGTATATGCATTCCAATTCCACCCAGAAGTATATCATTCAGATGAAGGTTCAAAACTTCTTAAAAACTTCGCAAAACACATTTGTGGTTGTGAATCAACTTGGAACATGGGTTCTTTTGCAAAAGAGCAAATTAACAAAATCAAAAAACAAGTTGGAGACAAAAAAGTATTATGTGGTGTATCTGGTGGGGTTGACTCATCTGTTGTTGCTACATTATTAGCTGAAGCTATTGGTGATCAATTAGTTCCAGTATTTGTTGATAATGGTTTATTAAGAGCAAACGAAAGACCTCAAGTTGAAGCTATGTTCAAAGCAAGAGGTGTTCCTTTAATTACTGTTGATGCATCTGAGCAATTCCTTACTAAATTAGAAGGTGTTACAGATCCAGAAACAAAAAGAAAAATCATCGGTGAAACATTCATCGAAGTATTTGACACAGAAGCTAAAAAACACGATGGTATCGAGTTCTTAGCACAAGGTACTTTATATACTGACGTTATTGAGTCTGTATCTGTAAAAGGACCTTCAAAAACTATCAAATCTCACCATAATGTTGGTGGTCTTCCTGATTGGATGACATTTGAGTTAATCGAGCCATTAAGAGAAATCTTCAAAGATGAAGTAAGATTACTTGGATTAGAGCTTGGATTACCAAGAGATATGATTGGAAGACATCCTTTCCCTGGACCAGGATTAGCTATTAGAGTTATGGGTGACGTTAATTCTCCTGACTTAGAAATCCTAAGAAAAGCTGACACTATTATGTTAGACGTATTACATGCAACTGGTTACTATGATAAAACATGGCAAGCATTTACAGTATTATTAAACGTAAAATCAGTAGGTGTTATGGGTGATAACAGAACTTATGATAACACTGTGTGTGTTAGAATCGTAGAAGCAACTGATGGTATGACTGCAACATTTGCATACATTCCTCATGATATCTTAGAAACAATCTCAAGAAGAATCATCAACGAAGTTGATGGGATTAATAGAGTTGTTTATGATATTTCTTCAAAACCACCAGCAACTATCGAGTGGGAATAATCTTTTTGCCGTAATTTCGGCGCATCTTTCAAAGAATACGAACTTCGACGTACTTTAGTACGCCTTTGTTCGCCTTCTTTAAAATCTACACCAAACTTCCAACAAAATACCTTTCATATTGTAATTTTTTTAAACCTTTTTCTTTTTTTTAGTTAAAATAATCTAATATTTATATGGAGTATATAATGAAACTAAGTGAATTGGAAAAAGTATTTATTACTATTTTTAATCGATTTAAAGGCTCATGGGATAATATTGAGTTAGAAAAGATTAAGTCTTTTTGTGAGGTTAGAAAGTTCAACTTAACATTAATAAAAGAAGAGAAATTTGGATTCAATTTTGAATATGATGCTGTTTATATTATTATTGATAATAAGAAGGCTTTATTTCCTAGAAAAAAGATTGATGATTCACCAGATTATATAAATAAAAAAAAGATATTACTATATGAAGAAGAATTATGGAACAAAGTTGATTGGTTTTATCCTCCTTATTTTCCAATGGCTAAAGTAAATGAATTAATTTATAGTTTAGGCGAAGAGAATATATCAAATTATGAAGAAGAATTTGAACGATTGCTCCCTGAATTATATAATTTTTCTAACATCATTCCAATGATAGAAAATAGAATGACTGAATCCGAAATATTTGCAAAGCACGTGCCATTAATTAGGGAGTGTGTATTTGCTTTTTATAGTGGAATGAAAATAGTTGCAATTTCATCATTAATTCCTATAATTGAAGATTTTTTAAATTCAATTATAGGTTTAAAAAAAGAAGATGATTTAAATTTTATTGAAAAAATTGATAAATGTTTTGATAATGCAAATAAAAAAGTAATTGATTTACATTTTATTAGTGCTAATTGGATACCGAAAGAATATAAAAATATTTCAGATTTAAAGATTTTAAATGAAAGAATTTATATTTTAGAACTAATCAGAAATTGGTTAAAAAATTCTTTTTATAGAAATACAGAAAATTATGTAAAAAATTCTGGGTTTAATAGGCATATTTTTGCTCATGCAAAATCAAAAGATTGGGAAAATCCAAGTAATTTTTTTAGAGCATTAGGTTTGATTCAAGCAATGATTTTCGTAGAAGCTTTTACAATAGACAATAATATCAGTATATCTCATCCGGGAGAAAATAAGAATACAGAATCTTTTAGAAATGAAATATATAGTTGTTTAAATTACCAAATTATTAAACAAAAGTTAATTACAACTCAACAAATATCAAATGCATTACCCTTTAGTAGTACAGCATCAGATGATGGTTGGTTACTTAGAGCATCTATATTATCTGATAAAATGAATAATGAAGTTGTGTTAAGACTTAGGGATAATAAGTGGGAATGTTATGACTTTACGGACCCTATCAGTGAAGGAGAATATATTACAATAAAAGCAAAAAAAGGCGATAAATATACATCTATAGCATTATTATATTCTTGTGCAACAAAAAATATAATTTACAAAAGCTTATCCAGTAATTTTGAATATATATTGTATATTGGAGCATATTATAAGCAAGAGCACTTTACTCAAAATGTTAATTCAGTAATTAGGCCTTTAAGTGCTTGGATATGTCCTATATAGCTTCTTTATTATATTAAGGTTAAAGATAAAATTATTTTATAATGGATACTCTTGAAAGAAATAGTAGCTACGTCAGATATATCGACAAGGGAAGAAATATGAAATATATTCATCTAAAAATAAAAAACTATTCAGAATATTTTATATATAATCTATTTCAAATAAATATTTAAAAATAAAAAAGGCTAAACTTTGATTGATAAAATAAAAGAAAGTAAAATCGCACAAATCCTACTTGTAAAAGTATTCGTAATTGTAACTCTTATAGGAAATTTATATTTTTCATAAGAATTACACTACTTATTTTCAATCTCCACCTTATACTATTTTAGTCTTATCATAAAAAACTCAAAAAACTTTCTATAGCAATAATATCCTAATTTAAATCCATATTTTTTGATACAATTTTATATAAAATTAAAAGGGTAAATTATGAAGATAAATATAAAAGAAAAATTCTCGCTTTTTTCAGAAGAGTGGACACCTAAAATAATAACTCAATCTAATGGTCAACTTGTAAAAATCGCAAAAGGAAGTGGTGAACTTGTTTGGCATAAACATGTTAATGAAGATGAACTTTTTATAGTTTTCAAAGGTGAACTGACTTTACAATTAAAAACAGAAAATATAGTTTTATCAGAAGGTGAGATGTATGTAGTTCCTAAAGGAGTTGAACATTGTCCTATTGCCAAGGATGATACTCATTTTATGATGATAGAACCTGCTAGTACGGCGCATACTGGAGATTTGGAAAGTGATGTTACAGTAAGTAGTAATAATCAAGAATGGATTTGAATTAATAAATCTTTTAGCTTCAATCTCCACTTTATACAACTTTGAGTATCATACTAAATGAATAATTTAAAAACCCAATTTTTAGGCTTTATGAATACACCTTCTTTATTCACAGAACTAAATGGTCTAAATCAAATACAACTAGATATAGATGAAATAAAAGACTTTGATTTTTCTCAATTAAATGTCGTAGATAATCTAACTATGGGAGTTCGAATAGAGCGTTTCTTTGAGTTTTATATCCAACAGTCAAAAAACTACGATTTAATTAAAAACAATATCCAAATCATAAATAACAAACAAACCCTTGGGGAATTGGACTTTATTATCTATGATAAAAAAGCCAATAAGTATTTACATGTTGAGCATGTATACAAGTTTTATTTATATGATGATTCTATTCCTTCTGAAATAGATAGATACATAGGTCCGAATAAAAACGATACCTTTGTAAAAAAACTAGCCAAACTAAAAAACAAACAACTTCCATTATTACATAAAGACGAAACCCAAGAGTATTTAGATGGTTTAGATACAGATTCGTTTGAGCAAAAGATTTGTCTTAAAGGGAATATATTTGTTCCTCTTCATTTATTAGGAAAAGATATACCTGTTATCAATAACTCTTGTGTAAGAGGCTTTTATATAAGTCGTGAAGAGTTTGTAGGTCAAGAGCAATATAAAGAGTTTGAATACTTCTTACCATCTCGTGATGATTGGATTAGTGATTGTAGTACTTGTAATACATGGATTTCTTTTGATAAAGCAGTTGAGGAAATAGATTTATTATTAGTTAGAGAAAAATCTCCACTTGTTTGGCTAAAAAATAAAAAAGATAATACTACTCAAAGCTTTTTTGTTACTTGGTGGAAGAATAAGAAATTATTAGTTCAATGATAATTTAATAATTATAATAATAGAATCTACTTCTATTAACAACTATTAAAAAGGATATTATAATAATATGAAAATTGAAACTATTACCTCTGACAACATGTTTGAACCAATTGGTCCATATAATCACATCGCAAAAGCAGGTCCTTTTATAACTATCTCTGGTACTCCAGGTATTGACCCTGAAACATCGCAAATGGCTGGGGATGATGCGTATAGTCAATCGAAACAAATCGTACGAAATTTCCGTTCTATGCTTGCGGATGTAGATGCTTCACTTGAAGACATAATGCATGTACATGTATTTCTTGTAAATGTTGAAGATTTTGCTGAAATGAATCGAGCTTATGCAGAAGAATTTGGCTCTCATTGTCCAACACGTACAGTAATTTGTGTAGCTGATCTTCCAAAAAAAGGTGCATTAATGACAATGAATGCAACTGCTTATAAAGATAATAAAAACTAAATATTATTACAAAATGAAATGATTTTACCTGATCATGATTAATTTAATTATACTTCTATATCTTTCTGAGGAATATAAAAATAGCAATAATAAATAACTTTTTATTATTGCTACAATCTGAAAAAATAAAGAGTAAAAATGATAAAAATTTCGAATCATGATATTAGACTTTTATGGTTAAAATCAAATGGCTTACTAAATACAAACAATCAAAAACTAGATGTATTACAAATTATTAAAGAACTAGGTTTTGTTCAACTAGACTCAATCCCAAATGTAACAAGAGCACATCATCATATATTGTGGTCAAGAAACAAAAAATATAAAGAATATATGTTAGATGATTTACTTTTGGAAAAAGGGAATATTTTTGAGCACTTTACTCATGATGCTTCTGTATTACCCGTAGAGTTCTATCCCTTTTGGAAAGGTCATTTCAAAAGAACAAAAGAAAGACTTGATAAATCAAAATACTATAAAGATATTTTAGATGATGAAGGTATTGAGAGTATTTTAACTAAAATCAAAAGTCAAGGTGCAGTACATTCCCAAGACTTTGACAATAGTACAAAAGTTGAAAAAAGTATGTGGTCTAGGTCTACTTATAAAACTACACTAGATTATATGTGGTATTGTGGAATACTCGCAACTGCCCATAGAAAAAGCTTTCGAAAGTATTATAATTTGAGTGAAAATATAATTCCTAATGATATTTTAAAACAAGACATAAGTGAAAGTGAACAAATAAACTGGCTTTGCATGGAAGCTCTTAATAGAATGAGTGTCGCAAGTGCAAAAGAGATAAAAAACTTTTGGGGTTCATTAAGTACAAAAGAAGTAAATACTTGGATTAAAGAAAACGAAGAAAATTTAGTGAAAGTCCAATGGGAAAATAGTGAAGGAAAATATATCAATAGTTTCGCTCCTCTTGATATAGAAGATAGACTAGAAGATTTAAAAAACTCAAAATCAAACTCAAAAATACGTATAATAAATCCCTTTGACCCTGCAATCAGAGATAGAGTAAGATTCAAAAATATATTTGATTTTGATTATAAAATAGAGATATTTGTACCAAAAGAAAAAAGAATATGGGGATATTATGTATATCCAATATTACAAGGCAACAAATTTATAGGTAGAATTGAACTAAAAGCAGATAGAAAAGCTAAGAGCTTAGATGTTTTAAATTTTTGGAAAGAAGATGATGTTGGTTGGAATGAAAAACAACAATTGAAACTAGATGAAGAATTGACAAGTCTTGCTTTGTTAGTTGATATAAAAAATGTAAATTGGTTAAAATAAAAAACTAAAAATTGACTTGACTTTATATTTTATAAGTGTACAATGAATCAAACAAAATAGGAGAGAGCTACAATGGGTGAAATGATACTTGCTTCATTATCTAAAATCTGGCATTTAGTACCAATAGTTATGGCTATTGTATTATTCAAAATCTTTTTGAATAAAAAAAGTAACAAAGATAGAATCAAAAAAAATGAAGAAAATGAAAAACAAGGCCTAAGCCTAATATCTCGTACAATCAAAAAGTATGAAGATTTAGGTTACACAGTAATCAATAATGCTCTAGATAATTTTGGTATAGATTTACTTTGCTCAAAAGATGATAAAACACTACTTATCAAATGCTCAAACGATACACAATCAAAATCAATCTCTTCAGAAGATATAATTGCATTTCATTCTAATGCAAAAAATTATGTTAAATCAAATGATTTAGAAGCAAAAAGCGTTGAGTTTAGATACGGAATATTATATCGAGATGTATTAGATAAATCAGCTATCAAAATACTATCAAATGACTCTTATAACTGTAAGTATATGGTTTTATAAAACAAAAGAGTACTTACAATTGATTCTTTAGTAAAATATAGATACTATCCCAAAAATTAAATCTATAATTTATTAGGAATCAAATGAAAACTATTGGAAAAACCCTTCTTCTTGCAATTTTATTAGTAATTGCATATCTTCTTTTTTGGCCTGTTGATATAAGTCCAGTTTCTTGGAAATCTCAAAAAGCTACAAGTACATATAGTGCTACTACGGACAATTATTTAGAAGCTACACAAATCTTTGGAAAAAATGATGGTATTGGACCAGAAGATATTGATGTAGACTCATATGGCAATATATATGCTCCATACGAAGATGGAAGAATTATGAGATATAACTCAAATGGTCAGAACCCAAAACTATTTGCAGATACAAAAGGAAGACCTTTAGGATTAGAGTTTGATAAAGATGATAACCTAATCGTATGTGATGCAAAAAAAGGTTTACTAAAAATCTCACAAGATGGAAATATTGAAGTACTTCTAACATCAGTAGATGGTCTTGCTTTAGGTTTTACCAACGATGTTGATATAGCAAAAGATGGAACTATATATTTTACAGATGCATCTTCTAAGTGGCATATAGAAGATTATAGATCTGATATAGTTGAGCATAAAGCTTATGGAAGATTGATTTCATATAATCCAGATACAAAAGAATCAAAAGTTTTAAAAGATAATTTATATTTTGCAAATGGTGTAGCTATTAGTGCTGACCAATCTTTTGTATTAATAAATGAAACATCAGAATACAGAATCATCAAAGTTTGGATTGACGGTGTGAACAAAGGTAAATCAGAAGTATTTATGGATAATTTAGAGGGAATTCCTGATGGAATATCATCTAATGGAAAAGGTATCTTTTGGGTGGCTTTTCCATCAAAAAGAAAAGAGATTATAGATAATTTATCTGAAAAAACATTCCTTAGAAAAGTAATTATGAGATTACCTCTATTTTTACAACCATCACCTGAGCGACATGCTTTTGCTATTGGTGTAGATGAAGATGCTAGGATTGTTTATAATTTACATGATTCTTCAAAAGAGTCTTACTCACCGGTAACAAGTGTGGAAGAGCATAAAGGAAAATTATATCTTGGAAGTCTTTCTTATCCGGGATTTGGTGTAGTTAAAGCCCCAGCTAGATAGTAGTATTTAAATAAGCTAGAGATAAATCTAGCTTGTTTAATATTTTATTTTTTTAAGTCTTTGATAACCTGATAAGCTTGGTTTATCTCTTGTGTTTTTGCAGTAGCTTCTTCCATATAACTCTCACCTTTATCTTGTGAGCTTATAATATCTGGATGGTATTGTCGAATTAGTTTTCTATATGTTTTTTTAACAGTGTTCATATCGTCACTCTCTTTTACCCCTAGAATCTCATAAGCTTTTTGAGGGCTCATAGTTTCTTGTTTGTTTTTCATCATATTTTCAAATTTATTTACAATAGCATCATATTCTTCAGCTGTTATATTTAATTCTTGAGTAATCTCTCTTAAGACTTTCTCTTCTTGTTCTCCAATACC
Source organism: Poseidonibacter lekithochrous (assembly GCF_013283835.1). Lineage (GTDB taxonomy): Bacteria > Campylobacterota > Campylobacteria > Campylobacterales > Arcobacteraceae > Poseidonibacter > Poseidonibacter lekithochrous. The sequence continues at coordinate 2,430,637 of NZ_CP054052.1, read as the reverse complement.
ATTATCAACAAAGGCTAATTGAATTAAAAAGGCTACAAATTGTCTACGTTTGTGTTTACCTTTTCCAAGTAGTTTATTTAACTCTTGGGCTATCTCTTTTGTATCCCCATCTTTTTCTTTCTCTTCATTGAAAATCTCTTTCATAATAGCTCTAGTTTTTTCTTTTTCATCGAAAACTTTTGAGATATCATCAAACATCATACCAATTAGTTGAGCTTCTAGTTCTTGTACTCTACCATCTGCTTTAGCAACCTTGGCAACAAGTGCAATAAACAGTCCTAGTTCACTCTTTTGAAACAGTTCTTTTGAAGTTGATAGTTTGTTTAGCTTCTTTCTCGCATAAAACTTATATACTCTAAGTGCCACATATAAACCAGCAATAATTGAAAGAGTAACAAAAAAATTAACAATAAATGCGTAGTAGAATATTACTAGAAGTATTGCTATAAATATCCATTTTTTTAATTTCATATTTTACCCATTTTAATAGGTCTATTTTAGACCCTTTATTTATCGTAAAATTATATCTTCTTAATCTTATAGAAAGTGCTTATACAGTCAGTGTAATTTAAAAATTATTTTATATAGTAGTTCTTCTCTTTTTAACTCGCCAAAATTTCTGCTATCTATGCTATCTGGATTTTCTCCTTGTACAAAATAACCCTTGTCATTTGTCTCTTTTATTTTTTTAATCATAAAACTATTATCTTTATGTTTAAAAACAACAATATCATTGATTTTAATCTTAGTAAAAGAAGAGATTTTCATACTAAGAACTACTTCTCCCTCTTTTAGTAGAGGGAAAAGTGAGAATCCTTGGATTTTAAAAAGTTTGAACATTATGCAGGAATAACGATCTCTTCATTTGGTAAGTAGTTTGCTTTTACTTTTTTAATTTCAACACCTTTAATTTCCCAGAAAATTTCTGCAAACTTATTAACTGCTTCTAAAAGTTCAATAGCTTTATCTCTTGATACATGTTGTCTATTTGCACTACCTAACATCATAATATTATGAACAATAGTATGAATTTCTGGGTATTGCTCAATTTGAGGTGGTTTAATAAAATCTCCCCAAATAATTCTAATTTCATGTTTAACTTTTTCTGCTTCTTCTTCTTTTACAGATATATGTCTTGTAATTGTATTGATATATTCTAAGCTGTCATTTTTTTGTAATGCAGACATTAAATCAATCATTCTAATTACACTAAGTGCCGCTATTTGAGCAGATATTGGGTCATAAATTCCACACGGTACATCACAATGAGCATTTGCTATTTCTATATTAAACATATTTTTCCTTTAGTTTTTTATTTGTATTTTGATTTTTTTATTAGGGAGTTTGCACAATTACCCATTGAATCAATCCAATGTAAATTGGCACCTTTATTAATTAAGTATTCAATAATCTCAGTTTTTTTATATAAGGCGGCATATATTAAGGGAGTACAATTTAAATTGTCCTTTGTTTCAGTATCTATTTGATTTTCTTCTATAAGATATTTTATAAGAGCTAAATTATTTTTATATACAGCATAATGAAATACATGTAATTGCTGTTTTGAGCAGACAATTAAATCACTAGCAAAAGTTAATAGAATTTTACTAGCCTCAATATTATCGAAATAAATAGACCAAAAAAGGGCATTTCTGCCATTAGTATCTCTAATATTCATATTAATTTTATATTCCAAAAAATCTTGAATTTTATCTTGTAGTTTTAAATAAATAGTTTCAAATAAAATGCACCAACCCATATTATTCTGAGAATTAATATTTGCACCATTGAGTAATAGTTGTGCAAAAGTATCTTTATTATTGATATTTTCAATGAGTAATTGAGATAGTTCTAGTCGATGATTTAGCAAAAGATTATTACACATTTTTGTATTCCTAATAAAAAGATAACAAAGTTTATCATACAAAACTTAAAGTATATTGATAATTAATATCAATTATGGAATAATGCAAGCAATTTAATTTAGGATATATTATGGAACAATTTAGTTTACTTTTAATTTTTTGGTATGGAATACTTCATGCCTTCGCCCCTGATCATTTGACTGCTATTGCTGATTTTTCAATAGGAAAAAATAAATCTAAAACAGTACTTATTACAGTCTTATTTGCATTTGGACATGGTGTTTCTTTGCTGATTTTTGCAAAAATCTTACAAAACTTTAACGTGTCTGCTGAAATCCTAGGATATGGAGATATTATTTCTGCTGCTGTGATTTTAGGTATGGGTATTTATTTACTTTTTTTAGTCTCAACAAATAGAATAAATATAAAAAAACATCAACATGATGGAAAAGAGCATATTCATATCTTTTTTGGAAAAGACCATACTCATAAAAAAACAGATGTAACTTCAGCTTTAACAATTGGTGCACTTATGGGAATAGGTGGAGTTAGAGGAATGCTTGTAACTTTAGGAGCTATTGAAAATTCTGCTGTAGATATTTTTATGGTGTTTGCTTTTACTTTTGGTGTTAGTATTATATTTATAGGTTTTGGTGCATTTATTCTTTATGTAAATAAAAACTTACTAAATACAAAGAAAAATGTTACAAGAATTTTTACAGGAGTAGGTGCTATTTCTGTAATGGTTGGATTAAATATGCTTCTTTCATAAAAAATAAATTTTTATAGAAAAGAATTGAATATATACTTTATTTGCATTGTGATATTATACAAATAATAATACGAAGCAGATAAAGTAAATATCAAGGATATAAAAATGAAAATAGCAATTCCCGTAAAAGATGAAAACCTAAACTTTTTCCCAAATGCAGGACATACTCCAAAATTCGCAGTTTATACTATGACAGGTTCAGGAATGTTCAAATCGTTTATACTAAATGAAATAAAAGAAAATCCAAGAAATGATATAGACCATAGTAATCCCGAAGCAGATCATGCCTGTGAACATTCTCATGAGGATGAAGATCATATTGAACAACACAATAAAATGGGTAGAGTTCTAAGTGAATGTGATTATATAGTAGTTAAAAAAGCTTGTAAAAATACAGCTAGGTCATTTACTAGTGAAGGTATAAAGCTTATCAAATATAATGGTGAGTCTTTTGAAGCAGCGAAAATCTTAAATGAATTATCTTCTAAGTTTGTATAATTAAGATGAAAATCTCATATCATCGTAGACGTAAAATGAAAACAAGAAGAATAGCTATTAGAGATTTGATTTTACGAGGTATTGAAGATCCAAAAGATTTGGCAAAAGAGCTAAAAGTTACAGTACCTACAATAAAAAGAGATTTAGAGGCACTTAAGACTATGAGTGAAGAAGATTTGACTTTTGAGACTAGGCAAACTTCACAGCAAATACTTGATAAAAAAGACACTATTTTAAGTATGTTAGATGATGAGGAATATTACACAGAAAGTGGGGATATAAATATATCAAAAATAACAAAAGAGCTCAAAACAAGTAGAGCTACAGTTCTAGCTGTTTTAAATGGAGAATAACAAGATAATGAGTAATACAAATGAAAATATACATCATCTAGGAAAAGTATGTTCAGAGTACTGTATGAGTGCTTCTGAGGTATATAATATGTTGTTAAGTAAAAATGATGGAGATTTTCCTCTTTCTTTTGATACTGTTAAATATATGGTATTAAAAGATGTAAGTACTGATAAATTAAAGATGATATTTACCCAAGAAGAATTAAAAAGTATTTTTTCAAATATTAATCTAAAAAAATCAAAAACACACAAACAAAAAATTTTATAAACTCTCTTTAGTAAATTATGCTAAACTCCAAATAAAAAGACAATAATGAATAATAAAACAAACGATTCTACAAAACTTCTAGCACTTAATAAACCCAAAGGTTATTTGGTAACTCGATCAGATGATTTAGGTCGAAAAACTGTTTATGATATCTTGCCACAATGGGCTTATGATGAGCAGTGGATGCCAATAGGGCGTTTGGATTTGGAATCAAGGGGACTTTTATTATTCTCTCAAGATGGACAAATTAGTAACTATCTTACAAAGCCTGGAAATTGTGTCAAAATATATGAAATTTGGGTAAGAGGTCATGTAACAGATGAACATATCGCACAAGCTCTAAAGGGTGTACAAACTCCACAAGGTTTATTAAAGGCTTTAGTAGTTGAAAAAATAGGGCAAGGTGGAGCAAAAACAAAACTAAGAATTCAAATAGATGAAGGAAAAAATCGTCATATTCGTAGGCTTTTTGGCGCATTAAAAGACCCAAAATTTGGAACACCTCTAAAAGTTGTCACTCTAACAAGAATTAGTATTGGTACTTTAGGTCTTGATATAGACCGCGGAACTCATAGGTTTTTATCTATAGAAGAAGAAAAATCTCTACTAAAAAAATTCTCTAAGTAATTAAACCCTTACCTAATTTATATAACTCATCATATTTATGGAACTGATATGTTTTATACTCTTTTGTATTAGGTTCTATAATTGTAAGCTTTTTATTTTTTAGTAAGTTCTTATTTTTTAGTGTTTGATTGATTATTAGAAGTTTCATAGACTTCTCAAACATCTCTATTACATTATTTGTTTTGATGAAATTATTAGGTAGTGTCTTATCATAAGCCTTTTTTCCTAATACATCAATGGCAATAATATTTTTATGTTTTGCGAATCTTATTCCCAAATTATCACTTAAAAAACCATCAAGGTATATTTCGTCATTTATTAATTTTTCTTGAAATATCCCCGGAATTGCCATAGTTGCAAGTAGTGCATCTACTATTTTTACGTCATCTTTTTTTGAGAAGACTTTGACTTTTCCATTTTTTAATTTTGTTGTGATTATTTTTAGTGGAATTAGAGTATCTTTGATTTTTTTGTTTCCAAATATATCAAAAAATATCTTCTCTAATTTTTTAGTTTTGATTATTGAGTTTCCATCAAAAGAAAGTTTTATCCATTTTCTTATTTTTGAAAACTCTTCTATTAGTTTGTAGATTTCATTACAGCTCATACCTATAGATAGGCAAGCTGCAACAATTCCACCCATACTTGTACCAATAATCTCAGAAGGTTTATTTTTATATTTATTCTCTAAATCTTCGATTACTCCAATATGGGCAATGCCAAGTGCTCCACCGCCACTTAAAACTAAACTATATTTTTTATCAGTCATTGTTTTCTCATCTATATTTTTAATTTATAGAGATATTATAGTTAATAGTACTTATTGTTGTTATTAACTGATATTTTATACATTTCCTACTTTTAGTAAGTTTGTTTTTCCTACCATTAATTCAATAGTCATTTTCATTCTTTTAAAAACATTCTCTTGTCTATACTCTAAATTATGTTTAGCACATAAGTCTTTGATTAGCGGTTGAATCTTTTGATATTGGCTTAAAGGTAAGTTCGGGAATAGGTGATGCTCAATTTGGTAGTTTAACCAACCATGAGAGAAATCAACTATATTTGTACCTGTCTTATAATTTACACTTCCCATAATTTGTCTTAGGTAGAATTCACCTTGAGACTTATGCGGAGTATCAAATCTATAAATATCCTCAGCTGAGTGATTTGGAACAATCACTAAAAATGAGTGTAAGTTCGCAATATATTCAGCCATTACGGTAATAATAAAAGCATTAAAAACAGCTTCTAATCCTAATGGTAAAAATAACATTGGAATAATTACAAATTTTACAGAGAAATATGGAAGAATATACTCTTTCCATAAAATAGCACCATTTCTTTTAAATGGACTTATTTCGTATTGTGTAACTTGTGGCATTTTTAATTTACGTCTTTTTTTGTTCTCTAAAATCTTAAGAGTATTAGGAGCATAATAAGTAAACTTCCAAGTTCCAGCAAAAGCATATACAAATAAGTATCTAGCCCACATTGGTGTTTTTGATTGAATAAGCCATTGTAGGTTGTTTTCTACATTATCAGGGTCTGTATCTTCACCTAAGTGGTAATGATGCATGATATTGTGTTCATATACCCAAGCTTCTGGTTTAATCCAGTCAAACCAATCTAAGTATCTTCTACCCTTTTTAGCAAATCCAGCTTTTGTATATCGATAAGGTACATTAGGTACTTTATCATAAGCTCCATGTAAAATAGGATGTGCTACATTTGCCCATCTTGATACATTTCCAACACCTATTAGTGTAGCTGCAAGTAATGCAAAAGTCCAGAAAATAATACCACTTAATGAATAAGAAGAAATTTCTAAAAAACTTAAAATAAAGATAATTAAATATCCACTAACTGTTGAGATTCTACCCCATCTTTCTAACTTAAGTAAATGATGAAAATCCTCTACTGTTGCTTTACCTATAGACTCTTTGATTTTCTCAATATCAACTTGAAGTTGATCTTTATCTATATCTTCGTATTTTGCATATTTTGCCGACACTGTATTCCTTGAAATAATAATTGGAGGATTTTACACGAAATTACTTGTAATCTTCATTTTAATGAGCTATAAATTTCAAAAAAAACTACTAATGTGAATTCTATACTCGAATAAGTACTTCTTATATATAAAATAAGCTTTAGGTAATAAAAAATAAAAGAAAGTAATTATTTTCTTAAGAGATATTTTTGTAATTAAGAATATAATATTTAACAAAGGATTTTTATGGAAATCAAAAAAATATTTGAACGTATAAATGTAGATAGTTCAAAAAATTATAAGCCAACTTTAGAAACTCTTCAATTATTACAAAAACAATATATTTTGAATGTGCCTTATGAAAATTTGGATTTTGCATTAGCTAGGAAATTTAGTGTAAAACTATCAGATGTATATGAAAAAATTGTCAATAATAGTAGAGGTGGAATTTGTTATGAATCTCACACATTATTTATATATTTATTAAAATCATTAGGCTTTAGTGCTCATTTTATATTTGCAAAAGTTGAAGATTTAACATATATTGGAAAAGACTATCCTCATTTGATTATTCTAGTAAAAATAGATGGTATTGATTATTTAGTAGATGTTGCAAATGGACAGAATGTAAGAGAGCCTATGAATGTAAATGATGAAAATTACATTTCAGAATCTGAAAATAATAGATATAAAATTAAAGTAAATAAAAATGAACATACATTGTTAGTAAGTTATAAAAATAGAGATTGGATTCCTAGGTATTATTTCACAAAAGAAGAAAAAACACAGGATGATTTCTCAGATGTTTTTGAAAGTAATAAATATTCTACTTTTTCTACACAAGTACCCTTGCTTGTGACTTTAGCGAAAGAAAATGGAAGAATTACAATGCAAAATGAGAACATTACAATAAAAGAGGGTGATACAAGACGTTCGTGGGATATAGAAGAGGAGAATAGAGCTGAGGTATTAAAAGAGTATTTTAATATGACAATTAATATTTAGATTCTTCTTCTAAATATAATTAAGACAAAATTTATCCTACTTTAATATAATGACTTTTAAAATACACAAAAATTTGGAGTTACTATGAAAGATTACCTTTGTACTGTACGTGGTTATATTTATGAACCAAAGCTTGGTGATCCAGATTCTGGTATTAAGCCAGGGACTTCATTTGAAGAATTACCGCAAGATTGGGAATGCCCTGATTGTGGCTCACCAAAAGAGGATTTTGAAGAGTTAGAATAACTCTATTTTAATACATCCTCAAATCTTCTAATACTTACTATTTTTATTAAAACAAAAAATCAAATTTACTTTTATCTAATCAAAAAATTTATAAATATATACAAGTTTACTTTAAAATCATAATACTTACCTAAATTACTGTAAGCATATTTTAAGTACGTAAGAGATAGTATTCGCGCTTCGAAAAAATAAATATCAAATTATAGGAGTAATTATGAAAAAAATATTATATATCGGATCTAAATTTTTATTAGGATTTTTATTAGTTATAGGAGGTATTGCACATTTTAATAATACAGAGTTTTATATAAAGGCAATGCCATCTTTTTTACCATTTGGTGAGTTTATCGTTTATGCTAGTGGAGTAATTGAAATTTTATTAGGAATATTACTAGTAATTACAAAAACTTCAAGAAATGCAGCCTTTGCAATAATAGTACTTTTTATAGCAATTTTCCCTGCCAATGTTAATATGTATCTTAACCATAGTGATTTCCCAGAAATGAGTGAAACTGCACTTTTAATTAGATTACCAATTCAGTTATTGTTAATTGGATGGGCTTATATTTATACAAGACAAAAAGAAGATAAGTAAAATATCTAAGTACATTTAAAACTACTTTTTACAAACTTTAACTACAATGCGCCCAAAGGAACTAAATGTCAAATAATTATAATGTTTTATCAAATTTAAAACTAATGGATAAAGGTATCTTCTTTATGCTTCTAAGTGCAATGCTTGGCTCAATGAGTGGTGCTGTAGCTAAAGTACTATCAGATTCTATGGATCCAATAGAGATTGTATTTTATAGGAACTTACTAGGGGTACTTATGATTTTATATAGCTTCAAAAAAGTATCAGTATCTTTTGAGTTCTCAAAAATGCACTTATTATTCCTAAGAGGATTCTTTGGAACTATTGCTATGTTATTGTACTTTTATACAATTGCAAATATCCCATTAGGGGAAGCTGTAATATTAAATAAAACATCACCATTTTTCGTAACAATACTTGCGTATTATTTAATGAAGGAATCAATTTCTATTCATACTATTTTTGCTCTTATTATCGGGTTTGTTGGGGTTGCATTTATTATTAAACCTTTTGATTTTGAAATATCGCAAGGACATGTTTTTGGAGTATTAGGTGGATTCTTTGCAGCTGCTGCTTATGCAACTATTAAAAAAATAAAAGATATTTATGATGCAAGAGTTATTATGCTTTCATTTATGGGAGTTGGAACTGTTCTTCCTTTATTAATCTTTTTATTTACACCGTATGCAGAGTTTAAAATACATACAGATCCTTTTGTATGGGCTATGATTGCTTTAATGGCAGTTTTTTCTACTGTTTCACAGTGGTTTTTAACAAGAGCATATAGTTTAAGTAAGGCTAGTATTATTGGAGTAATTGGATATTCTAGTATCCCATTTGCTGTTGGTTTTGGTATTATGCTTGGAGATTCTATTCCTGATATTCTTACATTCTTAGGTATTGCACTTATTGCCTTTGGTGGTTATTTAGTTGGTAAAAAGAAATAGAAATGAATACTTTATATGAAAATATAGTAGAGGAGCTAAATCTTGGTGAAATCATAAGTTTTGAAATAATCCAAAACTTATGGAGTAATTACGGAGAATTAGTTCGTCTAAAATTTCATAATAAAAGTATTATAGTAAAACATATAAAACTACCTAAAAAAAGCGAACATCCAAAGGGATGGAATACAAATCTCTCTCATCAAAGAAAATTAAAATCATATAAAGTAGAAGTTAATTGGTATGAAGAATTCTCAAAGAATATTGATAATAGGTGTCGAGTACCCCAAGGCTTAATGACATTTACTTCAGAAAATGAATGTCTTATTGTTATGGAAGATTTATCTTCTGTTGGTTTTGATTGTATTGTAAAAGAAGCTAATAAAGAACATCTTAAATCAAGTCTTAGATGGTTAGCTAATTTTCATGCTTGTTATATGAACACTAGTAGTTCTTCCTTATGGGAGACGGGAACTTACTGGCATTTAGATACACGACCTGATGAGTTTGAAGCTTTAGAAGATGAAGAATTAAAAAACTATGCTTTAGAAATAGACTCAATATTAAAAAATACAAAATATCAAACTATTGTCCATGGGGATGCTAAATTAGCAAACTTTTGTTTTAATAGTTCTGGTACTTTAGCTTCTGCTGTTGATTTCCAATATGTAGGGCAGGGATGTGGTATGAAAGATGTAATTTTATTTATGAGTAGTGCTATTAAACCTGAAGATTTAGAGAGTATGGAATCTTGGTGTTTAGATACTTATTTTGAAGAATTAAAAGAAGCTCTGAAATATTATCAACCTAATATTAATAGTGATGAGATTGAGCGTGAATATAGAGAATTATTCTGTATTGCTTGGGCAGATTTTCAACGTTTTATAAAAGGTTGGAGTCCTAATCATTTTAAAATTAATGTTTACTCTGAGAACTTAACTAAAAAAGCAATTGATTATCTAAAATCAAGGTAGTATAGGCTCAATAATACTATATAAAAATCTATTTTTATCAAATACTGTTTTAGAGATAATTGCTACTAGTTTACCATCTTGAAATACTCCTCCACCACTATTTGATGGAATTGCTAGACAGTTACTTCTAATCTCATATTCTTTAGATAAATCTGTTAAATCAAGTGTTTTATTTTGTCCTACAGCAATATTTTTTGTTTTATAAAAATTACAATTTTTCTCTTGTAAAAGTGAAGTATAAAACATACCAACCTTTGACATTGAATAGTATTTGAAGGTACCTTTTTCATTTAGGTTTAGTTTTGATACTTCTAGTTTAGATTTATGTGAAGCTTCTATATAATTTAGGTCATATTTTATATTTTTTGAGTTGTTAATATTACAATGCTTTGCTGTATATATTTTGTCATTTGCATGTATTCCATTACACTCTTTGTATTTTTTGAAATACTTATATTCTTTGTTGTAGATTGGGATATTAGAGTTAGTATATAAATATTTAGGAATAGTTTCAAGATTATTTTTTGGGTATTGATATGCAGGAAGTAGTTTATCAATATTTTCACTAAGCATTAAAATATTATCGCTCATTGCTTTTACTGTAAACTCAGGATCAGGATTTTGTATTAAAAGTTTTTTAAACTTTATTAAACAACTTTTAGTAGATTTTAAATACAGATATGACAATCGTGCATTATCACTAAATTGTTTTGCTTTTTCGTACTTTTCAATACAATCATCCCATGTAAAAGCATAAATATTACTACTTGTAATTACTAAGATACATAATACAATATATAACTTTTTCATAATAGATTAGTATACTATATTTCATTAGTATTTTAAAATTAATAATTTAAATTAAAAGTTTGAGCTAAGAATAGGAGTTTATAAATCCTTTTTATTCTTTTTCCAGTATTCAAGTAGATCAGAGATACTAGGGCTACAGATTAAAGGCATACACTCTTTTACTTTTTCTTCTTTCCAATTCCACCATTTCATTGATAATAATTGTTCTATTTCTTCTTTTTCAAAACGAGATTTTATATAAGTTGCTGGATTACCGCCTACAACTGTATATGGTTCTACATCTTTTGTAACAACTGCACGTGCTGCAATTACTGCTCCATCACCAATTTTTACCCCTGTCATTATCATAGCTTCTGAGCCTATCCAAACATCATTTCCTATAACAGTATCTCCAACTCTTTCAAAAGCATTTTTTGCATTTTTGAAAATATTTGCTTGGAAATAAAAAGGAAAAGTACTTACCCATTTCATATTGTGACCTTGATTCCCTGCCATCATAAAAACAGCACCTGAACCAATTGAGCAGTATGATCCAATTATCAGTCTATCTACATCTTTTCTTTTATCATGTAAATATCGTACACACTCCACAAAATCATGTTTATGATGATAACCTGAATAATAAGAAAAGACTCCTACTTCAATATTTGGATGTTTAATTGTTTCGTTTAATAGTTGGGAAGAAAATTGATTTTCAAAGTGAAATGCTTTCATAAGGCTCCTATGGATTTGGGTGAAGTCTATCATAAAAATTAATTAATTAAGGTAATATATAAACAATTATAATAATTTTATTTTAGAAAAGGAAACAATAAATGGATAATTCAAATAATAGACTTCATGATGTATTTTTTTATGGTTTGTATATGGATGAAGAAATTTTAAAAACTAAAGGTGTAAATCCTCGTAATCAAAGAGCAGGGTTTGTAAGTGGATATAAACTAAGAGTTGGAAAACTAGCTACTTTACTTAGATGTGAGAATTCTAAAGCTTATGGTTTAGTATATTCTTTGACATATGATGAAGTTGAAAAACTATATGCAGGTTCTGGTCTAACTCAATATATTAAAGAGTCTTTACTTGTAAATGTTGATGAAAATAAAAGTATTACTACACTATGTTGTAATCTTTTAGATGCTCCAAGTGAAGATGAAAGTAATGAAGAATATTCTTCAAAACTTAAAAAATGTATGGAAAAATATAACTTACCATTTGTATTATAGTATCTCAATTTTATACAATAATTAATATTTAACTTTTTATATAATGTTTGAAATAAAGGATTATTAATATGAAACAAATAAAAGAATTATCAAAAAATACAAACTATAATGCAGTAAATCTAGGAAACTTAAATGAGTTAATGAACTATTCATTGATTCATCCTGTCAATAAACAAGAAATTGAAGGAAAAGTATTTTTAAAAGATGCTACACAAGCCACAGGCTCTCAAATTTCTTTTAATTCTCTTCCTCCTAAATCAGAACAAACATATTTTCATATTCATACAAAAAATGAAGAAACATATATTATTCTAAAAGGTTATGGTTTTTTTCAAGTAGATGATGATTGTTTTGAGATTCAAGAAGGTAGTATTATTAGAGTTGCACCTAAGGGTGAGAGAGGAATATGCAATGGATCTAATGAAAACATGATATATCAAGTTATCCAATCAAAAGAAAACTCTTTAGAGGAGCATACCACAGCTGATGGGAAAAGAGTTGGCTTTAATCCAAAATGGAAATAAATCTTTTTTTTCTTTTTAATATGTTAGAATCCAAATAAAAAAGAGAAGAATGTTTAAGACAAATGATTATTGGGAAGAAGAGTTTTACGAATATGATGAAAAGAATTTAGATTCTATATATTTTGACAATTGTACCTTTGTAAAATGTGATTTTTCAAAAGCTACTTTTTATTCTTGTAAATTTACAGAATGTACTTTTGTTAATTGTGACTTATCCCTAAGTATTCTAAAATCTTGCACTTTTAATGATGTTACCTTTACAAATTCTAAATTAATAGGTGTCTCTTGGAGTAATTGTATAGAGCCTTTTGATATTAAATTTGACTCTTCTAATATTTCTCAAAACTCATTTCATTTAATGGATTTAAGAGCTATGAAGTTTGTAAATTGTCTTATAAAAGATACTGGTTTTGAAGAGTGTAATCTTGAACGAGCTGTATTTGATAATTGTGATTTAGAATTAACTTCTTTTATAAACAATAGTCTAAAAAAATCAAATTTTGAAACATCTAGAAACTATCTAATTGATCCTAAACATAATGATATAGAAAAAGCACAATTTTCCCTTCCTGAAGCTTTAAGCTTTTTAAGTCTTCTTCCTATTAAAATAAAATAAAATATTATTTGGATATACTTTAACTGTATATTAAATCTAGTTTTGAGAAAGGAGCATTATGTTGCACCAATCACTTAATGTAAACACATTAGTTTCTGTACTAAATGAAGTCGGGGCTTATATTTTTACAAAAGACTTAGAGGGAAAATATACTTATGCCAATAGTTTAGTATTAGAGCTTTTTGATATTACAATTGATGAACTTATAGGCAAAGATGATTACTACTTTTTTACAAAAGATGAAATAGAACACCTACTTGAAAATGACAAAAGAGTATTTAATGGTGAGATAATAGAAACTGAAGAAGTACTGGTTATAAAAAGAACTGGTGAAAAAAGGTTTTATATCACTGTAAAAAAACCACTTTATGATGAAAACAAAAATATAATTGGAATGTTTGGTATCTCTACTGATATTACTGAACAAAAGAACTTAGAAAATAAAATCTTAGCACAAAAACATTTCTTAGATACGATTTTAGATAATGTTGATGCTTATATTTATATGAAAGATAAAAATAGAGTTTTCAGATATGTTAACTCTAAAGTAGCTGCTTTATTTCAACGTTCAGCAGATGAAATTATTGGAAAAGTTGATACTGATGTTATTCCAAAAGAAGTTGCTGATTCTTTTTGGGAATCGGATTTGGAAGTATTAACAAAATTAGAAAAAATATCTACAGAAGAGTATTTTGAAGATGAGAATAATAAAAGTTATTACTGGAGTGTCAAGATTCCATATACTCTAGAAGACAATACTCCCACAGTTTTAGGTTTTTCTACTGATATTACTCTTCTAAAACAACAAGAAGACGAGCTAAAAGCAAAAGATAGAATTCTATATCATCAAGCAAAAATAAGTACTATGGGTGAGATGATAGAAAATATTGCTCATCAGTGGCGACAACCATTAACTTTAATATCTTCAGCTGCTACAGGAACAAAACTAAAAAATGAAATGAAAATTTTAGATAATGAAGAATTGATTGAAAATATGGAAAATATTAATAATCAAGCGCAATATTTGTCTAATACAATTGAAGATTTTAGAAGCTTTTTCTTGGCTGATAATTATAATATTAAAGAAGTAAATATAAAATCTAGTATACAGAAAACTATTTCATTAATTAAAGATGCATTTTCAGATTATAATATTAAATTTTTAGTAAATGTTGAAGATGATATATCTTTTAATTGTAATGAAAACCTATTTATTCAAGCATTAATTAATATCTTGAATAACTCAAAAGATGTATTAAAACATATAAACGATATGGATCATGAGAAGTGCGTATTCCTTGATTTAACATCTGATGAAAATAATTACTATATAAAAATTACAGATAATGGTAATGGAATAAAAAAAGAAAACCTAGAAAAAATATTTGACCCATATTTCACAACTAAACATAAAAGTCAAGGTACTGGAATAGGTTTATATATGACTTATCAAATCATTATAAAACATATTAAAACAGAAATAGATGTTAGAAATGTAGAGTTTGAATATAAAGGTAAAACTTATAAAGGTGCTTGTTTTTCTATTGCTATTCCTAAAAGTAGTATTATAGAAAAAGTAGGAAAAAGAGACTAATGTCTTTTTTCCCAAACTTTGGTTTAAATAAGCCTAATATAAAACTCTAACAATAGCTTTTCTTTTTGATAATTAAAAGCTTTCTATTTAAAATACTACTATTTTAACAGATATATAAGTATATTTCTTTTTCTAAGTTTCAAAAAGTTAATATTCCTAACTTAAAAATAAAAAAGGTTAATCTTGCAAAATAGCAAATTTGATTTCTTACAAAGAATAGATGAAAATTTTATAACTTTATATGTTGAAGATAATGATATAGTTCGTCAACAAACAGCTAAAATGCTTAGCAAAATGCTTCCTAATGTACTTTGTTGTACTAATGGAGAAGAAGGTTTAAATAAGTATCTTGAATGTAATGTTGAAGATAAGTCAACAAAGATTAATCTAATAATTACTGATATTGAAATGCCAAAACAAAATGGTTTGGAAATGATAAAAGAGATACGAAAAACTGATATTTCGATACCTATTATTATTTTTTCTGCTTACGATAATACAGAATATTTTATGGAAGCAATAAAAATAGGAATTGATGGTTATGTATTAAAGCCTTATCCCATAGATAAAATAAGTGAAGTTTTGGAGAAAGTTATTACTAAACATTATGCTATAAAAAATATTTTAAAACTTCAAGGGGATTATATTTGGGATAACAGTACTAAAACTCTTATTCAAAAAGATAAAACTCTGAAACTTACTAAAAATGAGTCTAAGTTAATTGAATTTTTATCATCAAATGATAAAAGTATTAAGTCTTTAGAGAGTATTGAATATTATATTTTTGATGATTTAGATTTTAATGAAAGACGAGTAAGAAATGTAATTACTCGTTTAAATAATAAACTTAGTACTAATATTATCGAATCGGTTTATGGTCAAGGATATAAACTGATTTTACTTGATTAAATTGAGTTATTTATGAGTTAATCTTTGGCTATTATTTAAAATATAAGTAAAGAGTATAAATAAAATATGTAAGGTAGATAAAATATGTATAAGAAGAATAATTTAAAGGTTGTATTAATATCAATTACAGTTTTAGGTTTTTTATTATCTGGAGTTGTAAGTTGGTTTTTATATGCTGCTAAAATGAATGAACTTTATCAGTATTATCGTAAAGAAGCTGGAGAATTTAGAGAATCAATATATACTGATGCTGCACTTAGATTAGAAGTTTTATATGCCTTATCAATACTATATCATGAAGATTCAGACCCTGATTTTAAACGAATGGACTTTGAAGTTAAAAAGCTTTTAACAAGACATAAAGAAATTCATGCCTTAGCTTGGGTTCCAAAAGTTAATAATGTTGATAAAACAAAATATATTAATAGACATAAAGAACAATTTTTAGAGTTTGAGTTTGTAGAACAAAATAGCCAAAAGAGTTTAGAATCAGTAGGAAATAAAAAAGAGTATTACCCTATATATCATATTTCCCCATTGAATGAAAATAAGTCTCTTTTTGGATTAGATTTATCTTCTAATACAATTATTTCAAAAAGTCTAAATAAAGCTATGACTACAGGATTAGCTCAAGCTTCTGATACTGTTACTATTACTCAAAATAATAAAAAAGAAAAAGGTTTTTTTATTTTTCTTCCAATATATACAGCTGTTTCCTCAACAGTTGAGGAACGTATAAAAAATCTAAAAGGTTTTGTAACTGGAATTTATAATTATAATGAAGTTTATCCACACTCAAAAATTGAAGATGAAATGGATGGGGTAGAGTTTAAGATTATTGATGCAACTTCAGGAAAAAATGAACTAATTACAACTCATAATTCTCAGCCAATAAAAGAGTTAAATACTGCTATGACATATACTAGAGAATTGCATGAAACATTAGGTAGAAAGTTAATAATGATTACAACACCTAGATTTGATTTTATTGATTCTCAAAAAGGCTTTTTGCATGTTATTGTATTTGCTTCGGGGGTGCTTTTAACTTTATCGATAGTTGTCTATATTCTTATTATTTCAAGAAGAACAAAATTGAAAAATGAATTGGAAGGTCGAATAAATGAAGAAGTTGATAAAAACCAAGAAAAAACTAATCAATTAATTCAACAATCAAAACTTGCGCAAACAGGTGAAATGATTAGCATGATTGCTCATCAATGGAGGCAGCCGCTAACTGCAATTACATCAACAGCAAATACGATTTCTCTTCAGGTACAACTTTATGATGAAATTTCTAATGAAGAGTTATTAAAAGAAATTGAATTAATTTCAGAGTATTCACAACATTTATCTTCAACTATAGACGATTTTAGGAACTTCTATAAACCAAATCTTGAAAAAGAAGATGTAAATATTGAAGAAGTGGTAGACAAAACTATAAATATTATTCACTCATCATATGATGAAAAAAGTATTAAATTAGTTAAAAACTATAATTGTTCGGAGAAATTACATATTTATCCTTCTCAATTTAGTCAAGTAATATTAAATCTTCTTAAAAATGCAGAAGATGTTTTGGTTGAAAAAAATATAAAAGATCCAAAAGTAATAATTAATACTTACAAAAAAAATGATTCATATATTTTAGAAATCAATGATAATGGTGGTGGAATAAAAGAGGAATATTTAAATAAAATATTTGATCCTTACTTCTCTACAAAAATGAAAAGAGATGGTACAGGACTTGGTCTTTATATGAGTAAAACTATTATAGAAGATCATTGTAATGGTACTTTAGAAATTGAAAATATTAATGGTGGAGCATTATTCAGGATAATAATGAAAAATAATCATTTAATTAATAAAGAATCATAATAGTTTTGATAGAATTAAAAAAATCAAACAAGAGAGTACTGTGTTAAATATTAATGAATTAAAAGAATTATTGCCATTTTGTAAATTAATAAATGTTCTATTTGTTGAAGACAACGATATTGTAAGAGAACAAACAATTAAAATGTTGAAAAAGGTTTTTCCTAATATTGATACTGCAAATAATGGAAAAGAAGCAATAGAAATATATGAAAGCTTTACTCTTAAGAATAATTCTTTTTATGATATTGTCATTTCAGATTTGAGTATGCCTATTTTAAATGGTTCAGATTTATGTAAGATGATACTTGAAAAAAATCCATCTCAGTCAATTATTATTTTATCTGCTCATACAGAATCAGAAGAGTTTTTAGAGTTAGAAAAGCTTAGTATAAAAGGATTTGTTCAAAAACCTATAGATCAAACAGCTCTTTTGACTAAACTAATTAGTGTTATAAAAGAGCTGAAAAGTAATTAACTTTTAAAAAGTCATTCCTATCATTCCTAGTATTTTACTATTTTGATCTGGTTCACTTTTTATATGTTCATTGTCTATTTTCCATGCAACTTGGAATTTAGTAAATATATTTTTATAATTGGCATAATGTCCTATTCCAATATCTTTTAATATTCTTCTTTCAAAAGTAGAAATGGGATTTTCCATATCTACATATCCCATGTCATAAAATAGCCCCATATTATGAGTTACTCTTGAAATATTTGGTAATTGATATTTAGCTTCTATATTAAATAAATAACCATTTTCAGCACTTAGTTCTCCACTTGGATAAGTTTTTACGCCATAAGCACCACCGATAGAAAAGTCTTCACTTCCATCTAAGTTTTTACCATTTAAAACACGTTGAGCTTTTATTGAACTCTCTAAAGATATTTGCTTATTAACTTGTAAAACAGATGAAAGTTCAAGTTCTATTTTTGAATACTTTCCTTGTGTATTTGCTCCATCAATATCTAAGCTTTCTTGTGACTTATCATTGAATTTTAGATTTCCAAATGAGTATTTGATTGATGCATTTATATTTTGGTTCATTCCCAATAGAGTTTGATTATTATTTATATAATTTAATCCTACTCTTAAAACTTGAGAACTTTTTTTAATTTCGTAATTTGTACTTCTTACTTCATCTTTTAGTCTATTTTGTTCCACAATAGAATAAATATTTAGTGTTTCATTTCTAGTTTTTACTATTGGGTATGTCATTGTAAAGTTATATGTATTTGTTTCACCAACAGAATCTAAGTTCTGGTATTCTTCTATTAAGTGATAGCTTGTATTTGAATAAGCTACTTTTCCTCTTAATCCATTAGAATACATTGGAAAAGAGTATGAAATAGAACCATTTGTTATATCTTCACCTTTTCCTATTAGACCTGTAATTGATAGTTTATCTCCTATGTTAAAAGGAGAATTTAGATTAGCTCCTATCATTGCTCTTTGTTTTCCTGTGTATCTACTTCCATAGTTATCAGTTAGTATGTAGCCATCGAATGTTTTTGTATCTTCTACTATTACATTAAAATCACTAGTACCTATTTTTTCTCCAGCTTTAATAGCTGTTTTTGTTATAATAATTCCAGGAATATCATTTAGCAATAATAGACTTCGATCTAAAGAAGTATTTCTAATTACTTTATTCTCGGTACTATGATTTATAATAGATTGAATTAACGAAGAGTTGACTTTTGATTTATTAATTAGTTCAAAATTTCCATATTGCCCTTCTATTATTGCAATTTCAAGAACACCATTAGATAGAGTTTGTTCTGGAATATATGCTTTTGCAACTAAAAAACCTGCATCTCTATATTTCTTAGTTATTAAAGAACTAAGCATTTGAATTTCTCTAAAACTAAGTTTTTTATTTTTGTATGTATTTAATGTTGTTGATAAAATGCTGTCACTTATATTTTGATTTTTTGTAAAAATAAAACTTTTTATTAGTACTTTTCTACCACTTTTATCATCTTTTAGTCTAGGCTTGTATTGTTTCTTTACACCATCAAGTTCTACCAAAGGTTTAGACTTTGTTTTTGATAATTCTTTAGGAATTTTGATTGACTTTGTAGCATCACTACTATTTGGAATAGAATTTGCCAATAGTAGTGATGGTAATGTAAATGCTGTAAGAAGAAGGTATTTTGATTTGTTCAATTTTAATCCTTAGTTATTAATTATAAAATTCTAACTTATCTTCTACTCACCTTTTACTCATTTTTTAAAATAGATATTTATATATCCTCTGGTAACTTAATTTTATCACTTAAATTGTTGTCAAAATTATTTTCATCAAAATAAGTGTCTTCAAAATAGTTATTTTGGGAATCATTAATTTTTATTTCTATTTTCTTTATTTCAATAGGTTTTCTTATTCCCGAAACAATTTCTCTATAACTCTCTGCTGAAGCTAAAAGAGTAAAGAAACCTTTTTTACTGTTGTTACTTAGGCTATAGTTGTCATTTAGCATTTTTACTTCAACAATATACGTACCGGCTTTTTTAAGGCTTTTTATTACTTCACCATTATTTGTAAACTCATAATCAGTTCCTTCTTTCATAAAAGAATATTCTTTACCAAATATTAACTCACCTGAGAATAGGTCTGAGATTTTATAGTTCTTATTATCATCTCTACCAAAAATAATACTTCCTAGTTTGTATCTTAATTGTTGTTTAGAAATATTAGCAGTACTAGTCTGACCACTTGTAATAGAATAATTATCTTTATCTAAACCACTTAAAACTAATGAATTAATAGTAACAGTTTTCGAATTTCCAGCATTTTTATCAGAGAAAGTAGAAGTAATATTTTTATCAATATTATCTCCACTTACAACACCAACTAAAGTTCCTGAAGTAGAAGCCGTAGTATTTCCATCATAAACTTTATTAGAAGCTACAATATTAGAAAGAGATAAGGCTTTCTTTGAAATATCAGCTGTGCTAGTTTGCCCACTTGTAATAGAATAATTATCTTTATCTAAACCACTTAAAACTAATGAATTAATAGTAACAGTTTTCGAATTTCCAGCATTTTTATCAAAGAAAGTAGAAGTAATAGTTTTACCTATAGAATCTCCACTTACAACACCAAGTAAAGAGGCAGTAGTACTAGCTGTAGTATTTCCATCATAAACTTTATTAGAAGCTACAATATTAGAAAGAGATAAGGCTTTCTTTGAAATATCAGCTGTGCTAGTTTGCCCACTTGTAATAGAATAATTATCTTTATCTAAACCACTTAAAACTAATGAATTAATAGTAACAGTTTTTGAATTTCCAGCATTTTTATCAGAGAAAGTAGAAGTAATAGTTTTACCTATAGAATCTCCACTTACAACACCAACTAAAGTTCCTGAAGTAGAAGCCGTAGTATTTCCATCATAAACTTTATTAGAAGCTACAATATTAGAAAGAGATAAGGCTTTCTTTGAAATATCAGCTGTGCTAGTTTGCCCACTTGTAATAGAATAATTATCTTTATCTAAACCACTTAAAACTAATGAATTAATAGTAACAGTTTTCGAATTTCCAGCATTTTTATCAGAGAAAGTAGAAGTAATATTTTTATCAATATTATCTCCACTTACAACACCAACTAAAGTTCCTGAAGTAGAAGCCGTAGTATTTCCATCATAAACTTTATTAGAAGCTACAATATTAGAAAGAGATAAGGCTTTCTTTGAAATATCAGCTGTGCTAGTTTGCCCACTTGTAATAGAATAATTATCTTTATCTAAACCACTTAAAACTAATGAATTAATAGTAACAGTTTTCGAATTTCCAGCATTTTTATCAGAGAAAGTAGAAGTAATATTTTTATCAATATTATCTCCACTTAAAATACCTACTAAAGAGGCAGTAGTACTAGCTGTAGTATTTCCATCATAAACTTTATTAGAAGCTACAATATTAGAAAGAGATAAAGCTTTCTTTGAAATATCAGCTGTGCTAGTTTGACCACTTGTAATAGAATAATTGTCTTTATCTAAACCACTTAAAACTAATGAATTAATAGTAACAGTTTTCGAATTTCCAGCATTTTTATCAGAGAAAGTAGAAGTAATATTTTTATCAATATTATCTCCACTTACAACACCAAGTAAAGAGGCAGTAGTACTAGCTGTAGTATTTCCATCATAAACTTTATTAGAAGCTACAATATTAGAAAGAGATAAGGCTTTCTTTGAAATATTAGCTGTGCTAGTTTGCCCACTTGTAATAGAATAATTATCTTTATCTAAACCACTTAAAACTAATGAATTAATAGTAACAGTTTTCGAATTTCCAGCATTTTTATCAGAGAAAGTAGAAGTAATATTTTTATCAATATTATCTCCACTTACAACACCAACTAAAGTTCCTGAAGTAGAAGCCGTAGTATTTCCATCATAAACTTTTTTAGAAGCTACAATATTAGAAAGAGATAAAGCTTTCTTTGAAATATTAGCAGTTGCAGTTTGACCAGAAGAGATAGCATAATTGTCTTTATCTAAACCACTTAAAACTAATGAATTAATAGTAACAGTTTTCGAATTTCCAGCATTTTTATCAGAGAAAGTAGAAGTAATATTTTTACCTATAGAATCTCCACTTACAACACCAACTAAAGTTCCTGAAGTAGAAGCCGTAGTATTTCCATCATAAACTTTTTTAGAAGCTACAATATTAGAAAGAGATAAAGCTTTCTTTGAAATATTAGCAGTTGCAGTTTGACCAGAAGAGATAGCATAATTGTCTTTATCTAAACCACTTAAAACTAATGAATTAATAGTAACAGTTTTCGAATTTCCAGCATTTTTATCAGAGAAAGTAGAAGTAATATTTTTACCTATAGAATCTCCACTTACAACACCAAGTAAAGAGGCAGTAGTACTAGCTGTAGTATTTCCATCATAAACTTTATTAGAAGCTACAATATTAGAAAGAGATAAGGCTTTCTTTGAAATATCAGCTGTGCTAGTTTGCCCACTTGTAATAGAATAATTATCTTTATCTAAACCACTTAAAACTAATGAATTAATAGTAACAGTTTTCGAATTTCCAGCATTTTTATCAGAGAAAGTAGAAGTAATAGTTTTACCTATAGAATCTCCACTTACAACACCAACTAAAGTTCCTGAAGTAGAAGCCGTAGTATTTCCATCATAAACTTTATTAGAAGCTACAATATTAGAAAGAGATAAGGCTTTCTTTGAAATATCAGCTGTGCTAGTTTGCCCACTTGTAATAGAATAATTATCTTTATCTAAACCACTTAAAACTAATGAATTAATAGTAACAGTTTTCGAATTTCCAGCATTTTTATCAGAGAAAGTAGAAGTAATATTTTTATCAATATTATCTCCACTTACAACACCAACTAAAGTTCCTGAAGTAGAAGCCGTAGTATTTCCATCATAAACTTTTTTAGAAGCTACAATATTAGAAAGAGATAAAGCTTTCTTTGAAATATTAGCAGTTGCAGTTTGACCAGAAGAGATAGCATAATTGTCTTTATCTAAACCACTTAAAACTAATGAATTAATAGTAACAGTTTTCGAATTTCCAGCATTTTTATCAGAGAAAGTAGAAGTAATATTTTTACCTATAGAATCTCCACTTACAACACCAACTAAAGTTCCTGAAGTATTAGCAGTAGTATTTCCATCATAAACTTTATTAGAAGCTACAATATTAGAAAGAGATAAGGCTTTTTTATTAACAGTAAGTTCATTTGTATCTGTTGTATTATCTATAAAACCATATCCATACTTACTAATTAAACCTGATACATATTTAATATCATGAGTTCCTGTACTATATTTCCCAGAACTTGACTTAGTTCCTGTTATATCATAAACAGCTGTTCCACTGATTCCTGCAGTTAAATAAAAATCTTCATCTACAAAGCCAGATAATACAGCTCCTCCAATATTTATATCATCTCCATAAGTAGTAGTAAAACCAATTGTCGAAACAGTAAGTTGTGGAGCAATTGAATATAACATGTTTACCCCAGAAGTAGGTAAAATGCAATTAGCTGTTAAACAACCTCCATCATAGGTTGTATTATATCTTTTTGAATTTATTGCTAAATTATTTAAAGTTGCATTAGTAAAACTATCTAAATAAATAGAAGTTAAAGAAGATGTAAAAGGAGTTGAAGAACCACTATTATTTATAAAATTACCACCATTAGAATGTAATTTAATATTTGCAGTACCAGCATTAATACTTGCACTATTTGTGATACTAATAGTAGGAGTACCACTATCTTTATAAGTACTGTTAGCATTTGCAGAACCTGCAATTGCAGTAAAGTTACCATTATCTGTAAAGATATTAGAGTTAAAAGTAATATTTCTACCAGCTTCTAAAGTAAAATCACCACCATTTCCAGAAGTATTATTAACAATAATATCACTATCTACACTAATATCATTATTAGCTTGTAATGTAACTGCTGTTCCACTATCAAGTAGTGTTTTTAGGCTGGTTGTTGTTATAATAGAATTTGCTGAAGGAGATGATGTAAATAAAGCATTACTTGCACTATTTGTCGTATTATAGTTTTTATTTACCTTATAAATAGTACCACCAACGCTACTATCTTTTTCAATAAGAAGTACACCCTCTATTGTTTCTTTAATACTTAATAGACTAGTTGTATTTTCTGCATATAAAGAGTTTGAATTATTGATTGTTCCATGTGTTTGTGTTGTTCCATCTAAAAATGTAGCTACACCTTTATTTATAAATGAGTTTACAATATAGTTTCCATTACTTAAGGCAGTTATTCCCTTTGATCCAATACTATCATTATTATTTATTCCAATGATAGAGTTTAAAGAACTAACAACTCCTAAAGCACCGCTATTACCATTACCCCATGTAACAGCTCCAGCTTTTAAAATACTTCCATTATTCCAGTTTGATGAATTAATAATATAGTTTCCATTATTTAATGCAGTTATACCATTTAACCCAATTTGGTCATTATTTGATGCACCAATTAGTGAATTTGAAGAACTAACAGCTCCTGAAATACCACTATTCCCATTACCCCATGTAACTGCACCGGCTTTTAAAATACTTCCATTATTCCAGTTTGAGGAATTAACTACATAGTTGCTATTATTTAAAACAGTTATACCATTTGAACCAATTTGATCATTATTATTTATTCCAATTAATGAGTTTGAAGAGTTTATTACTCCAAAGATACCAGTATTGCTATTTGCCCAGGTAACTGCACCGGCTTTTAGAATACTTCCATTATTCCAGTTTGAGGAATTAACAATATAGTTACCATTACTTAAAACTGTAATCCCATTTGACCCAACATAATCATTATTAGATGATCCAATTAAAGAGTTTGAGGAATTTACAAATCCACTTATACCTGTCATATTATCTGTCCAAGTAACAGCACCAGCTTTTAGTATATTTCCATTATTCCATTTTGAAGAATTAACTATATAACTTCCATTATTTAAAGCAGTTATTCCATTTAACCCAACTTGATCATTATTTACTTGTCCAATTAAAGAGTTTGAAGAATTGATAGTCCCTTGAATTCCCGTAGTCCCATCTGCCCAAGTAACAGCACCAGCTTTTAGAACATTTCCATTAATCCAGTTTGAAGACTTAATAACATAATTTCCATTGTTTAAAGCTGTTATTCCCATTCCCACATGGTCACTAGCTGTTGTTCCAACTAAAGAGTTGTTTTGATTAATAACACCCTTAATTCCGATAGTTCCATCAGCCCAAGTTACTGCCCCAGCATCAATAATATTCCCATTATTCCAACTTGAAGAATATACAACATAATTTCCATTATTTAGTACTTTTACATTATTAAGTTTATCATTACTACTTGAACCAACTAAAGAGTTTGATTCTCCAATAACACCAGAAATACCTTTGCTTCCATCAACCCATGTTATTGCACCCGTATTAGTAGCTGAACCATTATCCCAATTTTTATGTGTTAATACAAAATTACCATTGCCTAATTCATGAACTGTAGTATCTCCAATATAGTCCATATTAGAAGAACCTACTAGAGAATTACTTTCATTTACAGTACCAACAAGAGGAAGATTACTATTCACCCAAGTAATTACACCTGCATCAAAAGCAGAACCATTATTCCATTCAACTGAACTAACAAGAAAGTTTCCATTTGAAAGTACATGAATATTTGAACCAATATAATCATACGCGGCATGCCCAACTAATGAATTAGATGCTGTAATCTCTCCTGAAGCAGCAGTTGTTCCATCCACAAGTGTAACTGACCCTACATCTTTAATAGAACCATTATCCCAATAATATGATGATATTACATATTTGCCATTTTTTAAATCAGTAACTTTACTATTATTATTACTAATAGAATCATATGCTGTACTTCCAACAAGAGAATTAGCTATAGATACTTCTCCTACTGTTCCTGTTGTTCCATTTCCCCAAGTAACTGCACCTACATTTTGTATTGCTCCTCTGTCCCAATTACTTGATGTAATTACATAGTTTCCATTAGTAAGTGAAGTAACTGTATACCCTACATTATCATATTCTGTTGTTCCAACCAAAGAGTTAGCTGAGCTTACAACTCCTGATAAACCAACATTTTTATCTACCCATGTAACTGCACCTCTATGTGTATTCCATAGAGGTGATTTTATAACAAAATTCCCATTACTTAATAAGTTAATTCCATAAGTACCTACATAATCACTTGTATTACTACCACTTAGTGTAGAAATAAGTGCTCCAGAAGAGTCGTACATATAAACTTTCCCAACACTTTTAATACCACTTATTGATGCACCAGATGTAGAAACAACAAAATTACCATTATCTAATACTAAGGTTTTAAGTCCAAATTTGTTTGTTAAACTACCTGTAGGATTAATAATAGTTTTTTCCAAAGAGTAAGTATTAATATCTTTAATAGTAATATTTTTAGGATCTAAAAGTAAATTCTTAGCAATTACATCCCCATCAAAGCCTAAATTACCTTTACTTGAAATCTCTACATTTCCATTTTTTGCTTCTATTTTTGAATTATATAGTGTCTTCTCATTTGACCATACTGTAACAACAGCATCTTTCCCATTATTAGTAATGTTTGAGTTTAATATTTCTGTATTCTTTGCATTCTTAATAGTTTCATTTTTCCCTTGCCATTCTCCACCTAAATTGATTTCTCCAGCATTTTGAGTTCCTGAACTATCTAGTTTTGCTCCTACAATTTTTACTGTTTCACTACTAATTTTAATATTACCACCAGCTTTACCTTTTGCAGACATTTTTCCTGAAGCATAAATAGAAGTGTCTTTAATATTTTTATGATTAAGTAATATTTTTCCAGCAACTTCTTTTGCATCAGCTTTTAAAATAGCTTTAGAAGTTTGATTGATTTCATCAGCAATTTGTGTAATATTCCCAGCTTTAGTTTTTGCACTTACATCAGAAATACCATTATCAATAATAAGTTTTGCATGAGTTGTAATATCTCCACCATTTTCTCCACTAGCATTAAGTGTTCCATTATTTACAACAATATCACCACTTAGTTTTATAACTCCATTTTCTTCACTAAAACCTTGTGCTTCAACAATACCTTCATTATTTACAACACTAGCAACTAAAGTATCAACCGCATTTGCACTTAAAAGAACTTCTCCACCTTTAGTATAAATTGCGCCTTTATTATCTATAAGTGAATCAAGAATTCCCTTATTTACAGTTAGACTAAGAGTTGAATTACCGTTTAAGTTTAATGTTACTTCTGATGCACTAACTAAATTTACATCTCCTAAAGTAGCTTTAATAACACCTTCATTTACAACTTTTTGCCCAAAAAAACTAGCATATCCTGTATTCCTAATGTCAATTCGACCTTCATTAATAATACTATTTTTTGAATCCCCACTAAATTTATAGTTTCCTTCATTAAAATCTTTATCACTCATATTTAATGTACTGGCAACTATTCCAGAAGTATTTATACTAGCTTTCTTACCAAATAAAACTCCATTAGAATTTAGAATCCAAACTTGCCCATTTGCATTTAACGCACCGTTTATAATACTTTTTTCATTTCCAACAACTCTATTTAAAGTAATAGAATTTACATCAGGTTGCTTAAAATTAACAGTTTCATGTTGTTTTATTGAGAAGTCTTGCCAGTTAATGGAAGCTTTAGAGGAGGCTTGATTAATATTTGTAATATTACCACTTTGAGAAATAGTAGCATTCCCGCTTGTTACTTTTCCTCCTGTTGGTGCAGCAACAGTAATAGTTACACTTCCTAATAATGCAGATAATATTAATGATATCTTTCCATTTTTTAGGATTTTAAATCTTGATTTGAAGTTAATATTAGCTTTCATTTCTTTCTCCATATTTCTTGTTTCAATTTAATATAAAGAAAGTTTAACTTATCATTTACTCAGTATTTACTCACTTTTTGTTAATTATGAGTACTTAATTATTTGAGTAAATATTGAGTATTTTTTAATATAAACTTTTAATATAAAATAAAGATGTTAAAAAGGAATAAAAATGAACCAATCATATATTTGGAGTATGCCAACTCGTATTTTTCACTGGAGTTTTGCCTTATTAATAACAATTTGTTTTATAATTGATGATGATGTAATCTTAATTCATTCTATATCAGGGTATCTAATTCTGGTACCACTTACTTTTAGATTTATTTGGGGGTTTATAGGACCCAAGTACTCAAAATTTAAAGACTTTTCTCTAGATATAAAAGAAACAAAAGAGTTTGCAAGTAATATTTCTGAAAAAAAACAAAAATATATAGGACATAATCCTATGGCATCTTTTGTGATGATTTCTATTTTGTTACTAGTTCCATTTATTATTCTAACGGGAGGAATTTCTTTGGGTGTTGAAGAATCAAAAGGAATTTTTTCTAATTTTATAAAACTAGATTTTTTTGAAGATATACATGAGTTATTGGCAAATTTATTATATGTTTTACTATTTGCACATATTAGTGGAATTTTAGTAGATAGATTACTTCATAAAGAACATGGCACTTTGAATTCAATATTTACAGGTTACAAAAATACAAAAAATAAAGATGATATTACTTTAAATATTTTTCAAAAGTTTGTTGCTTTTCTTTTTTTAATTATATTTTTAATATTTGCAAGTTATTTAGTATTTGATACTAGCAATGTTTTTGTTTATTAGATGAAATAAAAGAGATGATTATTTCATCTCTTTTATAAATGTATTTGAAGCTTTGATAGATTGATTCATTCTAGATATTAGTACTGATATTTCTTTTTTTAATGTACCAAATTCACCTCGAAGTGCGCCAATTGCTTGAGCATTAAGTGAGTGTTTTAAAATTAATACATTATCTTTGATTTTTACAAGTGAACCAAACTGATCTAAAGCTGATTTAAACTATTCCTGAGCCTCTTTTTGAGATTCTTGCACGTTTTTTACTCTATCTACCATAATATCTCTTTTATGGAATCCTACTTTTTCCATTCCTGCATAGTACACACTATTTGCACAGCTACTAAATAGTAATATCATAAATAAACTCGCAGTTGATAATAATATTTTTTCATTTAAACCTTTCTTTACGTTTCTCTTTGTGAATTAAATAATAGTGTTTTATCTAAAGTAATAGAAAAAGACCAAATAGATTTAATCAAATATAGATAAAATAGAATCTTAATAATAAAGGTTTTTATATGAGTCTAGAACTAAAGATTCCACCAGCTGCGGTGATGTTATTTTTTATGGTTTTAATGTATTTTATATCAAGTGTATTTTCTTCTTTAAATATAGATTTTATGTTTCAAATGTTTTTATCTATAGAAACTGCTGTTTCAGGTTTTGTACTTATTGTTGCTGCTTCATATGTATTTAATGAAAAAGGTACAAGTATAAATCCTATGAAACCAGAAAGTGCTAGTTCTTTAGTAACAAATGGAATTTATAAGTTTACAAGAAATCCTATGTATTTAGGTATTGCTGTTATTTTGTTTGCTTGGTTGATTTTTCTTGGAAATGTATTAAATATTATAAATATAGTTTTGTTTATTTTATATATGAATAGATATCAGATTATTCCAGAAGAGAGAGCTTTGGAAAAAAAGTTTGGGGATGATTATTTATCTTATAGAACAAAAGTAAAGCGTTGGTTATAAAAAAGTATTCCTAATATTAGTTTATTAGGAATACTTTATAACTATTTTTTGAAATCAAAATGTTCAATATGATTATTGATATGTTCTTCTAACATATTTTTGTATTGACTTGAAAAGTATTCAATTACTTTTTCTTTTTCATTACTCATATCTTCTGCTGATTCAAATTCACATGCTGCAATCCATGCATTAAATCTAGTCATTCCATACATAAAAGAAGCACTTACTTCTCCTGAAGTTACTTCTTCATTTATTTGTTCATTTGCTAAAAATATATGTGCATCTGCTCTTTTTAAAAATTCTTCTTGATTTTCCATGTTTTATAATCCTTAAAGTTTATAAATTATATTTAAATATTACTTCTATATTTATTTTGACTACACGAAAAACAGATACTTTAGTAATCTTGAAAAAGGATTAATATGAAAGTAGAAAATAAAACAGAAATCTTTTATGAAGAGTTAAATAAAAATAGAAATCATAATTGTATTGAACATGAGAGTTTTTCAGAATATTTAGAAAAAAGTATAGAAAAGAATAGAGATCTTAATGAAGAAAAAATAGAGAGTGAAAGTATAAAAGAAACTTCAGTTTTTGCAGAGAAGAAAACGGGAAAAAGAAGAACTGATATTTTTGATACTTTAATAGATATATAAAAAGAGAAAAGAGTTCTCTTTTTATAATTTTTGAATATTAAGATTTATTGTAAATAGCTTTATAGTTTTTATAATAATTGATATTCTCTAATAAAAGTAGGGCAATAAGTCCCATAATCCAATATAAAATCCATTGACTTATCATTCCTATAAAACCATCATAAGATATATAATCCACAACTTGAAAGATTAAGAAAAATACAACAGTAGATTTTATAGATATGTTATTATTTTGATTAAAATCTCTTAACTCATAGTTTTTTAGTTTAAATTTGAAAAATACAAAGGCTAAAGATAGAGGAATAAGTCCTAAAATAAAAAGATATTCTGCTTTAATCATCTCAATAGTTTTGTCTTGCCCAAATACATATACGTATATTGAAATCATAGCTACAAAAGATAATATAAATAAATTTCGTGTGTTCATAAAAAGTGAATCCTAAAAGTTTTTTAGGATTCTATCGAAAGTATGTTTATAAACATTATAATTTTAATTTGCTACTATTGCATAAGTTTATTTAGGAGAATTTATGAGATTTTTTTCATTTTTATTAAGTATTTTTATTTTTACAGGATGTGTATCAAAGCAAGATTTTCCTTCTTCATGGGAAAAAATAGATACAAATAAAAGTACTGAATGTTCGAATATTGTAGGGGTATACCAAAATAAAGGTCAAATAGAATCAAGTGAATATAGCCCTTTATTATCTGAATATTTATTTACTGATATAGAAAAAAGTGATTTTATTGAAATATCAAAGAATAATGATACTTTTTATATGAAAGCTTATTTAGAAGAAAATCTGATTTCAGAGAAAAGTTTTGATATTAATAGTAAATCTATTTCTTGTAAAGATGGTTTTTGGCTTATTCATAAAGATAAGAGTCACAATGATGGTGGTGTTCTTGCAAAAGAATGGGATTCTTTTAATCTTACAAAAAATAAAGATGGTTTAATTATAAAAAAAGTAAATAATGCTCTTGGACTTTTTTTCTTAATTCCAGTAATTGGACATGATACAAGTTGGGTATTATTTAAAAACAAGTAGAAAGTAAAGGAATGACCCTTTACTTTTTATCTGTTTTCATAAGGTTTTTTAGTTGTAAGTCTAGTATCAATCATTCCTCGACCAATTGTAAAATGATAAAGTGATTGATAGTGGTTTGTAGATAAACCAATAGTTCCATGAAGAATATCATCTAAGAAACATCCAATTCCAGTAGCTGAAAGATTTAAAGATGTGGCTTCTAGATATAATTGCTGTCCAATTGCTCCACAATCCCAGTATAACTCTTTGTATCTATTAGCTCCATGGTTTTCTAGTTGTTCCATAAATTGTGCAATCATACCAATTGTAAATGCTCCATGGGCTGCAATATCTTGATTACAAGAGATTGCTTTTGTGATAAATTTATAATCATCTGCTTTTAACTTATATAAATCTCCGGCTTCTGTATCTACTTTTTCCCATAAAAACTCATCTTTTAGTAGGCTTTGTAATTCTTCTTTATGAGTATTATTTCGAAGAAGAATATATAATCCTGATTCCATATCTTCTACAGAATGTACAAAAGTTACTAAGTGCACAAATGCATTATCTGATTTTACAGAACCTATAATAGTTTCAAACTCTTTTTTTGTAATAGTACAATCATCTTTATCCATAATTTGAGCAGACCGTCTAGTCATTACAATATCTTTGGCAGATTTTGAAGGCTCTCTATATGAATTTTGTTTATAAACATCATTTATATAATTTTTATTTTCTATATCTTCACTAAGTGTTGCATCTTCTATTTTTTCTAAAATATCCCAAGGGTGCCAAGAATGACTAAGTTGATTTGCTTTTCCTTCATAATTATCTTCTAGTGAGCTTCTAATAGCTTTGATATCAATAGTACTATTAATATTTTCATCTTTAGAAACTAAGATTAACATATCTGTAAGTTCTCGCTCTTCTGGAACATATCTACTTATCTGATCTACTCCTATTAGATTTTGAAGCTGGGAGTCTTTTGCATTAACTACTTCTATTTTCCATCCTAAAATTGAAGCAGAAACTTCTAATGCTTTTAGTGCGTGACCACAATCAAGTTGCGTATATCTCCAAGCTCTCTCTCCATATTTCCAAGCTTCTCTCCAAACTATAGAAGATAAAGCTAATAAAAAACTATTCTGTGGAAGTTCTAAATTCACATCTGCTTTTGAAAGAAGCTCTAACTCATGATTTTGTGGTGCATAATGATGTAATCCATTTGGAATGTTTTGTATATCATTTGCAATAATATATGCTTCTGTTGGGTGAAGATTTCCACTTGAGGCATTACATCTTAAAGCCCAAGATTGCTCTTGAAACTCTTTGATTGCAGCAAGTCCAAGAGAGAACTGGAAAAATTGAGAAATTGATTCTATACAAAGTGGCGCTTGTATTGCATTATCTTTTGAGTTTGAAAAAATTTGTGAATATTCTAATGTATTGTTTTCAAAAGATAAAGGCAATAGAGTTTTTTGCGTATTTGAATAAGCTCTAAAAGGATTAGGTTGTGTATTCCAATCCATATAGCCTAAAGACTTAGCGTATCGCTGTTGCGAGTGTTTTGTTTCGTTATGATAGGTATAAACCATATTTAAATTTTTATTCATTACACATGGTATCACATAATTTTCTAAGAAAGTATTAAAAAGATAAAGTTTATTAGATGATTTTATTTATTCATAGTTTTGCTTTTCATTTTAATCCTTTAAAGTAATTAATAATAAAATGTTGTATTAAATTTGTTATAATTATCAAAGTTAATATTTAAGGTATAATTATGGAATTAAATAGACAATCAACTTATAGTAGATACCAAGTTAATAATTTAGAGGTAAAACCAAGTAAAAAAAATGAACCTTTTTTAGGTATCGTAATCAAAAAAGAAAATGTTAATATTGAAAATAATACAGTTAAAATTAGTAAACAAGAAAGAATAATTTTATCTAGTGAGAGTCAACGAGATGTGACTGATGATAAATATTACAAGAATGCTCCAGACTTTAAAGCTTTTATACAGAAATGGATGGATAGAGGACATTCTGAATCAGCGGCAGTAGAAAGAGCAAGTTTTTATGCTCGTGCAGGTCTACTTGATTATGGAGAACAAACATTAATTATAATTGATGATTTAGGTTATGGAGATAAAAATCAACACGGGTTCCACTTAATAAATAATAATATATTAAAGAGTTCTATGCTTGAGACTTTTGATTCTTTAGATAATGAAGGAGTTGGCGTTATTATTCATCAATTATTTAGAAATAATACAGACTTAACTACTAATAATTATGAAGGAGAAAGTAGTACCTTTCAAAAACTTATAAATGAATTTAGTATCAAATTAAATGAACTTGGAGGATTATCGGGATTAGATAATAAAAAGTATTCAAGTTATAAGAATAAACAATTTGATGGAAATATTAATATTACTAATCAAATGACTCAATTTGACAAGAATTTTATAAATGATGTATTAATTGAATACTTTAAAGATCATATAAATAAAATTTCACTTCTTGAAGAAAAACATAATGAGCCTTTAGATGAAGCAAGAAATGCTTTTAATCTTTTACTTCATAATTTTGAAAAAAAAGTTGAAGAAGATAATGATAACTATAAAGCATTAAACGAATATACAAAAAATAGTAGACCCAATATTTTATTAAATAATTAAACTTATAAATACCTCTTACCTAATAATATTTTTATATTATTAGGTGATTTTAATACCTTTTTTACTTTTATGTAATTTAAAATTTAAGACTTTATAATACTGTTTTTTATTAAGGAGTATAGAGAATGAACTTACCACAAATAATCAAGAATTTTAAATTTCATTGTGAGTTTGAAAAAACAATGGAAGCTTACAAAATTGATTTAAAGCAATTTGAGCAATATAAAAACTACAAATATTTAGATATTAATGAATTAGATGATTTTATTTATTCATAGTTTTGTTTTTTATATTAGTTTTTATATAATCAATGAAACTAAGATTTTAGGAAGTAAAAATGAAAACAATAGGACTTTTATGTGGTGCTTCTTGGCCTTCTAGTATTGAATATTATAAATTATTAAATCAAATGGCGCAAAAGCATTATGGAGGTTTTCATAGTGCAAAACTTATTTTATTAAATATAGATTATCATGAGATAAAACAATATTATCCAGATGGTTGGGATAAAATACCTTATGTTTTAAAAAAAGAGTTAGAAAAACTAAATGCTCTAAATCCTGATTGTATTTTGATTTGTAATAATACTTTACATAAAGCCTACGATATTATAAAAGATGAAACAGCTCTAAATATGCCTTTATTTCATATGGTTGAAATTACTGCTCAGATTGCAAAAGAAAGAAATCTAAATAATGTACTTTTATTAGGTACGAAATTTACTATGGAAGATGATTTTTTTATTAATCATTTAGAAAACAAAAACTTAAATGTCACAGTTCCCTCAAAACAACAAAGAGAAGAGATACAAGCCTTTCAAACTTCCTTAGCAAAAGGAATAATGAATAGTGAAATAAAAGAATATTTTATAAAACTAATAAATAGTTTTGAAAATATTGATGCTGTTGTTTTAGGTTGTACTGAACTTCCCCTTGCGATTAATCAAGAAGATATAAAACAAACTATTTTAAATCCCTTAGAACTTCAATGTCAAAGAGCTTTTGAATTTGCAATAAATAAATAAATTTATATTGATAAAATTCGCTTATATTAAAATACTATTAAGAACATAAGGAAGAGTCTCTTCCTTATATTTTTAATTTTTTAAATATCTATTTTCTAGGTGAGCTTTGAAGTGTTTAGGATTTAAAGACTCTCCCGTTGCTTGTTTTATTAACTCATCAGTAGAGTAAATACTTGCTTTATTCCAAATATTCTCTTTTAACCATGATTTCACTTGAGTTAAATCTCCATTTGAGATTGAGTCATTTATATTTGTGTGAGCTTTTCTTACACTATCAAATTGCTGTGCCGCATACATTGCTCCTAAAGTATAAGAAGGGAAATATCCAATAAGACCTTCTGTCCAATGAACATCTTGCATACAACCATTTTTATAATCCCCTCTTAAATCTAGACCTAAAGCATCTTTCATTTTTTCATTCCAAATATCTGGAATATCTGAGGCACTTATCTCTCCATTTATTAGAGCACTTTCAATTTCATATCGTAAGATTACATGAGAAGCGTAAGTTACTTCATCTGCATCTACTCTGATTTTTGAAGTGTTTACTCTTGAATAAATTTTGATTAGGTTTTCAAGTTCAAAGGCTTTATCTTTTCCAAAAGCATCAGAGATATAAGGTTGAATTGACTTTAAGAATTCTGAACTTCTACCCATTTGCATTTCAAAAAATAGACTTTGACTTTCATGTATTCCCATAGAACGTGCTTGTGCTACTGGAAGTCCTAATAAATCTTGAGGTAAACCTTGTTCATATGAAGCATGACCTGTTTCATGAACAGTTCCCATTAATGCTTGAATAAAATCTTTTTCATCATATCTTGTTGTAATTCTTACATCTTCAGCAACTCCCCCACAAAATGGGTGAGCTGAAATATCAGTACGACCTCTATTAAAATCAAAACCTAGGTGTTTCATTACTTTTATACCTAAATCTTTTTGGGCATTTATATCAAATAAACCTTGAGGTTTGATATAGCTTTCTGATTTTTGTTTTTCAATAATATTTTGAATAAGTTCTGGTAACCAAGTTTTAACATCTGTAAAAATTATATTTAAAGTTTCACTTCTCATTCCTGGTTCATATAAATCTAATAATGAATCATAAGCACTTAATCCACTAACATCAGATCTAATAGTTGCTTCTTCTTTTGCTAGTTTTACAACTTCTTCTAGATTTGGTAAAAATCCTTTCCAGTCATTTTCACCTCTTTGTGTAACCCATTCGTGTCCACATTTTGAGTGGGCTAAACTTTGGGCTTTAACTAGTGAACTTGGTAAGATTGTATTTTGAGTATATTCTCTTTTCATCTCTTTCAGTGAGGCTTTTTCTAAGTCGTTTAACTCTTCCCATAAAGCATCATCCAATAATAATCCTATCTCTTTATCTATAGAGGCTTCATGTAAAATCACACCAAATTCTGCCATTGCTTTTGATCTTGCATCATTTGAACCACTTGGCATCATGGCTTGTTGATCCCAATATACTATTGACTGCATATGTGATAAATGATGTATTCTTTCATATTTTTCAACAAGTCTTTTATAAGCTTTCATATTTATTCCTAGCTTGAAAATTTTAAATAATTTTATCATAAATGAACTATTTGTCTAATTGATACTTAATGCTTTTAGTTATAAGCTATATAAAGATAGTGTTAAAAGGATATGTTATGAATACTGTTCTTATTTCAGATTATATAGAAAACCCAGATATTGAATTTGATATTTTAAAAGAGTCTTTAAGTGAAGCTGCTAACAAAGATATCGAAGTTATTTTGCTTTGGAATACCATAGCAAACAAAGAGTATATCTATAAGTTTCCAAACCTAAAAGCTATTATAAGATATGGAGCAGGCTATGATAATGTAGATTTAGAATATGCTAAAGAGAATGGAATTTTTGTTTGTAATACTCCTGATTATGGTACGGATGAGGTAAGTGATACTGCAATTGCAATGATTATGAATATTGCTAGAGGTATTAATACTTATGATACTTTAGCTAAAAACTATTTTAATACTTGGCAAGAAAATACAAATAAAATAATAAAAAGAAATAATGAATATAAGGTAGGAGTAATAGGAGCTGGAAGAATTGGTGGAAGTGTACTTTTAAAAGCAAATGCTTTGAAATTTGATACTTATTTTTATGATCCATATTTAGCTTATGGTTATGAGAAACAGTTAAGTTCAAAAAGAGTAGAAAAACTAAATGATTTATTAGAAATAACAGATATTTTATCTATTAATTGTCCTTTGACTGAAGAGACAAAAGATATGATTGATGAATCTTTTATTAATAGAATGAAAGAGGGAAGTTCCCTTGTAAACACTGCCCGTGGTAAAATTGTAAAAGATATAGATATTTTTTATGAGCCTTTAAAAAGTGGCTATTTAAATAGTGTAGCTTTTGATGTTTTACCTTTTGAACCACCAAAAGAGTCTTTGCTTATAAATGCATGGAGAAACAACGAAAAATGGTTAGATGGTAGAGTTATTATAAATCCTCACACAGCTTATTTTAGTGATACAGCCTTTTATGAAATGAGAGAAAAAACTGCTTTAAATGCAAAAAGAGTAATTGATGGATTAAGACCAATAAATATTGTAAATGGTTTATAAAATATGCATTTTCAAATACAATTTTAATATTAAAACAATATAATATTTCCTAAAAAATAATCATTTAAATGATATTGCTATTAGGAGAAGATATGAGATTTATAAACAAAATTGCCGTTGTTACAGGTGGTTCTACAGGAATTGGTAAAGAAACAATTTTAAAACTAAATAACGAAAAGGCAAAAGTTTATAACTTAGACGTTGTTCAAACACAAGATTCTAATAGTACTTTTATCAAATGTGATGTTAGTGATTATGAGCAAGTAAAAAATGCAGTTGCAAAGATCCTTGAAATAGAGGGAAAAATTGATTTATTATTTGCAAATGCAGGTATTCATCTTTTTGCAAATATTGAAGAAACAAGTATTGACGAGTTTGAAAAAGTACTTTCGGTTAATATCAAAGGTGTATATTTTGTATTAAAAGAGATTATTCCTATTATGAAAAAACAAAATAAAGGAAATATCTTACTTATGGGTTCTGATCAATCTTTTGTAGGAAAAGGAAAAAGTTCAGCTTATGGGCTTACAAAAGGAGCAATCGCTCAACTTACAAAAAGTACAGCAATTGATTATGCAGACTTTAATATCAAAGTAAATTGTATTTGCCCAGGAACTATTGATACTCCATTATTAGATAAAGCAGTTGAGAAATTCAAATCATTAACTGGTATGGAAAATGATGAGATAAAAATACTTCTAGAAGAAGCTCAACCTATTAAAAGAATAGCTCAACCAGAAGAAATTGCAAATGTAGCTTGTTATTTATTGTCAGAAGAAAATAGTTTTATGACTGGTGCAATGGTACCTGTTGATGGTGGATACACTTGCCAATAATTTAAAATAATGTTCGAATATATAAATAAAAACTTTGAAAACTAATTTATAGAATTACGCAATAAACTTATACAAATATGCATTCCTTAAATTAGAGGAAAGATATATAATCTTTCCATCTAATTAAAAGGACACTTATGAAAAATATACTAATTATTAATGCACATCAATTTTATAAAGATTACTCAGAAGGAAAATTAAATACTACTTTAGTTGATATAGCAAAAGATGAATTTGAATCAAAAGGTTATACTGTTAAAACTACAGTATTAGACAATGGTTATGATATTAATGAAGAAATAGAAAAACATGTTTGGGCTGATATTATAATTACACAAGCCCCAGTTTATTGGTTTTCTACTCCTTGGACACACAAAAAATATATTGATGATATTTTTACAAATGCCTTATCTCAAGAAAAATTAATTCTTGATGATGGTAGAAGTAGAACAGATCCTTCAAAGCAATATGGTACAGGTGGTAAAATGCAAGGGAAAAAATTCATGCTTTCTCTTACTTGGAATGCACCTGCAGAGTCTTTTAATGACGATAAACAAGTATTATATGAAGGAAAAAGTGTAGATGATGCTTTTATCTCTATTACAACTAATTATAAGTTTTGTGGTTCTGAAATATTACCTTCATTTTCTTGTTACAATGTAGTTAAAGATCCAGATATTGAAAATGATATTTTAAAATATAAAGCTCATATAAAAGCTTTATAATTTATCTATGAAAGACTATACTCTTCAAAAGATATTTTTGCTTCTTTTGGAGGGTATCCAAAGTACTTTTTAAATTCTCTACTGAATTGAGGAATACTATCATATCCTACTTTTTGAGCTACTTCGTTTACATTTAAATTCTCTTTACTTATTAAATCTTTGGCTTTTGAGAGTCTAATTTTTTTTATGTATTGAAAAGGAGTATGTTCTGTAATTTTTTTGAAATGATTATGAAAAGAAGATGTACTCATCTCTTCAATTCTCGCCATATTAGGGATACATAATTCATCTGCATAATTTGTATGTATTTTTTTTAGGGCTCTTGCTATTTTTGCTTCATTTGATGATTGCTTAAAAAGTCTATATAAAACAGCAGAATGCTCACCTTTTGCTACTCTATAGTATAACTCTTTTAATATTGATGGTCCTAGAATTTTTGATTCTTCTTCTGAATTTAAAATAGTAACTAATCTATAAACTAAATCTTCAATTTTTGGAGTAACAATATCAAGAAATGCCCCTCTTTGGCACTCTTTTATTGTTTCTTCTTCCTTTTCAGGTAAAAGTTCAATTATTTCATGCATTATCTTTGAATCTAGAGAAAATATCATAGCAATAAAAGGTTTTTCTTCTGATGCAAAAGTTTCACATTGACAAGGTAGAGTAGATGAAGAAACCATGTAATTATTTGAATTGTATTCAAATACTTTTTCATTTAGTTTTACTATCTTTTTATTTTGAAGAACAAAAGATATCCAATCATCATAAATATATGGAGTATTTTCATGATTTGTTGATTTATAAAGTTTTATACCTTTAATATGAGTATCATATAAGCCATCTTTTTTAATTAATTTATTAACTTCTCTTATTATTTTTTCATTCATTTTTATACCTATTATAATATTTGTAATTGTATCATGTTGTTGAAAGTTTATTAATAATGATTTCTATAAAAAACATGCATAATTCTGTAAAATAGCTAGATAATATAGAAAATAAATAATACACAAAAAAGGAAAAACTTTGACTCCTATAGAAACAGCACAAAAATATAATAAAATATCGGATATATATCAAAAAGATTTAAAAGAGTCTGATTATGGTCTAAGACAAATAAAACAAGCTATAAGTTTTACAAAGAATAAGAAAAAAGCTTTAGATGTTGGTTGTGGGGTAGGTGGTAGAGTTATAAATGAATTATTAAATTCAAACTTTGAAATCAAAGGTATTGATGTATCTGTTTCTATGCTTGATTTAGCAAAACAAAGTCATGAAAATGTTAGTTTTGAAAATGCTGATATTTGTACTTGGCAAAGTGATGAAAGATTTGATTTAATTGTTGCTTGGGATAGTTTGTTTCATTTGCCACTAGGTGCGCATAAAAATGTAATAAATAAACTATCAAATCTATTAGAAGAAGATGGAATCTTAATTTATACTTTTGGTGATGATATTGGAGAACATGTTTCATCTTGGCATGATGATACTTTTTATTATAGTTCTATAGGAATAAATGAAAATATAAAAACTCTAATAGATAATTCTCTTAAAATTATGCACTT
This sequence comes from Poseidonibacter lekithochrous, assembly GCF_013283835.1. GTDB lineage: Bacteria > Campylobacterota > Campylobacteria > Campylobacterales > Arcobacteraceae > Poseidonibacter > Poseidonibacter lekithochrous. The sequence goes on along the minus strand of NZ_CP054052.1, from coordinate 2,389,595 downwards.
AGAATTAGACCAGTATCCTCAACGACATGTATATACAATAGTTAAAAAAGAGAAAAATATATAAGTTTTTAACCAAAGTTTTGATAAAACATTTGTAAATAACATTTAGGCAAAAATAGATGAAAGAAAAAATATATTTAATTCCGGGTCTTATGACCGATGAAAGACTTTGGAGTAGAGTAATACCATTATTAGAAGATGATTATGAACTAGTTCATGTTCCTATTCCTCATACACAAGATTTTGATGAAATTATTGATATCTTATTTAACCTTTTTCCTGAAGAAAAAGTAAATCTTTTAGGATTTTCTCTTGGTGGTTATATTGCTTCATATTTTGCTGTTACTTATCCAAATAGAGTAAATAAACTTTTCATGTTAGCAGCTACTCCAGGGGCTTCAAATGAAGCTGAAATTGAGAGAAGAAAAGAGAAATTTGCAGTTATAGAAAAAGATGGTTTTAATGGACTTACTTATGAAAAAGCAAAATCTTTAGTAGAAAAAAAAGATGATGAAGAGTTAATTAAAATAGTTCAAGATATGTTTATTGATCTAGGAAAAGAGACGTTTATATCTCAGTTGACTTCTACATTTAATAGAATAGATTTATTTGAAGACTTAGTGAATCTAGACTTACCAATTTATTTTTATTATAGTACAAATGATAGATTATTAAACAAAGAAGCTTTAGTAAAACTACTATCTACAAAACATAATATGAAAGTAGTTTCAAGAGAAGGAACGAGCCACAATGTTTCATTAGAAGTTCCAGAAGAGCTTAGCAAACAAGTAAGAAAATGGATAGAAGCATAAAAGTTTTAATTCTTTGTGACATCTTTGGAAAAAAGTATTTACCAGAGCTTTTAATAAAAGAGCTTTGCAGTAAATATGATGTAAAAATATTAGATGCTTATTTAGAAGAATATGCTTTTGAGAATGAAAGAGAAGCTTATGATATTTTTATTTCAAGTTGTGGACATGAAAGGTATTATGAATTAGTAAAAAGTTATTGTTTAGTTAATCAAGTAGATATGATAATCGGATTTAGTATAGGGGCTAGTGTTGCTTGGAGAATTTGTGCAGAAAATCTGAAAATAAAAAAAGCTATTTGTTTTTATCCCTCACAAATAAGAAAGCATCTAGAACTTACTCCTTCTTTTTCTTGTGATATTATATTTGCAAAAAAAGAAGATAGTTTTAATACTGTTGAGGTAAAAAAAGTTTTAGATAAAAAAGATTTTATATCTGTATCTATATCAGAATATAATCATGGATTTATGAATCCTAAATCACAGAACTATTCAAATGAAGCATTAAAAAAATATATGAATTATATTGATAATTGTTCTTTAAATATAGTAAATGAAATAAAAGAAAGTGTTAAATGAAAAAAGTATTAGTTATTGGATATGTTTGGCCTGAACCAAACTCATCAGCTGCTGGAACTCATATGATGTCTATTATGAGGCTATTTTTAGCCAATGGATATAGTGTAGAGTTTTCTACTCCTTGTGCTCTTAGTGATCATATGATTGATTTAGAAGCAGAGGGAATTAGCTCAAAAAGTATTGAATTAAATTGTGATAGTTTTGATGAATATATAAAAGAATTAAATCCTGATATTGTAATGTTTGATAGATTTATGATGGAAGAGCAATTTGGTTGGAGAGTTGAAAAAAACTGTCCTAATGCTCTAAAATTATTAGATACAGAAGATTTACAATGTCTTAGAAATGCAAGGCATCAAGCGCTTAAAGCAAATAGGGAAATGACTAAAGCTGATTTATTTACAAGTGATTTAGCAAAAAGAGAAATATCAGCGATTTTAAGATGTGATTTATCTCTAATAATCTCTTCTTTTGAGATGAATTTATTAAAAGAGACTTTTAAAATAGATGAGAGTTTACTTCATCATTTACCTTTTATGGTTGATTTAAAAAGATGTGAGATTAAAAGAAAATCTTTTGAGCAAAGAGAACACTTTATGACTATTGGAAATTTCCGTCATGCTCCTAATTGGGATGTAGTTTTATATTTACAAAAAATATGGCCTTTAATTAGAAAAGAACTTCCAAAAGCCCAACTTCATATTTATGGTTCATACCCACCACCAAAAGCTACTGCACTTAATAATCCAAAAACAGGATTTTTAATAAAAGGCTGGGCAGAAGACGCTTTTGAGGTAATGGAAAATTCAAAACTTTGTTTAGCTCCTATTAGATTTGGGGCTGGAATAAAAGGTAAATTATTAGATGCAATGATTACAAAAACTCCTAGTATTACCACAAGTGTAGGAAGTGAAGGTATGTATACAAATGAATCATGGCCTGGCTTTATTAGTGATGATATGGAAGAATTTGCTTCAAAAGCAGTAGAATTATATAAAAATGAAGATTTATGGAATAAATCAAAAGATAATTGTGATACTCTTCTATCTTCTAAATATAATGCTACAATTTTAGGAGAAAATCTAATTTTAAAAATAAAAGAATTAGAAGAGAATAGGAAAGAACATAGAGTTGAAAACTTTATGGGCTCAATGCTAAGACATCATAGTATGGCAAGTACAAAATACATGTCTCAATGGATTGCCCAAAAAAATAAAGATAAGGAAATAAAATGATACCAAGAGTATATATGACAGAAGAGAGATTTGAAGAAGAAGTAAAAAAAGGTGAAATGCCTCATAAAACATATGAAGATTATAAAGCTTCTGTAGATAAACTTTTTGATGAGTTAGATAATGAAGTTGATGAAGAAGTTGATGAAGGTAAGTAAACCTATTAAATTTAAAGAAAAAAAATGGGGACATGAAATTTGGATTCATAATTCTGATAAATATTGTGGAAAAATACTTGTAGTAGAATCTAATAAAAGCTCATCTTTACATTATCATAAATTAAAAGATGAAACTTTTTATATACAAGAAGGAAAAATTCTAATAAAACTAATTGATAGTGATGGCTTAGAAAAAAAGTTCGAAATGAATAAGGGAGATGTTTTAGAAATACCAAAAGGTTTAAAACATCAATTTACTGGTATTGCTGAAAAATCAGAAATATTTGAAGTATCAACTGAACATTTTGATGATGATTCAATTTATGTGTAAGTTTTAGGGAAAAATATATAGATGGAAAAACTAGCACAAATAGTGTCATTTGAAGAGTTTGATAAAATCAAAAAAGATTTAGTTTCAATTGTTTGTACTTCAGGAGGTTTTGACCCCATTCATTCTGGTCATATTTCATGTTTTCAAGAATCTAAAAAATATGCAGAAACATTAGTTGTTATTGTAAATGGAGATAGTTTTTTAAAATCAAAAAAAGGGAAACCTTTTATGAATTTAAAGGAGAGATGCTCTATTGTATCATCAATTAAAAATGTTGATTATGTTATTCCTTTTGAAATAGAAAATGATTCAAGTGTTATAAAAGCCTTGGAGAGAATAAAACCCCATTTCTTCACAAAAGGTGGAGATAGATATGATAAATCTACTATTGCTGAATGGGAAATTTGTGAGAAACTAAATATTGAAATTATTACTAATGTAGGTAATGATAAAGTAGATACTAGTAGCTCAAAATATTTAAAAGACTGGACTTCTTAAAAATAAAGATATTTAGAGAGTAAAACTAATTTTTATTCTCTAAACAATTCTTTTGATTTTTTATAATATTATCAACTACACTTGGGTCTGCAAGTGTTGAAATATCACCTAGTTCCGTATAATCACAGTTTGCAATCTTACGAAGAATTCTTCTCATGATTTTACCTGACCTTGTTTTAGGTAAGGATGGCGTAAAATGAATATGATCTGGACTTGCAATTGAACCAATTTCATGTTTTACCCAAAGTTTAAGCTCCTCTTTTAACTCTTCATTATCTTCAACACCACTCATTAAAGTTACATAAGCATAAATACCTTGACCTTTTATATCATGTGGAAATCCAACAACTGCTGATTCTGCAACATATTTATTAGATACTAAGGCACTTTCAACTTCTGCTGTTCCTATTCTGTGTCCTGATACATTTATTACATCATCTACACGACCAGTTATCCAATAATAACCATCTTCATCTCTTCTACAGCCATCACCTGTAAAGTACTTACCTTCGTAATCAGAGAAATAAGTATCTATAAATCTTTGATGGTCTCCATAAACACTACGCATTTGTCCAGGCCATGAATCTTTGATACAAAGGTATCCTTTATTTTCACCTTTTAAAACATTTCCTTTTTCATCTACAAGTTCAGGTAGTACTCCAAAAAATGGTAGTGTTGCTGAACCTGCTTTTAAAGTCGTAGCACCTGCAATTGGACTAATCATGATTCCCCCAGTTTCTGTCTGCCACCATGTATCAACAATAGGACATTTTCCTTTTCCTACAACATCAAAATACCATTGCCATACTTTTGGGTTTATAGGCTCACCTACAGTTCCTAAAGTTTTAAGAGATGATAAATCAGCTTCTTTAACAAACTCATCTCCTGCTTGCATTAAAGCACGTAGGGCAGTTGGTGCTGTATAAAAGATATTTACTTTGTGTTTTTCACAAACTTGCCAAAATCTTGAAGCATCAGGATATGTAGGAACTCCCTCAAATATCACAGTAGTAGCTCCATTTGCTAGGGGACCATATACAATATAACTATGTCCCGTTACCCATCCAACATCTGCTGTACACCAATAAATATCACCTTTTTTATAATTAAAAATAGTTTCATGAGTTAAACTAGCATATACTATATATCCACCAGTTGTATGTAATACACCTTTTGGTTTTCCAGTTGAACCAGAAGTATAAAGTATAAAAAGTGGGTCTTCCGCATTCATAATTTCAGGTTCACAAATAGCTGGATATTTTTTGGCTTCTTCATCACACCAAATATCTCTGCCTTTTTGCATATGTACTTCTTCATTGGTATGACGAATTACTAATACTGTATTTACTGATACGCCTTCTTTTTCTAAAGCTTCATCTACATTTTGTTTTAGGGGGATTGTATGTCCTCCTCTTATACCTTGGTCTGCTGTAATTACTACATGGCTATCACAATCAATAATTCTGCCACTTAAAGCATCTGGAGAAAAACCTCCAAATACAACAGAATGAACAGCACCAATTCTTGCACAAGCAAGCATAGAATAAACAGCTTCTGGAATCATTGGCATATATATAGTAACCCTAGAGCCTTTTCTTACCCCTCGGGCTTTTAAAATATTTGCATATTTACATACATGATTATAAAGTTCTTGATAAGTAATATTATTTGAAGTATTAGGATTATCAGCTTCATAAATTAAAGCTGTTTCATTTGCCATATGTGGAAGGTGTCTATCTATACAATTTACACTTGCATTTAAGTATCCATCTTCATACCATTTAATATGAAGGTCTTCTTTGTTGAAGGAGACGTCTTTTATTTTTGTATAGGGTTTTATCCAATCAATTCTTTTTCCCATAGTATCCCAAAAGTTTTCTGGATTATTGATTGATTCTTTGTATAGTTTTAAGTAGTTGCTTTTTTTAATATGTCCTGATTTATGAAAATCAGAAAGATTTGTATATATTACAGAGTTCATGACTTTTCCCTCCTAATAGTTAAATGAGGAATGATGCTCTTTTTATAAATATAACGAATCTTAAATAATAATTGACCTTATAATTTAAGCTAAAATTTAAATTTAGCTTAAATTAAGATTGACCTTAAAGGTACATGATTTGAGAGATAAAGATGATGAAAATTACACAAGCAAAAGGAAAAGAGTGTCCTTTAAATAAGAAAGGGTTGATTTTGAAAAACTTTTGATTAAAGCCTCTAACACCTAACCATAAACCAAAAAATGCTTTGATACTTAACATAATTTGAAAGTTACTAAAACCATCTTCTGCAATTGGTCCAAATACTTTACCAATTAAATAAATTCCTGAAGCAACTGCAACTAGTAATGCCCAAGGTACTACTTTTCTTACGTGCATCATAATAGCTTCTCTAGCTTTTGCAGATTCTTCATCATTTAAAGTTTGTGACATTTTTGATAAAAATAAGTTATCTACAAATAAGAATCCTCCATAGATGAATACGGCGAAAAAATGAATTAGATGTATAAATGTAAAAGTAATGATATATCCTTTTTAGATTTTTTGTAAATATATAAAAATATAAGAATAATATCATTGATAAACATCAATTGACTATTTTTTGTATAAAAAATCATATAAATTTACTAAAAAAGTGATAAAATCATATATCAATAATAAAAGGTTTGTTATGAACTCTCTAAAAAAGATATTTTTTATTGTTTTATTGTTTTCTCTTACCTTCTCTTATGGGAATAAAAAGAGTTATCTTATTGATCAAATGTCCTTAGATTTGGGTATTCCTTGGGGAATGGCATTTTTACAAAAAGATAAACTTCTTGTAACTCAAAAAGATGGTCAAATTTTATTATTAGATTTATTTACACGAAAAAAAACTTTTATTAAAAATGCACCAGAAGTTTTCTATACGGGACAAGCTGGACTTTTAGATGTTAAATTATCACCAAATTATAAAATTGATAAATGGATATATTTTACTTATGTAAAAAAAGATAATAAAAAAGGCTCAACTACACTCTCTCGAGCAAAACTAGTTAAAAACTCATTAGTATCGTGGCAAGATTTATTAGTATCAAAATCCTCTACAGAGAATAAAGTACATTATGGAAGTAGAATTGCTTTTGATGATAATAATCATGTGTTTTTCTCAATTGGAGATAGGGGTATTCGAGCTAATTCACAAGATCTTACAAATCATGCAGGAACAATAATAAGATTGAATATGGATGGTTCAATTCCTTTTGATAACCCTTTTGTAAATGATGATAAAGTTTTAGATGAAATTTACTCTTATGGACATAGAAATCCTCAAGGTATGTTTTTTGATAAGAAAACAAAAAAACTTTGGTCAATTGAACATGGTCCAAGAGGTGGGGATGAAATAAATATAATTGAAAGTGGAAAAAACTATGGTTGGCCAGTAATCTCTTATGGTAAGGAGTATTGGGCGCCTTTATCTATAGGGGAGGGTGTTGCAAAAGTAGGAATGGAACAACCAATTAAATATTATATTCCTTCAATTGCTCCAAGTTCTATTCTTGTTTATTCAGGGAAACTTTTCAAGGAGTGGGAAGGAAATATCTTTTCAGGAGCTTTACGATTAACTCATCTAAACAGAATTATTCTAAATGATAAAAATGAAACAATAAAAGAAGAGAGATTATTAAAAGAAATTTACGAGAGAATTAGAAACGTAATTGAAGATGATGAGGGATATATTTACGTGTCTACTGATACTGGTAGAATACTAAGACTAAAACCAAATGATAGATAGGTTTAATTATGAAAAATATTGCAATATTAGTTTATGGAAGTTTGATTAATAAAGATGAATTAATAGGTGAGGGTGTTGATATAAGTTCTTGCACTCCTGTTGTATTAAAAGGGTTTAGAAGAGAGTTCTCTCAAAAATCTCAACGTCCTATTTATCTTGGTTCAAATAAAGCAGTACTAACAGTAATTAAAGATAAAAATAGTTTTTGTAATACAATTTTAGTACCAAATATAAAAGAGAAAGATTTAGAAGTTCTAGACTATAGAGAAGCTGGATACAATAGAGTTAAAGTATCACTTGATAGTCTTAATTTTAAATATCAAGCTTTAAATGAAAAAATAGATGAGGTATATATCTATTTAGGAAAAGATGAGTTTTATGATACTTCATTAGTTCCTATTCCTAAATATTTAGATATTTGTTTAAAGGGTGCTTCTTCTTGGGATGAAACATTTTATAATGATTTTTTAAAAACTACTTTTACCCAAGAAAAAAGCCTTAAAGAGTCTATAGAATAGAATCTTTAATTTGCTCTGCCCATGCTTGGATTCTCTCATCTGTTAAATCATCTTGATTATCTTCATCAAGAATTAATCCCACAAACTCTCCATCAATCGCTGCTTTTGATTCTTCATATTCATAGGTAGTAGTTGAAGTAGAACCTATAATATTTGCACCTTTACTTTTAACTTGTGTATAAATTTCTCCTAGAGCATCACAAAAAGTATCTTCATAACCTTCTTGATCACCTAATCCAAATAAGGCTACTGTTTTATTTGAAAAATCTATGTCTTTAAACTTATCCCATAAGTCATCAAAATCATCATTTAATTCACCATCACCCCATGTAGAAGTACCTATGATTACTTTATCAAATTCATTGATTTTATCAATATCTGTATTTGCTAAATTATATACTTCAATATCACCTAAAGCAGAAGCAATTTTTTCTGCAATCTCATCACCATTTCCTGTACTTGTTGTATAAAAAATTCCTGTTGACATAATTTATCCTTTTTATTTTTATAATTTATTTTGTAAAGTGTAACTTCACTAATTTTTCTAAAACTTCTAAAACCTCTTCTTCATCACTTAGTGATTGAACTATTGAGTGCATACAAGCTTGGTATTTATCAAAACCTTTTGCCATAAGTTTTGCTGCGTATACTAATAGTCTAGTTGATACGGCTTCTTGAATATCACTATCTGTTAATTGTCTAATTTCACTTGCAATTCTTACAAGTTTTAAAGCAGTTTCTTCATCAATACCACTTTCTTTAATAATAATCTCTTTTTCTATAGAAGCTTCTGGGTAATCAAAACTAAGTGATATAAACCTTTGTTTTGTACTTGGTTTCATTCCTTTTAAGACATTTTGGTACCCTGGATTATATGAAACTACAAGCATAAAATCAGGATGAGCTTCTATTAATTCCCCAGTTCGATCAATTGGTAAAACCCTTCTATAATCTGCAAGTGAATGTAATACAACAGTTGTATCTTTTCTAGCTTCGATTATCTCATCTAAATAACAGATACCACCTTCTCTTACAGCTTTAGTCAAAGGTCCATCTTGCCAATATGTACCATTTTCACCAATTAAGTGACGACCTAATAAATCAGCAGCAGATAAGTCATCATGACAAACAACTGTATAAACTTTTCTATCTAGTTTTTCACCCATTGATTCAATAAATCTAGTTTTTCCACATCCTGTTGGCCCTTTGATTAGTATTGGTAGGTTCATATTTGCTGCTGCTTCAAAAAGTTCTGATTCGTTTTGTTGTTCTAAATAGTATGTATTATTTGTCATATTAGTCCTTTTATTACTTTGTTAAATTCATATATATTTCTGGTAAAACTTTTGGTAGTTTTTTTGTATCTCTTATAACTACAAAACCATTTTTACCAAATAGGTGTGTTAAATAATCTTTCGCTTCTAAATCAATAGTTACACAAAAAGGAGTTATTCCTTTTTTCTTTGCTTCTAAAATTGCTTTTTTTGTATCTTCAATACCATATCTTCCATCGTATCTATCAACATCATTTGGTTTTCCATCACTTAAAATTAGTAATAGTTTATTAGATGTTTTTTGTTTTTCTAAAATCTTAGTTGATTCTCTAATAGCTGAACCCAATCTTGTGTAATACCCTGGTTTTATTGCATCAATTCTTCCTCTGATTAAATCAGAGTATTTTTCTTTGAAGTTTTTGATAATATGAAATCTTACATTTGTATTCTTCAAAGATGAAAAGGCATAAATAGCAAACCTATCTTGTAATCTCTCAAGTGCTTCTGGAAATACCAATAAAGCATCTTTTACCATATCAATTACTCTAATCTCAGACGTAATACCAGCCTCAGTTGATAGTGAAATATCAGCTAAAATCAAAGTACTCATATCTCTAGTTTTTTTCTCAAAACTCTCAAAAAACTTTTGATTATGGCCTTCTTTATTCTCATGGCCCTTATAATCAATCCATGAATCAATATTTATTTCATCTCCATAAGGAAGATTTGTTTTTTTGATTCTGTCTAATTCCATTAAATCTAGTTCATTTTGAACTTTTTTTACTATTTTATTTAATCTTTTTGGTATTTCTATTGGTTCTATATTTGTTGTAATAATTGGTTTGATTTTTACATAGTTTTCTAAATAGGCATTTTTTTGATAATCCCATTCGTCTAAGAAAAAACCTTTTCCTATTGGATACTCTTCTTGTGAATTTGATGAAATATCTAAATCCATTTTAATTCTGGCATTTAGATTTGCTTTTTTTGTTCCTAGAGTGATTTCATCTAAATCTTCCGCATTATATAAAGCATCTTCATCAAAACTATCATCTTCACTTCTATCCACATTTACTTGCTCTAGTATACTCATTACCCCATCTGGTAAAAACATTAATAAACCATCTGTTTTTTTCTTATCATCCATTTTGTTTACTTGTTTTTTCATTTGAAGTGTTTCCGTTTTTGAAGGGTCTTTTTTCCCTCCTTGCACTTCTTCTTCATCTTCAAAATCTTCTAAAACTTTCCCTGATTTTAAAGCAGGGTATATCCACATATAAAATGGTTGAGTATTTGTTGACTCATTTTTTAAATCTTCTTCATGTAAAGACTTAATAAATGACAACTCTTCATGGGTTTGAAATAGTTCCTTTGAACATCTTTCATAAAAACTATTAAACCCTTCGTATGTATTTAGTAATTCATTTGTATTTTTTATATTTTGAATGATTAGATTATTTTGAGTAACTGTAGGTTTACTCATCATTGCAACTAACCAAAAATATAACATTTCATTATCTTGTTTTTTTGAAAAACAAGATAATGAGGCAGGTAAATAAAGTGCTTTTTCGTCTTGCCAAGGAAGAAAGAAGTTTTTACCTGCTCCTGATATTTTTTCTATAAGAGTTCTATGTTTAAATATTGGACGCTTATCGGTAATTAGGATATCTTTTGCTTTATCACCTCCTAGAAGATGATAGAAAATTTTTAAACTTTTTTTTAAATCTTGGAAATATACTTTTTGTTCATCATAGTTTTTAGTGGCTTTTTTACTGATGTACTTATCCCAAACTTTACCGATATGCTCTTCCATGTTAAACCTTTACTATTTCGCTGTTACAGGTTCTTTTACAAAGAAGCTGTATAAATATACTAATAATCCCGTAAATGTCATAAGGCCAAATCCTAATCTAAATACGTATACTGGAATAATCTCTGCTTGTGTTGCCATAAAGCTTAATGCGTCGCCTGAATCTGGCCATCTTTGTAAGATAATTTGCCATGTTCCAGCTACTGTTAATGCTAGAGTAACTCCAAGCATTCCAAGTACCATTAACCAGAAACCAACTCTTTCAACTTTCTGTGCTTTTTCACAATTCCCTTTTAATCTACCTCTCATAATAGGCATTGCATAAGAGATAATACAAAACATAATCATGATATAAGCACCAAAGAATGCTAAGTGACCATGTGCTGCTGTTAACTGTGTTCCATGTGTATAGTAGTTAACTGGTGCTAAAGTATGTAGGAATCCCCAAACACCAGCTCCTAAGAACGCGATAACTGCTGTACCTTTTGCCCATGTTAAGGCAATTTTATTTTCATGATCAACTCTTCTTTGTTTCTCCATAGAGAAAGCATACATAACCATTAAGAAGAAGGGTAATGGTTCAACGGCTGAGGCAATAGATCCAATCCATAACCAATAATCAGGAGTTCCTATATAAAAGAAGTGATGTCCTGTTCCAACAATTCCAGATACTAATGTCATAGCAATAATTAAATATAACCATTTATCAATGTGCTCTCTATCAACACCTGTTACTTTAATAAGTACGAATGAAAGAATAGCACCCAAAATCAGTTCCCAAACACCTTCAACCCATAAGTGAATTACAAACCACCAGAAGAATTTATCAACTGCAAGGTTTTCTGGTAAGTAGAATGCAAATAAGAAAAAGAATGCCATTCCAAATAATCCAGTTACTAAAACAACTGTAATTACTGTTCTTCTACCTTTAAATACAGTCATTGCAATATTTAAAATAAATGATAAAACAACAATTACAATACCTATTTTAGTAATAGTAGGTTGTTCTAAGAACTCTCTACCCATGGTTGGCAATATGTTATTGTAAGTAATCTCAGCTAATGTTGCATAAGGAACTAATAAATATCCCAAGATAGTAGCAACTCCTGCTACTGCAAATACCCAGAATGTAATAATTGCTAACTTAGGACTCCAAAGTTCACGTTCTGATTCTTCTGGAACTAAATAGTATGCAGCACCCATAAATGCAAATAGTATTAATACAATAAGCAAGTTAGTATGTACCATTCTTGCAACATTAAATGGAATTAATGGAAATAAGAAATCACCATTGATATATTGGAATCCTAAGATTAATCCAAAAAGAATTTCTCCGGCTAGAAGAACTAGTGCAAAAATAAAATATGGCTTTGCTACCATTTGTGAAGTGTATTTCATTTGTTTATCCTTCTATATTTGGTGGCCATTCATTATCATCAATCTTTGATGTCCAGATTAAAAAGTTTGATAAATCATCAACTTCTTTATCACTTAGATTAAATTGTGGCATTTTTCTTCTATTTGGTGCATCTAATGGTTGTGCAGCCATCCATGATTTCATATATGTTCTAAAAGCGTCTTGGTTTCCTCCACCAAGTCTGTCAAACGCATTTGCTAATTCAGGTGCATAATATGCTCCTTCACCCATAATCGTATGACAGCCAACACAGTTATTTACTTCCCAAAGATTTTTACCACGTGCAACAGAGTGTGTGATTTTGTCTTCATTTGTAAGTTCAGGAAATTTTTGAACAGTGTCAAATGTTAGTCCCGCAAAAACTAATATTGCAAAAAGGCTTCCACCAAAATAGATATTTCGTGCAGTGTTTTTTGTAATTCTATCAGTCATTCTAACTCCTTAATTTTTTAATTCTACCTCAAGGTAGTAATTTTACATTTTAAAATACTACCTTGAAGTAGTATATTCGAATAGTAGCGATTGTTTTTTTAATTCCACCTTAAGGTAGTATTTAAAATGAGGTTAAATTCTACTTATTTGTAGAATTTAAGTCAAAAAGAGTAGAATTGTATTAGAAGTAATTAAAAAATGTTAATTATCATATTTATTTAATTATTTTTCATGTAAAATGTTTTTTACAAAAAGGAAGTTTAATGCAATTTCATACTACTACACAATATGCAATACGAGTATTGAGTTATATCGCTAAACATGGAAAAGATAGATTATATAGTGCAAAAGAACTATCTGATATCTTAGTTATTCCATATAAGTTTTTAACAAAAATCATGTGTGAGTTGGTTAAATCAAATTTTGTAAACTCTATTCGAGGTAGAGAAGGGGGCTATGAACTTGCAAAGCCTTCAAATGAAATTAGTATACATGATATACTTGAAACCTTTAAAGACTTAGAAGATGATACTAAGTGTGTCTTAGGTATTGGTCGTTGTGATAATAAAAACAAATGTGTTTTACATGATCAATGTTATAAACCAAGAGAATCTCTTAGAGAAATGTATAAGACTACTACATTAGATAAACTTGAAGAACAAGACTTCAAGATGTAATATTTATTTGTAAACCGTTAAAACTTCAATTAAATGAAAACCAAACTCAGTTTTCACAGGTCCTAGTACTCTATTAATTTGTACATCTTTTGCAAAAATTACATTATCAAACTCTCTTACCATATCACCTTTTTTAAAAGTTCCTAAATTTCCACCTCTTTTTCCTGATGAACATTTTGAAAATCTCTTTGCAGCTTTCTCAAATGTGATATCTTTTGCAATTATCTCTTTTTTTATCTTTTTTGCTAGTTTTTCTGTATTCACTAGTATATGCTTGGCTGATGCTTGTGGCATTATAGTCCTTTTCTTAATATTTTGAAATTTTAGCTAAATAAACCAATAAATAGATGAAATTTGATATTCCTTTAAGTTTAACAAGCTAAAATCCCATTCCTGTTTAAGTAAAGACTTAAACAAATGACGCGGAATAGAGCAGCACGGTAGCTCGTCGGGCTCATAACCCGAAGGTCACTGGTTCAAATCCAGTTTCCGCAACCAATTATATTTATTCAACGGGAAGGTTGGAGAGTGGTCAAATCCTGCGGATTGTAAATCCGCCGCCTACGGCTTCGAAGGTTCGAGTCCTTCTCTTCCCACCATTTTAAAGTGTGGCGCGATAGCTCAGTCGGTAGAGCAATGGATTGAAAATCCATGTGTCGACAGTTCGATTCTGTCTCGAGCCACCACTTTTACTTATCAACAAAAACAATCAAAACTTTTATCAAACAATTAACTTTCAAAATTAACACAAATTAAAACTAAACTAGTTATTCTTTATTATATAAGATAAAGGAGTTTCCCATGAAAAAGCTTATTTTACTTTTTCTAATACTTTATTCATCTATACTTGCTCGAGAACCCCAAGAAATCATTGATACTATATGTAGTACTTGTCATGGCTTTACTATGGAAAAAAGTTGTTTTGGTGTATCTGAAATTCCAAATACTTTAAGTTCTTCATATATATTAGAATCTTTAACCGCATATCGTGCAGGAAAGAAGAGTGATTACAGAATGGGTTCAACCATGACTGCTGAAACTAGTACTTTAAGCGACGATGAAATCAAAGCTTTATCTATATATGTAAAAGCATTAGGTAAAAAGAAAAGCAAAGAGTAATAGTCAATTAAGTACTTCGTTTTATTATATGAATAAGGATATACTTTTCTAAAGGATTTTAGATGGAAAAAGTTATTCCTAAAAATGGAGAAATTGAATTAGAAAAAAATAGATATCTTGTAAGTGAAACAGATGCAAAAGGTGTAATTACTTATTGTAATGATTATTTTACAAAGATTTCAGGCTACTCAAGAGAAGAACTAATAGGTCATCAGCATAATATTATTAGACATCCTGATATGCCTAGAGTAATTTTTAGACTATTATGGCAGAGAATTCAATCAGGAAAAAATATTAATGCAGTAGTAAAAAATCTTGCAAAAGATGGTAATTATTATTGGATTTTTACTGAATTTAAAACAAGAATTGATTTAGATGATAATTCAGTAATCGGTTATACTGCTCACAGAAAAAGTATATCTCATGATGCCGTAGATGTTATTGCTTCTTTATATTCAAAATTAAAAGAAATAGAAGAAGAGAGCAGTATGGATGATGCGGAGAAATATTTAAATGAATTTTTAAAAGAAGAAGGCAAAGAAATAAACTTTGTAAATCTTTTAGATCATATTCATAAATTCTATTAAAATAATTATTCTTAATTGTTCAATTAAAATATAATATATCAAAGATTAATACTCACACTTTACTCACTTTTTTATAATATAATTATTTAAGTATCTATGAATAAATAATTATATTATTTCTAATAAATAATATTAATGCTACGTTCTTGTTATATGATTTATTATTTTAATTTGAAGGAAAGTTTCTCATGCAATTTAATACCAACTCTACTACTTATTTTAGAAAAAGTTCTGATAATCCTTGGATTCCACATTTCCCTAACCCTGCTGATTTTAGATTTAATTATTATCATCTTATGAAAAATGCCCCTAAAGGGATTGGAAAACTAGAAAAAAAAGTGGCAATAGTTGGTGCGGGTAGTGCTGCTATGTCTGCGGCTCGTGAACTAATGAGATGTGGATGTGATGTGACTATTTATGAGGCTAGTGATAGAATTGGTGGTAGGTTATATACTCAAAGTAATCCAAATGGAGAAGATCAAACAGGTATAGAACTTGGTGCAATGAGAATGCCTTTTTTTGCAGAAGGTGTTGAATCAAAAGATGCTAAAGAAGCACAAAATTCGCTTTTAGGTTATTATCTTTTTGATGAGAAACCCAAAAATGCAGCAAATATTGCCGTATTTCCTAATCCTGGTAATGCAAAAGGTGGAACAGGTATTTATGTAAATAAAGGTTTTGGTCCACAAGTTCATAGACCTTTTAAGAAACCTCAATTAATTTCTTGGCCAAAAGATAAATATGCTAATAATGAATATATTGAACATTTAACAAAAAAAGTTGATAAGTTTATAAAGTTTTTTACTAAACATATTAGTAAGATTTATATTGAAGATAATCATAAGTGGGAAAAATTGTGGTCTAATATTGTAGAACACTATGATCCTATGACATTTGATGATTTAGTAATGGCTCCTTCTCATTATCATAAAGATGACCAGTGGTATGATTGTTCAAGTGGTGATCTTGGTGGAATGGGTATGAATGAAGAAGAGGCTTCTGTTTTATATACAATTGGTACAGGTGATGGAAGTTGGGGAGCATTTTATAGTATAGGTTCACTTTGGTGGATAAGATGTACTATGTTTGGTTTTGGAGGGCAGGGACTTCAAACAGTTACAGGATTCTCAAACCCAGAAGATTTACCATTTTATAAAAAAAAGGTAAAAGATTCTAATAAAGTAAAACTTATCTCTCCACGATATGAAGGAATGCAAGGCTTTGTAGAGTATTTGTATTATGTTCCGAGTATTTGTCATGATGGAAAGAAAAAAAGTCTTTATAAAAATGCTTCTTTATATGTAAACACATCTGTTAGCCAAATTAAAAAGCTCAAAAATGGAAAGATTAGAATTAAACATACAAATGGTAAAGAAGAGTTTGATCATGTAATGATTACTTCAACTCAATGGGCTACTCAAATGTCTATTGATATTAAAAACTTCCCTTTTAATGAACTGCCTTTACAAAAAATTACAGCAGAGCATACTCAACATAATATTTCAAGTTGTAAATTCTTTTTTCCTTTAAAAACTAAATACTGGGAAAAGAAAGATTGTAAAATCCCACAAATTTTAGTTACAGATTCTTTTATTCAAGATGCATATGCTTTTTCATGGGATAAAAATAAAGATGATACAGGAGTGATTCTTGCAAGTTATACTTGGGAAGATGATTCTTTAAAACTTTTGCCATTTAATCAAAAAGAGTTATCAGAATTAATTCTAAAAGAATTAAAAGCTATTACCTTAGAAACAACAGGTCAAGATATTACACAATATATTGATAGTGAAAAACCAGTAATGATTCAATGGATTAATGAACCATCTTATATTGGTTGTTCAAAGCTTTATAGACAAAGAAACGAAGATCAAAATATGTTGGATTTAACATATAATCAAAACTATTCTTGGATGTCAGGACTTTATTTTGCAGGGGAGAACTATAGCGTTGAAGGTGGTTGGACAGAACCTGCTTTAAGATCTTCTATTGATGCTGTGATTCAAATGATACATCATAATAATGGAAAATTTACAGTAAAAGATTTTTCTTATAACTATACATATCCAAAGTGGCCAGTTAACTAAAAAAGGTATAAAAGTGAAGAGTAGACTTTATGAAATAATAGATGGTGGAAACCAGGTTTTATCTAGAAAAAGTAAATTAAGTTCTAAAGATGCTAATAAACAATGGCGTTATGAAATACAGTTTTCAAAACAGTTAAACTCAAAGTTTATTCTTCAATTCATAAAAGTTGATGAACCTAATACTAATTTACTTTATGAAAAATTTTCTTTAACCACTCTTCATGACTTAATGGTTGATAACCTTTTGACAATAGAGCAAAAGATTGACATTTCTTACTCATTAGTTCAAGCACTAAGTGATATTCATTCAAGCAAGTTTGTATATCTAGCCTTGGAGCCTATTAAAATTTTATATGATGTATCAAAAAAAGAGTTAAAGCTTTTTGATTTAAGTAGAATTGTTCAGTATCAAAAAAAATATAGTTTTGATGAATTATCAGAATCTTCTATAAATTTAAACTATATTTCCCCAGAACAAACAGGAAGAACTAATACTAATTTAGATTATAGAAGTGACTTTTATATATTAGGTATTATTCTTTATGAGCTTTTTTACCATAAACCTCCATTTGTTGATAATGATCCCAATAAACTAGTTTATAAGCATCTTGCTCTATCTGCTTCTTTTCCAAAAGAGATTTCCGTAGGTAGAATTATTCCTAAAATCATTGCTAAACTTCTAAATAAATCCCAAGATGAGCGATATCAAACTCATAATGTTTTACTGCAGGATATAAAAGTAGCACTAGATGATATTAAGGGTATCAATAAAGATAATGATAAATTTGTTGTTGCTAAAAATGATATTAATTCACAGTTTAATATTCCTCAAAATTTATATGGTAGACAAAATGAGATTAAAAGACTTACTTCTTTACTTAATCATGCAATAACAAAACACTCTGTATTTGCGGTTGTTGCTGGCTACTCAGGAATAGGAAAATCTCGTGTTGTACATGAATTATCACCAATTGTAAAATCAAAAAATGGTTTTTTTCTTGAGGGTAAATTTGAACAGTTTAAAAAAGATATTCCTTACTCTGCATTAATTAGTGCTATATCTTTATTAATAGATTATTTATTTACTCTTCCCAAAAGTGATTATTTAAAATGGCAAAAAAAGTTAAATGATAAAGTAGGTCCTAATATTCAATTAATAGCAGAATTAATACCTAAACTTCAGTCTTTAATAGTTCATAACAAAAAATTGCCAGAAGTTGGTGCTGCAGAGGCTGAAAAACGATTTCATAATGCTTTTATAAACTTAATAATGGCCTTTTGTACAGAAGGGACTTCTGTAGTTATTTTTTTAGATGATTTACAATGGGCAGACAATGCAACTTTGAAATTAATTGAAAATATAGTTTCAAATTTAAAACAAAAAGGGTTATTTTTTGTAGGAGCATATAGAGATAATATAGTAAATAAATCCCATCCTTTATCCCAAATGTTTTATGAATTAGAACAAAATAACATAAATTATGATGATATAAAATTAATGCCTTTATTACTAGATGATGTGATATTATTAGTTTCTCATACCCTAAAAAAAGATATAAAAGATGTTATGCCTTTAGCAAAAGCTTTATATGAAACTACCCAAGGGAATCCATTTTTCTTAAGGGCTACATTAAAACAGTTGTATGACAATGGCATTATTTATTTTGATGAATATAGTGCTTTGTGGAAATGGAGAAAAGAACAACTAAATAAAATGAAATTTAGTGCTAATGTTGTAGATTTAATGCTTACAAAACTAAAAACATATGATGAAGATGATCAGTTTTTATTATCTTTAGCTTCTTTAATTGGAACTAATTTTTCTTTAAAAACTTTAAGTAAAGTAGTTCAAAAAGATTATGCTCAGACTTTAAAACATTTAGAAATTGCCCTTGAGGATAAACTTATTGTTCCTCAGAATAATGCATATTTATTTGTCTCAGATAAACATGAATTAGAAAAAGCACAATTCTCTTTTATTCATGATAGGGTACAACAATCATCAAATTTGTTAATGGATGATTCAAATACAAAGTATTACAAGTTACAAATTGGTAAAGAACTTTTGAAAGAAGAAGATGAATCTTTACTTTTTCAAGCAGTAGAGCAGTTAAATGTAGGGATAGATTTAGTTGAAAAAGAATCCTTGAGAATTGAATATGCACAATTAAATTTAAAAGCTGCATTACAAGCAAAAAAAGCTTCAGCCTTTATTCCTGCAAGAGAGTTTTTAAAAGTTGCAGTTGAATTTATTGGTGATAATAATGATAAAAATATTGATACTTTATTAATCGATATATATCGAGAACTTGCCCAAACTGCCTACTTATCAGGAGAATTTGAATTAGCAGATACTTGTTATTCAAAGTTAAAAGAGTTTGAAATGCATAAACTTCAAAAGATACAGTATCTTTTGGTTCAAGCAAATCACTATCAACTTCAAGGAAGATTCTACGATGTATTAGATGTTATTAATGAGGGTATTTCTCTTGCAGGGATATCCTTTCCTAGAAAAGAGTTAGACTTAGAAAACTTGATGCATGAAGAGTATGGGTTTATTGATAGTTATATTAAAGAGTCAAATAAAACTATTCTGAATATGAATGATATGAAAGATCCTCTTTTAATAGCTGTTATGGAACTAATGAGAGTTCAATGGTATGCTTCTTATTTAGTGGGTAATAATATATTAAACTCTGTAATTTCCCTTACGATGACAAAATTATCTTTACAAGAGGGATGTAGTGATATTTCTCCTTTTGCCTTTGTTACAAGTGCATTAGTTGCACATATGGCTAAAAATGATCCCTTAAAAGGAAAACTTCTAGGTGAATTAGCAATTGAAATTTCAGATAAAAGAAATAATAGATATATTAGAGGAACAACTTATCTTCTTTATACAACATTCACACATCCTTGGCATAGTTCAATACAATCATCAATTCCTTATTTTAAAACAGCATGGGAGTGTTCAGAAGAAACAAATGATTATGTAACTGCTGGATATATAATTAATGTAAAATCTACTGATAGTTTAATTGCTAGTATGAATCTTAAATCCTTAGAAAAACAATATTCTCAAGAGATTCACTACTTACAAAAAGTTAAACAAAAAGATATGGAAGATGCTACTGTAGCTGGTGCTGTGCAAGCTGTTAAGGCACTTTTAGGAAAAACGAAAAATGGTAGTTTTGATGATGAGAATTTTAATGAAGTTTCATATTTAAAACAGTATGAAAGTACTGGGTTACATCAAGCATATTTTTATCAAGCAAGAATTAGACATGCTTATATTATGCAAAGTGCAAATATGTCTGATTATGCAAATAAACATACTATTGTTGAGCAATTTCTACCAGGACAAGCAAAAATATTTGAAGCTAATTTTTACTCAGCTTTAATTTACTTAGGTATTTGTACAACAGCTAATTCAAAAGAGTTTGAATTAGCATATGAAATTTATGAGAAGTTTTGTAATTGGGAACAAAATACTAAATCAAATTTTACCCATAAAAGATTGTTACTTGAAGCAGAAATTGCAAATATAAAAGGTGATTCTATTAAAGCTCAACAATCTTACGAAGAAGCGATAAAATCAGCTCAAGAGTATGGTTTCTCTAATGTAACAGCAGTTGCATATGAGTGTTATGCAAGATTTGCATACAAGTTTAAATTAGATAGTTTACTCAGAATGTGTTTAGAGAAAGCCCACTTTTGGTATGGGTATTGGGGTGCTATTGCTAAGCAAAAGCAACTTGAGTCAAATTGGAAAAAGTATGATATTAATTTTAAGAAAGAAAAAGAGAATATCAACTCTTTTGAAACTCAAACAATCTTTGATTCACTAAATCAATTATCAAGTGCTTTAAAAAGAGACTCTATTTCAAATATTTTTTTAGAAACAGTTACAAAATATTCAGGTGCAACATATGCAGCGTTAATTCACGTTGAACAAGAAAAACTTCATATGATTGCTCAAGATATTCAAAATGAAAATAAAATAAAACTTTTTAATATAGGAGAGTTTATTTTAGAAGGTAATAGTCAATCTGTACCTGAAAATCTACTTCATTATACCTTGAAGACTCAACAAGCCCAGCTTTTTAACTCACCTATTGAGTGGACTGCTTTAGGTGGGAATTCTTATCTAGAAACTAAAAAACCACTTTGTATTATTGTTCAACCTTTGCTAAATCAAGAAGGTATTACAGCATTGTTATATTTGGAACATGAACACTTGACTCATGCTTTTAATGATAAAATTGTGCAATCAATTTCTTTAATATCCCAACAAGCGGCAACTGCAATTGATAATGCAACATTATATGAAGATATGGAAAAAAGAATTAAAAAAAGAACAAAAGAGCTTGAAATAGAAAAAGAAAAAGCTGAAGAGAGTACAAAAGCAAAATCAGAGTTTCTAGCAAATATGTCCCATGAAATTAGGACACCACTTCATGGTATTTTAGGAATGAATCATTTACTTTTACAAACAGAATTATCTATAAAACAAAAAAATTATATTGAAAAGATTGACAATAGTTCAAGAAACCTTCTTGAGATAATTAATGATATTCTTGACTTCTCTAAAATTGAAGCAGGGCAGTTAAAGCTTGATAAAATTGAGTTTGATTTATTTAAAACTATAGATAGTGTAATTGGCCTAATCGAATTAAAAGCCCATGAAAAAAACCTTGAATTAGTAGTTGATTATGATATTCATGCATCAAAGTTCTTTTATGCTGATAGTTTACGAATCACTCAAGTTTTAACTAATCTTTTAAGTAATGCAATAAAGTTTACAGATTCAGGGGAAATAGCTACTTATATAAAAAGAGTTAATAAAAATAGATATAGGTTTGAAATAAAAGATACAGGTATTGGATTAACAATAGAAGAACAAAGTAAACTATTCAAATCTTTTTCTCAAGCAGATAGTAGTACTACTAGAAAGTATGGTGGTTCAGGTTTAGGACTAAGTATTTGTAAACAGCTAGTTGATTTGATGAATGGAAGAATTTGGATTGAATCACAAAAAGGTATTGGTAGTTCATTTATTTTTGAAATTGATTTAGAAGAGATTGTTGTTGAACATAAAAATGTTAGTTTTGATGATAAAAAAGTTTTAATAATTGACAATAATAACTCTTGGCAAAAAGTTATAAAAAAAATCTTTAATATGTTTGGATTTGAGGTACAAAGTGTTTTTACTATGAGTGAAGCAAGTAGTATTATTGATAAAAATAGTTTAGATTTAGTCTTAGTTGATTGGAACGATTTTAAAGAAAAACAAATTGATGAACTAAAAAATATAAAAGAGCAATTAGATGATAATTGTAAACTAGCAATTCTATCAAGCTCTTTTAATTATGATTCTGTAATTAATCAATCAAAAGATTTAGGAATTAGTTTTATTTTACAAAAGCCAATAAATCAGTCAGTTTTAAATGAAGTCCTAAATAGTATATTTTTTAAAAATGAAAGAATTGAATATACATTTAAATCGGAAAAAAGTAGCTTTAAAAACCAACTTCCTTCCCTTCATGGAAGTAATATATTATTAGTTGAAGACAATTTGATAAACCAAGACATTATTTTGGGTTTATTAGAACATAGTGGTATTAATATTGATTTAGCAATGAATGGAAAAGAGGCAATTGATTTATTTACAAAGAATATAAATAAATATGAATTAATACTTATGGATATTCAAATGCCAATTATGGATGGTTTTGAAGCAACAAAATTTATAAGACATAAAGATAAAAAAATACCTATTATTGCACTGACTGCAAATGCAATGTTAGAAGATAAACAAAAAACTAAAAAAGCTAAAATAAATGAACATTTAAATAAACCAGTAAATGTAAATAAACTATATGAAGTACTACTAAAATATATAAGTAAAAAAATATCAATAATTGAGAAAATAGATATTGATGATGAAAAAAATGCTGATTTTCCAAGACTTAAAAATATAGATATTAAAAAAGGATTATCATTTTTAGGTAATAACAGTACCTTATACAAAAACATACTTAATAATTTTTACAATGATTATGTTAATATAAATTTAAATAGTTTTTTAGATAAAGAGTTTTATATTATTTTACATACGATTAAAGGATTAAGTGCAAATATTGGCGCTAACAACTTATCAAAAACTGCTTATAAAATTGAGGAGACTAAGGATAGAAGATTAGTTAATACCTTGAATGAAGAATTATATAAAGTTTTAAGTGATATTGAGAGTTTAAATATTACAAAAGCTAAAAAACTAGGAAATAAAAAAATATTAAAAAAAGACAAGAGAGATGAACTTTTTGGTCTTTTATTATTTGCATCTAAAACTAAATTAATTAAAAAATGTAAGCCTATATTAGAAGAAATTGATGGCTATACCCTTGATAGTGATGATCAGTTATTGTTTAATGAAGTAAAGGTTTTAATTAAAAGATACAAGTTTAAAGAAATAATTAACATATTGGAAAAATCATGAATAATAAAATATTAGTAGTAGATGATAGTGAATCAAGTATTGAAATATTAGTTGAGCTTTTAGGTTCTGATTATGATGTTCTAGTTGCTTTAGATGGGGAAACTGCTATTGAAATAGCAAATGAAGACAAACCGAAGATAATCTTACTTGATATTGTAATGCCTGAAATAAATGGTTTTGAAGTTTGTCAAAGACTAAAAGGTTCCGTTTGCACAAAAGATATTCCTATTATCTTTATTACTGCAAAAAGTGATGAAGAATCAATAGAAATGGCTTATGATTTAGGTGGGATTGATTATGTTACAAAACCTTTTAAATCAAAAGAGTTGCTAGCAAGAGTTAAAACTCAAATTGAATTAAAAAATCTAATTACTTCTTTAGAGTATTTATCTTCCCATGATACAATGACAGGTATTTTAAATAGAAGAAAGTTTTTTGAATTAGCAGCTTTGAATTTTAATAAGAAAATAGAAAAACAATATTCTGTAATGATTGATATAGATAGGTTTAAAAATATAAATGATCTTTTTGGACACCATATGGGTGATACTGTAATTAAAAAGATTGTGAATGCTATTGATTCTCATGTAAAAGAAGATACTCTCTTTGCTAGATTAGGGGGAGAGGAGTTTGTTTTATTTGGACAGTATGACTCAAAAGATTCAATTTATGATGAGATAGAATTTATAAGAAAGAAAATAGAAGACTTAGAAATTTATGAAGATAAAGGAGCTAAAATATCCGTAACTATTAGTTGTGGTATTAGTTTCTATAATGACAAATTTACTAGTATTGATGAGTTACTTAAAGATGCTGATGAAGCTTTATATGAAGCAAAAGGTCAAGGTAGAAATAAATCAATTATTAGAAACTCTTAGACTAAAGTTTTGGCAAATTCCATTTTCTATAAAAAGCTAAAAGTCTAAATACAGTTCCTGCTACAAATACAATTGTTAAATTAAATAAACTTATTTGATTATATGCATTTAAAATATAAATAATTACACCAATAGACATAGCTACTGTTGCATAAAATTCAGAAACTAAAATAAAAGGTATTTTATTTATTAAAATATCTCTTGTAGTTCCTCCTCCAACAGCTGTTAAAAAAGCAAGGATTACAATTCCCAAGAAGTTAAATTCACTTTCAATTGCTACAAGGGATCCTGTTATTGCAAAAGAAGATAAACCAATGGCATCAAGCAATATAAATGCAGTTTTCCCTTCTAAATTTGAGATTTTATGAAGTTTAAATACTAAGGCAATTAATACTGTAGCAACTACTAAAATAATTGGTAAATCATGATTGAAAATATAAGGTGTTCTTCCTGCTATTGCATCTCTTATAACACCACCACCAAGAGCTGTTAAAAAAGCTGAAATAAATACACCTAAAATATCTAGTTTATAATGAATCGCAATTAGAAAACCACTTAATGCAAAAGAGATTATTCCTATAATATCTGCTAATTCTAAAGTTGTCATATGTTTACCTTGAAGTTTTAATTAAAAAGAATCTTGTGAAGTTTGCCATATCTAATGATATGGCAAATTTATTATAATCCAGCGATTACTGAGATTTCTACTAACATGTCTTCACTACACATTGCAGCTTGAACACAAGCACGTGCAGGTTGTAAACCATCTACAATCCACTCATTCCAAACATCATTTAATCCAGCAAAATCATCCATTGTTTTTAAGTAAATAGTTGCAGATAATACATTTGTTTTATCTAAACCAATTTCTGCTAATAAGTCATCCACTTTTTTTAACATAACTTGAGTTTGTTCTGTAATATCAGCTCCTACTGCTGTTTGACCACAAAGGTATGCTACGTTTCCGTGAATTACTGCTTTACTCATTTTTCCTGCTGGTACGTGTCTTTTAATTTCCATTTTGTTTTTTCCTTTATTTATTAAATTTAATTATTATTTATATATTTCTAATTGCAGTTAGGGTGATTTCAATTTGAATACCACCTTCTAATGCAACACCTAAACAAGCCCTTTGGGGCCAATCTTTTTGATTATCCCCAATCCACTCACACCAAAGCTTATTCATCTTCTTTTTATTGTTCATATCGCTGATATAAACTTGTGCAGATAAAATCTGCTTTTTTGAAGAGTTCAACTCACTTAGATTTAACTCTAAAGTTTCTAGTGTTTGTTTTGTTTGCTCACAAAAATCCAAAGTATCATCACTAGCCGTTGCAACTGTAAAAACTAAATCTTTATATGCAACAGCTTTGTTTCTTCCTTCAAATTTTCCTTGAATTCTTTCAATCATAAAAAGCCTTTTTAAACTTTTGAACCATCTAAAAATGTAATTTCACCCGCTAAAATATCTATACTAGTAGGTTTTAATGGAGCTCTTGTTTTAATATGGTTTGTATCATTGTGTCCATGACTTTGTAAAATTGCACGAACTAATTCTGAACAAGTTTTCCCTTGACAATTACCCATTCCGGCTCTTGTTTTTTTCTTAATAGAATTGATACTTATTAATCCAAAGTTTATAGCTTCATTAATATCTTTTAGTTTAATATTCTCACATCTACAAATAGTTGTATTCTCATCAAGATTTTTTATCTCTTCTAGATTAAACTTCTGCATAGAACTTAAAGTTTTTCCAAAAGAAATAGCTTTAGTTCTGCTAATAAATAAATCTTTTGTCAATTCATAATAAACATTTGCATCAATTACTTTTTGGTTTAATAAAACAGAATAGGCACAAATTTCACCTTCAAGCTCTGCTTTATCTGCTCCACCAATTCCACTAGGAGCACCAGCTGCAAAAATATCTTTTTGACTAGTTTCTAATAAGTGATTTGTTTTTAAAACTAAACCACCAAGTTTTTCATCATATATAGTTTCACAGCCTGCTGCTGTAGCCACATCTAAGTTTGCAACTAAACCATTTCCAATTGCAAGAAGTGAAGTTTCTTGTTCAAATTCACTTCCTTTAATTACATTTCCATTTCCATCTACTTTTGCTAAAACAATAGCTTCAAGTTTTTTATCACCTTTGGCTTCAATTACTTTAATATTGTTTTTTGCATTCATCTGAATTTTTAACATATCAGGTAACATGGCAAAGAAATCTGCTCTTTTTTCATTTGAAGCTAAAGCAGATGTAAGCATTTTAAACTTATTAGGGAAAGAGTTTACATCATAAAATGATTTTATTTTCCCACCCTTTTCAAGCCATGTAGCACCTGCTGCATAGTGTAAGATTCCACTACCTGCTATTACTATCTCATCACAAAATGTTTTACCACTTGTTTTTAATAAAATTTGCATTGCACCAGTTGTAATAACTCCTGGTAAATCCCAACCTTTAAAGGGCTGAACAATTTCTCTAGCACCTGTTGCAAAAATAATAGTTTTTGGTACAATCATTTTTAAACTATTATCAGAAAGTTTTACTAAAATCTCTTTTTTTTCATTTATAAAGATTAACTCAGATCTGTTTAAATAAGTAATTGAACTTTCGTTAAATTCTTTTACTAGAGCTAAACCTTTATTATATGTTGGAATTTTAGAACTATTTTCACCATTTTTTTTATATCTGATAAATTGACCTCCAGGAAGAAGTCCCTCATCAACTACACAGACACTAAGATCATATTTTTCTAGTGTTAATGCTGCTTTAATACCGGCAAAACCAGCACCTATAATTACAACATCATAATCTTTATTCATCATCTCTAATCTCCATATCTTTATCCACTAGAGTTTGACAAGCTAAAGCTGTTTCACCGTTTTCAAGTTCGATTAAACACTCTTGACAAACACCCATTCCACAGAATCCACCTCTGCTTCTTCCGTGAGCTTTTCCTTGTGCGTAAATATCATTTTTCATTAGAGAAAATAGTAATAATTCATCTTTTTTTGCTGGAAATTCTATTGTTCCAAATTTAATTGTGTGATAATTTTGAGCCATTACTTATCTCCTTGATTATCAAATCTTGCTGGGTTAAAGTTTTGCATATCAAATTCTGGTTCTATACCATCTATCATTTCACTTACAATTCTTCCCGTAATTGCACAAAGAGTAATTCCATCGCCTTCATGTCCGCAAGCAAAGAAGAAACCTTTTACTTTTTCATGCTCACCAATAAAAGGTAAACCATCTGGAGTATAAGGTCTAAAGCCAGCAAAATCTCTAATAATTTTTAACTTCCCAAGTCCTGGTAAAGTTTTTTCAATTCCTTTAGAAATACTTTGGATACTTTTGATTGTACTACTTGAATCAAAATCAACAAATTCTCTTGTTGAACCTATTAATATATTTCCATTTTCAACTTGTTCAACTGCAAAACCAGTTCCTGCTTTTGCAATTTCTGGATCATACTTAGCTGCTATATAAGTTGCAGACATAAGAGGATAGTTAAGCACCTTTTTTTGAGGAGCTGTAACCATAATCTCACCCTTTCTAGGTTTTAATGGTATTTCAATCCCTACCATTGAAGCTATTTTCGCTCCATAAGGACCTGCTGCATTTATTACTAAATCAGCCTCAATTTCGCCATTATTTGTAATTACTTTTTTTACAGCACCATCTTCAAGAATTATGTCTGTAACAATAGTATTTTGTTTTATCGTAGCGCCTTTTTTAACAGCTCCACTTAATAATCCATGTGTTAAATTTAATGGGTTAACAACAGAATCATCTCTTGAAAAACTTCCACCTAGTACATCGTCTGCTACTTGAGGAACCATTTCTTTAATAGTTTTTGCATCTATCATTTCGATATTTGCACCACTTTCATTTTGTCTTTTTACGTAGTCTGTTAATATTTCCATTTCTCTTTGAGAATGAATAATAATTAAACCACCTCTTTTATCAAGTTCTAAATCAACACCTAATTCTTTTTCTAGATCATCATATAACTTGATACTTGCCATTGCCATATTTAAATGAATTCCTGGCTTTTTTGATTGTAAAAACATTAGACCTTCACAAGCTGATGAGCTTGCAGTTTCTAATAAATTTTCTTTTTCAACTATTGTTGGGGTATATCCACTTTTACATAAATGCCATGCAATTGATGCACCAATAATACCGCCACCAATAATTACTATCTTTTTGTTTTTTGGCATGTTACTTCCTTTAGTATTGGCCAATATCCCAATAAATTGGGATATAGATATTATAAATCGGCTGCTGTTTTATTTAAAGCGAATTTTGTATTAACCACATAAAGAATTAGCATTGCTAATAAACTTCCTGAAATTCTTACCTCTAAAGGTAAAGCAACATTTAATGCTAAGAATAATCCAAGTGGTGCTAATATAATTCGAACTGGTAACCTCATTGTATTTACAAAGTATCCTGTAATTGCTACAGAGAACAGTGTAAGTCCTAATAAAATTGCTGCTGTGTTTAACACGATACCAATAAAAGTACCTTGCATTAATAATTCTGGTACAAAAAGGTACGAGAACCCAACAACATAACCTGCAATTGCAAGTCTTGTAGCTTGGAAAGCCGTAACTATCGGATCCGCTTTGGATATGGCGGCGGCGGAGTAGGCGGCTATGGACACAGGCGGTGTAGCATCTGCTAAGATTGCAAAATAGAATACAAAGAAATGCGCTGCTAACATTGGAACATCAAAGTTACCTACTAGTGTTGGAACACCAACAGCTGCAACAACAATATATGCAGGAGTAGTAGGAATACCCATTCCAAGAACTAATGTCATAAGTGCTAATAATAATCCACCTAAGAATAAGTTATCACCAACAACAGATGTAACAACTGCACCAATAGATACAATAAGACCTGTTTTTGTTAAAATAAGAACTAACATATTAGCCCCAACACAAGCAATTGCAATTAATACAGTATTTCTACCTGCGTTAATTAGAATCTCTAATGCTTTTTTAAATCCAATTCTCGTATGTTTTCTTAACCATGAAGTAAAGAAAGTTGCCGCAATAGAAAGTAGTGCTGCATAAGTTGGCGAGAATCTTAATAATAACAGAGTAATAAGCAAGAAGATTGGAATTAAAAGATGTATATCTTTTAAAACATCGCTCCATGTTGGTAACTCTTTAGGATCAATACCTTTTAATCCAAGTTTTCTAGCTTCAAAGTGAACTGTTACGAATATCATTACGAAATAACATAATGAACCAATAACTGCTGCTACAATAATATCTGTATATGGAACACCAGTAATTTCTGCCATTACAAATGCACCTGCACCCATAATAGGAGGAGCACTTTGTCCACCAACAGAAGCTGCTGTTTCAACACCACCTGCGAAAGAAGCTTTATATCCTCTTTTTTTCATCATTGGAATTGTAAAAGATCCAGTTGTAAATACATTTGATGAAGATGAACCAGACATTGAACCAAATAATGCAGATGTTAGTACTGCGATTTTTGCTGGTCCTCCTGTATATCTTCCTGCAACTTTTTTACCAAGATTAATAAATAATCGTCCAGTTCCACTTCCTTCAATCATTGAACCAAAGATTAAGAAAATAGCAATTAATGTTGCTGAAATACCTGTAATAGTTCCAAAGATACCATTACCATTTGATAAATACATTGCTTCAATAATTTCACTTAAAGGTAAATCTCTAAAGTGGAAAATTCCTGGCATATATTCTGTTGTAAATAAATAGATAAATCCAATTAATACAAGTCCGAACATAACTACTGAAACACCTCTTCTAATAGCTTCTAGAATTAATATGATCATAATTCCACCAAGCCATAATTCAGTGTCTAAAACCTCTGTAACATCTTCTAATCTCATATTGATTCTAAAGGCTTCAAAGTAAGAGTATAAAGCAGGAACTGCTATTAATATAGCTAGTGCATAATCAACTATTCCTGGCTTCGCACTCTCTCTTCTTGCTGAATTTACTAAGAATCCAGGTTTCATTAAAAATATTAATGGTAATAATAAAAACAAGTGAAGTGAACGTTGTTCTCTAGGTTCGAAAAAACCTATACTTCCTGTATATAAATGAAATATACTGGCTAATAGTGCAAATACTGCAATAAATACGCCAACATGTATTTTCTTCATATTCTCAATCATAATTTCTCCTAATGAAAACATATAAAAAAAGTTAGAAAAATATTTTTATATGTTTTATTCTTTTGTAAGGTTTTAGACTTTTGAAATCAAAAGTCTAAAACAAATTTGTAGTAAATAGTTATTATTTAATATAACCCATTTCTTTGTAGTATTTAGCTGCACCTGGATGAACTGGAATAGAAGCATCTACAGTTGCTGTTTTACAAGAGAAGTATTTCATACTTGAGTGAATATTTTCTAGTTTATCTTCATTTTCACAAATAGCTTTAGTAATTTTATATACAGTGTTAACTGAAAGATCTGTACTTGCAATTAAAGCAGTTGACATATTTCCTGTTACTGCGTCTGAAGTTTGACCTTTATATGTATCTTTTTTAATAGTACCTGAGTTATAACCCCAGTTTTTCTTTAAACTAGACATTAAATCAGCTGGTAATGTAGTAACTTCACCATCTCTACTTAAAAGCATATCAATAACAGCAGCACCTGGAACTCCTAGTTTTACAACGGCATAATCAACTAAACCATCTTTAAATTGACTAGCAACTTCTGAGTAAGAACCATGAACAACTTTGAATCCTCTTTTCTTTAAGTCAGCATAAGAAGTTTTATAATATTCCATAATCCATCTAAATACTAATTCATCAGAAGAACCAACTTTACTAATTGCTATTCTCTTATCTTCACCTTTAGTTAATACATCTGCAATATTTGTATATTGAGAATCTTTTGATCTAACTACATGTAAGATTTGATCAGATAATCCTTGTCCGATTAAAGAAACTTTGTCATGTTTTTTACCGTACATACCTTTTGCATTTACTGCTAGGTAAGATACTGTATCAAGTCCCATTGCAATTTGACTTCTGTTTTTTTGAATTTTAGATGGGTTTGCTGTACCTCCACCTGGAACTACTTTGATCTTAATATCTGGGTTTTCACTAGTAATGATTTTAGCAATACCTGCTGACATTGTGTACCAACCACCACCTAATGAACCTGCTGACCACTCAATAGTTTCTGCTGACGCTAAAGAAGCACTTAAACAAATACCTGCTACTATACAATTAAACTTTTTCATAACTTTTTTCCTTAATAATTTAAATTTATTATCGAATAACAAATTTGTGAAAATTATTATCTCTATGTTGCCGCATAGGGATAATGCCTAGTATAAACTCACTTTAAACTCTTAATCTACTAAAAATCTTTTATATCAAATCTTCTTGGTCTTACTGATTGTTGGAACCATGTAACACCTGTATAAATATTATAAACTGGTAATCCAGTTGCTTTATAAATATCTTCTGCATATGGAGGCATATTCGTACACTCACATAAAATTGCACCTACATTTGGGTTTTCTCTTTGTAATTTTAATGCAGCTTCAATCATCTCTTCTCTACAAAGATCAAAATCCATTTCATCTAAATCTTCTAAGATTCCTGTATAAAACTCTTTTGCTCCAATGTTTTCCATTCCTACAACTGGTGTATCAAGTGGAATATTTGCAGCTTCTAAGTACTCAGAAGTTAAACTCTCTTTAGAGAAAGTTAAAATTCCAGGAACTTTACTTTTTGGTAATGTTTGCTGAATTAAATTGTGTTGAATTAATGCTGATGAAAATACTGGAACACCAAGTGCTTCAGTTAATTCTTCTTGAAAAATAATTAAGAAACCACAGTTAGTTGCAATTGCATCTACACCTTTTGCGATTAATCTTTTACCCATCTTGATGAATTCATCTAATGTACCTTCAGCTTTAAATCTAACAACTTTATTAACACTAGAACCTGTAACTGGTTCAAAATGCATGTGAAATGGCCATGTGTTTGCATTTCCAATATCACCAGGGATTCTTGGAAATTTTGTTTCAAGCATAAGCATTCCTACACTTGCACCATAAATATTCTTTCCACCTTTAGTTTTCATTTCAATCCTTTTTCTTTTCCTAATATAATTAATACAACATGTCTTCTAAACCTAAAGAGTTTGCAAAATTAATTACATGCTCTCTAACTTCTTCTTGTAGTTTCTCAATCTCTTTATTCTCAACCATCTCAATTCTTTTTTGCCAGTCGTCAAGAGTGTCAAGAGTAGCTCTCATTTTGTATCCCTTAGAGAACCAAGCTCTCGCAGAGATATTATGTAACTGTTTTAAGTTTTCCGCTAACTTCTTATTTCCAACTGATTCATAATAAAGGTTATGTACCTTATCTGTCTCATTTTTAAACTCAGTTATTGTCAACTTATCAAGATTTCGTCTTACATTGAACAATCTATAATGAATTTCATCTAGTTGCTCTTTAGTAATACGAAAAGGAATAAAACCAGCTGCTAGTACTTCTAATGGTATTCTCATTTCAAGAGTTTCTCGAATTTCTGTCTTATCTAACTCTTTTACGAAAGTACCCGACTGAGGGATAGTCTCTATTAAACATTCAATCTTTAATTTCATAAGAATATCTCGTAAAGGAGTTCTTCCAATACCATACTCATCCATTAATTCTTTTTCGTTTAATCTTGTTCCACAAGCTAATTCTTGTGTAATAATCTTTTCTTGTAAATCTTTATATACTTGTTCTTTTTTACTAACTGGCATAGTAAATTCCTTTTCGTCTTACTGGTATACTAATATATTAGTTAATGTAATTGTAAGCTTCAAGCATAGCATTAACATAGCATAGTGGTGAATAGGCTTTCATATTGAGTATGAATATCATTAATCGTATGTGATGTTTTGGTAGCTAAGGGAATTAATATAAATTTATAAATTTTAGTAAAAATGTAAAAAAAGTGTCAATATCTTAGGAAAAGTTAGAGAATTATTGTAATTTTTACAATTTAATGTAATTAATATATTATTTTTAGGTTAGATAATAATAGCTTTTATGTTTTAAAAGCTATTATAGAAAGTGAAAAAAGAGTTTTATACTTTTTTTATTAGTTTATTTCTTACAAGTTTCATTCTAGTCTTTGCAAGTTCTCTCATATCTATATTTTTATCATGCTCGTCAACTATCTCTATACCTAGAAGTGTTTCTATTGCATCTTCAAGTGTTACTACACCTTCTGTTTGCCCATAGTTATCTTCAACAATAAATAGTTGCTCTTTTCTTGAAAGAAAGATATCTAATAGTTTAGAGATAGGAATATTCTCATTTACTTTAAATATGGGTTTTATGATCTCTTCTTTATTTTTATGTTTATTACATATGTATTCATGAAAATACTCTTTTGAAAAGATAAGCCCTACAATATTATCAATATTATCATCATAAATTGGAATTCTTGAGTACTCTTTTAGTTTGTCGTAATTAAGTTTTTTGTTTATATCATCAAAGCTATCTAGTAGTTCATCTTTGCTAAAACTTACCATTACACTTCTTGGAGTATGAATGTCTTTTACTTTTATATCTTCAAGGTTTAGTAAGTTTTCAATAATATCACTATCTTTATTTTTTATTACTCCACTTTCTTGTGCAATAGTAGCAGCGGCTGTAATTTCTTCTTTTGTAATTGTGCTTCTTTTTTCTTTTGGTGTAATTAATTTTGTAATTCTATTCATTACAATTAAAAGAGGGTAGGTGATGAATACTAAGAATTTAATAGTTCTTGTACATACACCACTTAAGTTTTGCCAATAATATGCTCCAAGTGTTTTTGGAATAATTTCTGAGAATACTAAAATAAGCATTGTTAAAACAGCTGAGATATAAAACATATACTCTTCTCCGAATATTTTAACGGCTTCTGCACCAACACCCGCCGCTCCAAGTGTATGAGCAAATGTATTCAAAGTTAGAATAGAAGCAATTGAGAAGTCAATATCTTCTTTTTGTTTTTGCATTAAACCCCCAAGGGATTCATTTTTGTTTTTTGTTATTTCAATATGAGCAGAAGTAATTGATAGTAGTACTGCTTCTAGAATTGAACATATAAAAGAGACTCCAACCGCAATTAGAAAATAAGTTAGCATTAGCATTTATAAAAGACCTTAAATTTATAGTTTTGTAATATTAACATTATTTTATTTTATTTTGACAATAAAACATTAAGTAGATACAATTATCCACTTTAGAGAAGGGATATAAATGAAAAATGACGATGTAAAAAAACAATTTGCAATAGTAATTAGAAATGCGAAGATTACTGCTGCATTATTTTTTATACTATTAACTCCAAGTATTGTAATAACTGTGAAAGAACTAGACGAAATGTTTGGTCTAACTAAAGATACTTGGCTAAATGCTTCAATTGCTGGATTTATTATATATTTAGGTTTTGTTTTCTTTTTATGGAAATGCCCTAAGTGTGGAAAATTTCCAGGACGTGGTTGGTTTAGAACTAGCTGTGAGAAATGTGGAGTTGAATTAAACTAATATATTTGCAATTTTGTACTAGACTAGATTTTTTCTTTTAAGTTATACTTATAAATATAGAAAGGAATAAATATCTATGTCTGAGTACGCAAAAATCTGGAAAAATAAAGAATACAACAATATTGAGCTATTGAGCGCTTCTTTCAAAAAATTCTCGTACTCAAAACATTGGCATGATGAATATGCTATAGGTCTTATACAAAAAGGTGTAGAAGGACTTGATTTTAATGGTTCCAAAATACATATACCTCAAAATAATATAGTTGCTATAAACCCAGGAGAAGTACATACAGGTTTTTCAGGTTCTAAACATGGATGGACTTATAGAATGTTTTATTTAGATACTCAACTAATAAAGGAAGTACTATCTGAACAAAATATACATACTCTACCATCTCTTACAAATCCAAAACTTGATGATAGTTTATTATTTAACTCTCTTTTACAATTACATATTTCTCTAGAAGAAGAGCAGTTCACTTTAAAACGCGACTCTTTACTAATAAGTTCAATAACAAGTCTTTTTTCAAAATATAGTAATATAAAGTTTCACTCTCCCAAAAAATATAAAGATTTTGCTATTAATAATAGAATTAAAGACTACTTATTTGATAATTACAAAGAGAATATTACTTTGGATGAATTAAGTATATTAGTAAAAAGAGATAAGTATCAAATTATTAGAAACTTCAAAGTTCAGTTTGGTATAACTCCTCATCAATTTTTGATATTACTTAAAATTAAAAAATCAAAAGAGCATTTAGAGAAAGGCTTAGACATTACTAATACTGCCTTAGAATGTGGGTTTTTTGATCAAAGTCACATGAGTAGAAATTTTAAATCTATTTATGGATTAACTCCTGGTTTATATCAAAACTCTTTATTTTCATAAAATCTCACTTAAAAATAATTCAATTATATACAAGACAAATATAATCTAAAAAACTATACTTCTTCTATTAAATAAGGAGTTTTTATGTCAAGTAGTTTTTTCTCATCATGGTTTTTTGTAATGTTTCCTTTAGTGATAAGTCCAGGACCTGCTAATATTGTCTTTGCAGCATCTGGATTAAATAATGGAATTAAAAAATCCTTACCTTTATTGGTAGGTGTTGATTTAGTTATGCTTATAAAATCAATTATAATAGGTTTTGGTTTGGGCAAAATTATTGAAGATAATCCTATATTATTAAATACTCTTCAATTATTTGGGGCTTTATATCTATTTTTTTTAGCATTTAAATTTCTAAGAAATACTATATCTTCAAATATAAAAGAAGAGAAAAATTTAGGATTTTTAGAGGGTGTAATGATTCAAATATTTAATGTAAAAGGTTGGATATTAATAACATTGATGTTTTCATTATTTTCTTCTAGTGATATTTTAGAGAGTAATACTATGATGATTTTATTGTTAATAGGAATGTTGTCAATTTTAAATATAACTTGTCATCTAATTTGGATTATATTTAGTACATATATATTCAAATTATTTCTAAAAAATAGAAAAGTTCAGAATGTTTTATTTAGTATTTCTCTTTTTATTGTAGGTTTTATGTTTATATTAGATAATGAATTATTTAAAAGGTTAGAGATTTTCTAACCTTTTTTAATTTATTTTTTTTCTTTAATGGTACACTTTTTTGTAATCAGACATAAAGGACAAAAATCTGCAAGTCCTGCAATTAATGGAATTACACCTAAATAAAACCATGGATTACTTAAGAAAAATCCAACTGCAATTAATACTAATCCTAAAACAATTCTAAATGGTCTACAAAAAGCTCTTATCTTATCAAATGTATTCATTATAACTTCCTCAAATTTTAATAGTATAATTATAACTTATTTAACTTATCTAGTTATTAATAACAAAAACTTATAACTATAATGAATATTTGAATTACTTATATCTTAAAGTTATGATTCTTTTGTATACTTATACTCTCTAGGTTTATATCTGATTGATATACCAAAATCTCAACACCATTTTCTATAGCTTTTTTGAATGTTTCATAATATTTAGGATCAATTTCATTGGCAATTCTAAATTTTGCATCATCTGTTCTTTGGATTACATAAAGCATTACTGCTCTATGTCCTTCTTGAACAATATTCATTAGCTCTTCTAAATGTTTAGTTCCTCTTTCTGTTACTGAATCTGGAAAAGCAAGTTCATCTTCAATTCTTAAACTCACACTTTTAACTTCAACATAACACTTCTTTTCATCTTCATCGTTTGATAATAAAATATCAATTCGACTATTTTGTCCATATTTTTGTTCTGGTTTTATATTTTTAAAATCTAGCAGTTCTTTTATATGTTCATTTTTAACAGCTTCAATAGCTATTTTATTAGCTACTCCTGTATTTGTACAAATAAGCTGCTCGTTCATTTGTGTTAACTCTAGAGTATATTTTAGTTTTCTTTTTGGATTATCATGAAAACTCACCCAAACTGAACAATTCTCTTCAATACAAGAAGTCATCGCACCTGTATTTGGTACATGTGCTGTAATTTCTTGTCCATCATCTAAAATAATATCTGCTAAAAAACGTTTGTATCTTTTTATTAATTTTCCGTGTATTAACTCTGGAAAGTTCATATATAGTGCCTTTATATTTTTATAAAAACAATGATACTAATCAAATCTTAATTGTTTCTTTTCCCTTTTTTATAATAATCCTCGTATGAAAGTCTTGGCTCAATTACAATAGCAGCAGAGGGACATAACTCAGCACAAACACCACAGCCTACACATGAAGAGTTAATTTTTGGTTTTTTACCATTGTTTGAGTTATCATCTACCATTTCAATAGCTAATATAGAGTTTGGATAAGGACACATATCTGCACAAATTGTACACTGCTTATCTTCATACTCTTCTAGTTTTTCTAATACTTCATTTTCTAGTTTATTAGTATGAGGATGAGTATAAATCCTATCTATATCCTCTCTTGTAACTTCTTCAGTACTAACTCCAATACATTTGTTTGAGAATTTAAATACTGCAATACCCATTTTTACATCTTCTGGTTTCTCTGTATCGTGACTTAGTGCATCTGTTGGACATGCTAATACACATGGAAGTGCTGTACATAAATAACAAGCTCTTTGTAGTGAATCAATATATGGTGTTCCAATTCCATGTCCTTTAAAGATATCAGCTAGTTCTATACTATGATAAGGACAAACTTGGGCACATTGCCCACACTTAATACACAAAGATAAAAAGTCCTTTTCATTTTGTGCCCCAGGAGGTCTTAATCTACTTTCCTGAGCATTCAAGTGTGGGGCTAGTGCCACCCCTGATGCTGTTAATAAACCCAAAATTCCTAAAGTGGATTTTTGGATAAATTCTCTTCTATCTAATTTTAGTTTTTCTGCCATATTTTTACTTTTTATTTTGAGTGAAAGAATTCACTTTTTAAGATATTAAACTTTGTACTCTCTTCATCATTTTCAAGTTTTAGTTTTTTTAACATTTTTGGATTAACTTTGAAATATCCAAATACTACTTCTACTTTATCATTCTCTTGAAGTTTAAAATCATATTTAATAACTCTTCTTTCATTTGCTTTTATCATATTATTTTTAATTTCACTATTAGCTAACCAAGGCATAGTGGGTTTGCCATCTTTTCCTATGATTCTTGCAAAAGTTTTATTTTCTTGTTTGATAGTTTTTGTATCTCTTAAAACATTAACTTTTAAAACTGCAAGTCTTAATGGTTGTAAAAACAGATTATGACTAGCTTCATTTTTAATTGATATTTCAAAGAACTCTTTTTTCTGTTTAAACTTGATTTTTATATATTTAGCCAATAAATCTTGATTCTTTGAAGCACCTGCAAAACCATGGAATCTATGTGTATCAGTAATTTTTATACTAGTTGAGCTACCTTTAACTTTTGGCATATGACAAGTAATACAATTTGTTTCTTCATCTTGTGCTCCTTTTTCATCAACTCTACATAAATCAAAGTTATTGTCATTTTGTAAATGAGAGTGACAACCCATACACATTTTTCCAGTATAGAAGTTTTTATTTGAGTAATCAATTTTATGGAATGGTGAACCAGATTTTTTCTTCATCATTCCAAAAAGAGTAATTTCATCTTTGAACTCTTTATTTTTTAAATCTCTATTATTTTCATTTGCTGAATAAAATACCTTATCTTTTAAAGTTACGATATTTTCATTCATCTTGCTATGTTTTTTTATGTCTTTAATACTATGACAATAAGCACATGAAATTGCTTCTTGTGTTTGTACTTCATTTTTAACAGGAAGTGCTTCTTTTTTTTCTTTTAACTTATTTAATAATTTTAAATCTGTTGGGGTATGACATTTTGCACATGAATAAGTACCTTTTTCTTTTAAAGGATGTAAATTCCAAACAGCATTATGAATCTTATCTTCAAATGTAGAAGCTTTTCTGTGTGATGAATTATAAAACTCTGCGTAAATAGTAGGGTGACACCCTTTACATGTATTACTTTTTACAAACTCTTGAGCATAAGAGTTTACTAAGATAAAAAGTATAAATAAAAAAGCTTTCATTTTCTGTCCTTATGTTTTTTGAAGTATATATAAAAATAAAATTTATTAACATGACATTTATCAATAATAGTTATATTACTTAGCTATGGTATAATCTTTTATGAAAAAAATAAAACTATTTTGTGACTCAAGTGTAAACCCCCAAAGTAAGATAGGTATAGCTGCTTTTTTATACTATGAAGATGACTTTAAAAGTGAATCAAAAATTTATACAAAACAATTCGAAGATACATCCTCTACTAAATTAGAATTACAAACATTTTTATGGGCTGTAAAAGAATTAGTTGACTTTAATAATTTTGAAGTATATACAGATTGTCAAAATATCTTTAGCTTATTAAATAGAAGAGAGAAATTAGAAAAAAACAATTATAAAACAAGTACAAATAAAGAAGTAAAAAATCAGATTCTATATAAAGAGTTCTATGAAGTAATAGATAAGAATAAGTGTGAATTTATCAAAGTAAAAGGTCATAAAAAATCTAGCGAAAAAGATGATATCGATAAAATCTTCTCAAGAGTAGATAAGGCTTCACGAAGAGCTTTACGAGAGTATTTAAATATAGCAAGTATGGAGTAGTTTTACTTTTGTATATATCTTATAATTTCACCAAGCTAAAAGAGGTATTATGAAGAAAACAACAAAAGATGAATACATACAAAATGTTTATAAGGTGATATTTTATATTGAAGAAAATTGTAATGAAGAGTTAAGTCTAGAAGATTTAGCAAAGGTTGCAAGTTTTTCAAAATATCATTTTCATCGAATATTCAAACACATCATTGGGCAAAGTCTTGCTGATTATATAAGAATGGTAAGACTGCAGAATTCCGCAAAGTCTTTTAAATCAAAAAAGAAAATTACAGATATTGCACTTGAACATGGTTATGAAACTAATGCCTCTTTTTCAAAAGCTTTCAAAAAACATTTTGGAGTAAGTCCTAGGGATTTTGCTTTGAAAGTAAAAGAAAAAAAAGGTGAAGTTATGTTAGAAGCGAAATATATAGAGTTTGATGATATTGAAGTTTTAAGTGTTAGAGGAGTAGGGGCTTATGTAGAGACTGCACCTAAAGTTGCAGAAGTTTTAATGAAATTTGCATATACACAAAAAATTAAATTCAAAAAGAACTTAATGGGCAAAGAAGCTAGATGTTTTGGAATTGCACATGATGATCCAAAAGTTACAGATGAAAATAAAATCAGATTTGATATGTGTATTACTTGGGATGATAAAAGCGTAAAACCTGAAGGGGAAGTCGTTCCTAATATTATAAAAGGTGGAAAATATGCCCAGTTTTTACATATAGGACCTTATGAAAATTTAACAAAAACTTACGAACAAATTACTTCATGGATACTGGAAAATGAAATAACTCTAAGAAACACACCATTTTTTGAAGAGTATCTAAATCGAGATCCAAGACGTACAAAACCAGAAAATCTAAAAACACTAATTCATATTCCAATTTCATAAATAAAGAGTTTTAACTCTTTATTTATAATTGTAAACTAAGTATGT
Organism: Poseidonibacter lekithochrous; assembly: GCF_013283835.1. Taxonomy (GTDB): domain Bacteria; phylum Campylobacterota; class Campylobacteria; order Campylobacterales; family Arcobacteraceae; genus Poseidonibacter; species Poseidonibacter lekithochrous. Next base: position 2,348,267 of record NZ_CP054052.1, on the reverse strand, counting down.
TATACTAAAAAATGCAAAAAACATTTACTAAAATCTTTAAAGATGAAAACTTACCTTTTTTAGAATTAAGACACTCGAATTCTAATCTTCATTATAAAAAACATTTCCATGATACTTTTTCTTTAGGTGTTAATAAAAAAGGAATTAGCAAGTATTTTAATAGTGGAAAAGAGTATATATTAAAAGAAAATGGTTTAAGTATCATAAACCCTAAAGCAGTTCACTCTTGTAATTCATGTAGTGAGGAACTTAATGAGTATTATATGCTTTATTTAGATGTAAATTGGTGTATGAATATTCAAAAACTAATTAATAAAGATGTTAATACTTTCATTGAAATACCAAGTTATTTCATAGATAATGAAGAGTTTTATCTTGAATATACAACTTTATGTGCCTATCTTTTTGAAGAACATGATTCTTGTGATAAAGAAGATGTTGTAATTGGTTTCTTTCTTAAATTCTTTGCTCTTTTTTTAGAAGATTCAAGATTGAAAATTTATGATGAAAAGTTTGAGAAAATAATTAACTATTTGGATACTAATTATAAAGAAAATATTACATTAGAAGAGTTAGCTAATAAATTTGAATTAAATAGTTTTTATATTATAAGGCTTTTTAAATCTCAGATGAATTTAACCCCAAGAGCTTATTTACTTAATAGGAAAATAAACAAATCAAAAGAGTTGTTACAAGAGGGGTTTTCAATAGTTGATACAGCCTTAGAATGTGGATTTTTTGATCAAAGTCATTTTCATAAAAACTTTTTAAAAATCGTTGCAGTAACACCAAAAGATTATAAACTCAATTTTTTACAATAAATATTTTTTTAAATTCTTTATACTTATTTTTTAATATAAAGGATTTTTATGTCACAAACTATTTTTTTAGCAATGTTTTCTTTTTCTCTTGCTATGTCAATAACCCCAGGACCTGTAAATATTATGATTGTAACTTCAGGTATTAATCATGGCTTTACAAAAACTTTCTCATTTATTTCTGGGGCAACTATAGGATTTACATTACTTTTAATACTAATTGCACTTGGTTTATCTTCAATATATGAACAATATACAGATGTTTTTTTAATTTTAGAAATTTTTGGTGCTTTATTTATTTGTTATATGGGATATAAAATTGCAAACTCAAAAGCTTCTTTGGAAGTCAAAGATGAAGATTTGAAATATCTTAAGTTCCATGAAGGTTTTTTATTACAATGGCTTAATCCGAAAGCTTGGATAGCGTCAATCTCAGGTGTTTCAATGTTTTCCCAAAGTAAAACAGCTTTGATTGTTTTTGTATGTATTTATTTTTTTGTATGTTATATGTCTTTATCTTTTTGGGGTGTCTTAGGGCAAAAAGCAACACGTTTTTTTAGTACAAATAAACGATTGCAAGGTTTTAATATACTTATGGGAAGTATCCTTATTTTTTCTGCCCTTTCAATAATAATAACAAATTTTTATACAAAATATTAGTTGTTATATTTTTCCACTTCAATTACTGCTTGAACTGCTGCTGGTAAGATAGCTTCACTTAAAGCAGGGTGGATATATAACATATCTTTTAAATGTCTAATATCATTTTCTATATGCATTACACTTAAAATTTGATGCATCATAGTTGAGCTTTCAGGTCCAATTAAATGACATCCTAAAATCTCATAAGTATTAGGATTTATAATAAATTTAGTTCTTGGATAATCAAGTCTTGTTGACATAGCTTTTGCACTTGCTAACCAATTAGTTGTTGAGGCAACATAGTTAATTCCGCTTTCTTGTGCTTTTTGCTCAGTTATTCCAACACTAGCAACTTCTGGATCTGAGAATACTGCATGTGGCATATATTTGAATTTTAAAGGACTTGGCTCATTTTCATATAAAATCTTTCCAAGATAGTTTACTTCATAAGCTGCTGCGTGTTGAAGCATATTTTCTCCACTTGCATCTCCTGTAACATAAACTCCACTAACTGATGTTTCAAAGAATTCATTTCTTTTAATAAATCCTCTTTCATTTGTTTTAATATTTGTATTTTCAAGGTTTAATAAATCAGCGTTTGAGACTCTTCCTGTGGCATATAATAAAGCTTCACTTTTATGGCTTACTTTTGTTCCATCTTTATTTTCTAATACTAAGTCAAATTCATTGTTTTCATGTTTAATATCTTTTATTGTTGTATTAAATGATACATCTACATTTTTTGTAAACTCTTCTTTAAAAATCTCACTTATATCTTTATCTTCGGCACTAAGAAGTTTATCTCCTCTAGCAATTAGTTTTGTTTTTATTCCCACTGCATCAAAGAAGTTTGCTAATTCACAAGCAATAAATCCAGAACCTACTATTGTTATTGATTTTGGTATCTCTTTTTTGAAAGGAAATATATCATCACTGCTCCAAGCTTTTTCATGTGCAGGTTTAATTGGTCTAGTTCCAGTTGCTATTAATATATTGTCAGCACTTAATCTTTCATCATTAACTTCTATTACTTTATCGGAGATAAAACTTGCACTTCCTCTATATACTGTTACATTTTCATTAAATCTACTTTCATATCTTGGATCAATTTTTGAAACGTAGTTGTTTGTTTCTTCAAATATTTTATTAATATCTATATTGTTTATTGTTGAATCAATAAAATGTCTTTCTGATTCTTTGATAGCTCTTGCTACATGAGCATAACCTATGATTAATTTTGATGGGACACAGCCTCTATTTGGGCATGTTCCACCTAATTTAGATTTTTCTATGATAGCTACTTTTTTTCCTAGTTTCCCTGCTTTTACTGCTAAATTGGCAGCTCTACCTGCTCCAATTACTATTAAATCATAATTTTTCATATCATCTCTTTTTTAGGATTTTATATATTATAAGTAAAATTTATTTACTTTTTGTGTAATTAAAACTTAAATAATCAATTTTATCTTTTATTTTATGCACATATTAAATTTATTAATTGAAAAATAATGCTATTATATAAAGAAATAATAAAGTATAACGCTATGTTAATATTAGAAGAAAACTTAAAAAAACTACCAATTCTACCAGATATTGTAACTTTGCTTTTAAATTTAAAATCAAGTGAAAATTATGATACAAAAAAACTATTAGAGTTAATTCACAGAGATCCTATTTTAACTTCAAGAATATTGCATCTTGCAAATTCAAAATTCTTTGGTTTTACGAATACTATTGATACACCAGGACAAGCTATTAGTTTATATGGTATGAATTTTACTATTGCTGTTTGTATAAGTGAGATTGTAAATAATACATTGAAGTTTGACTTAGATGCTTATGATATAACTTATTATAAATTTAACTTAGTAAATGAACTCTCTTTTAAAGTGATGTTAGATTGGCTTGATGAAAGTGATGCTGATTTAAAAGAAGATTTAATTATTCCTATTTTTTTACATAATATTGGAAAGTTTATTATTTCATCTTATTTAAAACAAGAAAATAAAATCAATAAATTTAAAGCTATTTATAGAAATAGTGATGTTTCAAAAGTTGAGCGAGATTTTGTAGGTATTAGCTCATGTGAACTAAGTTCAATGGTTCTAAAAGATTGGGGTTTTGATCAAAAGAATTTAGATATGATTTTTTATATGGGAAATCCATATTTAAGTACTTCTAATAAAAAAGCAGTTGCTGTATTAAGTGTTATAAATACTCTTTGTTCCTTCACGCGTCCAATGTCAAGTGATAGTATTCAATTAGCTTTATTAAAAGCAAAAGATTACGATTTGGATTTTGAAAAATTAAAAAATATAATTGATAGATTATCTATTAATTATAAAAATTCTTAGGATTTATTATGGATAGTATGGAAAGTATAGTCAAATTAAAAGAAATAGCTCAAAATTACACTATTTTATTTGTAGAAGATAGCCAAGCTTTACAAAAACAAGTAGTTAAGTTTTTAAGTAAATTGTTTAAAGAAGTAATTGTAGCCTCAGATGGACAAGAAGGACTTGAACTATATAAAAAAAATAGACCTGACCTAGTGTTAACAGATCTTACAATGCCTAAAATGACGGGTCACGAAATGATTCGAGAAATAAAAAAAATAAATCCAGATGTAGAAATTGTAATCTTATCAGCTCATTCAGATACTGAAACTTTAATGAAGTCTTTTCATATAGGGGTAAGTGATTTTATTGCTAAACCTGTAAATGCGGTAAAAATGATAACAGTATTTTTAAAAGTACTATCGAATATTAAAAGAAAAGAGTTTGAATTAGAAGAGTTTAAAAAGAATGAAATCACTTCTCCTGATTTAGGAGATAATGATATTTTAACTTTTCTTTTTGAGAATAGTATGAAAATTGATATTATTAATCACTATAAAGGTGTGCCAATAATTAATAGTGGAAAAATACTAAATATAGATGAAGATAAAATTACTCTTAGAACAACACATCTTCAACTGTTAGCAATAAAACATGAACATAGTGCGATTTTAGACTCATCCTTAGTAAGTGAAGATATCTCATGTTCTTTAATCTCTTTTAATTTAGAAGATTATGAAGTAGTTCTTAAAAAAGAGAAATTATTTCATCCTGAATTTAAAGATAGAACAGGAATTGTACTAGAACCAAATGATAAACTAAAAGCTTTTGTTATTCAGGGTAAAGACGAAAGAATTGAAACTCATATAAATGGAATCTCTACAAAAGAGATACTTTTAGAAATTAGTAAAGATAATCTTCATTTAGAAAAACATGATGTTATTAACCTTCTAATAATCTTCTCAAAGAATGAAAAGGAACATAGTGTTGATTATGTAAATTTAGAATCTAGAGTATATAAAATTGAAGACTTAGATGAAGATACTTATAAAGTTGTTTTATTAATTAAAGGAAATGAAGAAACTGAAAACTCTCTGCAAAAGTATATTTATAAAAGAGAATTAGAATTAGTGGATGAATTTAAAACAAAATATCAATACTCATAGGTGTGAAAATGGATTTAAAACTACTTAGAAATATTGCATATTTGTTTTTGTCTGTAATTGTTTTTTATATGGCATATACAGTATTAAATAATAAAAATAAAATATATGAATCAAATAAAGAATTATTTAATAAAACTATCTACAATGAAGCTAAAACACACTTTGAAAATCTTAAGATTTTTAGAGCTTGGAACTCTAAATTCGGTGGAATATATGTTAAGTCCCAAAGTGGATTAAAGCCTAACAAGTATCTTACAAATAACCATTTATATACTAAAGATAATGAACTATTAGTAAAAATAAATCCAGCTTGGATGACTAGACAACTCTCAGAAATGATGAATGCAAAAAGTGATTATAAATATAAAATTACAAGTTTAAAACCTTTGAATCCTGATAATAAAGCTAATGCTTTTGAAAAAGAGGCTTTAAAGTATTTTGAAGAACATACATACGATAACTACTTTACTCAAGAAGATAAACAGAATAATATGCTTAATTTTATGGGTAAGTTAATAGTTGAAAAATCTTGTTTAAATTGTCATTCAATTCAAGGTTATAAAGAAGGTGAAGTTCGAGGTGGAATTAGTGTATCAATTCCTATGGATTTATATGAAGAGAATTGGGAGAGTTTAGATGGAGAATATACAAAACAAATACTTCTAATTATTATCTTCTCTCTAGTGATTTTTGTTATAGGTATTTTAGTAATAAATAGTATTTATAAAAACCAAAAACATTTAAAAGAGTTAAAAGATAAATATAAAATTTTATATGATAGATATGATTATGCGGTAAGTGGTTCAAAGCTTGGGTTATGGGATTGGGATTTACAGAGCAATGAAGTTTATTTTTCACCTATCTGGAAAGAGTTATTAGGTTTTAAAGATAATGAATTAGAAAATGATTTTAAATCTTGGGAGGACAGAGTTCATCCTGATGATAAAGAAAAAACCATAAGAGATATTAAAGATAACCATGAGGGAAAAACAGAGTTATATGAGAATATACATAGGTTAAAACATAAAGATGGCTCATGGCAATGGATATTAGATAAGGGTAAAACTATTTTTGATAAAAATGGAAAAGCTTTAAGAATGGTTGGTTTTCATACTAATATTACTAAACAACAAGAACTTGAACATGAGTTACTTAAATTAAAAGTAGCAATTGACCATTCTCCAATCTCTATAGTGATTACAAATATAGAAGGAAATATAGAGTATGTAAATCCTCATTTCTCTGCTGTAACTGGATTTACTTATAAAGAAGCAATAGGACAGAATCCAAGAATATTAAAATCAAAATTAACTTCACCTATTGAATATAATATTATATGGGATACTCTTCTTGCAAAAAAAACTTGGAGAGGTACTTTTAAGAATATTGATAAAGAAGGTAATGAGTTTTGGGAGTCTGCTATTATTACTCCAATTTTAGATGATAAAAATGAAATAATAAACTATCTAGCAGTAAAACAAGAGATTACAAAAGAAGTATATTTAAAAGAAGAGTTAAAAGATAAAGAAGAGATGATGATAGCTCAATCAAGACACGCAGCAATGGGTGAGATGATTTCTATGATTGCACATCAATGGAGACAACCAATCTCTGTTATTTCAATGGCTGCAAATAATACTTTAGCAGATATAGAGCTTGATATGGTTGAAAATGATGAACTGAAAGAAAATACCGAATCTATATTAGATCAAACAAAATATCTATCTCAAACTATTGAAGACTTTAGGAACTTTTTTAAACCTAATAAAGAAAAAGAGATAGTAAAACCAAAAGATATAATTGATGAGACTTTAAAAATTATGCTTAAATCTTTAGAGAATAATAATATTGTTTTAACAATCTGTGTGGAAGATGAATCTTGTATTGAAGTACACTCAAGGGAGTTATTGCAAGTGTTTATTAATATAATTAAAAATGCTAAAGAAGCTTTAGTTTCTAAAAATATTGAGCAAAAAGAAATAAAAGTTCGAATTTATCGTATTCATAATACTTTACGTACGAGTTTTACTGATAATGCAGGTGGAGTTAAAGAATCAATTATTGATAAAATCTTTGATCCTTATTTTTCTACAAAAGATGAAAAGTCAGGTACAGGTTTAGGATTATATATGTGTAAAACAATTGTTAATAAACATTTTAATGGAGTTATTGGTGTTTATAATAGCAATGGGGGAGCTTGTTTTTATGTGGATTTACCAATTAAAAATTAATTAGTATATCCTCTTACACAGTTTCTTCCTGCACTTTTCGCTTTATATAAGGCTTCATCTGCTTTAAGTATTAAATCATCAGGTGTGTCTTTTATTCTAAATTGTGAAATACCAAAACTAGCAGTTATATTTCTAGCTTCTGGAAAGTCAAAGGATTCAATTTTATCTTTTAATAGGTGAGCTAGTTTATTTGTTCCTTTAATATTTGTTTCTGGACAAATTATCATAAACTCTTCTCCTCCCCATCTTCCTGCAATATCAATATCCCTTGTATACTCTTTTAATATTTTTGCTAGGTCTATTAATACCATATCTCCTACTAAGTGACCATAAGTATCATTAACTTGTTTAAAATTATCAATATCTATTAAAATAATTCCTAAAGAGTGGTTATATCTATTTGCTCTACTTAACTCTTTGATTAGGGCATCATCTAGTTTAACTCTATTATAAAGTTCTGTCAATTTATCGGTTCTTGCAATATGTTTTAACTCTTTATTTTTCTCTTTTAGTTGATTTCTCGCAAATTCTAATTTTATTAATAAAAGTTCTGCTTTTTGTTTCTCTTTTCTTATTGTGTAGGTCCAATAAAATGTAATTAGTATGATGATTACAAAAATAAGAGAACTTTTCCATAATAAGGAGTGATTAACTTTTGGATCATATTTAATTGCCATATATTTATTTGTAATTTTATTTTTGAAGTCATCTTCTAGATTTCTAATAAGTTTATTAAATATTGATAATAGTATAGTTTCATCATTTCTTACTGCAATACTTAAGTTTAAATTCTCTTTGAATTTCCCAGATATTTTAACTTCACCAATAAAATCTTTTTGGGTGAAATAACTAATATCTGCAACTGCACCTATAAAAGCAAATATTTCTTCATTTACTACTTTTGTAAGACCATCTTTTGTATTTTTTGCCTCAACAATATTTATATACGGAAATTTGTTTTTAATTAATTCTGCATAAGCGTAGTCTTTAACAATACCTATTTTTTTGTTTTTTAATTGCTTGAAATTATCTACAAAGGTTACATTTAATTTTGTAGCTAAAACTAGTGGCATTTGCATATATACAGAAGTAAAGTCCATATATTGTTTTCTATTTGGTGTTTCCATTGCAAGAGATAAAATATCACATTTTCTTTTTTTCATAAAATCTAATGTTTCACTCCAATTATTAGTTCTAATTGCTTTAATTGGTATTTTTAATTGTTCTGAAAATAGTTTAAAGTACTCAGAAGATAAACCAATATATTTCCCATCATCTGTGAACATTTCAAAGGGCATCCAATTTGGGTCAATACAAAGTCTTAGTATTTTTTTTCTTTTTAGAAAAGCTTTTTCTTTTTTTGTGAACATTGAGTTCATTTGAGTATCATCAAAAATAAAACTTTTAAAGTCAATTTGTTCTTTTGCAATTCCCATTAATTTATAAGCATCATAGATTCGCTCAATTTTATTTACATCTAACAAACCTAGTTCTTTAGTATTATAATATGCAAGTTTTTGTAACTCTATGGCTTCGTATTGTAAAGCCTCTTTAGATTTATTCTGAGTATTATATTTTTCTTGTATTAAATTAATAGTTTCTTCTATATTTGCAAAAGCATATTTCCATCCTTTTAATGATGCTTTTTTGAATTTCATTACTTCATTTGTATTACTTTTTATTCTATCTTCATGTGTAAATAAAATATCTCCATAAAAATCAAAACCATAATCTTTTGGTGCAAATACAATACTGTCTAAGCCATACTCTTTTTTTAATCGATAAGGTTCATTTGAAATATAAGATGCCATTAAATCGGTATTCTTATTAACTAAATCTTCAATATCAAAAGAGTGTTTTTGTATAATTAAATCTTCAATAGATAAATTATTTGAGAATAACATACTCAAATATATAAGGTCATTTTGAGCATTACCTGTAATCATTATTCTTTTATTTTTCAAATCTTTTAAAGAAGAAATATTAGAATTTTTTAAAGCAATTAAAACATCAGCTGAAGATTGGAAGATAGCTGCAAGTAAGGTGATTTTATCCCCCTTCGCTTTATTAATTACTAAAGAAGATCTACCAACTGCATAATGGGCTTTTTTATTTAGAACATCTTGTACTATATCTTTGTTATAAGTGTATTCTTTGATATTAACATCTAGTCCTATATCTTTGTAATAGCCTTTCTCTTTTGCTATATAATAACCTGCAAATTGAAATTGATGTTTCCACTGTAACTGTAAAGTTATATTTTTTAAGTTATTGTTTTCTATAGGATGTTTTGCATAGAGGTTTTGTATTAGGATTAGTATAATTATTGTAATAAGATGCGGAATTGTCTTATTCATACTAACTCCTTATAAAAATAAAATTATTAGAGATAAGAAATATTTAAGCACACTTTTTTATTATTTTACACTTTTTTTTTAGAATTGTACATATAACAAATAATATAACTCTATTTCAGAAGCTTTTTTTAATATTTTAATATAATTTTAAATGCAAAAAAAAGAATTAATTACAGAACAGGGCTATTTTACTTTTGTAAAAGAGTTTAAAAACTTACTAGAAAAAGAAAAACCTTATTGGGTGAAAGAAAAAGAAATCGCCGCTCAACTAGGGGATAGAAGTGAAAATGCAGAGTATATCTCAGCTAAAGAACAGATTAGAAATATAGATAAAAGATTACGTTTTTTAGATAAGATTATAAAAACTGCACAAGTAATTAATACCTATGAAATCCCACACATAAAAGTAAATTTTGGCTCAATTGTAGAACTATTAGATATAAATAGTGATGAAGTCAAAAGTTTTATTATTGTTGGAACTTATGAAACAAAACCAAGCGAAAATAAAATATCAAATAAATCTCCTTTAGGAAAGACTCTTTTAGGTAAAGAGCAGGGTGCGGAATTTGAATTTAGAATAAATGATAATATTTTTGAATATGAAGTATTAAGTATAAAAAAATATATTTTTAAGAAGGCAGAATAAATGGAAGTATCTCAATTAAAAGAGATTATTGAGAATAACTTAGAAAATAAAAACTTTGAGTTTAAAAGACTATTTCATGGTAGAGGTAACTTTTATGATGATTATAATTTTCTAACAATTGATTCTATAGATAAAGTATTATATGTATGTTTTTTTGATGAGGTAGATGAGTCTAAAGAAAAAAGTATTATTTCTATTTGTAAAGAAATATATGAAAATCATGGTTTTAATTCTTTAGTTTTACAAAGAAGATATATTGATAAAGCACCTTGTGAAGTATTAGAGGGTGTTTTGTCTGAGCAAAATATAGCCATAGAAAATGAGCTGAAATATCATATTGCATTTTCAAATAAAAATATAGGTATTTTCCCAGATATGAAGGCTGGAAGAGAATATATAAGAAGTATTTCAAAAGATAAAAATGTTTTAAATTTATTCTCTTATACTTGTGCTTTTTCAATTGTAGCAATTGAAGGTGGGGCTAAAAAAGTAGTAAATGTAGATATGGCAAAAGGGGCATTAACTCAAGGTAGAGCAAACCACCATCTTAATAATCATGATACAAAAAAAGTACAATTTATGCCTTATAATATATTAAAATCTTGGTCGAGAATTAAAAAAGGGGGACCTTATGATATTATAATTATTGATCCACCTTCTTTTCAAAGAGGAAGTTTCGCTGCAACTAAAGATTATGAAAAGATTATAAAAAAACTAAAAGATTTAGCAAATGATGATTGTATAGTTTTATCATGTCTAAATGCTCCTGAGTTAGATAGCAATTTTATAAAAAATATTTTTAAAGAAAATGCTCCTGAATTTGTATTTGAGAAAAGATTAGAAAACTTGGATACTTTCCCTACTAATAATGATGAAAAAACTTTAAAAAACCTAGTTTTCATGAAGAATAATATTGTATAAACTACATTATTATTCAATATAGTTGTTACAAAAGTGTATATTATATATATAAAAGTCTCACAAAATTAGTTTTTAATAGTATTCTTTTGATATACTTAATTTTTTAAACTCCTCTGTAAAATTAAGGAGTTTTAAATTTACCAATAGGATAAGTATGAAAGAGAATAGTCTTCTTTACAAGTATGCAAATGGAAACCTAGTATTACAAATCATTGTGGGTATTGTTTTAGGTATTTTAGTTGGTTTTTTTTCAAAAGAATTAGCTAGTACAGTTTCTATTTTAGGATCACTTTTTGTTGGGGCGTTAAAAGCAATTGCTCCTATTTTAGTTTTTGTTTTAGTATCAACAGCCATTGCTACAAAACAAATTGGTGTTGAAACAAAAATTAAACCAATCATTACACTTTATTTAATTGGAACTTTTTTAGCGGCATTAGTTGCTGTTCTAGCAAGTTTCCTATTTCCAACAAGCTTAGTATTAATTGATGCTGCTAATACAAATTTAGCTCCACCTGATAGTGTAATTACTGTATTAAAAGGTGTACTATTTAATATGGTTGATAATCCTATTAATGCCCTACAAACAGGCAATTTTATAGGTATTTTAGTATGGGCTATTGCACTTGGTGTTGCAATGCATTATAGTAGTAATGAAACAAAAAATGTATTCTTTGATGTATCAACAGGTATTACAAAGATTGTAAAGTTTATTATTCGATTAGCTCCATTTGGTATTTTTGGATTAGTTGCTAATACAATTGCACAAACTGGTTTTTCTGCTTTATTAAGTTATGGAAAATTACTTGCAGTTTTAGTAGGAACTATGTTATTTATAGCTTTTGTTGTAAACCCAATTATTGTGTTTATTAAAACAAAATCTAATCCTTTTCCTTTAGTATTAACTTGTATTAAAGAGAGTGGTATTACAGCATTCTTCACAAGAAGTTCAGCTGCAAATATTCCTGTAAATCTTAACTTATGTAAAAAATTAGATTTAGATGAAAACACATATTCTGTATCTATTCCTCTAGGAGCTACTACTAATATGGCAGGTGCTGCTGTTACTATTACTATTTTAACACTAGCAACTGTTAATACTTTAGGTATTCCTGTTGATATTGGTACGGCTTTATTACTAAGTGTTATTTCAGCATTAGCTGCGTGTGGGGCTTCAGGAGTTGCTGGGGGATCATTATTACTTATTCCTTTAGCTTGTTCATTATTTGGAATCTCAAATGATATAGCACTTCAAGTTGTAGCTATTGGATTTGTAATCGGAGTTGTTCAAGATTCATTGGAAACTGCATTAAACTCATCTACGGATGTTGTTTTTACAGCAGCTTGTTCATCAAAATAAAGAAGATTTTTTCTTCTTTATTTAATCATTTTTTCTAATTGTTTTAATATTTTTTTATTTATCACTTGTGATTTACTTACTGTTTCTTTAATATCTATAAACTCAAACTCAGAATTTTTATATACTATTGCTAGTTTAGCTTTTTCTTCTAGTAGTTTATCAACTGCTAATGTAACAAACTCATTTGCCATTAATCGCTCAAATACAGTAGGATTACCACCTCTTTGAATATGTCCTAAGACTATTATTCTTGTTTCTATTCCTACTTTTTCTTTAAGCCATTTAGCTATTTCTTCTGTTCTATTTGAACCTTCTGCACTAATAGCTAATATATAGTCTCTACCGTTATTAAGTTCATGTTTAAGTCTTTTTTCTAAACTTTTAAGATTTATTTCTACTTCTGGTGTTGCACAAATTTCAGCTCCACTTGTTATTGCAGAAACCATTGCTAAATAGCCACAATTTCTTCCCATTGTTTCAACTACAAAAGCTCTTTTAAAAGATGAAGAGGTATCTCTTATATCATCTAAAGCATTTGTAATTACATTTAAAGCAGTATCAACTCCTAAGCAATAATCACTTCCATAAATATCATTATCAATAGTTGTAGGAACTCCTACAAAAGAGATATCAAACTCATTAGCAAAAGTATTAAGTCCTTGGAAAGAACCATTACCTCCTAACATAACAATCTTATCAATATTATGTGCTTGTAAATTTTTATAGGCAATATCTCTAAATTCTTTTTTGTAAAATCTATTTGACCTTGAAGTTTTTATTATAGTTCCGCCCCTATGCATAATTCCTGCAACATCTTTATGTCTTGCTTTTTTAATTTTATTATTTATTAAACCTTCAAAACCTTCATAAATAAAATATGGAGTTAATCTTTTTTCATATACATAATCTACAAAGGACTTTATAGCTGGATTCATACCACATGAATCACCACCTGAACACATAATTGCTATTGACATAATGAGTCCTTTTTTATTGTTATTATAACTAAAGCATTATTCAGTGTTTGTTTAATAAAAAATGTAAAATTTTTAATTTAAGGAAAGTTTTTTTGACCGTTTTAATGTACTCTCAATAAGTTTTCAATAGAATTCGTATAATTTAATTTACGGGGAAATAAAATGGTAGAAAAAAATAGGTGGCTTATGGCATTAAGTGCTGTAGGAGTTCACATCTGTATTGGTTCTGTATACGCATGGAGTGTATATGTAAAACCAATTCAAGAACAAATGTCTTGGACTTTAACAGATGTAACAATTGCTTTTAGTATTGCAATCTTTTTCTTAGGATTATCAGCAGCACTAATGGGAAAATTTGTTGAAAGAAATGGTCCTAGAGTATCAGCGATTATTGCAGCTTCACTGTTTGGGTTAGGAACAGCTGGATCTGGATTAGCAATAATGATGGAATCAAAAATGCTTTTATACTTCTTTTATGGAGTATTAGGTGGATGTGGATTAGGAATAGGGTACATATCTCCTGTATCTACATTAGTTAAGTGGTTTCCTGATAAAAGAGGAATGGCTACAGGTTTAGCAATTATGGGATTTGGTTTTGCATCTGCCGTATGGGGACCAACAATTAAAATCTTAATTGAAAAAGTAGGAATTTCTGGAACATTCTTTATTTTAGGAGCTTTATATTTTGTAGTAATGTTCGCATCAGCACTTTATTTACAAAAACCAGAAGAGGGGTATTTACCTAAGAAATTCAAGAAAAAAATCAAAGAAGGTAAGAAGAAATTAAAAGAAGATTTATCATCTTTAGGTTTAAATGAAGCGGTTAAAACACCTAGATTTTATGGTTTATGGTTAATGTTATTTATCAATGTAACTTGTGGTATTGCTATTATTGGTGTTGCATCTCCACTACTTCAAGAAGTACTTGGTATTTCAGCAATCGCAGCAGCAGCTGCTGTTGGATTAATGGGAATATTTAATGGTGCAGGAAGAATATTCTGGGCTTCATTAAGTGATTATTTAACTAGACCAGTTGTATATATCATTTTCTTTTTAACTCAAGCAATTGCATTTTATATTTTACCTTCTGTTACAGAAGTTGTTGTATTCCAAGTAGTACTATTCTTTATTATGTCTTGTTATGGGGGTGGATTTGCTTCAATTCCAGCTTATATAGGTGATATTTTTGGAACTAAAGAGCTTGGTGCTATTCATGGTTATATTTTAACAGCATGGGCTGCTGCTGGACTTGTTGGACCTCTTATTATCTCAATGGTAAAAGATGCTACTGGTTCATATTCTCAAACACTTTATGTATTTGCTGGATTCTTTGTTTTAGCCTTAGTTATCTCAATTTTAATGTTAGTTAATATTAAAACAATTCAAAAAAACAAACAAAAATAAAATTGACCCTATGGTATAATATATAAAAATATTATATTTATAGGGTTTCTCTCTCATGCTTTTAGAAGTTCTCATCTTTTCTTTTTTCGCAGGTATTACTGTTTTTATAGGTGGTCTTAGCTCTGCTTATTTTGAAGAGCATTTACACAATAAAATATTAAAAGAAAAAATCATTCATTTTTTAGTAGCTTTTGGTACAGGAATAATGCTTGCAGCTGTTTCTTTTGTATTAATACCAAAAGGAATGCATAATGTCTCACTTTTTACTAGTGTATTTGTATTTTTACTAGGAGCTATTACTTTTTATTATTTGGATGCTTTCATAGAAAAGAATAGTGCAAAAATACCACAAGTTTTAGCAATGCTTTTAGACTTTATTCCTGAATCTATTGCTTTAGGAGCATTATTTGTATATGACCATAAGGTAGGAATTTTATTAGCTTTATTTATTGCTTTACAGAATTTACCTGAATCTTTTAACTCATATTTAGAACTTAGAAAAAGTAAAATATCTAAAAAGAAATCTTTAGTGATTTTATTTGCTCTTAGTTTTATTGGTGTGATTTTTTCATCTTTAGGATATATGTTTTTAGATGATAAAATAGAAATAACATCATGTTTAATGCTTTTTGCAAGTGGTGGAATATTGTATTTGATTTTCCAAGATATAGCTCCTTCTTTACGATTAAAAAGCAGTAGATATATAGCAATTGGAGTAAATTTAGGTTTTATTATTGGAATGATGGGAGAAGCTTTACTTTGATTTCTTGATTTAAATCAATTAAAAACTACAAATATTTAAATATATTACAAAAAATTTAAGGAATTATAGGTGCAAACAAACCAATTAGATAAAAAAAATATTAACAAATTAGTAATAACATTTTATACAAGAGTATTAAAAGATGAGAAATTAGCTCCTTTTTTTATTGAGCATTTAGGGCCTGATATGAAGTCTCAGACTTGGGAAACTCATATGGATTTACTAACTGACTTTTGGACTACATTAGTTACAGGTTCAGGGGATTATAGAGGTTTTCCTTTTCCTCCACATGCTCAAATGAGTGGATTAGATAGGGAAGCTTTCGAAACATGGATAAAACTATTTTTTGAATCAGTTGATAAAATATTTACAGAAGATATTGCAATGAAGTTTAAAGAAAAAAGTTCAATTATTGCAAGTAATTTTATGAGAAACCTAGGTATATAAAAGGAATTTCCTTTTATATATCTCTTACATCAAAGAAAGAACCACTTTTGATATCTTGGCTTTTCTCTAAAGCCTCATGTAATCTTTTTGCTGCTTCTTTAGCAGTTTGAATATGACCTTCTTTTAATTTTTTTGCAGAAGTATAAATATCATCATCTATTTCAAATCGAATATAATCAGTCATTGGTGTTTCAATAACTCCTGGAGCTATTGCATATAATCTTGTATTAAGCATTTCAGTTGAATAAAGGTTTATAAGCATATTAACCCCAGCTTTTGATAAAGAGTATGAACCCCATCCTTTTGAGCCGTTGTGAGAAGCCCCAGATGATATAGCTACAACTTTTGATACTTCTATTGAAGATAAAATATCAAGAAGTTCTTTATTTGCATATACGTTTAGTTCATATACTTCATTTAACTCATCAATTGATAAATCAAAAGATGATTTTATTTCTCCTAACATTCCTGCATTTAAATATACATTTTCAATACTTTTTATATTTTGTATAAAATCTTTTAAGTGTGTCTTTATCTCTTTGATTTTTGATAAATCAAAACTTTTAAAGTAGAAATTTTCATTTGTAATATCTGGTTTACTTCTGCTTATTCCATAAACATTAAAACCTTTTTCTAAATAAAATTTTGCAAGAGCTAGTCCTAATCCTGAACTACACCCTGTTATTAGTATATTTTTTGACATATTTTCTCTTTATCTTATTTAATAGTTATATTCTCTGGTTTACCAAAATAGTAACCTTGTGAGTAGTCAACTCCTAAATCATTAAGAATATTAAAAATCTCTTCATTCTCTACAAACTCTGCTATTGTAACAATATTTTGTTTTTGAGCAAAAGAGACTATTGTTTCAACAACGTTTCTACTATATTTATTATCAACTATATTTTTTACTAGTGTTCCATCTATTTTAAGAATATCAGGTTCAAAATTTAATAGTCTCTCAAAGTTTGAGTACCCAGAACCAAAGTCATCAATAGCTATTTGAACACCCATTTTTTTGACTTTTTTAATGAAAGTTTTAATTACTTCAAAGTCTTTTACATTTTCATCTTCAAGTAACTCAAAAATAATTCTATGATTATCTTCTTTGTTATCTTCTAGAAGTTCATATAACATTTCTCTTGTATCTTCTCTTTCAATATCTAAAGAAGATAGGTTAATTGATAATTCCGTTGAGATATAACTTAACATTTTAAAAGAGTTTTCTAATACTCTATGGGTAATTTTTGTGTAGTAACTACCTTTTTTAGATACATCTAAGAACATAAAAGGAGATAAAACCTTTCCTTTTTCATCAACTAATCGAACTAAAGATTCGTATTTTTCTATTTCTTTTGTTTGGTTATTAATAATTGGTTGAAAATATGAAACGATTTTATAGTTATCTAAAGCTATTTTTACCATCTTCATAACTTCAATATTTTTCTTAGCTTCTATATGTTCTTTAATTGATAAATCATTTGCATATTTGATAAGACCTTTTTCTTCAATGGCATCTTCAAGACCACATTTCGCGTCTTCAAATAAATGTTCTTTTCCAAAAGAGTAACTAATAACTACATTAAAGTCATATTCAATATCATCAATTTCAAAGGCTGATTCTTTTACATTTTGAACAAACTTTTTAAGATACTCATTAATGTTTTGCTCTGATCTTGAATATGTAAAGAAGTCTGTTAATAAAGCAAATCTACCATTTCCAATATTGTATACATCTTCAAAAATAAAGCCACTTGGTAAACAAGATAAAATATTGTAACCGAAGATTTTTTCTATTTTATTAATTGTTTCTATATTATAAAATTTATCTAACATATCAAATTCTTCAATTTGAATAAGTACAAGTAAAGATAAGTTATTTTCATCTATTTTATCAATAAGATGTTTTTTATCACTCATAATTGCACTAACATTACTTCTGGCACTAATGTATTCAATAATATTGTTTTTTGAATCCATAATTGGTTTGATTGTAGTTTTAACATAATAAGGTTTCCCTGATTTTGTTAAGTTTTTAATAATACCGTGCCACTCTTCTCTTTCATTTTTGATAGTATTCCATAGGTCTGAAAATAACTCTTTAGTATTATCTGGATGTTTTACAATATTATGATTTTTTCCTAATAGTTCATCTTTTGTATATTCTGAAACCTTGCAGAAGTTCTCATTTACATAAGTAATAACACCTTTTGAATTTGTTTTGGAAATAATTGTGCTTTTATCCACTAGTTCTTGGTATTGTGTTAGTAAGTCGAAGTTTTTCTTTATTTTTTTATTTTCTTGTTTAACTTTACATTTTTCAATTGATTTAAATAGAATCTTTTTTAAATCTTCTTCTTTAAAAGGCTTTAATAAGTAACCATCTATTCCTAGTTCAATAGTTTTTAGGAAATATTCATGATTTTGAAGTTGAGTATATATAATTGTTAAAATGTTTTTATTTATATTTAAAATATTTTCAATAAGTTCAAAACCATTTAGTGAATTTATTTCAATATCTGTAATTACAACAGATATTTTGTTATTTTGAAATATATCAATAGCTTCATCCCCATCTGTAGAACAAATAACTTTTTTGAATTTTTCTTTTAAATAAGACAACAGAGAATCATTATCATCTTTTTTTAGACTTACATATAGTACATTCAGTGTTTTAGATATAAATAAAATTTCATTTAATTTTTTGTCATTCATATTAGCCTCTATTTAATAATTTTTTATTGTAGCATAAAGTTTAAAATAAGAAATAAAAAATAATCTTTTTTTCTTTACTTTTAAAAATAAATATTTTTTTGCAATTAATATTTATTTAGATATAATTCTTCAACTTATAAAGGGATAAAGTATTTATACTTAGAAAATTGCATCAATTTAAAATAACAGACAAAATCAAAAATCTTAATATCGACGATATAAAAGAAAATCTTTTCCATTACTCTTATGATAGTAAAAGTCTAAGAGCACTTTTTAGAAATAACATTTCAACTGAAGATCCATCATATATATCTGCTTATAGTAGTTTTAGAGGTGAGGTTTATGAAAATGTTGTTTATGAACTACTTTTACAATATGCTTCACAAGATGAAGAAATCACTAGGTTTGTAGTAAAAGGTCCTTATCAAGATAAAGAGAACCTATATATTAAAAGTGGACTACTAATTGATAGAAGTTCTCAAATTGTATATAAATCTGCATATAAAGATATTAGTGAGTTTGATGCTTTATTTTTTACAAAAGATTCAATTTATTTTGTAGAAATGAGTACATCTAAAAAAACTTCTAGTTTAAATAAACGTCTTGCAAAAAAATATGCCCTTTTAAAAATGATTTTCCCAACGCTTATAATTAGAGCTTTAATAATTTTAACAGATGGAGCTATTGGAATTAGAAACTTTCCTGAATATGCTACAGTTTGGGTTACAAAAGATTTAGATAATGAAGATTTAATTAAAAAAATCATTTTTGCAAAAAAAACAAAAAAGAATTTAAAAACTTTAAAGTCACCTGTTCATAAGAAGTTTATAGAAGCTTTAAAAGTAAGATATAAAAAATTCCAATATTTCCCAACACTTGAATGGATTTTAACAAAATCAAGATCTCATGAAAAATTTGATGTTGATTTAAAGTTTTTCTCTTCTAAGAAACTTGGTTTATATTTTGATATTTATACAAAATTGTATATTGGTTATATCGAAACGAAAGATTTTATGTTCTTATGCCCAACTTTTAATCTAAAAGTTAGAACAGATAGAATTATTGTAACTATCGAAAAAGTAAATCAAACAGAGCTAGATGTAGTTTATTACGCAAAAGAAACAAATGGAAAACTAAAAAGATTAAGACTTCAAGATAATGATGAAGTTTCTATGAAAGATAAAGAATTAGATGGTTTTACAAATGCCGAAGTTAGATTCTTTATGAAAGTTTTAAATCCAACTCACCAACTACAAGTAAAAAGTATTAACTACGTTAAAGATAAATTATATTTAATCAAAGGCTAAAACCTTTGATTAAATTAATTTGTTTTATATAACAACTCTTTTTGAATTTTATCATATTTATAAATATCATCTCTAAAATGAACAATACCTTTTTCATCAATCCACGATGTTAAATAAACCATGTGCACTGGAATTTTTTTATCTAATTGAATTTGAGTTTTGTCAATCTCTTCTAAAAACTTATTGGCTTCAGTGTAATCCACATTTATATCGCTAGATGCAATTGCTTCAAGTAATTTCTTTGGTTGCGCAAGTCTTACACAACCATGAGAATACGCTCTTTTGTCGTATTCAAATATATGTTTTGCTGGGCTATCATGTAAATAAACTGAATATCTATTAGGAAACATAAACTTAATTCTTCCTAGAGGGTTTGTATTACTTGGTACTTGAATAAATCTGTAAATAGGTAGTTTTTTCTCTACTGCAATTGTTTGATTTTCTTTTATATCACCTGGTTCAGCTGTTGTTTTTTCTTTAATATATAAACTCCAATTAACACTATTTGAGTCTAAAATATCAGAATTGATATCCCATGTTTGATGTACATTAATTCCTGTTTTTGTTAAATAATCAGGTTCTTTAAGCATTTTTGGAATAATCTCTTTTGTAACAATACTATTGGGAATTTTCCAATAAGGGTTAATTACAATAAATGACATTTTATGAGAAAATACAGGAGTAGGGTGTTTTCTTTTCCCAACAACTATTCTCATATCTAATTTTACTTTTTCCTCATCATACATTTTTAGTTTATATTCAGGGATATTAACAACTAAGAATTTTTCACCTAAATCTCTAGGCATCCATCTCATTCTCTCTAGGTTTAATCTCATTTGAGTGATTTTATTTTCAACTGGAATATTTAGATATTTTCGAGTACTTGGACCCACAATACCATCTGCTTCTATACCATGTCTTTTTTGGAAAGATATAACTGCATTTTTTACACTCTCATCAAATAACTCAAAACAGTCATTTTCAATAATATCAGAGCCTTGTGTCACTAACCTTACTTCTTGAGTATCACTATATTCTTGTGCTTGGGGCATTGAGTCAATATCACAATTATTACTTTCTAAATCATTACTCTCAACTAATCTTTGTCTTAGTATTTTAATAGTTGGAGATATCTTACCAAGTTTTAAAGCTTTAGTTCTTGGTAGCTTTGTATAGCCACCATTCTGAGCAATTACTTCATAATCAAGGATTTTATGTGATAACTCTTTTGCTTGTGGATAAGTAAAGTTTACTTCATTAAAAGCTAAATCTAAATCATTTTGCATAATAGCTTTTAAAAGAAGTTTTTTATGGTTTTTTCTAACACTGTACTTTTCCCAACCACCATTAATCTCTTCTTTTACTTTTATAAGACTTAACTCATTTTTAAACTTTTTCCAATCAATATAACCTCTTGAAAGAAACCACATATATCTATTATAAACACCTGTTAACATAAAATCAATTTTAGCCATACTCTCAATAAATCTCTCTGGTGAGGTATTAAGAGAGTTTAGTTCTCTAATAATTTTATTTAATCTAAATGCTTCTTTAGAATGTGGTTTAAGTACAGGGTCATTTTTGATACTGTCTAATAACTTAATAGCAATATCTTTAACTCCATCTTCATTTGTCCAAATTAATTGGTAATCAAAAGTTTTGTAGTATTTTTTTAGGTTTTTTCTTGTTAAGAAAAATAGAGGGGCTTTTCTTGATCTTAAAAGTTTTTTAATATAGTCATTACTTCTTTTTTCAAAACTATCTTCTTCTAGTATTTGTTTTTCTGTTAGAATTTTTTTATCTGTCAATTGTGTGTTTGCAAAAGATAGAGTATTTAGGAATAGAAAAACAAATATAAATAATAAAAATTTCATTCTATACTCCAAATAATAGTATTTATCTTAGTTTTTAATATTATATTCAAAAAAGTGAAAAAATACCTTTAGAAATTATATTGTTTCAAATCAATTACATTACTTTTAAGTTTAAAGGAGTAAATATAAGCTTTTTTAAACAGTTTTTTTATAAGGACGCTTATATCTTACGAATCCATTCTCTTCTTTAATACACTTAAGTTGATAATCAACCATTTTCTCAAAAGGATTTAAAAAACTATTAAGAGAGTCTGTTTTAATGTTTTCAACTTCTAATCTATTTAGTTGCTCTAATACACATAATGTTGATTCAATTGTAGATAAACAGTATTGATTAGGTTGGGTTTTTATTTTAAATTGTGAAGAGTTATTATTTAAAAAACTAATCTTTTTTAAGTCTTGCAAATTTTTACTGGTTCTAAGCATTTTTTTAGAACAAGCCCATGTAGAGTCTAATATAAAGATTACTGGTTTTTTATTTGAAGGTAGAGCTTCTGTATTTAGCTTAATACTATTTTCATGGGGATAAAGTAAGTAAGGTTCATAATCTCCTCCATTAATTAGTTCATTTACTCTTTTATTATTAGTAAAATCTATACCAATTAAAATCTCACTATTTGTTAATGAATTTCTAGTTATATGACCTGTTCCATTTTTAGTTTTTCTAAACTCTTTTGGGTGCATTAATATTACAAACTTAGTATTTGTTTTTACAGTTTGAGTAATGTGTTTACATACACATGCGCTAACTGGTCTATAACAAACATAACAATTTTCTCTACTATCTAATTCTTCCAATAATACTTCTTTTTTGATTTTTTGAAATTATAGTTAAATACACATTATATTTATTGAAAATTTGGTTAAATTCACTATAATTGCATAAATTTAATAAGTTTGGATAATAATGATAATACTTGAAGCCCTTGGTGCAATTTTTTCTATTATGGGTGCGTACTTAACATCACTAAGTACAAAAGAGAATACAAGACCTTTATATTGGGGATTTGTAAGTTTCTTTATATCAAACCTTGCTTTATTAACATTCTTTACTTTAAACGGAAAAGTTCCTGTAATTATACAAATGATACTTTTCTTTGTAACTGCTATTTTAGGTATTTACCGACTAACAATGAATAGAAAAAGAGATGTTGTTCTAATGACTTTTTCATTAACAATATATATTTCTATTTTAATCTCACAAATCCTTCCTAATATGGGAGATATTGATTTCACTGTTTTAATTATTGATTTAATTGCTGCTTCCATTGCAATTTTTGGAAGTTTTATTTTATCTAGCCATAATCATGTGGTAAGAGGATATGCTTTTATTTGTTTTTTTATTGCAGATATAATTTTTGTATATATTGGATATACAAATGCTTTCTATTTCTTTATGGTTCAATCAGCCTTTTATTTATATACAAGTTCAAAAGGTTATATGAATACTATGAGAGAAGAAATCGATACTTTTTTAGGAAAAAACAGAAAATAATATATCTTTAGATATTTATTATAAACTACCATTTAATGGCTACTCTTATACAAAATGTTTCACTTTAAGAAAAAAATAAGAATTGTAAAAGTATAATAAGTATATATTAAAGGATACATAATGAATTTGGTTATAGAGCAAAATAATCTATATCTTAACAATGTCACTACAAATCAACCAAGTGAAACATCTAATGACTTAGATAAAACACAATTAGTTGAAAAAACAGAAGAGACAAAACTTAACTTTTCAGCAGTTAGTTTACATATCTCAAATGACAATATCCAAAACTTTCTAAATAAAAAAACTGCTCAATTTTCACAAGCAAATGCAAATGCTCAACATGTAGTATCTCATATTGCAAATGGAAATTCAGATTATTCAGGTTTTTTTGAAGGTAAAAAATTCGGTGATGATTTAACTTTAGAATCAATAGGTTATGAAGGTAAAGAGTTATCAAAACTTGATAAAAAAGAAGCTAAAGATTTATTAAAAAAAGACTCTTTTTTTGCTGAAGATGAAACTGCAAAAAGAATTGCTAAGTATGTAGAAAAAATTACTGGTAATGATGTAGATGCTTTAGAAGAAACAAAAAGAGGTTTAAAAAGAGGTTATGAAGAAGCTCAAAAAATCTTTAACAGAGAAAAACCAATTATTACTACTAATACTGAATCTAAAACATTTGATTTAATTGATAAAAAAATTGAAGAGATGTTAAAAACAGATTTAGAAAAACATGTAGATACAAAATTCTTAGAAAATAACAAACTTTAGTCTTTTAAATATATTATCTGATATTATTATCATAATAATTTAAAAGGTAAACACTTGGATCACTTAAAACAAAATATAGTAACAAACGATAACTCCCAACCTAGACTTTATAATACAAACTTTGCATCAGCATTTTATTTCCTTGCATTTATGTTCATTATGGTTTATTCACTTTCTACACTAAACAATATATTAACTCCAATAGCAATAGCAATTTTAATTTGGTTTTTAATTAATGCATTGGCAAATCAAATTAAAAAATTGCCTTATTTAGATTCTAAAATAGGGGATTTAATAGCTATTCCTTTATCTTTAATAGTAATTGTAGTGTCAATGCTTCAAATTGGTAGTTTTATTGCTTCATCAATGGTTGAGCTTAGTTCTACTATTGCACAATTAGATGATAAATTTAATGTATTAATAGAACAGTTATCAAATAAAACTGGTTTTGATATAGCAATACGTTTAGAGAAGTTGTTTGAACAGTTTAGTATTGCTTCTTTAATTAATAAAGTGATTTCAGCTTTTAGCTCAATTGTTAGTAATATTATGCAAATTCTACTTTATGTACTTTTTTTGTTAATTGATCAAAGATTCTTTAATGCAAAAATCAATGCTTTATTTAAAAACTATGATACAAGATCAAAAGCAAAAGAAGTATTATCTTCAATTTCTCATACAATTAGAATGTATTTATCTATTACAACAATCATTAGTATGTTTACAGGATTTTTAACATATATAATTTGTGAAATGTTTGGATTACAAGGTGCAATTCTTTGGGGATTTATTGCTTTTATATTAAACTTTATTCCTACTATTGGAAGTATAATAGCTGTTTTAGTACCAGTAGCTTTTGCACTAGTTCAATTTACAGATTTAACTCAAGTAGTATTCTTATTATCTACACTTGCTTTAATCCAGTTTGTAATTGGAAATATACTTTATCCAAGGCTTATGGGAAATAAATTAAATATATCTCAATTTGTTGTAATTTTATCATTAGTAATTTGGGGTGCTATGTGGGGAACAATTGGAATGTTTTTATCTGTTCCTTTAATGATGATTCTTTTAATTATACTTTCACAATTTGAAAATACTAAAGGCTTAGCCATTTTAATATCAGGAGATGGAAGAATATTTACACCTTCTAGTAAAAAAGTAGATTAGATTTTCTAGTCTGCTTTACTCACTTAACCAACAATTAAGAATAACTTTATTATGATAACAATTATCAATATTAAATATTGAGGGAGAAGAAATGTCAAATAATATTATAATTAATAGGTCTTTTAGTGAAATACTATCAAGTGAATTATTTTTTAACTTAGATAATAAAAGTACTTTTGAACTATTACTGTTAAATGGTGCAGATATTAATCATTCAAATAAAAGTGGTTGGAATTTATTATTTGAAGCAGTATCTTTAGGTTTAGATGACAAAATAGAGCAATTACTATCTCTTGGACTAAATTTGAATGTAAGAGATGATAATGGAAGAAATGCACTTTTTTGGGCGATATATAATCGTAAGTTTAAAGTTATTAGAAAACTAATTGAACTTGGTATTAATAGAAATGTAACAGATAGTTTATCTGCGATAAATTATGCGGTTTACAAAAATGATGTAAAAATGATTAAGTGTTTGAAAAATTGTGGTTTAGATATTAATGAGTTTGACAGTGTAAAATCAACACCATTAATCTATGCAGTTTTATATAATAAGTTGCAAAGTATTGATTATCTTATTAATAATGGGGCTTTAATTAACCATGAAGATGACTTAGGAAATAGTGCGCTAAGCTTAGCTTACGATTTAAAAATTGAGTTTTTAATTGATAAGTTTAAGATAGTTATTAAAGGCTAAATAATTAAATATTGTATTAACTCCTATTCATAAATTAGCAAGAAAAAAGAGTTTATTTATATAAAAGTTTTATTCTTATTTGATTATAATTATCAAAATTAATAGACTGGAGTTGTTTTGAAAAATATAATAAGCTTATTGAGAATTTCTTTGGGAATAATATTCTTATGGTACGGAATGTTGAAGTTTTTCCCAGAGTTAAGTCCTGCAGAAGATTTAGCAATTAATACAATTAATTGGATGTTTAATGGATTAATATCATCAGAAATTTCAATTAAATTATTAGCTTTATGGGAAGTTCTTGTTGGAATTGGTTTTATTCTTGGAGTATATACACGATATATTACTATACTATTTTTAATTCATATGGTTTTGACTTTCTTACCTCTATTTATTTTTCCAGAACTTAGTTTTACAAAAGCACCTTATGCTTTTACAATTGTAGGACAATATATAGTTAAGAATATTGTATTTATATTAGTTGGAATTCTAATATTAAAAGTAGAAAATGAGAAGAGATTATTAAATAAAAGTAGTATTTAACTACTTTTATTTATGACCATGTCCAGAACCAGTGTTTTCTCTCTCAACGAAGTCACTAAAGCCTTCTCCTCCAAGATTATATGCTTTACCAAAGCCAAACGTTGCTTCACCATAAAATGGCTTAAATTGAAAGATATGAAAGTCTTTCATTGCTTTTAACATATCTACCATTTTTTTATCAAATTTATTTTCAAATAATTCTAAAATATTTGATTCTTCATTTGTCTCTTTTTCAAACTCAATACTTTCACATTGTATCATTGCTCTTTTTCTTGCAAATATATTTGAACACTCTTTCTCATCTTCAATAAAGAAAAGACTACAGTTTTTATTTTCTCTTAGATTATGAGTATGTTTTGCCATATCGGAAATAAATACATAGTAATGATTATTATCTTTTACAAAAGGTGCATAAGAAGAAAAAGGATTGTTTTGTTTGTCATTTGTGCTTAGTGTTAAACTTTGGAAATCTTGTATAAACTCATTTAAATTTTTCATTAGGTCTCTTTAAAATATTTTTATGAAGTTTATATAAAAAAAAAGAGAATGTCAAATGACACTCTCTTTTATACGTAGCTGTTTTAAGAAATTAGTGTAAGATAGTTCTTGCGTTAATTTCTTGAACTGGTCTGTTATTTTCAGGCATAACAGAAGTAAAGTCTTTTAATTGACTTTCAGATATTTGTACAGGAGTTTTTAACACAACCCATTTAACACCTTCAGAACAAGGTGGAGTAGTTAAAGAACCATTAAATCTGTAGTAATCTTTGATTTCAGGTAATAATTCATATCCAGAAACAAGTGATTTAAGTTCATTTGAATCACCTTCATTTTCAGGTAAATTTCTTAAGATTTTATTTAATACAGTGTTATCATTTGAAACTTCAAACATTACACCAATTACTGCTAAACTTGATCCACTTGCATGAACTAAATGTGCTTCCATTGGGTAAGATTTACCTTCAATTATATTTTCACTTGGTGTATGGAAATGAGCTTGTTTTAAACTATATGTTTTACCATCTAGTGTTAATGTACTTCCACCTGCAAAGTTTACTTGTACAGTATGTCCATTATTAATAAAAGTAGTTCCCTTTGAATTATCTTCTAATTCTAAAGGTAAAAGTTTTGCTTCGATTGTATTAGTGATATTAATTGGTGATTGATTTGACCCTTCAATACACATAGAATATCTCTCATCAAGTTCAGACCAGTTTTTTGGACCCTCTTCACCTTCATAAGACCAGTGTGCCATTGGCTCAGGTTCACCATCTGCAATCATTAACGCTAGTACAAATACTACAAAAATACTAATTATCGTGTTTTTAAAACTCATTTACTTTCTCTCTCCTTTTCTTTTCTTTTTGCTTTCATTTTATTTAAAGCAAGTCTTCTCATATCCGGAGTTGTATCGGATTCATCCATGATTTCTAATCCAAGAAGTGTTTCAATACAATCTTCTAATGTAACAATACCTTCTGTTTGATCATATGAATCAGCCACTATAAACATGTGTTCTTTCTTTTGAATAAACATATTTAATGCTTTTGATACAGGAATATTTTCATTTAATGAAATAACTGGTTTCATAATAGATTCTATTGTAACGTCTTTGTCAATAAGTGCTTGTTTGAATAGTTTTTTTGTTAAAACTAAACCAACAATATTGTCAATGCTTCCATCATAAATAGGAACTCTTGAGAATTTAAAAGTTCTTTTGTCTTCAATAATATCTTTTATTGAATTTCTTTTGTCAATAGCGTAAACAACAGATCTAGGAGTTAAAATATCCTTGATTTTCATATTATTCAGAGTTAAAGTATTTTCTATAATATCTGATTCTAAATCTCCAATAATTCCTTCTTCTTCACTTAATAAAGTAGAGTGAATTAACTCTTCTCTTGATATTGAATCATTATTATCTGAACCAATTTTTTTAGTCACAAATTGTGTGATTATAATAAGAGGGTATGTAATGAAAATAAATATTTTGATAATTCTTCCTGCAATTGGAGCTAGTTGCTTCCAGTAAACTGCACCGATTGTTTTAGGAATAATTTCGGCAAAAAATAAAATCAAAAAAGTTAAAACAATTGAAGTAATCATAACAAGTGTTTTATCACCACCGAATACATTTTGTGCTTGTACCCCAATGGCAGTTGCTCCAAGTGTATTTGCAATAGTGTTTAAAATAAGAATAGATGCTATAGAGATATCAATATCACCTTTTAGTTTTTTAAGAAGTTTACCAGCAGTTGGGTTTTTCTTCTCAAGGACAGCAATATACGATACATTAGTAGATAGTAAGATAGATTCTAAAATAGAACATAGGAATGAAACTCCTACAACAGCGAAAAATAGTAAGACTAAGATTTCCATTTGTGCTCACTCGTAATAAAATTGCACCTCTGGGAATTATCTTCCAATAAAGACTCCTTTGAATAAATAAATAGTAACTAATAATAGCAAAATAAACTTAACATTTTGACAAAAACAATAGAAATCGTGTATAATATTATTATAAAGTTTCATTTGAAGGAGGATGTAATGGAATTTGGACTAATACCTAAGCTTGATCAATATATTGACGCTAAAGCTATAGAAGTAGAACAAGTGCATTCATCTAGTGAAACTTCAAAACTTAGTGAACGAAATCAATTACAAGAAGTTCAGCAAGAAGAGTTTTTAAAAGCTGACAAAAGTTCTGAAGTTAAAAAAGCAGAATTAAATAGTTCTGCAAACACTTATGAATTAACACTTACTAATACAAATTTTGGGTTTAACAATTCATCTCAAGATTTTTTTGTAAGAGCTCAAAGAGGAAGTTCTGAAAACCAGTATCCTACAGAAGATATGATGAAGTTAAAATCATACCTAATGAATTTAAATAGTGCTTCTTAGGAAATCAAGTTAGAAGAAATTATTACTTGATTTCTTCCTCTCTCCTTAGCTTTATACAAAGCATTATCTGCATTTGCTAATACATTTTTTATATCACTATCTTTATTAGCTTCACTAATACCAAAAGAAGCAGTAACTTTTCTTATTTTAAAATCATGGTTTTCAATTATATATTTTAAATCATTGGCAATAATAGCAGCTTGTGATTCTGTTTGACCTTCATATATTAATAAAAATTCTTCTCCTCCCCATCTTCCAATATCTTGATTCTTTTTTAGATTTATTTTTAGAATATTTGCAAACTCTATTAAAACTTCATCTCCACTTTTATGTCCATAAATATCATTGATTTCTTTAAAGTGATCAATATCTATTAAAACTAAAGAAAACCTTTTTCCTTTTAGTTTTGTAAGTTTTGAATCAATTGCTTGTCTATTATTTAGATTTGTTAAAGAATCAATTTTTGATAGTTTTTCTATTTTTTCATTATATTTTTTTAAATCCATTTTTTTGAAGGTATAAAAAAGAACTATTATAAAAATAAGTATTAAAGCTTGAAATATATATTTATAATCAATAATTCTTTTATCAAATTTTACAGTTAACCACTCTTTGATAATGGCTTCTTTTTCCATTGATGTAATTTGTATAATATATTTATCTAAAATACTTTTTAATTCTTTGTAATCTTTTCTTATCATAAATGTCATACTTACCTCATATTTACTTGTTCCCGAGATTTTTAAATTATAATAGCCTTTATGGGAAATCAAATGAGCAATTACAGGTAATATATCTATTACTGCATCCACTTTTTCGGCACTTAATAGTTTTAGTGCTTCTTCTGTATTTTTAACTGGTACAAAGTTTATTTTAGGGAAGTTCTTTTTCATAATTATATGAGAACTATAGTTTTCTCCAACTGCTACGGTTTTACCTTCTAAGTAACTAGCATTAGGAATAAATCTTTCATCATGTAAAGTTGCAAAAGCAATTGGAAAAGAGATATATGAAGTAGTGAAATTTGCATAAGATAGTTTTTTTGAATCAAAAGAGGTACCAAAAGTAATGTCAGCACTTTTATTTTCAATATTTGATAAAACAGTATGCCAATCTTTTGCAATAATTGTTTGTGATTTTATATTGGCTTTTTTCTTCAGCAGTTCCCAAAAATCTATACAGATTCCTGATAATTGTTTTTTGTCATTATACATATTTAGAGGTGCCCAAGTTGCTGTACTTATGGCATTAATGTTTGTATTTCGAAGAAAGGCTTCTTCTTTTGCTGTAAGATTTATATCTGCATTTAAATAAGAAAAGATAAATAGTGTAATTAAAAGAATTTTTTTTATAATCATTAGTAAAACCTTTTTAAGTTATTACTAATAATTATATCATTTTTTTAGTTATTTAAATTTTATGCTTGTTTACTCTGTAATCAATTTGTTATTTAGTTCTATTAATAATTCTTTGGCTTTGTAGAATTTCTCTTTTTGATCTAACTCTACTTCATCAAGTAGGGGAATGTACTTTTCAAAAGCAGGCCAAACTTTTTTGTGTCCATGAGGTTTTTTCTTTATATGATATAAAGCAAGAGCTGTTGCTCCATTAATTAAACCTTTTAGAACTAAAGCTTTTTCTCTTTGACCTTGTCTTTTAAATTCATTCCAATCATCTTCTAGTAATTCATGTGCTTCCACATAATATTTATTTTCTACAGCAAAGATAAATCTATCTATTGCTGTTTCTTGATTGAAT
Organism: Poseidonibacter lekithochrous; assembly: GCF_013283835.1. Classification (GTDB taxonomy): domain Bacteria; phylum Campylobacterota; class Campylobacteria; order Campylobacterales; family Arcobacteraceae; genus Poseidonibacter; species Poseidonibacter lekithochrous. The sequence goes on along the minus strand of NZ_CP054052.1, from coordinate 2,316,968 downwards.
ATTGAATAATCTATTTTCATTAGTTTTGGAACTCTTTATCTAAATAGTATCCAGTGTAAGAACCAGATTTTTTATGATTTGCTGCTAAGTGTTTTGGTGTACCTTCATCAACTAATAACCCACCTTTATTTCCACCTTCAGGACCCATATCAATTACCCAGTCTGAGTTTTTAACTACATCAAGATTATGTTCAATTACTAATACTGAATTTCCTAAATCAACTAAGTGATGTAATACTTTTGTAAGTCTATCAACATCAGCAAAGTGAAGCCCAGTTGTTGGTTCATCTAATACATAAAGAGTATTTCCAGTATCTTTTTTACTTAACTCTTTAGATAGTTTAATTCTCTGAGCTTCTCCACCTGATAGTGTTACTGCATTTTGACCAAGAGTAATATAACCTAAACCAACATCAGAAAGTGTTTTTAGTTTGGCATGAATTTTTGGTACTTTTATAAAGAATTCTAATGCTTCATCTACACTCATATTTAATACATCAGATATATTTTTACCTTTGTAGTAAATCTCTAAAGTTTGTGTGTTATATCTTTGACCTAAACAGTCGTCACATTTAACCATAATATCTGGTAAGAAGTGCATCTCAATTTTGATTTCACCTTCTCCTTGACATTTTTCACATCTACCGCCTTTTACGTTAAATGAGAATCTACCAATTTTATAACCTCTGATTTCTGCTTCTTTTGTTTTAGCAAACAGACCTCTTAGTTCATCCATTAATCCTGTATATGTTGCAGGGTTAGATCTTGGAGTTCTTCCAATAGGTGATTGGTCTAAGTAAATTACTTTATCAAGTACGTCTAAACCTTCGATTTCTACACCATCAACTTTTTTTACTTTTCTTGCATGGTTTAATAACTCTTTTGCAACTGGTAATAAAGTTTGTAAAATTAAAGATGATTTACCAGAACCTGAAACTCCTGTAATTGCACAAAGGTTTTTAAGAGGAATTTTTACATCTAAGTCTTTAATATTATTAATAGTTACATTTTTAATTTCAATAAACTCTTCTTGAGGTCTATTGTATTGGTAATCAATCTTTTTCTTACCAGTCATATATTGAGCTGTTAAAGTCTTGGCTTTATTCATTTGTTTAAGTGTTCCATTGAATACAACTTCTCCACCATATTTACCAGCATTTGGACCAATATCTACAATATAATCAGCAGCTTCAATAGTCTCTTTATCATGTTCAACTACAATTACAGTATTACCTTTTTCTTGTAAGGCTTTAAGTGTTTTAATAAGTTTAGATGTATCTCTTTCATGTAAACCAATTGAAGGTTCATCAAGTACGTACATAACACCCGTAAGACCTGAACCAATTTGTGATGCAACTCTAATTCTTTGAGCTTCTCCACCTGAAATTGTTCTAGCATCTCTACCTAAAGTAATATAACCAAGTCCTACATCATTTAAGAAGAATATTCTCTCTTTAATCTCTTTTAAAATTGGAGCTGAAATCATTTGATATTTTTCACTAAAATATTCAAAGTTTTTCTCATCTTGGAAAAAGGCATGAGCATCTTCAATTGGTTTATTGATAACTTCACTAATAGTTTTTCCTGCAACGAATACACTTTGAGAAGAGGGTTTTAATCTATTACCATTACAAGAATCACAAGTTTTCTCTGTCATAAACTCAGCCATGTCTTTTTCATCTTTGATCATGTCATAAGCTAATTTAACAATTCCTTCCCATTTTCTAGTAAGTTTATGTCTTTTCCATTCAAATTTAGCTTCTTCAATTCCACCATGTAATACAGCTTTTCTTTGGTGTTCTGGAAGTTCTTTAAATGGAATAGTAACGTCAATTTCGGCAGCTTCACAATAAGCAATTAACATTTTAAAATAGAAACCTTTATTGAAACCATAGATAATTCTAATAGCTCCATCTTCTAAAGGTAGTTCATCATTTACTACTTTTTTCATATCTAATGCGTATCTAATACCTAAACCATCACAAGATGAACAAGCACCTTTTGGTGAGTTAAATGAGAATGATAAAGGCTCTAAAGGTTCAAAAGAGATTTTACAATTAAAACATGCCATATGTTCAGAGTAATGAATATGTTTTTCAACTCCTACAGCTTCGTGATTTAGAACTTCTATTTCAAGTTCCCCAAAACTCTCTTTTAGACCTTTTTCAACATCTTGTGCAATTCTTTCTTTACTTTCAGCTTTTACTACAACCCTATCAATTACAACTTTGATTGTATGCATTTTATTTTTTTCAAGCTCAATTTCTTCATCAAGTCTAGCCATAACTCCATCAATCATGGCTCTTACATAACCTTTTCCTCTTAGAGATTCTAGTAAATCAGCAAAAGTACCTTTTTTCCTATTAATAAGAGGTGCAGTAATTACTATCTTAGAGTTTTCAGGAAGTTTTAGTACTTGATCAATAATATCAGAAGCACTCATTTGTGAAATTGGATCTCCACATTGATGACAATGTTGTTTTCCAACTCTTGCATATAAAAGTCTAAAATAATCATAAACTTCTGTGATTGTTCCTACTGTTGATCTTGGATTTTTAGATGTTGTTTTCTGATCAATTGCAATTGCAGGTGTTAGTCCTTCAATTCTTTCAACATCTGGTTTCCCTACTTTATCTAAGAACTGTCTAGCATAAGCCGATAATGACTCAATATATCGTCTTTGACCTTCCGCATAAAGTGTATCAAAAGCTAATGTTGATTTACCAGAACCTGAAAGTCCAGTAAAAACAATAAGCTTGTTTTTTGGTATTTCTAAATTAATATTTTTTAAATTGTTTTCTTTAGCATTAAATATTTTAATAGTATCTTGCATCTTTATCTCTGCCTTTAATTTTTGAAGCGTCTATTATAGGATAGATTAGGTAATAGTTGATTAAAAAAATCAATAATCTATGAAATATTAAAGGATAATTATTTTCCTAGGATAATTTTAAGTACTAACTAAGTTTATCTATAATAAACTTTATTTAAGGAAAAAAATTATCCAAAGGAAAAAAGAATGAAAAAAACTATGACTACAACAGCTGGTAATCCAATAAGTGATAACCAAAACTCAATAACAGCAGGGGAGAGAGGTCCTGTTTTAATGCAAGATTATCAATTAATTGAAAAACTTGCTCATCAAAATAGAGAACGTATACCTGAGAGAGTTGTACATGCTAAAGGAAGTGGTGCTTTTGGAGAATTAGAAATAACTCATGATATTTCTGCTTTTACAAAAGCTAATGTTTTACAAAAAGGTGAAAAGACTCGACTTTTACTTAGATTCTCAACAGTAGCAGGAGAATCAGGTGCTGCAGATGCTGAACGAGATGTGCGAGGTTTTGCCTTGAAGTTTTATACAAAAGAAGGAAATTGGGATTTAGTTGGAAATAACACTCCTGTATTTTTTGTTCGAGATCCTCAAAAATTCCCTGATTTTATTCATACTCAAAAAAGACACCCTCAAAGTAATTTAAGATCAAATACAGCTGCTTGGGATTTTTGGTCTTTAAGTCCAGAGTCTTTACATCAAGTTACTATTTTAATGTCTGATAGAGGAATTCCTAAAAGTTATAGACATATAAATGGTTATGGTTCACATACTTATAGTTTAATCAATAATGAAAATGAAAGATTTTGGGTTAAATTCCATTTCAAAACAAAACAAGGTATAAAAACTTTGACTAATGAAGCAGCCTCAAAAGTAATTGCTAGTGATAGAGAGAGTAATCAAAGAGATTTATTTGAAAATATTGAAAACAAAAACTACCCACAATGGGATTTTCAAATCCAAATCATGAATGAAAGCCAAGCAAATAATGCTTCTTTTAATCCTTTTGATTTAACAAAGGTATGGCCTCATAGTGATTATCCAATGATAGATGTTGGGGTTATGACACTAAATGAAAATCCAAAGAACTATTTTAATGAGATTGAACAATCGTCATTTTCTCCATCAAATATTGTTCCTGGTATTTCTTTTTCACCTGATAAGATGTTACAAGCAAGAATTCTATCTTATCCTGATGCACATAGATATAGAGTAGGGACTCACTATGAATCATTACCTGTTAATAGACCAATTGTAGAAGTAAATACATATCATACAGCTGGATCTATGAATTATGAAGAAAAAGAAGTTACAAATGCTTATTATGAGCCAAATAGTTTTGATGGTGCAGTACAAGATGCTTCTTATTCTGAACCAAGTTTAGAAATAAGTGGGAATGCCAATAGATATGATCATAATATAAACAATGATAACTATTCACAAGTAAGAGATTTATTTAATTTAATGAGCGAATATCAAAAAGAACAGTTGTTCAACAATATTGCAGAATCAATGCACGGAGTTCCAAGTGAAATTATTCAAAGACAATTAGCTCATTTTGAGAAAGTATCTGTTGATTATTCAAATGGAGTTAAAAAAGCTTTAGATAAGTAAAGGATAAATTATGATTTCAATTACACAAGATGAAGAGAAAAGATATGAGCAATTACAATTAATGGCACTTGATTTTGCAAGAGTTGGGAATGTAATTGAATTATCACGAATGATAGAAGCTGGATTGAGTATTGATTTATCTGATAATAAAGGTAATAGCTTAATAATGTTGGCTTCTTATCATCGACAAGAAGAAATGGTCTCTTTTTTAATAAAAAATGGTGCCTTAGTAGATAAAAAAAATGATAGAGGACAGACACCCTTAGCTGGTGTTTGTTTTAAAGGATATTTGAATATTGTAAAATTATTAGTTGAGAATGGTGCAAATAAATATGAAGATAATGGCTTAGGAGCTACTCCTGTAACTTTTGCTTCTTTATTTGGTCATGAAGATATTGTTTTATATCTTACAAAGAAAAAACCAAAAAAGATTTATTCTTTTTTATCTTCAATAATTTTATTTATAAAATCTCTAAAATCAGATAAATAAATATATTAAATTATATACAAAAACTAAGCTTTTAGCTTAGGTTTTTTGGTTAAAGTATAAATATAATAGTTTAAAAATTTATTTTGTATTATTTTTTAATAAAAAAACAAATATAATGTAAAGACATAATTTATATAGGCTTTAATGTGATTCTAAATAAAGAGGTTTCTTGGTATCTTGCCTTATTATTAATGATACCTTTAATAATTATTATTTTTAAAATAGTTGACTATGCTACATATTATACTATTGGTGTTACAGGTACATTAATACTTACTTGTTATTCACTATTTTTTTATATGCGTAGAAACTATAAATTTTTTTATAAAACAATAATACTATTTTATATATGTTCAATATTTGGAGCTTTTTTAATTGGCTATCTAAATGCAACATGGCCTGTATTTTTGATGATTGTTTTTCTTTGGATTATATTATCTATTACTTCAAAACTTAATTCAAGAGGTTATGAAGTAAATGAAAAAATTCATTTAGAAGAACAAAATATAAAAGGATTAAAAAGAATCTTTGCAGTTCCTACTCGAATAAATGAAAATAAACTATTAATAATTGATTTATTAATAGAGATAGTTTTTATTGTGCTTTGTTTGTATTTATATAATCTATTTAGATAAAAAGGTTTTTTATGAAGAAGTTGGAATTTAAATCAAAGATTTTAGATGATGAGTTTCAAAGTGAAATATACTTGGCTTTGGATAAAAACTTTTTCTATAATAATCGAATTGTAAATGATAAAAACAATGAAGGTACAAGAGTTACTATAAAAGCTGAACCTCATATATGTATCAATTTTTCAGAAGATGATGTAAGACCTGAAATTGATCATCTTTGTAATGTATTATTTCATGGAATTGGTATAGATAATGATCTTGTAATACAAGAAGAAGAATATCTGCTTCTTGATGAAAAGGATAAGAACTCCTTAGAAAAATTCTTGAATAAAGCTGCTAAGTATTTAAATAATAAATATATAAATCATAAGTTTGATAATGAATATACCTTTGATAGTTATCATAAAGAAAAACATAAAGAAAAAAGATATTTTTTAAAAAAACTAAAAGAAAACTCTTGGGTAAGTGAACTTAAATTTACTGATAAAGATGAAGGTAATTTATGTCTAACTGAAGTATTTAAAGTTTCTAAAGATGATAAATCTTTTCTTTATTTTTCATATGGAACATCTAGTGATTATGAGTATATAGTTAAGTATGATGATGATATAAAAGAAGAAGTCGAATCAATGTTTTATGAAAAAGACGAAAATGTTAATATTTATTTGATTCCTATTGCTTTTGCTTTAATAATAATCGCTATATTAACTTACTATTTATTTATAAGCTAAATAATAATTTATTAACCAAACTTTTGCTATTTTATTATTTATAATAAGTAATAAAAGGAATATAGTTTGAATAAATTTATAAATAATTTCGAGTTTGTAGGGCATACTTACTTTTATTACGATTTAAATAAAGTTTTTGATACCTATCCTGCTTTAAAAAAACTTCCTATTACTTTAAAACTACTACTAGAATCTAATCTTAGAAATGCAAGAGATTCTGAATTTAATACTATTATTGATACCTTTATTTCAAGAAATAATTATAGACAAATAGACTTTTATACATCTAGAGTAATAATGAAAGACTTTAGTGGAATTCCTGCACTTGTTGATTTAGCTTCAATGAGAGAATGGGCAAAAAATAGTAATGAAGATGTTGAAAAAATAAACCCTCAATTAATGCTTGATTTAGTTATTGATAACTCTTTTGATAGCTCAGAAAAAGAGTTAAATCGAAATGCTCAAAGATATAAATTTGTTAAGTGGGCTGAGAATAATTTTAAAAATATTAGTGTAATTCCTCCTAATTCTACTAACTTTAATCAAGTGAATTTAGAGTACTTATCTACAATGATTAGTGCAAAAAATATTGATAATAAGATATATCTTTTCCCTGAATCAATAGTAGGAACGGATTCTCACTCAAGTATGATTAATGCTTTGGGAATAATAGGTTTTAAAGTTGGTAATATAGAGGTAGAATCTACAATTTTAGGCTCAAACCTTACTTTTAATTTACCAGAAGTTGTAGGTATAAATATAAGTGGTTCTCTTGTTCAAGGTGTTAGTATAAATGATGTTTCATTAGCTCTTAATAATTTACTAAAAGACTTAGATTTAAAAAATAAGTTTATTGAGTTTTATGGGGATGCTTTACGAAATATATCTATAGAAGATAGAGTTATTTTATCACAAATAAGTAAAGATAATAATGCTAGATGTGCATATTTTATAATTGATGAAAATACCATCTCTTTTGTTGAAAAAACTAGAGGGGTTGATGCAAGTTTAATTAAAACATATTATGAAAAACAGTGTATTTATAACTCTTCTTATGAATTAGTTTACGATGAAAATGTCTCTTTTGATTTATCAAAAGTTAGACCAATTATTTCAGGGCCTAAAAGAGTTGAAGATAAAACTTCTATTTGTAATATCCCTTCCAAATTAGACTCTTTTAAAAATGGAAATTTTGTAAAAGATAATGATATTGTTTTATCTTCTATTTCTTTTAATATAAATAATTCAGACCTAAGTTTATTAGTACAAGCAGGATTAATAGCTAAAAAGGCTATTGCATTAGGTATGAGTATTAATTCTAATATAAAAAAAGTATTATACATTCAATCAACATTTCACAAAATGTATTTAGAAAAATTAGATTTATTACAGTATTTTGAAAAATTAGGTTTTCAAATTAATTTTGAGAATAATATACAAGATGAATTGGTAGAAAGAGTATCTTTAGATATAGAAAAATTTAATCTAAATGTTTCTTCTTTAAATTTTGGAAAGGATGATTTCTCTTCAATAAACTATAAACAAATTAAATCTAATTGGATATTGTCACCTGCTTTAATTATTGCTTACTCTTTACGAGGTAATATGAATATTGATATTACAAAAGAGGCTATTTGGGCAGATATATATTTAAGTGATATCTGGCCAAGTATTGTTGAGGTAAATGATCAATTAGAAGAATTAGATTCTTCTGTTTATGCAGAACTATATAAGAATATTTTTGAGGGTAATGAATACTGGCAAAATATTGAATATAAAAAATCAAGTACTTATGAATGGGATGAAGAGTCTACTTATATACAAGGTTCAAAATTTACTGTTAAAGATGAAATTACATCTATTAATATTGAAAATGCAAAAATATTAGCAATATTAGATGACTCTATTTCTACAGAACATTTATCTCCACTTGGACAAATTCCTTCTTACTCACCTGCTGCTGTTTATTTAGAATCAAAAGGTTTAAAACCAGATGAGTTTAACACTTTTGCTAATAGACGAGGTAATGCAGAAATTATTGAGCGAGGAACTTTATCTAATATAAAATTACGTAATAAAATGGTTTTACCTAAAGAGGGTGGTTATACTAAAGATTTTGAAACAGGGGAACTGCTATCAATTTTTGAATTTGCCCAAAATATGAAATCTGAAAATAAAAATTTAGTGTTATTCGCTGGGCAAAATTATGGAGTTGGACAATCAAGAGATTGGGCTGCAAAAGGAACTAAACTTTTAGGTGTTAATGCTGTTATTGCTAAATCTTTTGATCCTATTCATAAATTAAATTTAATCAAAATGGGAATATTACCTTTAGAGTTTATAGATGATGATATTAATACTTTAAGTCTAAAAGGAAATGAAATTATTTCAATTCGTTCAAATATGATTATTACTAATTCAAAAATAAATTTAGAGATAAAAAGAGAAAGTGAAATAATTACAATTACTCTTCAATCAACACTTGATTCTAATGAAGAGATTATGTATTATAAAAATGGTGGAGTTTTATCTTATCTACTAAAAGGTATTTTAACACAGGAGTAAAACTCCTTTGTGTTATTCCGTCTTACTCTGTGAGATTGGAATAGTTATTTTAAATTCCATACCTTTATATTTTTCGTCATTAATTTTTTCTTCAATATTATATGCATCAATTGCACCCTTTAATCTCTCTTCAACAATTTGTTTAGACATATATAATCCAATACCTGTACCTTGACTTTGGTGTTTAGTTGTGAAATAAGGTTCAAATACTTTTGTTAATATATTTTCAGGAATACCACCTGCAATATCTCTTACAAAAATAACAACATTATTCATATATTTTTTTGTATATATTTTTAGGTATTGTACTTCTTGCTGTTTATTATTATATGCATCTTTTGTATTATTAATTAAGTTTAATAAAATTTGAATAAGTTCATTTTTTATTCCATAAATTTCATAATTATTTTCAACATCAATTTCAATTTTTATATCAGAATTTTTTAGTGTTGCTTTTGAAAGTTGAGTAGTTTTATCTAATATTTCACTAATAAAGAAATACTCTTTATTTTTGCTGTTTTTAAAATAATTAGAGAAGTCTTCAATTGTCTCAGATAAATAATTTGTAGATTTTAGTATACCATCTGCAAATTCACTAAAATCTTCATCATTAAGTATTCCAAACTCTTTTTTTAATTTTAGTCCAGTAGCTGAAGATGTAATAACTGATAAGGGTTGTCTCCATTGATGGGCAATGTTTCTTAACATTTCTCCCATTGAAGCCATTTTAGATTGTTGGAACATTATTTGATCTTTTTCTCTTAATAATTGTTCTTGCTCTTTAAGTTTTGTAAAGTCTGTAAATACTGCAATATAATTTACAGCTTGGTGGGATTCATCATAAACAGTATTAATAGTAAGCCATTGAGGAAAGATTTTACCTGCTTTAGTTTTATTAATAATCTCACCTTCCCATAAACCTTTCTCTGCTAATGTTTTCCATAGTCTTGAATAGAACTTTTTAGAATGAGTATCTGATTTTAGTAAGTTTGAATTTTTATCAATTACTTCACTTTCTTGATAACCTGTGATTTGTTCAAAGGCTTTATTTACTGATAAAATTTTCCCATTTAAATCTGTAATAAAAATACCTTCTTTAGTATTTTGATAAATAGTATGTGCTTGTTTTAATTTTTTTTCTGCTTGTTTTCTTTTTGTAATATCAAATACTAGAGAGTATAAAATTTTCTTGTTTTTGAATTTAATAGGTCCTGCATAAACTTCCACATCAATTAATTTTCCTGATTTAATTTTATGTTTAAAATTAAAACAATCTCTCTCTTCATTCTTAGCTAACATCATCTCTTTTTGTATCTCTTGGGAAGATAAAGTATTGATTTGAGTTATATGTAGTTTTTTTATTTCACTACTTGTATAACCATAAAACTTTTGAGCTGCTTTGTTTGCTTTTATAATATCGCCACTATCAGGACATACTAATAGTACTGGAATCTTATTGGCTTGGAAAAGTTTTTTATATCTTTTTTTACTCTCTTTTATTTCATTTTTATAATCTATTTCTTTTGTGATATCTCTTGAAATTCCAAGTAATCCATAGATCTCATTATTTTTATTTATTAAAGGTGATTTTTGTGTTAGTAATAGTACTTTGTCTAAATTAGGATACGTAACCCATTCTTTATTTGTATTAGATACTTTTTTTTCTAGAATAATATTATCCATTTGTCTAAATTTATTTGCATGTTTTTCACCAAATAATTCATAATCATTTTTTCCAAGAATATCTTTTTTATCTAATCCAACAAAGTTACAAAAAGATTCATTGCATCCCATGTAATTTAAATCTAAATCTTTATAAAAAATTAAATCAGTTGTACTATCTAAAATATTTTCTGTTTTTTCTTCTTGTTCTTGTAAAATTATCTTTGAGTCATATTTACAAATACCAATTATTTTATTTTCATATCTGATATATGTATCATTCCAAGTTTGATAATTTCCTAAAGCATCTTTAATTCTAAAACTTATTTGATTTTGTTCTTGATTTGGAGTAGTTAATTTATTATATAATTTTTTAATATCGTTTTTATGTAATAGTTTTGAAAGGTTTTCAAAATTATTTAAATTAATTTTTTGCTTATAATTTAATATTGTATGAATATCTCTATACCAGTTAATAGTTTGATCTTCAACGTTTATTTCATAAACTAGATCACTTGAAGTCTTCATGAAAAAATCTAATAAGTTATTGTCCACTTTTTACCTTAATATTATTTCCTATTGTAAATAATACAATAATAAAGTATATATTGCAAGATAAAAGTAATTAATAATTATTAGATATAAATTAAAAAGTTTTGTAAATCATAGTTATTAATATGATAGAGTTTAATAAAAGAATGTATTTTTTATATGAGTTTGAATGAACGTTATTTTTTACTTTTATTCCAAAGTAAACACCAATTAATGAAGCAATACCTACTGTTGCACCTTCAAGATACATCATATGTCCATTTAAAGATAATGAAGTAAATCCTGCAATTGATGAAAACATAACAAAAAATAGACCTAATGCAGTAGCTGCTTTTAGATCATATCTCATAAATCCTAGAAGGATAGGTGTTAAGATTATAGAGCCACCAACTCCAATACTCATAGCAACCATACCTGTAAAAAATCCAATTAGAAAAAGAATAAATTTATTATGACTTTTACTTGGTTCATCTCTTTGAGCAGGGGAAATAAAGATTTTTATAATAGCATATACTAATATAGCTATAAAAACATATTGTAGTGTTTCATTGGATACATTAGTGACAATAAATCCACTTTGTAAACCTCCAACGAAACCACCAATTCCTATGATTAATCCATCTTTTATTACATTTGTAACTTTTTTTGAATTAAGGAAAGAACCATAAACAGAAGAGAATACCATTTGCATAATAGATATTGCAATGGCTTGTTTCATTACAAAACCAGCAAGCAATAACATTGGTACAAGAATCATTCCTCCACCAATGCCAAAAAAACCTGATAAAAAACCAGTAATAATTCCAAATGCTGCTAGTTCAAAAATCAAAACTATTTCTTTTTAATAGAATTCATTGCATTAATAAATTTATTATAATCTTCTTCAAGTTTTTTATCTTTGTCACTTACATCAATTCCATCTTCTTCTTTTAGCGCAGTTTCTAAAACATGAATTCTTTCAATTAAGTATTTGAACATTTCTTTATTAATATCTGGTAAATCATCGTGCGCTAGTTTACAATTTTTATTATCTTTTTTGATAATTTTTGCAGGAACACCAACAGCTGTTGAACTTTTTGGAACATCACAAACAACAACTGAGTTTGCTCCAACTTTTGAGTTCTTACCAATTGTAATATTTCCTAAAACTTTAGCACCACTACCAATTACTGCATTTGCTCTAACTGTTGGGTGACGTTTACCTTTATCAAGACTAACTCCACCAAGTGTTACATTTTGATAGATTAATACATCTTCATCAATAATAGCAGTTGCCCCAATTACAACTCCAATAGCATGATCGATAAATACTCTTCTTCCAATAGTAGCTGCTGGATGAATATCAGTTTTTGTAAATAGTGAGCCAATACCAACATAAGCTCTTGATAGTTTTACCCAACCTTTATTATAAAGTCTATTTGAAATTCTATGATTTATTATTGCCCAAACACCTGGGTAATTAAAAAATAGTTCAAAATTTGAATCTAAAGCAGGGTCATTTAATCTAGGAACTGAAAAATCTTCTTTAATTTGTTTCCAAAGACCAATCTCTTTTTGTGCTTTTAAAATCTTTTCTTTTAGTTCTTGATTTGCTTGTTTTACTTTATCATTACTCATTGTAACTCCATATAGTTTTTAGATAACTATTTTCATTTAAATATTTTTTTAATATCTTATACGTATTAGTATCTAAATTTTCTTTTAATTTATCTTTAATTTCTCTAGTATCATAATCAATATCGTCAAGAATATCGATTATTGTTTGTGATTCTAAGATTTTTTCTAAAACTACTTCATTATCTTTGAATACAATATTTACTTCCGTTGGATGAGAGAATAGGTTGTGTTTCATTCCTAATGTATCTTGATAAGCTCCCACATTAAAAAATCCTAAAAAGTACTCTTCTTTATTTAGATTTATATCATGTAAATATAAAGGCTTTTTAGAACTAAATGGCAATTCACCATCACTATCACAAGTAATATCCCATAATGAAGCAGATCTTGTTGGTTTTTTATCAAGATGCGTTAGTGGCATTACTGGAAATTCTTGGTCTATTCCCCAGTAATCAGGAAGTGATTGGAACATAGAAAAGTTTAATAGATATTTCTCTTGAATATTTTCATCAAGCTTTTTTAACTCTTCATAATCTTCAACTTCTAATTGAGAAATTGCTTTTTTTATAATTTGATGAGTTAAAATTTCCGCATTTGATCTATCTTGTAAATCAATATAACCTAAATCAAATAGTGTTAGTAATGACTCCATATGATCAATTGCATCATGCATATATTCATAGGATGTTCGTTTTGTCATATCAGTAAATAGAGCATTTAATTCTTCAATTAAAGGTGGATTTTTTTCTTTTAAATTTAGGTGTTGTAAATCATATTCTGATGAAAATAGCTCTAATACTGGTGTAATTAATACAGTTGAAGCTGCTGAAATATATCTACCAGATTCTGTAAATATATTAGGCTCTTCAACTCCTTTTTGTTTTGCAATATCTTTTAATGTAAAAATTACATCACTTGCAAACTCTCTTAATGAATAGAATCTACTTCTTTCATAAGCTGAGTATTCAACTGCTAAACCTCCACCTATGTTAATAGAGTTTAAGCTAGATGCACCTAGATTTTTAAGTTCTGCATAAATGTGACCTGATTCTCTTAATGCCTTTTTTAAAGGTTTAATAGAATTCATATCTGAACCAATATGAAAATGAATCATAGTAAGATATTCAATCATATTATTTTCTGCTATTAATTCATAAGCTTCAAGTATTTCAGTAGAAGTAAGACCAAATTTAGAATTAATACCTCCACTTTTAGCCCAAATACCACTTCCCCCACTATGTAATCTTACTCTAAGACCAATATTAGGACAAGGAAGATTTGTCTCTTCAGCAACTGCTATGATTGTTTGAAGTTCATTTAATCCTTCAATAATAAGAGTAATATCATGTCCCTTACTCTTAGCAATAAATCCTAGATGAACCATCTCTTTATCTTTAAATCCATTTACTGTAATAGGAGCATTTTTGTTATTGTAAGTCATGGCAATAACTAATTCAGCTTTACTTCCAGCTTCTAGTCCATAATTGAATTTTTTTCCAGATGAAAGTAGGGGTTGTATAAAGTTTGGTAGTTGATTTACTTTCAAAGGAAAAACAGCATTGAAGCTTCCTTTGTAATCATACTCTTTCATACTATTATTAAATGTATCAAATAAAGTAGTGATTTGCTTATTTGTAATATGAGGAAATCTTAAAAGTAATGGACCTTTAAAATCTTGTTCTCTTATCTCTTTTACTATAGAAATAAGTGATGGTTTAGAAGCAAAATTTACTTTTGCTAAACCCTCTTCAATGATAAAATTATCATCACTCCAAATATCAATACCGTAATTATTCAATACTATTTCTCTATTTTTGGAAATGTATCAGTTATATTTGATGCTTTTTTATTTATCATAGTAGTTTTTGAAGAAAAAATATTAAGGTCCATAGTTACTTCTTCTCTTGTTTCTATATTTTTAACATAGATTGTTCCTTCGGCTAATTCTTTTTCACCGATTAATGCAACAATACTTGCTTCTGCTTTTTCTGCTAATTTAAAGTGTTTTCCAAATCCTCTTGGAGTATATTCAATAAAAGTTTTTGTAGTTTTTCTTTTTGCATTTGCAGTTTTTAATACAGCATTTAGACAAGATTCATCTAAAGCTCCAATATAAACTATCTCTTCTTTTTGTGATTCTTTAACTTTAATTAGCTCTAATAATCTTTCAATTCCACAAGCAAATCCAAAACCAGGAGTTTCTCTTCCACCTAAGAATTCTACTAGTCTATCGTATCTTCCACCAGCAGCAATTGTACTTTGTGCTCCAATTTCATTAGAGATAAATTCAAATGCAGTTTTTGAGTAATAATCTAATCCTCTAACCATAGTTTTATTTACCACATAAGGAACATCGTTGTATTCTAAAATTTCTTTTAGTTTGTTGAATTCTTCATCACATTGTTCAGATAAATTATCAGTAATCATAGGAGCATCTTTTGTTAACTCATTACATTTTTCAACTTTACAATCTAATACTCTAATTGGATTTGTTTCAATTCTTTTTTGACAATCAGGACATAATTCATCTTTAAAAGAATTAAGGTGATTAATTAATTTTTCTCTATATTGAGGCATACACGTGTGATCCCCAAGAGAGTTAATTTCTAATGTAAAATCAATTTCAAAGTAATCTAAAATATCTTTAATCATCATAATTACATTTGCATCTTCATAAACAGAAGCTTGTCCAAATACTTCACAACCAAATTGGTGGAATTGTCTTAATCTACCTTTTTGTGGTCTTTCATATCTGAACATAGGACCGTGGTAATACCATCTAAAAGTTCCACCAGCTCTATCTAATTTCTTTTCAACAAAGTGTCTAACAACACCAGCAGTTCCTTCAGGTCTTAAACAAACTTCATTTTCACCTTTATCAGTGAAGTTATACATCTCTTTATTTACAATATCTGAACTCTCACCAACTGATCTTTTAAATAAAGCAGTCTCTTCTAAAATAGGTGTTTCCATATAAGAAAAACCATATCTTTTTGCAATTGCAGAAGCATTCTCTACAAAATATGTAAATAATTTACTATCATCATTTACAACATCTTTCATACCTCTTAAGCTTTGAATTGTTTTTACATTACCCTTACTTGCCATTTAAAAAATCCTCTATTTCTATTTCTATTTCTTCTATTTTTAAACTTGCATCAACAAATAAATGATTAATTCCAAGTTTGATTATTGTCTCTTTCATTCTATTTTGAATGTTCATTAGATATTCAATTCCACGTAATTCAATTGCATCATTCTCTTTTTGAGATAATCTATATGTTAACTCTTCTGCTGATAATTCAAGTAAAATAGCATGAGTTGGTAATACATTATTTGTAGCTAAAAGATTTAATTCAATCATTTTTTCTAACTCAAAAATTGAAGCATAAGCAATTCCTGAAACCATTGATCTATCCGAAATAACCATTTTGTCTTCGTTTGATATTACAACTTCTTCAATATGTTCAGCTCTATCTGCTAAGAATAAAAACATCTCTGCAATACCAGATTTTGCTTCACCATTTAAAGCCATAGCTCTTAGTTTTACACCGATTTGTGTTCCACCTGGCTCTTTTGTAAAGATCGCATCTGAGTATTTTTTTTGAAGTAAGTCTAATTGAGTTGACTTTCCTGCTGTATCAATACCTTCAATTACTACATACATTCTAAAACTTCCTTTGGAATAAGATGTTGGAATTTACCATCAAATCTGATGATTTCCCTTACAATTGTTGATGAAACAAAAGCGTTTTCTAATGTTGGCATTAGATATAAAGTCTCTAATTTATCGTTAATTGAAGAGTTTGCATATCCCATTTGTAATTCGTATTCGAAATCTGAAACGGCACGTAATCCTCTAATAATTGTATTAACACCTTGTTCTGTGGCAAAATCAACAAGTAGAGTATCAAATCCTTCAACTCTTACATTTTTTAAATGACTTGTTGCAGCTTTAGCGAATTTTACTCTATCTTCAGGAGAGAACATAGGTCCTTTTCTTTCACTTTTTGCTACGGCAATTATTACTTCGTCGAATATGTTCGCAGCTCGACTAATAATATCTAGATGTCCATTTGTAATTGGATCAAAAGTTCCACTATAAATAGCTTTTCTGTATGAGGCTTTATCAGCATCGTGTATGTTTCTAGGCATTTTTTATTCCCATCTTTTATATAAATTGTGTTTGATTTTTAATAGGTCAAACCATTTTCCAATTAGAAAGTTTTCCATATCTTCTAGACTTTGTTGACCAGAATAATATCCTAAAACTGGTGGCGCAATAGTTACACCAAGTTTTGAAAGTTTAAGCATATTTTCTAGAGCAATAGAACTTAAAGGCAATTCTCTTGGACAAAGAATAATCTCTCTATTCTCTTTTAGCATTACTGTAAAAGCTCGTGTGATTAATGAATCTGATATTCCAACAGAACATTTTGCAAGAGTGTTCATTGAACAAGGTAATACAATCATTTTATCAATAGGGAAAGACCCTGATGCAATAGGCGCTGCAATATTTGAGTCTTTTAAAATAGTTACATTTTTTTTATCTTGGAATTGCTTTTTTACAGAAATCCCACTTTCTAATTTTAATGCAGTTTTAGCACTATTTGAAATAACTAAATAAACTTCAATATCTTCTGGAATTTTTTTTACAAAATTTAGTCCCAGATTAGCTCCACTTGCCCCTGATATAGCAACTGTAATTTTCAAAAAGAACCCTTTCTAATGTTTTATAAGTAAAAAGATAATAGCTAAAAATTGCTTTGAATTCAAACTGTATAAGCTTATGTGTAAAGACATAACTATTAAATTCACTATTTACACATGTTTTTAATTGTTAATTAAGAATAAGTTAAGTTATTTTCTATTAACATTTTGTATAAACTTTAAATGTAGTTAAATAAACATTATGTTTTCATATATTTAAAGTACTATACTCTATGTTAAAGGTTATTATATGGGAAAGATTTTTACATATGTCAGAGTTAACAAGAATAATGAAAAATATACAGATAGTCAAAAGGACAGTTTAGATTCTTATGTTAAAAAACATAATATTGATATTTTAGAAAATATTGAGATTGAAATAAACACACCAAGTGATGAGAAAAATATTTTAGAATTACTTAAAAACTGTGAGAAGAATTCAACAATTATTGTTGCTGATTTGAATGTTTTTGGTAGAACTATTGAAACTATTTTAGAGATTGTAAGATTTTTACTTTCTAATAAAATTAGAATCTTAGTATCTAATCAGAACCTTGATTTAGTTGATGATAAAGATATGTTAACACAAATGATTTTAGGTGTGATTTCTATGACTATTGACCTTGAAAAAGATCTTATGAGTCTAAGAACTAAAGAAGCATTAACTGCAAAAAAACTAAGTGGGGCTAGTTTAGGAAAACCTAAAGGAACTATACAAAAATCTAAATTTGATAAACAAAGAGATAAGATTGAAGAGTTACTTTCAGTTGGTTTATCTGTTAGAAAAATAGCAAAACTTCTTGGATACAATAACCACATAGGCTTAAATAATTATGTTAAAAAAAGGAACATAAGAGAAAATTTGCCTAATACCCTTGATATAGCAAGCTAATTGCTATATCAAGGTTTACTTTTATTTACAAACTATTTACTTTATATTTAAATTTAGTCTGTAAGATTGAATTATATAAAATATAAGGATTCAATATGCTACTTAGTAAAACTTCATTTTTCATTTCTACTTTTTCTATTTTAGCTTTAGCTAATACAAATCAAACATATACAGTGATGGATACTTCACAAAAGAGTTTTTTTAATGATAAAACCTTTATTCAAAGCCCAAAAATCAATGAAGCTTTTTATGGACAAGATGCTACTTATATTGGCAATAAAGTAATATATAAAGATAATAAAAATAGTACTATTACTGATATACAAACTGGTTTAATTTGGCAAAAAACTTATACAGATAAACTCTCTTTTAATGATGCGGTAAAATACGCTAAAGAGGCTAGAATAGGTGGTTTTAATGATTGGAGAATACCTACAGTTAAAGAATTATATTCATTAATTGACTTTAATGGTAAAACAGGTACATCAAGAAATAAAAATAATGTTGTACCAAGTGATGCAAAACCATATATCAATACAGATTATTTTGATTTTGAGTACTCTAATGATAGAAGATATATTGATGTTCAATTTTGGACTAGTACTGATTACACTAGTACAACAATGAATGGAAATAAGACTTTTTTTGGTGTTAATTTTGCTGATGGAAGAATCAAAGGTTATCCTAAATATAGTGTGAATTCTAAAGTGCCTGGAAAGTATTATTTAAGATTAGTTCGTGGTAATACTAAGTATGGAAAGAATAAGTTTATTGATAAGAACAATGGTACTATTTATGATGAAGCAACAACTCTTACTTGGATAAAAAATGATAGTGGACCTTATAATTGGAAAGACTCTTTAGCTTATTGTGAGAATTTAAATTATGCTGGTATTAGTACTTGGAGATTACCTAATGCAAAAGAGTTACAAAGCATTGTTGATTACTCAAAATCTCCTAATGCTACTTCAAGTGCAAGTATAAATGATATATTTGAAAGTACAAAAATAAAGAATGAAAATAACAGTATTGACTATGGATATTATTGGTCTAGTACAACTCATTTAGATGGAAAAGATTTAGGAGCTAATGCAGTTTATTTATCTTTTGGTAGAGCTTTAGGTTATATGAATGATAGAAGATTGAATATAAGATCTTTAGTAGATGTACATGGTTCTGGTGCACAAAGAAGTGATCCCAAAAGTGGAAGTAAAATGAAGTTTTCTAAGGGGCGTGGACCTCAAGGTGATGTTGTTAGAATTTATAATTTTGCTAGATGTGTAAGTGATAATTATACTAAAGTTAATACAAAACGTACATTTGTAAAAGCATTAAATGAAAATGTGCCTATTATCAGAGGTAATGATAATATGAAAGCTATTAAGTTTTTTGATAGAAATAATGATAGTAAAATTTCTTATAAAGAAGCTCCAAAAAGAATGCAAGAGAATTTTTCTAGACATGATTTAAATGATGATGGTTTTATAGATTCAAATGAAGCAAGAACTTTACCTAGAAAAAATAAGAGATAATTGTTTACTTTCATTTACTTTATATTTATTTTGAGTTTTAAATAAAATAATAGAATTAGAATAACAACACAAAGGATTTTTATGATAGAAATTTTGATGATTGAAGATGATCCAGAATTTTCTTTATTCTTAGGAGAATATTTAGAAAAATATAATATTAAAATTACTAATTATGAAGATCCTTATTTGGGTTTAAGTGCTGGTATTTCTAATTATGATTTATTGATTTTAGATTTAACTCTTCCTGGAATGGATGGACTAGATGTATGCAAAGAGATATCTTCAAAATATGATATTCCTATAATAATCTCAAGTGCAAGATCTGATGTAAGTGATAAGATTATGGGTTTACAAATTGGAGCTGATTATTATCTTCCAAAACCTTATGATCCAAAAGAAATGTATGCTGTTATTCAAAGTCTGTTAAGACGAAGTAAAAAAATAAATAAAGAAGAAGATGCTAATAGTGATTTTATTTTTGATAAAACAAAACATAAAATATTTTTCAAAAAAGAAGAATTGATTTTAACTCAAGCTGAATATGAAGTAATGATAGTTTTATTAGAAAATAAAAATGCAATAGTTTCAAGAGAACAAATTGTAAATGCAAGTACAAGTTTAAGTGATAGTTATAGTAAAAGTCTAAATGTAATTATTGGAAGACTAAGAAGTAAACTTGAAGATAGTTCAAAAAATCCAAAACACTTACATTCCATTAGAGGTTTAGGATATAAACTATCACAATGAATTTAAACTCAATAACAACAAAAATATCTTTAATATTTCTAATTGCTATTTTAATGTTAATAGCTCTTTTTTTATTTTATTTGGATTATGATAAAAAAGAAGAGAATAAACCAATCATAAATTATCATCAAGAAATCTCAAAATACTTAAAAGAAAAAAGATTACCAGAAGATGAAGTTATTGAATATTTAGAAACTTTATCTTTTGAAGTTTCAAGAAGACCATTTATTGTTCTTCCTAAAGGTGAAATGATTTTTTCTAAAAGAGGTTTTGAAACAATACTTTTTGAAGATGAATATTATTTTCATATGGTTACTCCTTTTTTTAGAATTTTATTTAAAGATACACATGATTATAAAAAGACAAATTACTTATATGTATTTTTCCCTTTTGTTTTAATTTTATTAATTTTAATTTATATATGGTTAATCAAAAGTTTACAACCTCTCAAAAAACTAAAAAATGATATTACAGAGTTTTCAAAAGGAAATTTACAAATAAATTGTAAGAGTGATAAAAAAGATGAAATTGCAGAAGTCTCAAATGAATTTGATAATGCAGTAAAAAAAATTGATTTACTTTTAAACTCAAGACAATTATTCTTAAGAACAATTATGCATGAATTAAAAACGCCAATTGCAAAAGGAAGAATTGTTAGTGAGTTAATAAATGAAGAAAAACAAAAAGATAGAATGATTTCAATTTTTGAACGTCTTGATTTTTTGATTAATGATTTTTCAAAAGTAGAACAAGTCCTAAGTGATAATTATGTACTTACAAAACACAAACACTCTCTGCTTGATATTTTTGATGATGCTTTTATTTTATTAATGATAAATAAAGATTCAGAAAAAATAGATTTGACTATAAATGAAGATACAAAAATTAATGCTGATTTATCACTAATGGCAATGGTAATTAAAAATCTAATTGATAATGCTCTTAAATACTCAAGTGACTCAAAAATAATTATTAAACAAGAAGAGAACTCTTTATTATTTATCTCAAAGGGAGATAAACTTTCAAAACCTATTGAAGAATATTTTAAACCCTTTCATAATGAAACAAACAATAAAAATCATGGGATGGGATTAGGACTTTATATTGTTAAATCTGTTTTAGATTTACATGGCTTTATCTTTGAATATTCTTATGAAAACTCTAATAATACATTTAAAATAATTTATAAGTAAAATAATTTCTTTCACATTTATATTCACTTCATATAAAATATAGTAAAATATTGGCTATTTATTTATATGGAGATAATATGAAAGTTTTATTAATTAAAGACGTTAAAGGTTTAGGAAAAACTGGTGAAGTAAAAGAAGTAAAAGATGGTTACGGAAAAAACTTTTTAGTTGGAAAAGGTTTAGCTAAGCATGCAACACCAGAAGTATTAAACAGATATAAAGCAGAACAAAGAAAATTAGCAGAAACTGAAGCAGCTGAAATTGCAGCGGCAAAAGAATTATCAGAAAAATTAAATGCTACAAAATTAACTATTAAACATAAAATTGGTGCAAATGGACATTTAATTGGTTCAGTTACAAGTAAAGAGATTAGTGAATCATTAAATTCTCAATTCTCAATTGAACTTGATAAAAAACACCTTTCTTTAGAGAAAAAAATTAAAGCAGAAGGAACATTTGAAGTTGATTGCAAATTAGGTCATGGAATTCACGCTACTTTATCTGTTGTAATCATTGGAGAATAATTAATGTTTGACGCAACAACGATACTTGCATACAAAGGTAAAGATAAAGCTGTAATTGGAGGTGACGGTCAAGTTACTTTCGGAAATTCAGTTTTAAAAGGTAATGCAACTAAAATTAGAAAATTATACAAAGATCAGATTCTTTCAGGTTTTGCGGGAAGTACTGCTGATGCTTTTAATCTTTATGATATGTTTGAAAATCACTTAGAAAGCACTAAAGGTGACTTATTAAAAGCTGTTATTGCTTTTTCAAAAGAGTGGAGAAAAGATAAAGTTTTAAGAAGATTAGAAGCTATGATGATTGTATTAAACAAAGATCATATTTTCATCTTAAGTGGAAATGGTGATGTAGTTGAACCAGAAGATGGAGCTATTGCTTCTATTGGTAGTGGTGGTAACTTTGCTATTTCAGCTGCAAGGGCTCTTGCTAAACATTCAGATTTAGATGAAGAAGCAGTGGTAAAAGAATCACTGATGATTGCAGGGGAACTTTGTATTTATACAAATCAAAATATTAAATTATTAAAGATTGAGGATTAATAAAATATGGATTTAACACCAAAGCAGATTGTTGAATACTTAGATGATTATATCATTGGGCAAGACAATGCTAAAAAAACTATTGCATTAGCTCTTAGAAATAGATTCAGAAGAATGAGAGTTCCTGCTGATCTTCAAGAAGAAATAATGCCAAAAAATATTTTAATGATTGGTAGTACAGGAGTTGGTAAAACTGAAATTGCAAGAAGACTTGCAAAAATGATGGGATTGCCTTTTGTAAAAGTAGAAGCTTCAAAATATACAGAAGTTGGATTTGTAGGTCGTGATGTTGAATCAATGATTAGAGATCTTGTATTTGAATCAATTGCTATTGTAACTAAAGAGTTTCAAGAAAAAATCAAAGATAAAATTGCTGAAGAAGTAAATAAAAAAATCATTGAAAAACTTGTACCACCTTTACCAGAAGGTGCAACAGCAAGTGCAAAAGAATCTTTTATCAAAACTTATAACATGATGGAAAAGAAATTACTTAACGGTGATTTAGATGATAAAAAAATTGAAATTGAAGTTCCTAAAAAAGCTCACGTTGAAATTTTAGATTCATCAATGCCAATGGATATGAGCTCAATGCAAGAAAGCCTAAATAAAATGTTAGGTGGATTGAATAAAGAGAAAATCAAAAAAGAAGTAACAATCAAAGATGCTAAAGTTTTATTAAGAGACGAAGCTAGTGATAGTTTACTTGATCAAGAAGCTATTAAGATTGAAGCACTAAAAAGAGCTGAAACTGGTGGAATTATCTTCTTAGATGAAATTGATAAGATTGCTTCTGGAAAACAAAATCAAAATCAAGATCCTTCAAAAGAGGGTGTTCAAAGAGATTTACTTCCAATTGTTGAAGGTAGTTCTGTTCAAACTAAATTTGGTCAGATTAAAACAGATCATATTTTATTTATTGCTGCTGGTGCATTCCATGTATCTAAGCCATCTGATTTACTTCCAGAATTACAAGGAAGATTTCCTTTAAGAGTTGAATTAGAATCATTAGATGAAGAAGCTTTATATAAGATTCTTACTAATACTAAAAATTCACTTCTTAGACAATACAAAGCTTTATTAGAAGTTGAAGATGTACATTTAGATTTTGATGATGAAGCTATTCGAGCATTTGCTAAATATTCTGAAACTGCAAATGAAAAAACAGAAGATATTGGGGCTAGAAGATTACATACAGTAATTGAAAAAGTAATTGAAGATATATCGTATGAAGCAGATGAAAGAAAAGGCGAAACTATTGTTATAACAAAAGAGCTTGTTGAAGAAAAGCTTGATATCATTGTTGATAACGAAGATTTAGCAAGGTACATTTTATAGTATAAAAATTAATAATTTTTTAGCTAAAATAATTTATATCAATTTTTTGGGAGAAAAAAATGAAAATCGTAACATTTTGTGAAATAGAAGATTCAGTATTTGGTAGTGACCATACAGTAGAAAATTTTCATAGTGGTGTAGCAGGTGATGCTGATATTGTTGTATTAGATATTAATACAATTTTTGAATTCGAAGAAAATAAAGCAAAAGCTTGTGCTGAAAAATTTGTTTCTATTGCAATAATTGAAGATGAGAGTGACTATGATGCTTTTAAGAACTTTGGTATTGATGCTTGGATTAAAGCAGAAGATATTTCTCAAATTGGTAATTTAATTAATTTGGTTGGAAAAAGGTTATTGTCATAATTATAGATACACATTGCCATTTAGATAATTCTAAATATTATGAAGACATTGATAAAGTAATTCAAAATGCTTTAGACCACGGTGTAAAAGGGTTTTTAATACCTGGCGCGGATTTTAATGATTTACCTCAATCTATTAAATTAGCAGAAAAATACGATAGTGTTTATTTTGCTGTTGGTATTCATCCTTATGATATAGATTCATATGATGAAAAAGTTTTAGAAGAGTATATAAATCATCCAAAATGTATTGCCGTTGGAGAATGTGGACTAGATTATTTTAGACTCCCAGAAGATGAAGAGGAAAAGAAAGCTAATGTAGCAAAACAAAAAGAGGTATTTATATCTCAAATTGAGTTTGCTAAAAAAGTGAAAAAACCTCTTATTGTTCATATTCGTGAAGCATCAGATGATTCAAGACAAATCTTGATTGATTATAATGCAAAAGAAGTAGGTGGAGTTCTTCATTGTTACAATGCAAGTGAACATCTACTTCCTTTAGCTGATCATGAATTTTATTTTGGAATTGGTGGGGTTTTAACTTTTAAGAATGCTAAGAAATTAGTATCAGTTTTACCTAAAATACCAAAAGACAAATTAATCATCGAAACTGATGCTCCATATCTTACTCCACATCCCCATAGAGGTGAGAGAAATGAACCATATTTTACAGTTTTTGTGGCTGATAAAATGGCAGAACTTCTAAATATCTCAAGAGATGAGATAGAAGAACTAACTACAACAAACGCAAAAAAATTATTTAAAGAGTTTTCTAGTATATCTTAGATATAATAGTTACTATTTTATATAATAGTAACTCTTTAAATAAGACCTTCAAAAATCTTATTTATTTTCAATTAAAACATAAAAATTTAAAAAAGAGTCCTATTTCGATTTCATAATATATATTTATTTAAATAATAGGAGAAAAACTTGAAGTTTTTAAATAAAACTATTAAGTATAGTGTAACTACAAGCTTGCTAATTGGTACACTATTAATTACTGGATGTTCTCAAAAAGAACCTTCTTATTCAGTTCCAAGTTCAGATATAAACAAAGTATATAAACCTAATACAACTAATGTTTTAATTAGAAATTCAAAAGCTATGCATAGAGCAACACTAAGACCTTATACTGTTTTTGGTGTTAGGTATTATCCAAAAGTTGTAAATGTTGGCGATGACTTCAGAGGTATTGCTTCTTGGTATGGTCCTAACTTTCATGCAAAGAAAACTTCTAATGGTGAAACTTACAACATGTATGCAATGACAGCAGCGCATAAAACTCTACCTATGAATACAATGGTAAAAGTTCACAACCTAGAAAACGGTAGAACTGCAATTGTAAGAGTAAATGATAGAGGTCCTTTTGTAGCTGGAAGAATTATTGATTTATCAAATAAGGCTGCTCATAAAATTGATATGGTTAGAAATGGAACTGCAAAAGTTAAAATTACTGTTATTGGATATAACGGTGAGATTGAAAACGGTAATGCACCATTAAATGAATTACCACAAAATGTTGCAAAAGCAAAACCAGCTCTTGGTACTAAAGTTAACAATACTGAAGTAGTAGAATCACTAGCTCCTATGAAAATAGAAGAAAAAGTAATTATGCCTGCTGGGAATTATGATATTCAAGTTGGTGCCTTTAGTAGAATGGAAGGTGCACTTCAGACAAAAGCTAAATACGAATCATTAACAAATGGGAAGTATAATGTAGAAGTTAAGAAGATACTTTCAGGTGAAAGATATTTACATAAAGTTTATATTACAGGTTTTGATTCATATAATCATGCGCAACTTTTCAAAGACTCAAATGGTCTAAACGGTATGATAGTAGAGAAATAATAGGGTAAACAATGACAGAGATAAATAGAGAAACTAGAGAAACGAAAATTAAATGTAAATTAGATATCAATGGTAGTGGAAAATCAACTATTAAAACTGGAGTTGGTTTTTTTGATCATATGTTAGAGGCTTTATCTAAACATAGTGGTATGGATTTAGAACTTACATGTGATGGTGATTTACATGTTGATGCTCATCATACTGTAGAAGACTGTGGTATCGTAATAGGAAAAGCACTTAAAGAAGAAATTTTTCCTATTGAAGCAGTTGAGAGATATGGTAATGCAACAGTAGTTATGGATGAAGCTGCAACTACATGTGCATTAGATTTATCAAATAGACCATTTTTAGTATATGAAGTAAATGTATCAGGAAAAGTAGGTGAGTTTGATGTAGAACTAGCTGAAGAATTCTTCCATGCAATTTCTGGAAATGCTGGATTAACTGTACATATTATTCAAGATAGAGGTAGAAATAAACACCATATCTTAGAAGCATCTTTCAAGGCATTTGCTGTTGCATTAAGACGTGCATTAGTTAAAAATGAAAGACTTGGAATTCCAAGTACAAAAGGTGTTCTATGATTGAGTTAATTGTATTAGATGTTGATGGTACATTGACAGATGGTAAAATCATGTATACAAGTAATGGTGATGAGATCAAGTCTTTTGATGTAGCCGATGGTTTAGCTATTGCTGTATGGACTAAAAAGTTTGCTAAAAAAGCTGCAATTATTACAGGTAGAAAATCTGCCTTAGTTGAAAGACGTGCAAAAGAGTTAGGAATTTCACATTTACACCAAGGTATTCATAATAAAGATGAAGTATTAGAAAACATCTTAAAAGAAGAAGGTTTAGAGTGGAATCAAGTTGCAGCAATTGGAGATGATTTAAACGATTATAAAATGCTGAAAAAAGCTGGATTATCATTCACTCCTGCCAATGGAACTTCATACCTTAAAGATTTTGTAAACGTAGTTTGTGAAAACAAAGGTGGAGAAGGTGCTGTTCGTGAAATGATGGAATACATTTTCAAAGAAGATGGTTTAGAAGAGGATTTTGTTAACGCATGGGTATAAAACTTTTTGTAAATATTTTATTAGCATTAGGAATTGCTGCTTACTTTATTCCAGTTGAGAATAGAATAAGTGAAAATACTGATAAAGATATTCCTTTAGTAGTATTTGAAGAACCACTTATGTTTACACTTACAGAAGATAGTGTAACTAAAGTTGTAGATGCTTCAAAAGCTATAAAATACAAAAATAGAGACGAAATGTTTGATGCTGATATTATCATCAAAAATACAAAGAAAAATAAGAAATACAATTTAGATAAATTAAATGCAAAAATGATTATAAGTCATGGAGATATTCTTACTTTAAAAGAAAAAGTTTTTTATAGAAGAGATAATTTCATGACTCTTAATACTGAAAAACTTTATTATAATACTAAACAAAAAGTTGCATACAATGATATCGCTTTTAATGGTAAATATAATGGAAGCACTATAAAGGGAACAAATTTATATTTAGATATGAATAAGAATAACTTTAAGTCAAAAAAAGTGCATTTTGAAATTGATATGAAAAATAAAAAATAAGGGTTGATAATGAAATTTTTAGCTGGATTATTAGTATGTTCAACACTACTGTTTGCTCAAACACAAAAACTTGTAATTGATGCAGAACAGTTTGAGGCAAGTGATAACAAAGGGATTTCATCTTTTACAGGTAATGTAAAAATCAAAATGGGAAAAGATAAACTTAATGCAAATAAAGTAGATATTTATTTCGTAAGTCAAAAAGGAACTAATGTAAAAACTCCTTCAAAATATATTGCTACGGGTAATGTAGATTTTGAATTAGTAACAAAACTAAAACATTATATTGGAAAAGGAAATAAAATCATTTATTCTCCATCTAAACAAGAATATACTGTAATTGGTAACGGATTTTTACAAGAAAAAAATGATAATAGAAAAATCTATGGTGATAAAATCTATGTAAATCAACTAACTGGCGAAGCAAGAGTTAGTGGTAGTGAAGATAAACCAGTAAGATTTATTATTAATATACAACAGGGACAAGAGGGTAAAAAATAAATGAAAATAGTAGAAGCACAGTTTTTAACATCAGCGCAAAGTATAAGTGATTCACCAACTCCAGATAGAGCAGAAGTTGCTTTCTTAGGTAGAAGTAATGTTGGTAAATCATCACTGTTAAATACGCTTACAAATAGAAAAGGATTAGCAAAATCTTCTTCTACGCCTGGTAAAACTCAACTTATTAATTATTTTGAAATTAAATTTAAGACAGAGAGTGAAGAAGTACCTTATCTTTTCGCTAGATTTGTGGATTTACCAGGATTTGGATATGCAAGAGTTTCAAAAAGTTTAAAAGCTGCATGGAATAAAAACCTTACAGGATATTTAGAACAAAGACAAAACTTACAAGTATTTGTACATTTAATTGATGCTAGGCATATTGATTTAGCTGTTGATAAGAATGTTGATGAGTTTTTAAGAACTCATAAAAGAGGGGATCAAATCATTATTAATGCTTTTACAAAGATTGATAAATTAAAGCAAAATGATTTACAAAAATTAAAAAGAGCATATCCTGAAGGGATTTTTGTATCTAACCTTAAAAAAAGAGGTATGCAAGATCTTCAAGATGCTATAACAGGACATTTATTTGGAAATCACATTTCTTAAACCAGATGTATCTCATATTACGTTAATGCAAGAGTTAGTAAAAGAAGAAGTTGACAATGGAAACATTCTTTTACGAACAGAAGATGAAATGGCTAATACTATTAGATCATATACAGTAGTAGAAGTAGATGGTGTAATGGCTGGATTTACAGCCTTACATATTCACTCTGCAAGATTAGCAGAAGTTCGAAGTCTTGTAGTATCTAAAAAGTTTAGAGGATTAAAACTAGGACTAAAATTAGTACAAGCCTGTATCGACGAGGGAAGAGAATATAAATTAAAACAAATTTTATCTCTAACTTACGCAAAAAGTTTTTTTGAAACAGCAGGTTTTAGAATGATAGAAAAAGAAGAAATTCCTGAGCATAAGATTTGGGCAGATTGTATAAGATGTAAGCACTTTCCAATTTGTGATGAAATCGCAATGGTACACGATTTATAAATCATAAATCCATCTTTTTACAAATCTCTGCGTTAGAGCTAGAGATTTGTTAGCCACGTACTTCGTGTACGCTCCTCTCAAATATCTAACTCTTCCTTGAACTTTACAAAAATATGAATTTATTTTAGTTGTGCGGTACTTTCAACTATTTTGTAATAGTTTTTTAATTTGCTGATTTGTTTCTTATTTAACTAAAAAACATTCTCCAATAAAGCCCAAATGTAGACGTATAGCCAACTTCGCTAAAAGTCATGTTTTTATCTTTGTCATAAATAAATGTAGTAGGGTATGCTGAGATGTTGAATTGGCTTGCAAACTCTCCATCTAGATCATTTACTACTTTGAATGTTAGATTATTTTCCTCTAGGTATTTTTGTATCTCTTCTTTACTACCTGATTGAGAGGCTATTGTGATTACTTCATAGTCTTTTGATACTCTTTCTATATTTCCACCTTCTATTTTACATGTTGGACACCATGTTGCCCAGAAGTGTACTAATATTGGTTTATCATTTGGAACAGTATATGTACTATTATCTAGTAGTTTAAAAGTTTGTATGTTTAGTTTGTCTTTGTTTAAATCTTGTGATTTGAAGTAACTAACTATATTTAGTATTACTGTTAATATTATTAGAGTTTTTGCTATTTCTTTTGCATATTTTTTTACTTTGGGGTTCATTTCTTACCTTAGGTTTTTTATAAGTGTATTTATATTATTAATATTATCCAGAATATATAAAGTGATTGTTAATTAACTTTTCCAAACTCTAATGCATACATCCAATCTTTTCTATTATTCTTTTTTGCTTGTTTGATAGCTTTTTCTTTTTTATATGGAACTCTTATAAATTCTACTTTTATATCATCATCTTTTTTTTCTAATATTACATAAGAAGCATAAGAGTTGTGATTTTCTATTTTATGTTTTGGAATATCATCACTATAAGCTTGTAATCCAACAGAACCTGGATTTATTATGATTTGTCCATTTGATAGTTCAATCATTCTTGGAGTATGTGAATGTCCACATAAAATCACTTTTTGTTTTATATCTTTTATTAGTTCAAGAATTTCTTTTTCATCTCTTAATATATTTGTTTCATTCTCTATTTTTTCAAGTAAATATGTCAAGTCATCATTTGGTGTTCCATGACATAAAAATATATCATTTTTTAAGGTATGAGTTTTTGGATGAGTTTTCATCCACTCTAGTGTTTTTTGGCTAATATCATCAAGTATAAACTCTAAAGTAGGGTTAGATTTAATTTCATCTTCACTTGCATCAAATATTTGTCTATCTTGATTTCCACAAATATGTATGAATTTATGTTTAAGAAGTAGCTTGTATGTTTTATAGGGTTGTATAGGACCATAAAGAGTATCACCTAAGTTTATAAACTTATTGATATCTCTTTTTTTTGCGTCTTTTATGACAGCTTTTAGAGCATATACATTACTATGTATATCAGATAATATTGCTACTTTCATCAATTTCCTTGAAGTATGGTCTTGTTAGGTTAATGATTTGGTTTTCACCTACATAGATATTATCTTCTATTCTAACACCACCATATGGTTTTAATGCGTTAATATTATCCCAATTAAACTTTTTATTTCCCATATGTGGTCTTAGAAGTTGCTCTATTATATAAACCCCTGGTTCTATGGTAAATACATTTGAAACTTCTATATCTCGTCTTAGTCTTAAATATGGATGCTCTTTTGATCTCTCAATTACACTTCCATTTTCATCTGATATAAAATTCCCTACATCATGAACTTGAAGTCCTAGATAATGTCCTACTCCAGTTGGAGAGAATATTTTAGAATAACCTTGTTCGTATATCTCATCATAAGAAATATTCATTAGTTTAAAATCAACTAGTATTTGAGATACATCTTTATGCATTTGCTCTTGTAATTCTTCATAATTCATACCGATTTTAATCTTTGATATTATGTTTAAATTACATTTATCAACTGCTTGAATTAAAGCTTTAAATTCATCATGTCCATCTTTTACAAAGGTTCTAGTAATATCTGAATGATAACCATTACAAGAAGCTCCCGCATCTAATAAAAATGATTTTGAATCTATCTTTTTAGTACTATAATCCATATAATGTAAAATTGCAGAATTCTCATCGTAAGCTACAATATTTGGATATGGAACTTCACTCTCTTTAAAAGCAATTGCTTCAAGATATTTAAGATGAGATTGTAATTCACTATTTCCATCTAAAAAAGATTGGTGAGCTGCTTTATGTGCATATGATGCTAATTCATTTGCTTTTCTAATAGATGATACTTCATATTCACTTTTATAACTTCTGTTAAAATGAATAAAGTCTAATACTTTTTTATCATTAAAAGATTTAAAGTGAAGTTTTTCAAACCTCTTAGTATCTTCACCTAAAAAGGCAGTTTTACTTAAATTTGTAGATAAGTTATCAAATATCTTATTTATATCTTTATAGTATGTAATATCAAAAAACTCAATCCAAAACCCTTCTATATCTTTTGGCTGAGAATGCCAATAGTCTTCTTGTCTAAATAAAACTAGTTTTGGTTTTTCACCTGATTTATAAATAATCAAAGAGTTTGGATAGTCCAAAATAGGAGCAAAATATTTGAAGTTAAAATAGGCTTTAAAAGGATACGTATTGTCATCTAAATGAACAGTTTTTATCTCACCTGAATATAAAACAACTTCATCATATTGGTATTTATTCATTAGTCTATCAAAAGTATTTAATACCTTTGATAGATGTTTTTTATATAAGTCTTTCATGGAAATCCTATAGTGTTGGAATTGCACTTAATAGTTTTTTTGTATAATCAGCTTTTGGGTTTTCAAACAGTTCATCTACAGTTGAAAGTTCTACTACATCACCAAAGTACATTACCATTATTCTATCTGAGATATGTTCAACTACCCCTAAATCGTGAGAGATAAATACATAAGTTAAGTCAAATTCTTCTTGTAAATCTAAAAGAAGATTAAGTACTTGTGCTTGAATAGATACATCTAAAGCAGATACTGGCTCATCACAAACAATAACTTCAGGATTTAATACTAATGCTCTAGCAATTCCGATTCTTTGTCTCTGACCTCCTGAAAACTGATGCGGGTATCTATCATACCAATCGTTTTCTAAACCAACTCTTTTCATAATTTCATATACTTTTGTCTCAATCTCTTTTTTAGATAAATCAGTATTTAAAAGCAATGGTTCTGCAATAATTTTTCCAACAGTCCATCTAGGATTTAAAGAAGAGTAGGGATCTTGGAAAATAATTTGTACTTTCTTTCTATACTCTTTCCACTCTTGAGCATTAAAAGTAGAAATATCTTTTCCTCTAAAGAAGATTTTTCCAGATGTAGGTTCTTCAATATTTAAAAGCATTTTAGCAGTTGTAGATTTTCCACAACCACTTTCACCAACAATTGAGTATGTCTCCCCATGATTTACATGGAAGTTGATTTTATTTACTGCTTTTATAACTTGAGGGTCTTTGAAAAGTCCTCTTGAAATTGTATATGTTTTTTCTAAGTCTTTTATTTCAAATACTGTTTCTTGGGTACTCATCTGATTTCCTTTGGAAAGTCTAGATAGTTTACATTTTCATCAACTGTATCTAATCTAGATTTTCTTTTTACTTTTCCTGGTCTTGGAATTGAGTTTAATAATGCTTTTGTATATGGATGTCTTGGGTTATCAAACAACTCTTTTACGCTTGCTTGCTCAACTACATTTCCTTTGTACATAACTACTACTTCATCTGCCATTTGAGCAACTACACCTAAATCATGTGTTATAAATAAAATAGAAGTTCCCTTTTTTGCTTTAAGTTCATTCATAAGCTCTAATACTTGAGCTTGAATAGTAACATCAAGGGCAGTTGTTGGCTCATCAGCAATTAAAAGTTTTGGTTCACATGCCATTGCCATTGCAATCATAACTCTTTGTCTTTGACCTCCACTTAGTTTAAATGGATATTCATTGTATTTATCAGCAGCTAAGGGAATACCAACTTCTTCAAATAGTTCAATAACTCTTTGTTTTCTTTGAGTTTTATTTAGTTCTTTTTGGTGAAGTCTAAGTACTTCGTCAATTTGGTATCCTACTGTATATGATGGGTTTAGAGATGTCATAGGTTCTTGAAAAATCATAGCAATATCTTTTCCTCGAATATTTCTCATCGTAGATTCATTTAGTTTTAATAAATCTTCCCCTTCAAATATAATCTCACCTTCAGTTACACGTCCAGGTTCTTCTACTAATCCCATAATAGAAAGTGATGTCATTGATTTTCCAGAACCACTCTCTCCTACGATACATAATGTTTTTCCCTTTTCAATATGAAAATCAATACCATTTACAGCCGTATTAACTCCCTTATCT
This sequence comes from Poseidonibacter lekithochrous, assembly GCF_013283835.1. Taxonomy (GTDB): domain Bacteria; phylum Campylobacterota; class Campylobacteria; order Campylobacterales; family Arcobacteraceae; genus Poseidonibacter; species Poseidonibacter lekithochrous. Next base: position 2,283,021 of record NZ_CP054052.1, on the reverse strand, counting down.
GAAAAGAATTGTGTTTTTAATTTTTTAACTTCTAATAACATTATCTATCCTTCATCTTTGGATCTAATACATCCATTAATCCATCACCTACAAGGTTGAATCCCATTACAGTTAAGAAAATAGCAATTCCTGGGAAAACAATCATCCAAGATGCAGTTGTAATAAACTGTAATGAATCAGCAAGCATTGCTCCCCATTCTGGTGTTGGTGGTTGAGCTCCAAGTCCTAGGAATGAAAGACCAGCAGCTTCTAAAACAGCAGATGCAAACCCCATTGTTGCTTGAACAATAATAGGAGTAGTACAGTTAGGTAAAATTACTTTTGAAATAAGTCTAAAGTTTCCAGAACCATTGATTCTACTTGCTACTACATACTCTTTTTCTTTTTCAGCTAATACGGATGCTCTTACAATTCTTGCAAATGTTGGAACGCCAACAATACCAATTGCAATCATGGCATTCATCAAATCAGGTCCTAAAATAGATACAATTACAATTGCTAATAAAATAGCAGGAATAGAAAGCATAATATCAACAACTCTCATGATGATAATATCAACTTTTCCTCCAAAGTATCCAGCACATGCACCCATAATTAAACCAAAGAATAGTGAGATACCAACAGATACAACACCAATCATAAGAGAGATTCTAGCTCCATAAATAATTCTTGAAAGTAAATCTCTACCAAAATCATCAGTTCCTAAAATATGTGCAAAACTGCCACCCTCAGCCCAAAATGGAGGTATAAGTCTATTTTCTAAATTTTGAATAAGTGGATCATAAGGAGCTAAAACTGGTGCTAAAAGTGCACACAAAATTAAGATAGCTACAATATATAATCCAATTAAAGCAGATTTATTTTTTCTGAATTGTTTATAAAATTCTAATACTTTATTCTCACTCGTCATTATGAAAGCCTTATTTTTGGATTTACTACAGCATATAATACGTCAACAATTAAATTTACGATTACAAACATAGAAGCAATAATTAATGTAGTAGATTGAATAATAGGGAAATCTCTTTGATTTACTGCATTTACAAGCCATTTACCAATTCCCGGCCATGAAAATGTAGTTTCAGTCAAAATAGCTCCCGCAAATAAAGTTCCTACCATTAGCCCAATTACTGTTAATACTGGAAGTAGAGCATTTTTAAGTGCATGAACCATAATAACTTGAGTTTTTGTACAGCCTTTTGCTTTTGCTGTTCTTACATACTCTTCTTTTAAAACTTCAATCATAGATGCTCTTGTCATTCTTGCAATAATTGCCATAGGGATAGTTCCTAATGCAATAGCAGGTAAAATTAGATGTTTGAATGCATCCCAAAATGCTTCATAATCATCCATTAAAATAGAATCAATTAAAAACAATCCAGTTACTTCATCAATATCAAATTCATATCCTAATCGACCAGAAACTGGAAGCCAACCTAACTCAACTGAGAAGAAGTAAATTAACATCAAACCTAACCAAAACACTGGCATTGAAACACCAGCAAGTGCAGTTGACATTGCTGCGTAATCAAAGATAGAGTATCTTTTTACAGCAGAAATAATTCCAGCAAATAATCCTGCAATTACTGCAAAGAACATTGCAAATAAAGCTAATTCAACAGTTGCAGGAAATCTTTCCATAAATTCATCAAGTACAGGTTCCCCTGAAGTTGTTGACATTCCAAAGTCACCTTGCACAGCATTTGTTACAAACATAAAGTATTGTTCAATTAACGGCTTATTTAATCCCATTTGTTCTCTTAGTGCATCAACACTTTCTTTACTTGCATGCTCACCTAACATAACAAGTGCAGGATCTCCTGGTGCCATGTGCACCATTGAGAATACTAATAGTGAAACTCCAAGTAATGTTGGAATTGCCCATAATAATCTTTTAATAATATAACTTAACAATAAATCTCCTTTTTTAGGCACTTATAAAATAAAAATATAATTGAAAACGATTTTTATTTTATAAGTGCTTTTTAGACAAAAAAATAGGTAGAAGTTTCCTCCTACCTATTTAATATAATTATTTCGAAATCCAAACTTCTTTAAATCTTCTTTTCCCTACTGGGTCAATTTTAAATCCGTTTACTTTCTTTAACATTGGAACAACAACAATTGAGTGTGCAACTGGTTTCCATGCTGCTTCTTCTTCAAAAATTGCTTGTGCTTTTTCATACATAGCAGTTCTTTTAGATACATCTGTTATTTCTTTTGCTTGGTCAATTAATGCTGTGAATTCATCATTTTTCCAGAAAGCTCTGTTTTGAGATGGTTTTTTCATTGCAGCGTGTTTACCTAATAATACGTTTAAGAAGTTATCTGGATCACCATTGTCACCAGTCCATCCTAATAAAACCATATCATGCTCACCATTAGATGATTTTTTTAGGTAAGTTCCCCAGTCATAAGATACAATTTTTACTTTGATTCCTACTTTTGCTAAATCAGCTTGCATAGCTTCCGCTACTTTTCTACCATTTGGATTATATGGACGAGCTACTGGCATTGCCCAGATATTAGTTTCGAATCCATTTTCAAGTCCTGCTTGTTTTAATAACTCTTTTGCTTTTTCTGGACTGTACTCATAACCTTTTAGGTTTTTGTTGTATGACCACATTGTTGGAGGAATTGGATTAGTTGCTACTTTTCCTAAACCTTCATAAACAGAATCAACAATACCTTGCATATTAATTGCATGTGAAATTGCTTGTCTTACAAGTTTATTATCAAATGGTTTTCTCTCTTGGTTAAATGCTAAAAACCCAACATTTAAACCTTCTTGTTTAACTAATTTAATACCTTTGTTATTATCTAATGTTTGTACTTCAGCAGGATTTGGGAAATCCATTACATGAATAGAACCAGCTTTTAATTCAGCAGCTCTTACAGCATTGTTAGTGATAACTTTGAAGATTAATTTATTTAAATAAGGTCTTCCATTCCAGTAATTTTTATTTGCAGTATAAATGATTTTGTCATCTTTAACCCATTTTTTAAATACAAATGGACCAGTTCCAACAGGTTTTCTACCTAAATCATTTTGTTTACCTTTTTTTGCAAGAGCTTCTGCATAATCAGCAGATAAGATCATTGAAAATTCCATTGCTAGATTAGCAATAAAAGGAGCTTCTTTTTTCTTTAATGTAATTTTTACAGTGTGTTTGTCTACAGCAATTACATCTTTTACAATGTTTGACATATCCATTGCTGCCCAGTATTTGAATGCCCCACCAACTTTATTGTATGGATGGTTTTTATCAAATTGTCTTTTAAGTGAGAAAACAACATCTTTTGATGTAAATTCTGACTTTTGTTTGAAGAATTTAGTTTTTGAGAAATATACACCTTTTCTTAAGTTAAATGTATATGTTAAACCATCTTCTGAGATATCCCATGAAGTTGCTAGTGCTGGCTCAATTTGTGTAGAACCGTATTTAAATTGTACCAAATTGTCATAAATAGCAGAGGCTGCATAAAAGCTCTCTCCATCTGTTGCATGACTTGGATCCATTGAAGTTGAATCACCACTTCTACCAAATACTAAAGTTCCACCTACTTGTGGAGTCTGTGCGAATAGTACTGAAGATACTAGAACAAACATTGCTAGTAATATTTTTTTCATTAATTCTCTCCTTAAAATTTTAATCATCAAAATTGTAGCATACAGGGGTGAGCAAAAAGTAGGTACTTTTCACACCTTTAATTTGGAATTTAAAAAATATAATGATAGAATAATTTATGTTTAACCAAAAAAATATACCAAAACTTATTATTATATCCCCCATAATTGCTATCTTTTTGATTACTTTTTTTACAAGTTATTTATTTGTTACTACACAATATAATTACTTTGAAGATGAAACAAAAAGAATAGAAAAAGAGTTTTTTCAAGATAAGAAAAATCTTTTAAAAGAAGAAATTACAAGAGTTTATAACTATTTACAACATCAAGAATCTATCTATACTAATAATGCAAATGAAAAGGTTATTAAAAGAACTTATGTTTTAAGTTATAGATTAAATCAGTTGTATCAAGATTTAAACAAAGATGAAAAGATATTAAAAAATATTGTAAATTCAAAAATATCTGATACAAACTATTTCTTTGCATATGATATTAAAAATAAACAAATCATTCAGCCTTTAAATAAAGATATTAAAAAAGAGTTCAAAAATGATGAAAAGTTTTTTGAGAATTATCTTTTTTCAGAAGAGGGTAAATTAATACCTTTTAATAAAAGTAATAAAATTGTATTTATAAAATACTTACCAAAAGTAGATTGGATTATAGGGAATATTGAAGATATTTCAAATGATATTTCATTTATAAAAGATGTTTCAAAAAAATATATGTCTTCTTTAAAGTTCGATAATACTGGTTCTATATGGTTATATGATGGAATTAATAAATCTAAAGAAGAAAAAGAAATCCTTAACTTTCTTGATAAAATTAAAGATATTGAAGATGGTATGTTTATTGATTATAAAGATGAACATAATGATATTGATAAATTAGGGTTTTCTAAATATTTTGAGAAATGGGATTGGGTTATAGGTGCTAGTTTAAATGTGGATGAAATTCAAAAATCTATTAGATCTAAAAAAGCTGATTTAAGTAATAGAGTTGAAGAGTATATATCTTTAATTATATATATTTCATTAGGTGTTATGTTTGTAATTACAATTTTATTTATTATGATTTCAAGTAAAATATCTAAGACTTTTAAACAGTATCAAAAAAATGAAGAAGATCAAAAAGATGAATTAAAGAAGCTAAATAATTCTTTAGAATTGAAAGTTCAAAATGCAATAAAAGATATTCAATATAAAGAGCGAGCTATGTTACACCAGTCAAGACTAGCTAGACTTGGAACAATGTTATCTATGATTTCACACCAATGGCGACAGCCTTTATCTGAGGTCTCTAGTATTATAATGGAGCTTGAAACAGCAACAAGATTTGATAAAGTAGATAAAACTCTTATTTTAGATTGTACTAATGATGCTGATAGATTATTGTCTTATATGTCCGATACAATTGATGATTTTAGAACTTTTTTTAAACCTGATAAAGAAAAAATAGAGTTTTCAATAAAAGATGCTTGTAATAATAGTATTGGTTTAATTTGTTCATCTTATGAAGCCTTGGGAATTACTCTAAGAAAAAATCTTAATGAGGATTATATTGTATTTGGTTATCAAAGGGAGTTTTCACAAGTTATTTTGAATTTACTAATAAATGCTAAAGATATATTTGAAGAGAGAAAGACTAATAAACCAGAAGTTTTTTTAGAGTTAAAAAAAGAAAATGATAAAAATGTTGTAATAATAAGTGATAATGCAGGTGGTATTGATTTAGAAAATATTGATATTATATTTGAACCTTATTTTTCTACAAAAAACAGTAGTAAAGCATCTGGAATGGGGCTTTATATGTCAAAAATGATTATTGAAAATAATATGAATGGTAAACTAGAAGTTCATAATAAAAACAATGGTGCAGAATTTAAAATTATAATGTAGGTATAAAGTGGAAGATAAATTATTAGATGAATTAAAAAAACTATCAATTTTATGTGTTGAAGATGAAAAAGGTATTAGAAAAAGAGTGATTAATACTCTAAAGTATTACTTTGATGATATCTATGAAGCCTCAAGTGGGGAAGAAGCATATGAGATTTATAAAGATATTAATCCTGATATTATATTTACTGATATTCAAATGAATAACGGTAATGGTATTGAGCTTGTTAAAAAAATTAGAAATGAAGATAGTTATGTAAAAATTGTTGTATTAACTGCTCACTCAACAGAAGAGTATTTATTTAGTTTAATTAATTTTAATATCAATCATTTTATAGTAAAACCTTTAAATACGAAGAAACTACAAGAAGTATTAAATAAGATAATAAAAGAAAAATTTAGCTCCTTACTTGAAATATCTGATGGAGTACTTCTCGATTTATCCACAAGAGAAGTGAAGTTTGATGGAAAGAGTGTTTTAGTTAGAAGAAGAGAACGTGATTTCTTAGCTCTATTATTTGAAAATAAAAATCAATGTATTACCACTTATAATCAAATAGAAGAGCGAATTTGGGAAAATTCTCATATGAGTACAAGTGCTTTAAAGACTTTTATTAAAGAGTTACGAAAAAAACTTGAGATAGATATTATTGTTAATATCCCTCAAGAAGGCTATAGCCTTAAATAATCTTTCGTAAATGGTTTTTGATAATCACTGGAACAAAAAACATTGATACAACATATGAGATTAGAGTACCACCAATTAGTGCAACTCCTAGTCCTCCAAATACTGCATCAGTAGCTAGTAATGATGAAGCGAATACCATTGTAAGAACTGTTAGAATAATTGGTTTTGATCGTGTTGCTGTAGCTTTTGCTATTGCTTCATTGATACTTAGTTTTTCTTCTTGTACTAATTGTTTTGAGAAATCAATAATAAGTGTTGAGTTTCGTGAATTAATACCAATTAGACCAATAAATCCAATCAAGGATGTAGCTGTTAAATAAAAAGTATCATAAGTAAATATATCCATAATAACATGAGCAAATATAACTCCAATAATAGATACAAAACTAGATAATACAATACCTCCTGATAGGGCAAAACTTTTATAATACATTACCATTAAAAAGAATATTAAAACTAATGCAATAATAAATGCCCCACCTAAATCTCTAAATGTATCTAGGGTTACTTTTAATTCTCCATCAAATATTAAATCAAATCTCTCCTTTGTTTTTTTATTCACAAATGATAGGTTTAACATATCTGTTTTTATTACCTCATAATCTTTAGCAAATCTTTCTATCATTTCTGCTCTTGCATCAAGTAATGGATAGATTTGGCTATCTTTATTTGTTTCTGCAATTACATTAATCATTTGATTTAAATTTTTAGATGTTATTGTGGGTTCTTTGATTACCTCTTTTATATTTACAAAAGCTGATAAACTTACCATATAACCTCTATTATTCATTAGTTTTAATGTTTGTAATTTGTTTTGTAATGATTCTTTTGTACTAGTTTCTAATAATCTTGAATCATCAAGTCTTAAAAATATTGGAATTTGATTTTCTGCTTGATTTTCATTTACAACAGAAATTTCCATTCCTTCATATGCTAGATATAAAATATTTTTTATTTGTTCCAAACTAACACCACTTTTGATGATTTTGTTGTTATCTAGTTCTAGTTCGTATTTAATATAATCCTTACTAGCCATTACATCAATATCTACAAGTGTTGCTCTTTCTTTTAAAACTTGTGCAATTTTATATGAGAAATCTCTTCTATTTTGGAAGTTCTTTCCTCCATAAATTTCAGCAACAATAGAAGCTAATACAGGAGGACCAGCTGGAAGCTCAATAAACTTGATATTTGCATCATACATTGAACAATGTGACTTAATAGGAGCTCGAAGTGTTGAAACTAGGTTATAACTAGTTATATCTCTATCTTCTGCTTTTTTGATGTTTATCATCATCTCTGCTTGCCATTGTTTGTCTTTTAAAGCACTTTGTTTTACAAGTGCTGCAAAATCTAGGGGTTGACCTTCACTTAAAAATACAGATATATTTGTGATATTTTCATTTTTTTGAAGTTCATTTGAAATACATCTTGTTACTTTTTTTGTATGTTTTATGCTATATCCATCTTTTAGTTTTACATAGATTGAGAAAGTATCTGAATCTTTTCCTGGAAGCATTTTTGCTTTAACAATATTAGTGGGAAAAGTAGCAATACTTAAAATAAATAAAATTAATGTAATAGCATAAACCATTAATGATTTTGATTTACACTCTAGTATGTTATAAATAAATTGTTCTAATTTCATAATTCAATAATCCTATAAAAATTTTCTAATTAAATACGGTGTAAAGGCGTAAGCCACAAATAAAGACATAACTAATGATATTGGTACAAATACAGGAAGAGGGTGCATAAATTGCCCCATCATACCACCTACAAAGAACATAGGAATAAATGTCATGATAATAGCGATGGTTGCAATATTAGTGGCATTTCCTATCTCATTTGTTGCATTAATAGAAATCACTGTAATATCTGAATGTTTTGAGAACTTTCTATGTCTATGAATATTCTCAATTACAATAATAGCAGCATCAACAAGCATTCCAAGACTTACAAGAAGTGCAAAAAGCGTTATTCGATTTATTGTTTCATCTATTAAAAATCCAGTAAATAAAGTCAATGATAAAATCATAGGAACGGTAAGAGATACAATCATAGCTTCTTTAAAACCTAAAGTGAAAATTAATAAGATTGCAATAATTCCTATTGAAATAAGTAAGTTTTGAACTAATGAGTTTACCGCATTATTAGCGGTATATCCATCATCTCTAGTGATAGTATAAGCTATATGTTTATTTAATAATTCATCTTTTATGGAATCCATATATTCAAATACTCGTTCATTAATTACAACAGAGTTAGCACCTTTTAGTTTAGATACCATCATTGTTACTTGTTCTATTTCTTCATATTTTCCATCAGTGTTTTTTTGATATAAAATTGCTTCTTTTTTATTTTGAATATCCCAAGATCTCTGCACTGTTGCAATATCTTTTAGATATATAGCAACTCCACTTGTATATGAAACTATAATATTTTCAATATCTTTTGCTGATTGAATAGCGTGTTTTACTCCAAATACTAATATCTCACCACTTTTTGTTTGACCTTCAATATTTGGAGTTTTATATGATAGGGCTTTTACTTGTGTCATTACTTGTGCTAGAGATAGATTATATGCAGAGATTTTATTTGAATCTACTAAGATATTATATTGCTCTTTCTTTTCACCTTTTAAATCAATCAAAGCAACATTATCTATTTTATTAATCTCTCTTGTAATTTTGTTTACTTCTTTGTAAAGTTTGGTTTGAGATATAACATTTCCATTTTTATCTTTTTTAGCGTAAAAAGCAATAGTAGCTACTGGTATATCTGTATCAATATCCATAGTTTTAATAATAGGTTGCATTGCACCTTTTGGCATTAAATCCATATTTCTCATTACTTGGTCATAAAGCTTTAGATTTGAGTCTTCTTTATCTTGTCCAATGTAATATTGAGCTTGAACAATACCAACAGAGTCTTTGGCAAAAGAGTATATATGTTCAACTCCTTTGATTTCTTTTATTTTTTTCTCCAGTGGTTCTATGATTACTTTTTGTATTTCACTAGGTTTTGCTCCTGGCATTGCAACGATCACAGCTCCTCCACTTACTTTAATTTGTGGATTTTCTTCTCTTGGCATTAAAATCAAAGAAATATATCCAAGGGCTAAAATAAAAAATATTGAAATTGCAGTTAGAGGATGGTTTATAAAACCAAGTGATAATCTACCTGCAATATTTAAATCTTTGTTTATATTTTGGGAGAACTCTTTTTCATTCATATTATTTCTCTTCTTCTAATAACAAGTATAGTTTTGAGTACATTCCTGGATATACTTTTTTATCTTGTGCATTAAATGAGATTTTAAGAGTAAATGAGTGAGTCATAGAGTTGATATTAGGAATAATAGCTGATACTTTACCTAAAGTTTTTAATTTAATAGATGGAATATTTACTTTTACTTCTTGACCAAGTTTTACACTATTTAGATTATTCTCTGATATTTCTGTTTTGATTTTTAGGCTTCCTAAATCAGATAAAATAAGTGCAGGTACACTTGGCAATGCCATTTCTCCGGCTTTTATTGATTTTTTGATAATTAGACCATTATTTGGAGCTTTAATTTTTGAATAGTCATATAAAGCGTTAACTTCTTTTAGTTTTGCTTTTGCAATTGAAATCATATTTTTTACATTTAGCAAATTTAATTCTAGTTGTTCCACATCATATTTTGGTACTAAATCTTGGGCATATAATCTTTTGTATCTATTGTAGTTTGTCTGAATATTATCTAGTTTATTTTGTTGAATCTCAAGATTTAATAGGGCTTCTTGTTTTTTTGAATCTATGCTTGATGAATCAATTTCATATAATAATTGACCTTTTTTTACAAAAGAACCTTCAACAACATATACGTTTTTGATAAACCCCATATTTCTACTTGTAATTACTTTTTCATTATCCGAAATTACTGTTCCTGATAATTCGATTTCATTACCTTGTGCGAATAAAAATAGTGTTAATATTAATAGTATTTTTCTTATCATTTTATTTTGCCTTTATTTATTATAAATTGTATTAGAGAAATCAACACCTAATACTGTTGCTACTTTTGCAAGAGCAAGCGAGCTTTCAAACTTTGCTACAATTAATTCTGCTTCATTTTTTCTAAGATTTGCTTCTTGTTCTAATAAGTTTGTCATTGCTATTAGTTGGTTTTTGTACATAAGTGTAGATTGGTCAAAAACTTCTTGGGCTAAATCTTTTGCAAGTTTTTTTTCTTTTAGGATTTTTTCTTTAGATTTTAAATCTAGTAGTGCTTTATCTAAGTCAAGTTTGATAGCATCTTTTAAATGTTCATAATTTAAAATAGCTTTTTGAAATTGAATTTTACTTTTTTGCTTTTTAATACTTCTTGTATTATCAAAAAGTGTATAGTTTAATCCAATCATTGCCATATAGTAGTCTTTGTCATCCTCTAGAGTTAATCTATCATCATTAAAACCATATTCAAGATGAGAATAAACACTTGGATAATATTCACTATTACTGATGTTAATATTTTTTTCTATAGCTTTTTTATTAAACTTTTGCATTTTTAATTCATCTCTATTTTTGTAAGCTCTTTCATAAACATTATCTAAATTAGAAATATCACAATAAATATATTTTAATTCACTTACATCTTTAATATCATCTTTTGAAGTTAAGAATTTAAGATATGCAATTGCTAGATCAAATCTATTTTGTGCATCAATAAGTTTTGTATTTGTATTAAGCTCATAAACTTTTGCTTGTTTAACATCGATTTTTGTTACAAGTCCTTCTTTATGAAAAGCATTGGCTGATTTAACTACATAAGATATTGCTTCTTTTGCTTTTTTAACAGCTTTAATAAACTCTTTTGAAACTACTGCTGCATTGTAAGCTTTTAGAACTTCATATGAGAGTTGTTTTTTATTTAGAGTATATTTTACTTCTGTAGCTTTTTGTTGTAGTTTTAATATCTCTTTTTGATTTGAGATTTTAAAGCCTGTAAATATAGGCAAATTATAAGCTAATTTAGTATTAAAATTATTTCTATCTTCTGGATAATTAAGATTATTTGGTTCAACTTTTAAACTAGAACTTCCTTTAAAATCTCCTGCCCCAAAGTCATTGAATGATGCTTCTCTTGAAGATAGTTTAGAATTAAAAACATGCCCTGCATGGTTTGTTCTACTCATTTCTTCTGTAAAAGTTAATTTACCATAGTTAATAGCACTGATTTCTTTTATATTTAATTTTGATATTTCTATATTTAGTTTTTGATTTTTTAATTCTTTGTTATTGTTTATTGTTAAATCTAATACTTCTGCGAAGTTTACAGTTTGTGAATAAAGTGCAGTAAACAATAATAAAGATAAGAAAATTTTATACATAAATTTCTCCATCCATTACATTATGGTGGATTATACTTAAAAATATTGAATTTTGTTTAAAAATTAGTGGTATTTATTATAAAAAAAAGTTATATATCCTGTGCTTATAAAAATAATAATTAGTAGTTATTTAAAAGAAATATTTAGCATTATGAATTGCTAAATTATAGCAATTCATAAGGGAATTGATTATATTAATGAATCAATTTTGATTTTGTATTCGATATCTTTTCCAGCTAATGGATGGTTTAAATCAATAGTAACAGTAGTAGCAGTAATTTCTTTTACTGTAAATTGAATAGGTTGTCCATCTTCATCTTCACCTTGAACTTGCATTCCAATTTTTAAATCTGCAATATCATCAAATTGTGCTAATGGTAAAGTTTGTACAGCATTTTCATCATATTCTCCATATGCCTCAGCAGCAGGAACTAAAATCTCAGCAGCTTCTCCTGCTTTCATATTTACAATTCTTTTCTCTAAGCCTGGAATAAGCTGTCCTACTCCATAGTTAAACTCAAAAGGTTTTTTACTTCTACTCCCATCAACAACAACGCCGTCAATTTTTACTTCGAATAATATTTTTACAGTTTGATTTATTTCAATAGCCATAAAGGCTCCTTTATTTTATATAATATTTTGTATTTTTTTGTTTTAAAATCATCACTTAAAAGATTGTGCTAGGTTACCAATAATTAACTGCCAACCATCAATTACAATAAAGAATATGATTTTAATAGGTAAGGATATCATAACAGGAGGTAACATCATCATCCCTAGGGACATCAGAATGGACGCAACAATAATATCAATTACCAAGAAGGGTAAAAAGATTAAGAATCCAATTTCAAATGCTGTTCTTAGCTCACTTACAATAAAAGCTGGCATAAGAAGTGTAAGTGCTACATCTTCAACATTTTTTGGATTTGGTTCTTTTTTAATACGATAAAATAGTGCAAGATCAGATTCTCTTGTATTTTTTATCATAAAGTTTTTGAAAGGAGCGGCACCTTTTTCAAAGGCTTCCTCATATCCTATCTGCTCATCCATATAGGGTTTAACACCTTCTTCCCATGATTTCTTTGCATAAGGTTCCATAATGAATATTGTCAAAATTAAACCAAGTGAAATAACAATCTGAGTAGGTGGAGTTTGTTGTAAACCCATAGCCTGTCTTAAAAGTGAAAATACAATAATGATTCTTGTAAATGACGTAACCATCAATAATAATGATGGTGCAAGTACAAGTAATGCAAGAATAATAGCAATATTAATTGTTTTAACAAATTGTGCTGGTTCTTCAAGTGCTGCAACAGATAAATTAACTATTGGCAAGTCACCTTCAGCCGCAAATAATGAGATCGAAAAAATTAATAAACTAAGTAGTAGTTTCAAAGGCCGTCCTATGGAAAATTGAAAATTATAATATCTAAAGATTGATTAAAAGATATATAAACTAAACTTTAAGACTTTATGCTTAACTACTAGTACTTAGTAAATTATTTTTACTTCTTTTATATATAAACAGTAATAAATAAGAAATTACTATTGCAGCAAGTGTTCTTATTAGTATAACCATAGTGAAATCCGCTCCAAATATTACAAAAAGTAAAGTATCTTCAATAATTGCATGACAAATCATTAAAAATGTACCAATATAAAAAACATCATTTTCTTTTATTCTTCCACTTTGTACTTCACTTATTAAAATTCCTGCTCCATAAGTGATTCCTAAAAAAATACCAACAGTTAAAGAAAAACCTTTACTTACATTTTTCTTTGATTCTTTTATAAAATTTCTTGTTTTAATAAAGTCCATAATAAAAATTAGAAGCGTTATTAAGATGATAATTTTTAAACTTAATATTATTGAATTAAATAAAGAATTATATAAAAGTTCACTAATTGATGAATAAACATCATTTGAGTAATTAGACTTTGTTATGCTTGAGCTAAACCATGAACTTGGCATTAAAAATGTTATAACTCCTAGTACAAATCCTGCAATAATTCTTAAAGAGTAGGAATATAGATTTGATAAACCAATTTTTTTCATTATCACACTTTCTACTACTAGGGAATGACAAACTCCAAGAAATACTGCAAGAATACTCCATTGATGAATAGATAAATCAAGTGGTGCAGCAAATGCAATTGCTGCATATAAATTTAGAAAGATACCACTAATAATTGCAAGTGATGCTTCAGCTGGCAATCCCATTAGCGTTGTTAATGGTTCAACTAAAAAAGAGAAGTTCGATAACACATTGTAATAAAATAATACATCAGCAAGGATATAAATAGCTATTACTAGTTTTAGTATTATCCAAATGCTTTTTAGAGATGTTTGAATTGTTTGTTTATAATTCATATAAAAACCTTATGATTTTTTAGAATAATATCAAATTATATTTTGTGAGTATAGTAAAAAACTGACTTTTATATATTTGATTTTTTCTGTTATACTTTTGCAACAGAAAGAAGAAAATGAAAAAAATATATGATAATAATGGTGATATTTTTGCTGAGTTAAATCACGGTAAAAAATACTTTTTGGATTACTCAAAACACTCTCATGAAACTTTAGCTTTAAGTATTCTAGGTTCAGGTGAAATAGACGCAGAGTTTCATTCTAAAGATTCACAAGTGTTAATTCCTAATAAAATAGTAATATTTAACCCAAATGAAGTGCATAGAACAAAAAGTAGAAAGAAAGAAAATGTAGACTATTTTACCTTGCACTTAGATGTAAAGTGGTGTAAAAGTATTCAGAATGAAGAGAATTTTATATATCTTCAAAATTTAATTGAAGATGAAATTATATACAAGGAACTTCTAAAAATATTCAAATCAATAATTAATACAGATTCAAAAGTTAATATAAATAGATTAAAAACTATTTTAGAAAAAATATTAAAAGAGTATATGTGTTTTGATAATAAGAGTAATGAAAGTGAAGATGAACATATTATTTTTAAAGAAGTTGAAAAATATATTCAAAATAATCTTTGTAATGCTATTACACTATCAGATATATCAAAAGCTATAGGTTATAATGAATTTTATATTATTAGAGTATTTAAGAAGAAATTTGGATTAACACCCCATGCTTTTTTAATCAATAAAAGAATTGAAAAAGCACGACAAGAATTAACTCAAAATAGGGATATTAATTTATCACAGTTATCCTGTGATGTAGGGTTTTATGATCAAAGTCATTTTAGTAAAGTCTTTAAAAGAGTTTTTGCAAAAACTCCAAATAATTATAAAAATGAGAAATAAAACTTATCTTATTTAGGGTCTTTTATATAACCTAATTCATATAACTTATCATAAATCTTACTAACCATTCCACCAGCAGCACTTCCTCCATGCCCTCCATGTTCAACTAAGGCAGTTACAACATATTGTGGATTTTTATAAGGACCATAAGTAGTAAGCCAAGCGTGTGATCTTTGATAGTATTTAAGTTCACTCTCTTTCATTCTTACTTTTTCAGTCTGTGGAATAGAAACAACCTGCGCAGTTCCTGTTTTTCCTGCTATTTCAACTTTTGATTTGATATAGTGTGTTGCTGTACCTTTTTTATGATGAGTAACGTCATACATTCCTTTTCTCATAATATCTAAGTGCTTTTTTGGAAAATTTAGTTCTTTTGGTTCTTCATAATTTTCTTCATTAAAATATGGTTTAGGAATTTTTCCTGTAGCTAAATAAGCTGTATACCTAGCCATTTGCATAGGAGTTACAAGCATATTACCTTGTCCAATTGATGTAATTACAGTTTCACCTACATACCATGGTTGTTTATATCTTCTTTGTTTCCATTGTTTATTAGGATTAACCCCAACAAATTCATTAACTTGATCAATTCCTGTTAATTGTCCAAAGCCAAATTGGTCTAAAGTAGTTGAAATTTTATTAATTCCAATTCTAAGACTTCCTTTATAGAAAAAGTCATCACAACTTTCTCTAATGGCTTTTCTAAAACCAACTATCCCATGTCCACCATGTTTCCAACATCTAAAGTTTCTATTTCCAATTTTAATAAATCCAGAATCATTAACTGTATAGTTTTCTTCAATTCCATTTTCTAAAAATGATAAACCAACACCCATTTTAATAATTGATCCAGGAGGATATAAACCATTAATTAATTTATTTGTAAAAGGATGATTAAAATCATTTCTCATAATATCCCATTCTTTTACAGAAATACCACGAGCAAAGATATTATTATCAAATTCAGGGAAAGAAGCTGCTGATAATAACTCCCCAGTTTTTGCATTCATTACAATAACTGCTCCACCTTTTTCTTTAAAATTCTCTTGAATAAATTTTTGAAGTTCGATATCTAGAGAGATTTTAATATCATTATTTGAAGATGGTTCTTTTACATTTAAAACTTCAATCTCTTTATTTAGGGCATTAACTTTTACATCTTTGTAACCCATTTCCCCTTGAAGTTTTTGATTATAATACTTCTCTAAACCATTTTTACCAATGATTCCATTGTATGATGATAGTTTATTTTTTAAAATATCTAATTTCGAAGCTTTTCCAACATATCCAATAATATGTGATGCAGTTTTATTATAAGGATAAAATCGTTTAACTGCTGATTCTACTTTAATATTATCTTGTGATGCAAAAAGTGTATATTTTGAGAAGAATTCATCATATGGAATATAATCAACTACTTTTACAAAATCATGATTATATGGAGAATCTTTTTTTCTATAGTTTTTTATTAGTTTTTTTTGTTTTAATTTTGGAAAATGTTTATTAATAAAATCTGTTGCATCTATTAATTGTTGTTTTCTTTTGTATGAACGTAAATGTGGTTTTATTAAAATAGAAAATCCCATTTCATTTACAGCAAGTTTTCTTCCTTTTCTATCTTCAATAATACCCCGAATTGGCATTTTATTGATTCTACTAATATAATTTTGTTTTGATAATTCTTCATAATAAGTATTTGATTTTATACTCAAAAAATATACTCTAGCAAGTAGAGTAACCATAATAACTAATATAAAAATAAATATGAAATTTAATCGTATTTTCACAGTAAAGTTCCTAAGAATATTAAATCAATTAGTATATTTAGAACTATTGCTTTTGCTACTGTTTCATTTATATCTGTACTAAGAGACCATATTATAGTAACTCCAATATAAAATATTATGATATATAAATAATTGTTAAGTGAGCTAAAAGATACAGTTCTACTTATTTTAGGTAGAACAAATATGTATAAGAATAGTGATAATAAACTAAGTGATAATGGTTTGAATCCAGAATTAACTTCTATAAATAGAAAAGTTAATATTACAAAAAAAAGTGAATATAAATATTTCTTTTTCAAACAAATATAAAAAGCTATGAATAAAATACCACTTAACATAATTAATAAAAAATGTATTGATGCAATTGTATTTAGAATAATTGCAATTAATAAAAAAGTAAATAAAAAAAGTGGGTTTTCTAAGTTATTACGTTCAGTCATGGGATACTTTTGGATTATATTTATGGGGATTATATTATAAAAAATCTTATATAACTATCAAATTCTATTCTCTTTTTCTTCTTCTAGTCTTTCATCAATTTCTTTGCCTTTTTCAGCCATATCATATATAAACGAAAATATTTCTGCAACTGCTTTATACATACTTGCTGGGATCTCTTTATCTAAATCTAATTGAGATAATAACTCAACTAAATCTTCATCTTTTTTAATAGGAATTTTATTGTCTTTTGCAATTTTTATTATATTTCCAGCTGTATTACCTTTTCCTTTAGCAACAATTTTAGGAGCACCATCAGATTTTATATCATATTTTAGTGCCGCAGCTTTTTGTATGAAATCATCTTTTTCCATTTTAAACCCTAATATCTACATTTGTCCCAGAATTATTATCATAGGGATTTGTATATGTTTGAACTTTTTTTTCTTCAAGTGTCTTCTCTTCTTCCTCTTTTAAATCTAATATTTTAATATTTATTGGTATTAAATCTACATTGTTTAATGCTTGTTTTAATTTTTGAATATTTTTACTAAGGTCTAATTTGAAATGTTCTCTTTGGGCGTGAATTGTCAAGTCTAGTTTATTTGTATCATATAGTGATAACATCAAATCAACTTTCCCATAATCTTTTAGATTTAGATTTATTTGGCAATAAAACTTATCTTCATCAGTTTTTTTCATTTCAATTGAACCATCTTCTAACATATCCCAAAAAAATGGCACATACACATAATTTGAATTTGAAGTAAGAGATAATAGCTGATGATAATCAATTTGCATTAACATTTTATCAACTTGTTTAAACATCTCTTGGGATTTTACATCTGTTTTATTAGCTAGTTCTTCTTGCATTTGAAGTAATACAGTTTTCATATCATTTGATAAAGGATTTGCTTCATTTTTATTTGCTTGTGGATTTAAACCTTGATTATTTGTATATGTTTGTATTGCTTCTTTAACACTTGTTTCAATTTTGTCAACAATATTCATTATTTGATTTTGAATACTTGCATTATTTCCACTATTTGGGCTACTAGCTGTCGTGCTAAGATTTGTAATATTCTCTTTAAGACTTAGTATTAAAGTATTTAAATTATTAGCAAAATTGTTTGAGAAATTATTAGAAAGATTTGTATTTGGCATATTTTGGGATTGAGTGGTAATAGGTGCTTCAATTTTTGTAAAAATATTTTGAATATTTTCTAGTTTTGAAATAATTTGTAAAGAACTTTTAGAATCAATTTTTGTTAAGTTTTGTAATTCACTTTTTAAATTGGCAAGATTCTCTTTTAGTTGTGTTGTTACAGTGTTTTTTCCATTTGTTATATTTACAAAGTTTTGTGTCTTACTCTCTAAATTACTTATGCTTTCACTTATGTTTTTTAGATTTAATACTAAATTAGAGATGTTTTGACTTTGTGTAGAAGCTTGTTTTATCTCATTTGAGTTTAATAAATTGTTTAATAAATTTTTCGGTTCAATAAGTTTCTCATTTTTTGTAAATAAATCATTAGACTTTAGTAAATTATCAATTTGATTTAATATATTTTTTGCAGGAGATGAGTCTTTATTTGTAATTACTTCATTTTTAATTTGAGTTAATAACTCTTTAGTTTGAGTATTTATTTGTTCTTTTGCTGTATTTATCTGAGGATTAGTATTTTGTTTTATATTGGAATTTTCTAATTTAGATTCAACTAGTGAGCCTTGGCTTGCCATGGATTTTAATTG
Organism: Poseidonibacter lekithochrous; assembly: GCF_013283835.1. Lineage (GTDB taxonomy): Bacteria > Campylobacterota > Campylobacteria > Campylobacterales > Arcobacteraceae > Poseidonibacter > Poseidonibacter lekithochrous. The sequence continues at coordinate 2,264,167 of NZ_CP054052.1, read as the reverse complement.
ATTTGTTAAATTAGAAAGATTTTTTGTCTCAGGGTTCTCTAGATTTTTTGATACATTTTGAAGTAATGAAACTAAACTTTTCATATTTTCAGTGCTTTTATTGTTGTTTGTATTTGTCTGAGAACTTTTATCTTCAACTATTTTATTAATTAATTCATTAATTTGTTTTGCAGCAGGTGTATCAATATTTTTAATTATATTTTGTATTTGATTTAATAGTTTTTCAATATTCTTAGGAATATTTCCTTCTTTAATATTTGCATTTGCTATTTTTGATTCTAGAAAGACACCTGATTTTCCTAATTGTTCTTTTAGTGTTTTTTCATCCAAATTTTTAATATCTTTAAAAAAACTCTCTAATGCTGGTTTAAACTTTTGCAAATTACTTTGGGAATCTAATTGATTTAGTACTGTAACTAAGGATTTAGAAAAAGAGCCTAAGTCTTTGAATAGATTAGGGTTTTTTAGAATATTTTCAATATTTGAGTTTGATTTTGTACCATTTTTTATATCATTAAATAAGTTTTTTAATATATCATTTACAGATGTTGATTTATTTTTTACCATGTCTTGAAGAGTCTTTGAATCGGCGTCTTTAAGTGCCTCTTTAAGAACTTTATTATCATTTGGTAATAGGATATTTAATAAGTTATTGTTTGATACTAACATGTATTAGTATAACATAATAATAAGATTAACAAAAAAGGGAAGATTCTATTCTTTCCCCTTTTAAAAAATTTTGCTTAACATTTCATTTATTCTTTATTTTGAAAAGTTTTTATTATCATCATTTCTATTAAGCAGATATATTAAATATCTCTTTCATAGAATGTATCATTAAAGTGTGTTGAATCTAAATTTGTTGTACCTGATCCGCCTGCACACCCAGCTATTGCTACTGCTATTGCTAAACTTGCAATTATATATTTTAAAGTTTTCATAATAGATCCTTTATATTTAGTTTGAATTAACTCTTTATAAATGAAATGTTAAAGAACTTTTTATTTCTAAAGGTATTGTAACGCCTTAGTGTTTACTGTTTGTGTATAAATTGTGTAGGAATCATTTAGTTTGTTATAAACTTATAGGTAGTTATATATATACAAAATATGCTATACTAACATAGTACTAATTAATGATAAAGGAGATAATATGAAAGGTACAGCATATTGTATTATACTTGGAATGATTATCACAGGGTGTTCGAAGCATCAAACACCTATTACAAAACGAGATCAAATGATGCTTTTATCTAAAGCAGATGAAATGAGTATTGGAGACAAAGAGTACAAACGTTTATTAAGTTGTACAACACTATGTAAAGATACTGAGAAAAAGAAAGCTATTGATAGAGTTGGGAAAAAACTAATAAGTGTAGTAAAGAACTCTCATATTAAAAAATGGGAATTTATATTAGTTGAAAAAGACAGTATTAATGCTGCTTGTTTACCTAATGGAAAGGTTTTTATTAATAGTGGTGTTTTTAAAGTTGCAAAAAATGATGATCAATTAGCAACTATCCTTGCCCATGAAATGTCTCATGCCTTAGCAAGACATGGAGGTGCAAGAATTAGCCGTAACAAAGTAGTCAATGGAGCTGGTATTGGTGGAGGACTAGCAATAGCTGTACTTAATCCACTTTTAATTATCCCTTATATTGGTTTATATCAAGCTACAACTGAGAAGTTAGTTACAACACCTCATAATAGACTTGAAGAAAAAGAAGCAGATGAAATTGGTTTAAACTTGATGAAAAAAGCAGGTTATGATTTAAAACAAAGTATTGCTTTTTGGGAAAATATGAAAACCGTTAATAAACATAAAGGTAAAACTCATACAAAAACTCATTTAAGTTATGATGAAAGAATTAAAGATTTACAAAAAGTAATAACAAAAATGCAAAGTATTTAAGGCAAAAAAAGTTATTAATAAATAGTAAACAATTTTTCGATAAAGTTTTGCCCATGAAAAGAAGAGTATTTATAAAATTTGCAAGTGTTAGCACTTTGTTGTTTTCATCTAATATTGTTATTGCTAAAAGTATTAATAAAGATACCCTAGCTGTATTAGATGAAGTATATGAAATTCTGTTTCCAAAAACTAATACTATGCCAAGCTCAAAAGAGTTTGGCGCTTTAGAGTTTTTGGTAAAAAATATTAGTCATAAGAGTTTTGATGATTATGATAAAAATCTAGTTCTTGATGGAACAAAAGATTTCCACTCAACTTTCCCAAACTTCCTAAGTTTAAAAAACAAAGAAAAAAAACAAATCATAGAAGATATAATCAACTCTAATGATTATGCTCAATCGTGGCTTTCAAAGTTAATTTATTATGCTTTAGAGGCTTTATTATCAGATCCTTTATATGGTGGAAACAAAAAACAATTGGGATGGAAAAGTGTTAATCATAAGATCGGCTATCCAAGACCAAAATTAACTTATGGACAAAAAATATGATGTATGATGTTTGTGTAGTAGGAAGTGGAGCGGGTGCTGGTCCCATAATTTATGAGTTATCCAAAAAAGGTTTGAAGGTTTGTGTTTTAGAAAAAGGTGAAGCTTTTAAACGAGCAGATTTTTCAAAAGATGAAATGGCAACAGCAAGAAGAGATATTTATACTCCAAAACTTGAAGATGAATATCATACAATTGAAGAGTATGTCGATAAGGAATGGACTAAATTTCCAACTTATGATAGTGGTTGGAACTTTTGGAATGGTAGTTTATTAGGTGGTTCATCTAATTTTATGAGTGGATTTTTTTATAGATTAAAACCTGATGATTTTAGGCTTGCTAGTGTATATGGAAAACTTGAGGGTTCCAATATTGTAGATTGGCCAATTTCTTATGATGATATGGAAAAATACTATGACAAAGTAGAAAAAGTTGTCGGAGTTTCAGGGGAGCATAGTGACTATAAACATGCAGAACCTAGAAGTAGTAAAAACTTTCCTTATAAAGCTTTAGATGAACATCCAATAACAAAACTTATAGATGAGAGTTTAGAGAAACTTTCTTTTAGCATTGTTAAAACTCCAAGAGCAATTATTAGTGAAGATAGTGAGCATAGAAGTGCCTGTTATTATTCGAACTATTGTGGTTCATATGGATGTTCTAGTGGGGCAAAAGGTAGTGCAAGGGAAGCTTTAATTATTCCTGCTTTAAATACAAACAATGTAACAATTATTGCTAATGCATTTGTAATAAAATTAAATACTAATAAAAACAAAAAAATAACATCAGCTACATACCTTTCAAAAAGTGGTGAAAAAAAAGAAGTAAAAGCTAAATTATTTGTAGTTGCAGCACAAGCTAGTGAGACATCAAGATTATTATTAAACTCAAAAAATGAAAATTTTCCAAATGGTGTTTCTAATAATAGTGGAAATGTGGGAAAAAACTTTTTATCTTCAAGTGGTGGAATAGTAAGTGGAGAGTTTGATTCAAGTGCTATGCCTTTAGATGATTTATTAACTCCTGGGCTTTTTGTAAATAGAGCAATAAAAGATTTTTATTTTACAAAAGACTTTAAAGGTGGAATGTTAGAGTTAGTATTTGATCATGCAAATCCAATAAGAAGAGCTAGTTTTCTTAAATGGGATGATGAAAATAGTGATAACTTAGTATTTGGAAAAGCCTTACAAGATAAGATATATAATACTTTTACAAAAAAGAAAACACTAAATTTAGAAATATTTGCTGATTGGACACCAAATGATAATTCTTTTGTTTCAGTTGATTCTAAATATAAAGATAAATATGGAATACCTGTTGCAAATATCAGAATAGGGGCTCATAAACAAGATTTAGAAGTATCAGAGTTTTTAGAAAAAAAAGGAAGAGCTTTATTAAAAGAGATGAAAGCTTCTTCTATCTCTAGTAATGTAAGTGCGCTGCCTTCTCAAAATTTACAAGCAGGTGGTTGTAGATTTGGTAATGATTCTAAAACATCAGTTCTAAATAAATATTGTCAATCACATGAGGTAAATAATCTATTTGTAACAGATGGAAGTTTTATGCCAACAGGGGGTAGTGTTCCATATACTTTTACTATTTATGCTAACTCTTTTAGGGTGGCTGATTATATAAATGAGAATTTTACTAAGATAGTTTAGAGTAGTTTTTTATGTCAAAATATTACAAAGTGTAATAATTTTTGTACTATTAATGAGTTTTGGATATAATCACGAATATATATAAATAAAGAGGTTATAGAATGCAAGATATTACTATTTGGCATAATGCAAAATGTTCAAAATCAAGAAATGCAATAAACTTATTAGAAGAAAAAAATATTAATGCAGATGTAGTAAAATATTTAGAATCAACTCCAAGTGCTGAAGAGATTAAAAATGTATTAGCTTTACTTGGAATGAGTGCAAAAGAGTTAATGAGAAAAGGTGAAACAGTTTACAAAGACTTAGGTCTTGATGAGGTAAATGATGAAGCTAAACTTATTGAAACAATGGCTCAAAATCCAATTTTAATTGAAAGACCAATTATTATTAGAGGAAATAAAGCTGTAATTGCAAGACCAATTGAAAACTTAGAAGAGTTATTAAAATAATGCAAGTACATGAAAAACAAATTAGAATAAGATATATTAGAGTTTTAGAGAAGTTCTTTACAAGAACTGTCTCTTTACTAAAACTTGAAAACTTTGATGTTGACTTATTTAAAGAAAGAACTAGAAAAAACTACAAAGATTTAAAAAGAGTGGATGCAGTGCCTTTACATTCCCCTTATTTAACATCTCTTACAAACTTTTTGAATAAAACTTTACAATATTTAGAAGCACATTCTAAAGATTTTGAAGATGAAAGATCTACTCTTTTAAAAGATGCAAATACAATCCAAAAAGAAAAAAATAAAAACTCTTATAGTAAAGATAAACATAAAAAACACAAATTTAATGACGGATATTAATGGCAGATAATCAGCAAGAATATAAAACTTTTAAACTCTCAGGAGTCCTTAAAAAAGTACTATACCAAAATGATGAAACAAAATATATTATTGCTGTTTTAGAAAACAATCAAAAAATTTGTGGAGCTTACTTTGATACTGACATTGAAAAAATTGTTGGTGAAGAAATTCTATTAATTGGTAATTGGACAACACATAAAAAATATGGGGTTCAATTTGAATTTGATACGTTAGAATTAAAAGAAGCAGAAATTTTCTTTTTCCTTACAAAAATTGTAAAAGGAATAGGCAAAAAATTTGCCCATGAATTATTAGAAAAATATGATGAAGAAGAACTTGTAAAAATACTAAACGAAAAACCTGAGGAGTTACTACAATTCAAAGGTATTAAAGAAAAAAAACTAAAAACTATTGTCTCATCATGGCAAAAATTCAAACATTTACGTGAATTAGGATCTTTCCTTGCCCAGTATGGCGTAACATCAAATTTAATTACAAAAATTTATTCTAGTTTAGGTGAAATAGATAACCTAATTGAGAAAATAAAAAAGAATCCATATATGCTTATTAATATAAAAGGTATTGGATTTAAAAGAGCAGATGAAATTGCAAAAGCCTTAGGACTTGACCCTCGAAGCGAATTTCGAATTATGGCTTGTTTGAATTATACTTTAAAAGAGTATTGTGATAACAATGGAAATTCATCTATTGATAAATTTCATTTATATAAACTTTTAGATGAATCATTAAGATTTAATAATGAAGAAGTTTTATATGAAGAAGCAGTATCAAAAATGCTTGTAGAAGAAGAAATTTTTGTGACTAAAGAGAATAGATATGCTTTATCTATGTTGTATCATGCTGAGAAAAGAATTTTAGAGTTTTTCCAAAGAAGAGAAAATGAACAAAATAAAAAAATCATTGCAGCCTTTGATACTTACTTAGAAAAGAAACAAAAAACACTAGGTTTTGATTTAAGTGAAGAACAGAAAAAAGCAGTTGAATTAATTAATGATGGACATAAAACACTTTTCCTAATAGGTTATGCAGGAACTGGTAAATCTACATCAAGTAGGGCTATATTAGAGCTACTTGAAGAGATAGTATCTTATGATGATGTTATGACTATAGCTTTAAGTGGTATTGCTTCTCAGAGAATCTCTGATACTACAGGATATAACTCTTCTACAATTCAATCAATGCTTATGAAACATAAAGAGAAAGATTTTTTTCCTTATAAAGTAATACTTCTAGATGAAGCCTCAATGGTTAACTCTGTTACTTTCTATCAAATAATTTCAAAAATTGATGATGATACTATTTTTATAATCGTAGGTGATGATGGACAGTTACCTGCTATTGGTGCGGGTAATATTCTTGCTGATGCAATTAAATATGAATTAGCTCCAATTTGTAAATTAACAAAGATTTATAGACAAAATGAAAATCAAGCAATTGCAGTTATTGCAAATGATATTAGAAAAGGGGAAGTTCCTAAATATAATGAAGATTATGAAGACTTTAAATTTTATAATGTTTCAATATCAAATTATTATGCTCAAAAAAACTCTGCTTCTTCTAATGATTTTGCTGATATTAGAGGTGAAAACTCAACTTTGATTTTAAATAATATCTTAAATATTTCATCTTCATATATTCAAAAATATTATGATTTAATTAAAGCAAAAGAGATTAACAAAGCTCTAACACTATTTCAAGTAATTACGCCTATGAAGGGTGGTTTACTAGGGGTTGAGAACTTAAATATGCAATTGCAAAAGTTATTTAATCATACAAAAGGTATGGCATATCAAACAAAACTTTATGAGTATAAGATCACTGACAAAGTAATTCATATTAAAAATGAAAATATGCGTTCACAAACAATGAGTATGTATAAAAGTGGCTCTACGGACTTCTTAGAAAAAAGAGTATTTAATGGACAACTAGGTCTTATTATCAAGCTTGATTTTGAAGAAGAAAAATGTATAGTTTTATACCCAAATGATGATATGGTCGTATTTTATGCTTTTGAAAATATCTCATCTTTATTATCTTTAGCTTATTGTTTAACTATTCATAAAACACAAGGTATGGAGTATGAAAATGCTTTAATTCCTATGAGTTTTTCTCATTATATTATGCATAATACAAAACTACTTTATACCGCAATTACTAGAGCTAAAAAAATGTGTTTTATAGTTGGAGAAGAAGAAGCCTTCAAAAGCGCATGTAAAAAACTAGAAATAACTATTCGAGAATCTGTCATAAACGATATGCTAAGTAAAGCAAAGGTACCACAAAGAGAACTATTAGAGGAATTATAATTTCTTCTTACGATAAATAATATTTAACTAATTTAAAAGAAATTTTGTTGTAATATATTTAAAAATTTTAAGAGGATTATGTTTTATGATTACGTGGATGCAAAAGCACAAAAAGTGGCTAGTAGTTACTATCTGGATAAGTACAATAGCTTTTGTTGGAGCTGGCTTTGTTGGTTGGGGCTCATATGAATATGGCAAGCAAGGTGGAGTTGTAGCAGTTGTAGGTGATAGAGAAGTATCGGTAGAAGAGTACCAACAAGAGTATTCAAACCTTTATGATCAATATTCAAGAATTTTTGGTGAATCTTTTAATAAAGAGATGGCAGACCAATTAAATCTAAAAGATGTTGCATATAAACAAGTTTTACAAAAAAATCTTATTTTATCTTATGCTGATTCATTAGGTCTTGATGTAACAAATGAAGATGTTGCTAAAGAATTAGTAAAATATCAAGCTTTTTTAAAAAATGGAAAATTTGATAAACCTACTTACGTAAAAGTTCTTGCTCAAAACAGAACTAAACCGGTAATTTTTGAAGAGTCTTTAAAAAGAGGAATCTTATTACAAAAAATTCAAAGTTTATTTGTAGTTAACCCAAATAAAGTAGAGATTGAAAACTTAAACAAATTATTATTTGTTGAAGATGATATTAATATTAAAGTATTAAAAGCATCTGATATTGTTGTTAATCCTAGTGAAGATGAAGTAAAAGCTTATTGGGAAAAGAACAAATTATCTTATATGTCTGAAGTACAATATGAAGTGAAAACAAGTAAAATAGCAGTTGTTGCATCTAATGCTAGTGATGAAGATATTAAAAGTCACTATACTAAATTCAAAACTGATTATAAAAAAGAGAATGGGAAAATTAAATCTTTAGAAGAAGCAAAGTCTGATATCTTAAAAGATTTAGATAGAAAGTACTCTAAAAAAGAAGCTTTAAAAAAATACATTCAAGTTAAAAAAGGTAAAGCTACTTTAGAAGATAGTGCATCTTATGCTCAAAATTCTTTACCATTTGATTCTGAAAATAATATGAAAATTGTTTCTGCTAAAGTTGGAACTTTAATCAAACCATTTTTACATGACAATACTTATGTAATTACTCAATTAGTTAAAAAAATTGATTCTAAACCATTATCATTTGAAGCTGCAAAAGCTAGAGTTTCTGCTGTATACGATGGTGTTGCAAAAAATGAAAAATTAAATGAGTTAGCAAAAAAAGAAGTTAGTACTTTCAAGGGAACTAACATCAAAAAAGTTACAAGAGAATCTGTAGATAAAATCACAGCTTTAAATCCACAAGAAGCAGCAAAATTCTTAAATGAACTATTCTCTGCAACTAATAAAGAAGGTTTAGTTAACTTAGATAATAAAATTGTATTATTTAGAGTAAACGCTTCTGAATTAGGTGAATATTCAGAATCTAGAAATGAAACAGTTAAATCAACATTAACTCAGTTACAAGACCAAGAGTTAATGGCTAATTTAATTAAGAGATTAGAAAATACTTACGAAATTCAATCTTCTATAGATACAAAGGAATAATAATTGAATAATACTCTTTTAGCAATTGATATTGGATCTTCAACTATCACAGCAGTGATTGCTAAACATGACCTAGAATATAATATAAATATTCTAGGGACTGGCATTCAGAATAGTGAAGGTATAAATAAAGGGTTAATTATTAATATTGAAGAGGCTTCTAAGGCAATAAAAAATGCTGTAACTTTAGCCAAAAGAAATACAACAGAAACTATTGATGAATCTGTTGTCTCAATATCTGGTAATTACACAAAAAGTATTAGAAGTTCAGGGTCAGTAAATGTACCTAATGGATTAATTACTGAAACTGAAATTAACCAAGTAATGCAAATGGCACTTTATAATGCCACTATCGTACCAGAATATGAAGTTGTTCATGTAGTACCTATTTTCTTCAAAGTAGATGATTCTGTTGATGTTAACAATCCTCTTAACATGAATGGTTCTAGATTAGAAGTTGGTGTATATATTGTAACAGCAAAAAGAACAGCATTAACTAATATTAAATCAGCACTTAAAGTTTCTGGAATTGAAGAATCAAGATTTATTTTAGATGGTTATGCTTCTGCTATTTCTGTACTTGATAATCAACAAAGAAAATTTGGTACTACAGTTATTAATATGGGTTCAACTACAACTGAATACGTTTGTTATAAAGGTAATTCTTTAATTCATAATGGATTTATACCTGTTGGATCAAATCATATTACTAATGACTTATCAGTTATGTTACATACTCCGCCATTAGCTGCTGAGAGAATAAAAACTGAATATGGATCTTTAACTAAAGATTATACTCCTAATAATGAATTAGGGGTAACTAAAGTAAAAATTCCAAGAATAGGTGATGAAGATACTCATTCTGAAGTTGCTTTAGATTATATTCAAACAATTATCCATGCTAGAGTTGAAGAAGTACTTGTATTAGTTCGAAACCAACTTAAAAAAAGTGGTATTTTAGATAATGTAACTTCTGGAATTGTTATCACTGGTGGTATGGCAAACTTAGAAGGTATTAGAGAATTAGCTGATAAAATTTTTGATGGAACTCCTATTTCTTTATCAAATCCAAAAAATATCAAAAATGGATATTTAAACTTTGATGAACCTGGTATGTCAACAATTGTTGGTTTATTAGAATACAAATTAGGATTAAATAGAAACTATGAGTTAGATTCTTCTAAGCATTTAGTTAAACCTATTAGAAAAGAGGCAAGAATTGAAAATAAAACAATTCAAAACCCTCAAATGAATAACAATAATGAGTTTAATGAACAGATTAATTATAATCAGAATACTCAACCAAGAGAAGAAGTACATAATAAGTCTCAAGAAATAAGAAAAGACGATCCTACGGTTTTAACGCCTCTTTCAAAAGAAAAGAAAAAAGGTGTTTCAAAATTCTGGAGCAAAATATCGGAGTGGTTTTAATGGATAATTTATTTAAAGTAGATGATATAAAAGAACAAATGCCTAATAAGGTACTATCTGATAACGTAGCTAAAATTTCTGTTATTGGAATCGGTGGTGGTGGTTGTAATATGATTAACCACATGATCAAAGAAGGTTCTCAAAAAGTTGATTTAATAGCTGCAAATACTGACTTACAAGTATTACATATTTCTCAAGCTCCAAAGAAAATTCAATTAGGAATTAAACTTACTAAGGGTCTTGGTGCAGGAATGAAACCAGAAATTGGTAGAGATTCTGCAGTTGAGAGTTACGAAGAGATTAAAACAGCTCTTAAAGGTGCTGATATTGTATTTATTGCTGCTGGACTTGGTGGAGGTACTGGAACTGGTGCTGCTGCTATTGTTGCAAAAGCTGCCAAAGAAATCGGTGCTTTAACTGTATCTGTTATTACTAAACCATTTACTTGGGAAGGTAAAAAAAGAGCAGGTCTTGCAAATCTTGGACTTGAAGAGCTTAAGAAAGTAAGTGATTCAATTATTGTAGTACCTAATGATAGATTATTAGAAATTATTGATGAAAATGTAGGGATGAAAGATGCCTTTAAAATTATTGATAATATTCTTTACCAAGCTGTTAATGGAATGTCTGAGGTTATTCTAAACCCAGGTAATTCTGATATTAATACTGACTTTGCTGATGTTAAAACAATTATGCAGCATAGAGGTATGGCCTTAATGGGTATTGGTAAAGCAAAAGGTGAGAATGCGGCACAAAGAGCTTTAGAAGATGCTATTGAGTCTCCATTATTAGATAAAATGTCTTTAAATGGTGCTAAAGGTATTTTAATTCACTTTAATATACATCCTCAAGTTTCATTATTTGCTATTAATGATGTAATGGGTTCTATTAATGATAGAATGGATCACAATGCTGAAATTATTTTTGGTACTACTTCTGATAGAACATTAGAAACTGATGAAGTAAAAATTACTATTGTTGCAACTGGATTTGAATCTAAGAATGATACAGATTTAGAAAGTAATGATAATAATGAGGAAGAGAATAAATCTAATTTATCTGTAGATGATGATAATTATTTAGATATTCCACCTCTTATGAGAGATTATATCGTTCAACATCAAATTTAATTAAAAGAGGATTATTCCTCTTTTGATTCTACAATAACAATATCAAAAGAAGTCTTTTGAACTACTAGAGCTTTTGTATCGGGAACTACTGCTAAATTATTTATATTTTTTATTCTTGTTTTATAAGTGTGAATTTCACTCTCTAAATTTTCTATTTTTTTATTTAGTTGTAAGATAATATCAACCCCTGCTAAATTAACTCCTAACTCTCTTGTAAGTGTTAAAACATATTTGATATGGTCAATATCTTTTTGTGAATATAATCTAATTTTCCCATTAGTTCTTGATGGTTTAATTAGACCTTCTCTTTCATATTGTCTCAATGTTTGAGGATGGATATTTAGAATCTCAGCAACTGCTGAGATTAAAAATACAGGTTCTACGTAACTATTCTTTTCCATAGCTATTTACCTTTTTATTCTGGAAGCTTCTCTTGTAGCATATTGATTAAATCTTCATCTAAATCATCAACTTTAGGTAAGATGATATTTGCTTTAAGATGTAGATTACCTTTCTCTCCTGCTTTTCTATCTAGAACTCCAAGTCCTTTAACTCTAAACTTCTGGTTTTGTTTAGTGTTTTGTGGTACTTTTAGTGTAATGTCTTTATGTATTGTTTTAATTTCAATTTTACCACCAAATAGGGCAGTTTTAAGAGGTAAATCAAATGTTTTAATAAGTGTATCTTCATCTCTTTCATATTCAGGAGAAGCAGCTACATTAATCTTAAGAATTAAATCACCTTGTTGTCCATGGTAAGATTTTCCTTTACCTTTTGCTCTAATTTTTTGACCATCTTTAATTCCTTCTGGAATTTTAATATCAAAAGAATCATTATTTAATGAAATGTGTTGTTTTCCACCAAGAACAGAAATATCAAATGGAATAGTGATTTGAGCAGATGTATCTAAATCTGGTTCATCAAAACCACCAAATCCTCCACCGAATCCGCCTTGACCAAATCCTCCTTGACCAAAGCCAGCACCGCCACCTTGACCAAACATTTGTCTTAAGATATCATCTAAGTTACTGTTTGAACCTTGACCTCTTGCGAAGTCATGGAAGTTTTGTCCACCAAACATTGAATCACCATATTGGTCATATTGTTGTTTTTTCTCAGCATCACTTAGTACTTCATAAGCTGCATTAATCTCTTTGAATTTTTCTTCTGCTTCTGGGTCTTTATTCACGTCAGGGTGATATTTTCTTGCTAATTTTCTATAAGCTTTTTTAATTTCATCAGCTGAAGCATTTTCATTTACTTCAAGTGTTTCATATAAACTTTTTGCCATTTTGTTCCCTATAATAATATTAGTGTATATAATTTATATCTATTATAACACAAACTTGAGTCATAGTCAATCAAGGTTTGCTTATAGATTAGCACTATTAACAAAGATTATGCTATTATTTTGAGCTTATTTACAATAGGCTATTAAAAAAATATTATGGAATAATTTATGTTTTACACTGATGAGTGGACTCAACAAGAGCTATATAAAAATACAAAACTATTAGAAGAAGAGGGTATAAAAGTAGTATTAATTGATACTATTTTAAAACCACTTAGAAATATAGAAACAATCACATATAATCCTTATGAAATGGAAACAATGCCAGAAGGTACAATTTTTGTTTTTTATTGTGATTCTGGAAAAACTACAAAAGAGCGACTTAACTACTATAAAAAGAAATTCCCAAAATATAGATGTGTTAGTTTAAGAGGTGGTAGAGGGTACTGGCGACCAAATTATCAACTACTTGAAGAGATAGAGAAGAATGCCTAAATATTTAGAATATGACTATGTTGTAGTTGGGGCTGGAATTGCTGGATGTGCTACATCTTATTTTTTATCAGAGCATTCAGATTCTGTCTTATTAGTGGATAAAAATGAAAAAGTTACATTTGGGGCTAGTGGTGCCGCTGGGGCTTTTTTATCTCCATTATTGGGTAAAGATAATGCTTTTAAATCTTTGATAACTAAATCTTTGAAATTCTCAACGCAGTTTTATAAAAGTCTAAAAAATGATTTACTTACAAATTGTGGAGTTTGTAGAATTCCTAAAAATCAAGAAGATAGAGATAAATTTGAATCATATAAAACTTCTATGGATTTTGAGTATGAAGAAATGGGTGATGGGTACTTTTTCCCTATTGGCTCTCAAGTTAATCCTAGTGATATTTGTGAATATCTAACAAAAGATATTAATACAAAATTAAATTATGAAATAAATGATTTAAAACAAAATGAAGATGATAATTCTTGGATTATCAATAATGAAATTAAAGCTAAAGATATTATTCTAACAACTGGTGCTGACACTCGATTAATTAAAGAGAAGTACTTTAATATTCGAGCTGTATGGGGACAAAAGATTGATGTCTCTAGTACTTCAAAACCTAATATAAACTATCATAAAGAGTGTTCAATTTCAAAGGCAATTCCTTATAAAGATGATTTATACAAAGTTTCCTTAGGCGCAACACATCATCGTTTTGATTGTGATAAAGATATATGTAATTACTGTGTGGAAGTTGCAAATATAAATAGTTGTTCTAGATGTTATAAATCTGATATGGTTGATGCTGATTCTTTAAAATTAATATCTTTAGCTAATGATATTATTCCTATTGATAACGTTAATGTTTTAGATGTAAAAATAGGTGCACGTGCTTCTAGTTTAGATTATTTCCCAATGGTTGGAAAACTAGTTGATTCAGCAAAAAGTATTGAAGCTTATCCTCATATTTTAAATGGTTCATTTATTAAAGAAGAGAATCTAAAAATGATAGAAAATCTTCATGTAATTAATGGAGTAGGGGGAAGAGGTTTTGTTCTTTCACCTTATTTAGCAAAAAGTTTAGTTGATAATATAATTAATGAAAAAGAATTAGATAGTAATATTACAACATATCGTTTATTTAAAAGATGGGCGAAAAGATTAAAAAATAAGAAAAAATAGGATAATAAATGGCAAATATTTTAAAGATAGTTTTTTTAGGAATAATAGGTTTTGCGGGGCTTGTATATTTAACTGCACCAGAGAATAAAATAAATCCAGAAAATAAAGTTTCAATTGAAGATCTAAATATTTCATTATTACCAGAATATTATGAATTAGTTGGAAATCGTGCTTATTCAAAAAAAGAAGATTTATTCAAAAAAGGAAAAGAGTCTTTTCTAATTGTTGGAAACCATGACTCATTAGTAGTTCTAAACAGTTTATACAAAGTTACACAAAAAGATATTGTATTAGTAGCCAATATTTCAAATACTCCATGGCTTATGAAAAAACTTGCAGTTGATGGAAAACTTGAAGAATTATTTAAAGACTCTACAATTAGAATAATCAATGATACTTCTGGTACGGTTGTAAAATCTTTAGGTTTAGACGATATTACTCAAACAAGATATTTTATTTATAAAATAGCAGTTGATGGAGCAATAAAAGAAATTGCTAAAGGTGATGTAAAACTAGATGCTTTACAAAAAGGTTTAAATGAAGATGAACTTAACTCTTCTCTTAACTCTATTGCTAAGATAATAAACAAGTAATTTTACTTGTTTATTTACTATAGCTTTTCATAATATTTACTAACTCATCCATTGCAGCCATTGCTGTAGCTTCATCTTTAGATTCTCTTATTTCTTTTACTAAATGACCTTTTGCAAAATGTTCAACATAAGAGTTAATCATTCCGTTTACGGCACCTTTTATTGCTGTTAACTGTCTAATTACTTCGTATGGATCAGTGTGTTCTTCATGACAGTCCATATCACTTTCTAATTTATTTTTAACAGAGTTAACTTGCCCTTGAATTCTATTGATTCTATTTATTAGCTTTTTATTTTCTATTTTACATTGATACATTATTTTCCTTTACATAGAACAATTTATATGCTCTTGTTTATTTTTTAAAGAAGCAACTTGAATTTGAACATGATTGAAATTTTCTTTATTTAGTTTTGATTTTATATCATTAGTAATCTCTTCAATTTCTAATAAATTTAAAACTTCATTTTTTAAAACTATTTGTAGTGATATAAAATTATGTTTTGAACTCGGTTTATGAATATGTAAATCTTGATATGAAAGTACATTTTTATTTGACTTAACAATCTCATCTAATTTTTCTTCACTAATTGCTGTAATATTTATATCCATTAATGACAAAAATGATTTTTTTAATAAAGGATAAGAGTGATACAAAATATATACAGAAAAGAAAACTGTTAAAATTGAATCAATATAATAAATTTTAAAGAAGTAAATAAATATACCTGCAATTACAACTGCAACAGAAATTAAGGCATCACTTAACATATGTAAATAAGCAGATTTAATATTTGCATCTTCTTCTTTTTCATGACTATGAGAATTGCTATGATCATGATCGTGTGAATGTCCGTGGGAATGATCATGTCCACAAGAAGCAACTCCTAAGGTATTTAGGATATATGCACTTATACCATTTGCAATAACTGCAATAATACCTACAATAATCATATATATAGGATTTATTATCTCTGGGTTAAAAAACCTGTTTATTGCCTCATAAATCATGTATAACATCGTTATATACAAAAATAGGGTATTAACAAAGGCTGCCATCATTTCAGCTCTTACATAGCCAAATGTTTGTTTAAAGGTAGTTGTTTTACTTCCAAGTCTAAGCGCAATATATGTAACAATAACTGCTAATACATCACCTGTATTATGTAATGCATCTGCTATTAGTGCAAAGGAGTTTGATATAAACCCAAATACTATTTCAGAAACAATGATAATTACATTTACAATTATAATTAATAAAATCTTTTTTTCTTTACTCATATTTAACCTTATATAATATAGTGGGGTATAGTATATTAAAAAAATATGAATTTAGCAAGAAGTACCTAGAATAGGGAAGAAGAGAGATTTACAAGAAAAAATTAATTATAGGATTTTGAAAGGGAAGAGGATTTGATATCCTCAAATTATAATAATTTACTTCCCTGTTGCCACGTTGAATTTACCAACAGCACAAGATACAAAACTTTTTGCAGTTGTTGCTGCTTTATCAAAACCAGATAATTCATCACTAGTTAATGGATAACCTAAACTTCTTAGTTTTAATTTTAAATCTTCTTTTTTATTATCTTCAATATCAAGTGTGATTTTTCGTGGGTTTACTTCTAAATCAACAGTAACATCACCAAACTCTTCTTTAAGAGCTGTAATTAAAGTATTGGCACATCCACCACATTTTACATTGTGAACTTCAAAAATTTGTTGCATTTGTTTTGCCTTTTTATTTTATTATACATTTTTTGTATGGAGTTTGTGTGTATTATATTCTCATTAGCTTATAATAATATTATTAGAAAAACTTATTTTCTAATGTATCTACAAGTTCTTGTACTGATGCCACTGATTTTGAAAACTCTTCTTTTTGATTATCATTTAAAGTTAATTCAATCACTTTTTCAATACCATTTTTTCCAAGCATAACTGGAACTCCTGATACAATATCTTCATAGCCATATTCACCCTCTAATCTAATAGCACAAGGATAAACTTCTTTTTTATCATTAATAATTGCTTCTACCATTTGAGTTGTTGCGAAAGCTGGAGCATAATAAGCAGAACCAGTCTCAAGAAGTTTTACAATCTGAGCGCCGCCATTTTTTGTTTTATTTACAATATCTTCTATATCTTCATCTTTTAGTACTTCATTTAAAGGCACACCTGCAACTGTTGAGAAGTTTGGTAGTGGAACCATATCATCACCATGTCCACCCATTACAGAGGCTTCTATTTGTCCTGCACCATATCCAAGTTTTTCTAAAATAAAGTGAGACATTCTTGCACTATCTAAAATACCTGCCATTCCTATAATTTTATTTCTTGGATAATTTGATGCTTTAAGGGCTGTATATACCATGGCATCTAAAGGGTTTGAAACAATGATTATTATTGCATTTGGATTAAATGTAGTTACACTATTAATTACTTGGCTCATGATTTTTGCATTTGTTAGTAATAAGTCATCTCTACTCATGCCAGGTTTTCTTGCGATTCCTGCTGTTATAACAACTACATCACAATCTTTGAATTCTTCATCACTTAGACAAGCTTTTACAATTGTATTTGATTTTGCAGCATTTGCAGCTTGTGAAATATCCAAAGCCATTGCTTGTACAATATTTTCTCTAATATCTTTTAATAATACAGAAGAACATATATTTTTCTCTGCTATTGTAAAAGCTAATGTAGCTCCAACATTACCAACTCCAACGATTCCAACTCTTTTTGTGCTCACAGTAGTACCTTTAATACAAAATAATTTTTGCGGTATTATAGCACTTTCGCTCTTAGGATTAATTAGAATTTAGTATAAAAAATGATTTAGATTAGAAGAAGAGTAAAAAGAGAAGAAAAACTCTTCTCTTTTTAATTTGGATAAGATTATCCGATAATTGAATTTAATGTTGCTGATGGTCTCATAGCAGCTGCTACTAAATCATCATTTGGTAAGTAGTATCCACCCATGTCAATTTCTTTACCATGACCAGCTACTAATTCAGAAACAATCTTATCTTCGTTAGAAGTTAATGATTCTGCAATTGGAGCAAATTCTGCAGCTAAATCAGCATCAGTTGTTTGTGCAGCTAATTCTTGAGCCCAGTACATAGTTAAGTAGAAGTGAGAACCTCTATTATCAATTGAACCTAATTTTCTAGCTGGAGACTTGTCATTTAAAAGGAAAGTTCCAGTAGCTTTATCTAAAGTATCAGCTAAAATTTGAGCTTTTGCATTATCTTGTGTATTTGCTAAGTGTTCAAAAGATGCAGCTAATGCCATGAATTCACCTAATGAATCCCATCTTAAGTAATCTTCTTCAGCAAATTGTTGAACGTGCTTAGGAGCAGATCCACCAGCACCAGTTTCAAATAATCCACCACCTTGCATTAATGGTACGATTGATAACATTTTTGCAGATGTTCCTAATTCTAAAATTGGGAATAAGTCAGTATTGTAATCTCTTAAAACATTTCCAGTTACAGAAATTGTATCAAGACCTTTTCTCATTCTTTCTAAAGAAGTTTTAGTTGCATCAACAGGTGCTGCAATAGTAATATCTAAACCAGCCGTATCATGTTCTGGTAAGTATTTATTAACTTTTTTAATCATTTCAGCATCGTGAGCTCTGTTTTCGTCTAACCAGAAAATTGCAGGAGTATTAGATAATCTAGCTCTAGTAACTGCTAATTTAACCCAGTCTTGGATTGGAGCGTCTTTTGCTTGACACATTCTGAAGATATCACCAGCTTCTGTATCAAAAGAGAATACAGTTTCACCAGCAGTGTTTGTTACTACGATTTTTCCAGAAGCTGCTGCTTGGAAAGTTTTGTCGTGTGAACCATATTCTTCAGCTTTTTTAGCCATTAAACCAACATTTGGAACTGTACCAATTGTTGTTACATCTAATGTACCGTTAGCTTTACAATCTTCAATAACTGCTTGGAAAGATTTTGCGTAACATCTATCAGGAATAACTGCTACTGTATCTTCTTCTTTGTCATCAGCATTCCACATTTTACCACCACCTTTAAGCATAGCAGGCATAGATGCATCAATAATAACATCAGATGGTACATGTAAGTTAGTAATTCCTTTAGCAGAGTTAACCATAGCAAGTCTTGGTTGTACAGCATATACAGCTGCGATATCAGCTTCGATTTCAGCTTTTTTATCAGCATCAATTTGATCTAATTTAGAGTATAAATCACCTAAACCATTATTGAAGTTAACACCTAATGAATCAAATAATTCACCATGCTTAGCAATTAAATCTTTGAAGTATACTTTAACAGCAAATCCGAACATAATTGGATCAGATACTTTCATCATTGTAGCTTTTAAGTGAAGAGATAATAATACATCTTGCTCTTTAGCTCTGTTAATTGCAGTTTGGTAGAATTCTTGTAAAGATTTAGCACTCATACAAGTTGCATCAATAATTTCACCAGCTTCTACAGCAGTTGAAGCTTTTAATACAGTTTCACTTCCGTTTGCATCAACAAAAGAAATTTTTAAATCATCAGCTGCATCAAAAGTAGTTGATAATTCAGCACCATAGAAATCATTTTCATCCATGTGCATAACTTCAGTTTTAGACTCTGCTGTCCATTTACCCATTCTATGAGGATTATTTTTAGCGTAGTTTTTAACAGCTCCTGGAGCTCTTCTGTCTGAGTTACCTTCTCTTAATACTGGGTTAACAGCAGAACCTAAGATTTTTGAGTATCTAGCAGAAATTTCAGCAGACTCATCATAGTTAGGAACATCGTAACCTTTTGATTGTAATTCAGCAATTGCTGCTTTTAATTGAGGAATAGAAGCAGAAACGTTTGGTAATTTAATAATATTAACTGAAGGATCTTGAGTTAATGCACCAAGTTCTGCTAAATGATCAGCGATTTTTTGATCTTCTTTTAAGTTCTCAGGGAAGTTAGCAATAATTCTTCCTGCTAATGAGATATCTTTAGTAACCATTTCAATACCTGAACTTTTAGTAAAAGCTTTGATCATTGGTAAGAAAGAATAAGTTGCTAATGCTGGAGCTTCATCAACTTTTGTGTAAATAATCTTTGACATGTAATTTCCTAAATTTTAATTTTTAATGTTGATGATATGATAGCAGTATTTGAGTTTGTGCTAATTGAAAACGACTCTTATTTTTATATCAAAAATATTGGTGTTTCAATTTTGCACAATAATTATTTTACGTTATTCCAAAGTGACTTGATTGAAGTGGGCTTTTGCTTGCTTACATCGGTCTTCATGATGCTTTTTGCTTCTTTATCTATTTTACTTTCAACTGCTTTGATTTTAGTGTAACTTTTTTTAACACCTCTGTTTGCTTTGATGTTATTTATGTGTTCTTTATATGACTTTGAGAATTTATGTAAGCCAGTTTTATTATCTTTTACAAAATATAAATATTTACTTTTTACAGGAAATATTGCAGCTTTAATTGCATCTAAACTTACAGCAGAAACTGGATTTTTTGGAAGACCTCTGTTTTTATATGTGTTATATGAACTATTATCTTCTTTAATTCTTTTTGCAGTAACTTTTATATGAGAATATTTACCATAATTTAGTGTTCCATCCATTTGTAGTTTCATTCCACGTCTTAATCTATTATGTACTACACTTGAAACTATAGGCATTTCATCTTTACTTGCTGCTTCTTTTTGAATTACTGATGCTAAGCTTATATAGTAATACCATTTTTTCTTATCATATAATCCAAATATTTTTTTTGAAAAAGATTCATATTTCTTATTTGTTTGTGTTAATAAATATAAAACAAGATGTTCTTCTTTCATACCATAAGGCAATGAATATGTATCTGCAATTATATTTCCATCAGCTTTATAGGCATATTTTTTATATGTTTTTACTAATTTATCTTCTGATAAATCAAGTTTATTAGCTAATTGCTTTAAAAATATATATGAAGTTTCCCCTGGAATTAAAGTTACATTTTTAAGTGCGGCTTTTGATGTTGTTAGTTTGTATAAAAAGTCCATTTTTGTAAGATGGTTTTTATCAATGTTAATCCATCCACTTTGAATAAAACCTAAACTACGTAAAACTACCTTGTCTACGATATTCAACTCAAATCCACTTTTATCTAAATATGATATAATATTACTAGTACTACCTTTAGGAATGAACAATACTTTTGTTGATGTTAGAGGAATAGTTATATAAAACAAAACAACTATGCACGTTATAAGGATAAATTCAATAATGTTAAAGATTACTAAACTCTTATTAGGTTTTCTTTTATTTACAATAATCTTGTTTGCTTCGGTGTTATTATCTGGCATTAAAATAGACTCTTTTTCTTTTGGAAATGTTAATGTTTCGCAATTTTATATAAAATTGGATAAAAAACTTATTGTAGATATTGAAAATATTGAGATTAGCTCAAAAAAATCGGAAGTAAAAAATTCTTATGATGACTTAAAAAAGAATGTTGAACTTCTTCCAAAAGTATTAAAATTTTTTAATTCAATTCATGTAGAGAGATTAAAAATTGATGGTAATGAATTTACTATTGATATAAATGATAAAGCTTTATATTTAGATAATAAATTTGTCAATTTATCTTCTAGGCTTGAATTCTCGGACAATGAAGTGGCTTTTAAACTATATTCTTTATATTTAAAAGACATAAAACTGATGTTAGATGGTGATGTTAGAATTGATTATTTCAATGATATATTAAGCCATGAAGGTAAATATTTTTATAAAGATTTAAGTGGAAATATTAAACTAGAAATGACAAAAAAGATAGCTAAGTTTTACTTGGATTCTGAAAAATTCAAAAGTTTGAAATTTCTAAAAAAATTCTTTAGATTAGACTCTGTTGCTGAAGAGTGGATGTATGATAATGTGACTGGGGATATTAAATTAAATGAATTTCATGGATTATTTGATTTAGTAAATTTAGGAATAGTTGAAAAATCTCTAAATGGTACAGGGATTATTGATAAAGCTAAAATACGTTTCCATAAAGATTTAAGAACAGTAGATACTGAAAAAATAAATCTAAAATTTGATAAAGGAAATCTATATTTTGATTTAGTAAAACCAAAGTATGATGATATTAAATTAGATGGTAGTTTTGTTGTTATAAACAATATTGCAAGTGAAAAAAATGGTGAAGTTGTAGTTGATATAAAAGCCAAATCTTTTTTAGATAAAAGAGTTTTAGAAATTTTGGAAGCTTATGAGATACAACTTCCATTATTACAAAAAACTGGACTTACAGATGCTCATGTTAATCTAAAAATTCCTTATTTAATAAGTAAAGAGATGTCTACTTCTGGAGAATTTAAAAGTAAAAATTCTACTTTTATGTTAAATGAATTTGAATTTTTTACAAAAAATGCAGATGTAATATTAGACGGTTCAATAGTACGAGTGAAAAATTCTCATTTCAAACATAAAAAAATGCTTGATTCAATGGTTACTTTAGATATTGATACTAGTACTTTAATAGCTAAAGGTGATGCTTTAATCAAATCTTTTGATATTGAAGATGGTAAAACTAAAGTAATAAATATAAAAGACAAAAAAACAGCTTTAAGTTTGGACTTTAATAAAAATACAAATATTTACTTAAAAAATTTAAATACAAATATTAATATTTCTGATCTAATTTATGTGGATATTGCTTCTTTAGGCAAAATATATAATCAGTCTGAACTATTAAAAACTATTGGCATAAAAGGCGGTAGTTTACATTTGGCTATTAAAGATGAAAATGATATTAAGTTTAGAGGTGAATTGCGTAAATTGAGTTTTCCATTGTTTAAGAATGAAAAACAAATCAAAACTTTAGATATTAAAGGTTCTATAAAAAATGGATTTACAAAAGTTAAATCTGATGATAATAGAATAAAAGTAAATGTAAAAAATGATGATTTAAATATATATTTAAAAGACTTAGATATTTATATTGATACAAAAAGTGAAGATAATACAAAATTAACTGATATGGATATATCAGGTGAAAACCTTTCGTTAAAAATTGATGATGAAAAATATTATGCAAAAACTGTAAAAGCTAATTTCAATAAAGGAAAAATTACTTTTGAAGCTTTAGCTTATAATCTTGATATTCCTATTATGAAAAACGATAAAGTTGTAACAAGTTTAGATTTACTTGGTGAAGTTGATAATGATAATATTGTAATTCAAACTAAAGATGAAAAATTAGTATTTAAATTTATTGGAGAAAATAAATTAGATGCTTATATTGATGGTTATGATTTTGTTTATAATACGGAAAGTATTGATAGTGGAATAGAAAATTTAGATGTAAAAGCAATAAAATCAAATATTGTTATGAATGAGAAGTATAAGTTTCCTGCTGATAGTTATGAAATTAGAATTAGAAAAGATAGTAAGTTCTTACACTTAAATCATTTAAAAGCTGACATTACATACAAAGAAGATGTTAATGGTCAAATTGATATTTATGCTAATAACTTTAGTGATGTTTTTGTAAATACAATATTTGATAAGAATATTGTAAAAGGCGGAACTTTAATGCTTTTAGCCAATGGGAAAAAAGATGATTTGAAAGGTAAATTAATATTAACAAATGTAAAAGTTGATGACTTAGCAATTTTAAATAATTTACTTTTATTTATACATAGTTCACCTGCTTTAATTAATCCATTATTAGCAGTACCTTCTGTTGTTGGAATGGCCTCAAATAAAGGTTTTACATTAACAGGTTATGAAATAAGTGATGGGGTATTAGAATTTACATTAGATAAGGTAAAAAACAGACTAGACATTACAAAACTTGTAACTGTTGGAAATGGTATTGATTTTGATGGAACGGGAAGTGTTGATATAAATACTTTGACAATTGATTCTAATATTAAATTAGTATTCTTTAAAAACTACTCAAAATTAGTGGGAGCTATTCCTGTAGTAAATTATGTGCTGTTAGGGAAAAATAAAAGAGTATCTACTCAAGTGAAAGTTTTTGGACCGTTAAACAATCCAAAGATATCTACAAACCTTACTAAAGATGCTTTCTCTGTTCCTTTAAATATAGGGAAAAGAATTCTTAACTCACCTATAGAGTTATTTGATTTTATTAAGAATAAAAAAGAGTAAGTTTTAAACTTACTCTATATTCTCTATTTCTTTAAAAACTTCAATATTTTCAATAATAATATCTACTAATTGTGGATCAAAGTGTTTTGCTCTTTCATCTTTTAGGTAGTTAATAACATCATCAATATGCCAAGCTTCTTTGTAACACCTTTTATGAAGTAGTGCATCAAATACATCCGCAATGGCAGTAATTCTTCCATATATATGAATTTCTTCTTCTTTTAAAGAGTTTGGATATCCTGAGCCATCCCATTTTTCATGATGTTCATAAGCAATAATTGAAGCAGCTTTTAGAACTTTTCTTTGTGAGTGAGCTAAAATATCTCTACCTATTTGGGCATGTTTTTTCATATGTTCATACTCTTCTTTGTTTAATGAACTCTCTTTTAATAAAATTGCATCAGGAATTCCAATTTTACCAACATCATGCATAGGGGAAGCATTTCTTATTAGAGTAGCTTCTTTTTTTGATAAACCAATTCTAATAGCTAATTCATAAGAAATATTTGCAACTCTTTTTACATGTTGTGATGCTTCTTTTGAACGTCTCTCAACAGTTTCACCCAAGGTTTCAATTAACTCTTTTTGTGTTTCAATTATTTCTTTATTTAAGTAGAGTTTATTAAATGCAGATGAAACATTTGTTGAGAAGATACTAATTAGATTTTTATCTAATTCATTTAGCTTATTACAGCCATTAATATATATGATATTTTGTTTATTAGTATCAGATGGAATATATCCAATATAAGTATCATTTAAATACATAGATTCTTTTTTATCAATAACACTTGAAACATTGTCTTTAACTTCTTGTGTTAGAATTTCTTCTAGTTTTTTTGTTTCGTATTTTCCTGTAGTTGCTAAAAGTTTTAATCCATTATTATCTTTTTCGATAGAAAATCCATCTGCTGTTAATAAAAAAGAATGACCATTAAGTTTTAGAATAGAAACAATTTGTGTTAAAACTCCACTTGCAAATAGTTTTAATGAATTCTTCTCATAAATATTTCTTGTAGATTTGATTACTTGTTCTAAGCCTTTTTTACTTCTTTCAATTGCTCTTAAATCTTTGTATGAACGTAAGGCACTTATAACTGTTGTATATAATTTAATATCTGTTAATTCAGTTTTTTCTTTATAATCATTTATATCATATTTTTGTATTACTTCTTTTTCTGGTGCATATCCAGGTTGCCCAGTTCGAAGTACAATTCTAATCATTTTATTTTTTAGTTCATCTCTTATTATTTTGACAAGATTAAGTCCTGCCATATCATTTTCCATTACAACATCAAGTAAAATCATTGCAATATCGTTATTTTCTTTTAATATAGGAATAGCTTCTTCTGCACTATAGGCACTTAAAAATTCTATTTTTTTATTTTTAAAAACAAAATCACTTAATACTGCTTTTGTAATAATATGAACTTCTTTTTCATCATCACAAATGAGTACCTTCCATGTTTGCGTGCTTAAAGTATTATTATCATTTTGTTTTTTTGCAAATTGTAATTTAGCCATAATGAACCTTTCTTAATACATATACTTTAACATTATTTCTTTTAATACTGTGCTATAATAATCTTATGTTTATACAGATTTAGGAGTTAATATGAAAAAGTTATTTAATTCCTACTTATTTCATATTTATATATTTATATTACTTTTTATTGTAATCAACGTATATTTAATATTTAAAGTAGATGTCACAAAATTATTTGATAGTTTTACAATGATTTATTTATTTTGGATTTCAGTTATTATATTATTGAAAATCATTTCAGGTTTTATTAAAATAGAAGAGTATTAACATGTTTGAACTACATACAATAGTTGCTATATTTTTATTATATATGCTTTTCTTATTTGTAATAGCATATTATATTGAGAAAAAAAACTATACTTTTAAATCTTCTTATGCCCCATATATTTATTCCCTTTCTTTAGCTATATTTTGTACTGCATGGACCTATTATGGTAGTGTTGGAAAAGTTGCCAATAGTGGTTTGATTTTTTTAGCTGTATATTTAGGACCAACCCTTGCTATCTTTTTATGGCCTTTATTACTCAAAAGATTAATACGAATTAAAGAACTATACAAAGTTACGAGCTTAGCGGATTTAATATCAGTACGATATAACAAATCAATGTTAATAGGTGCAATTGTAAGTTTTGGTGCTTTAGTTGGTATTATTCCCTATATTTCTATTCAGTTAAAAGCAATTATTCAATCTATTAATATTCTTATTGCAAAAGATGAAGCTTCTTATATTCAAAGTAGTTCAGAACTAGATAGTATTGTAGGTACGTTAATTGTAGTGTTAATGTCGTTTTTTACTATTATATTTGGACTAAGAAAACTTGACCCCTCTGAGAGACACTTTGGAATGGTATTTATTGTAGCAATTGAATCAATTGTAAAACTACTAGCTTTACTAATAATTGGTGTTTTTATATCATATTTTGTATATCCAGATATAAGTACTATTTTAAATGAAGCATCAAAACAAGAACTATTCAAAGTAGTAGGACAAGGTAGTGACAGTGTAGATTATTCTACTTGGCTTAGTGTCTTAATATTATCTATGTTTGCAGTGATGTTTTTACCTAGACAATTCCATGTAAGTGTAGTTGAAAACTCAGATATGAAACATATCAAAACTGCTATGTGGGTATTTCCTTTATACTTATTACTAATTACATTTTTTACTATTCCTATTGCAATGGGTGGGGAGATATTATCTCATACTGAAAGTTTAAGAGATTTTTATGTACTTACTATTCCAATGGAGCGGAATCAACATGCTTTATCTTTAATAGCTTTTATTGGTGGTTTTTCAGCCTCTACTAGTATGATTATGATTACAGCAATGGCTATGTCTATTATGGTTAGTAACTACTTTGTTTTACCTCTAATTGAAAGTTTTTCTTCATTAAACTTTTTGAAAAAAAGATTATTACAAATTAGATGGCTTATTGTAACAATACTTATTTATCTAAGTTATATTTTTTATTTATATGTATCAAAAAGCAATCTTATTGTAAATATTGGGTTAATCTCTTTTACTGCTGTTTTACAATTTGTACCTGTAATCTTAGGTGGTTTATTTTGGGAGAAAGCCAATAGATTTGGAGCTATAGCTGCTTTATTATCTGGTTTTACGATTTGGTTTTATACATTGATTATTCCACAATTTGAAAAGAGTGAATGGATTTCTTCTTTTATTATTGAAAATGGATTATTTAATATTGCGTTACTAAAACCTACAGAGCTTTTTGGAATGGTAGGCTTTAGCTCTATTCCTCATGCAGTTTTTTGGACGATGATTTTTAATATTAGTGCCTTTATTATTGTCTCACTAATAAGTAAATCAAGTGATGTGGAAAATAAAGTAGCAAGAGATTTTATAAGTATCTTAGATAAAAAGAATATTGAAAGTTATAATGGAGATTTAGAAAAAAGTATTGATCTAAAAGAAAAAATGAATTTATTTACAAATATTTTAAATCAATATTTACCAAAAAACAAAACATATAGAACTGTAGAAAAATTAAAGAAAAAATTCTCTTTAGAAGATAATGATAAGATTACTATCTTAGAGTTATCAAAACTATATACTTCAATAGAACGTGCCCTTGCAGGTACTCTAGGAACTGCTGGTGCACATAATGTACTTAAAAAAAGCAGTGTGTTCTCAGAAGACGAGTCTAATAGTTTATCAGAAGTATATACAGATATTTTAAAAAACATGAGAATATCTCCTGAAGAGTTTAGCAAAAAAATAAACTACTTTAAAGAGAAAGAAAAACTACTAAATGAACACTCAGAACAACTTGAAGAAAAGATAGTTGAGCGTGATAAAGAACTAGAAGCTAGAATAAAAGCAGAAGATGAAATACGTTCATTAAATGAGACCTTAGAAGTAAAAGTTGATAATAGAACTAAACAGTTAAAACAATCTAATAAAGATTTACAAAAATCAATGATTGAATTAAAACAAGCCCAAGATAACTTAATAGAATCAGAAAAAATGGCTGGATTAGGTGAATTAGTAGCTGGTGTTGCCCATGAGATTAATACTCCTGTTGGACTTTCACTTACTGGTATTACACATTTTATGACAATGGCTGAAGAGTTATCAAAACATTATGAAAAAGATGAATTAAGTGAAGAAGAGTTTGAAGATTTTATTCATACTTCAAAAGAATTATCAGCTAGTATAAATGTAAACTTACAAAAAACAGCACAACTAGTACGAAGTTTTAAACAAGTAGCAGTTGACCAATCTAGTGATGAACAAAGAGAATTTAATTTATTAGAATATATAAATGAAATCTTAGTTAGTTTAAATAATGTGACTAAAAAAACAAAAATAAAAGTTAATGTATCTTGTCCAGATAATATAATTTTGAATTCTTACCCCGGAGCTATATCTCAGATATTAACAAATCTAATTATCAATTGTCTAAAACATGCTTATGATAAAGATGAAGAAAATAGTATAGATATAGATATTTATGAAGAGAATGAAATAATTTATTTAACTTTCAAAGACTATGGAAAAGGTGTACCACTTGAGAATATGACTAAGATATTTAATCCATTCTTTACAACATGTCGAGAAGATGGGGGAAGTGGATTAGGATTAAGTATTATTTATAATCTAATAACTACTAAGCTTGAAGGTAGTATTGTTTGTGAAAGTGTCGAGAATGAAGGAACAGTATTTAAAATAGAATTACCAAATAAAAATAAATAAGTCGATTAAGACTTATTCATTTCTAAGTACATCAATAACATCAATTTTTGTTGCTCTTGATGCTGGATAAAATGAAGATAAAAGCACAATAACAACTGCACCTATAATAATAGATACAAAGTCTGTACTTGATAAATCTAATGGTAATTTAGCAGTACCATATACATCTGCTGGCAAAGATACAATATCAAATGTATCTAAAATCCAATATCCAATAAATCCTAGAATTGTTCCACAGAATATTCCGGAGAATCCAATAATAGTACCAAGTCTTAAGAAGATTGATTTAATCTCTTTTTCACTTGCACCCATTGATAGAAGTAGGGCTATTTCTTTTCTTCTACTCATTACAGTCATAAGTAGTGAAGAGATAATATTAAGTGATGCTACAAGGATAATAAGCATTAGAACAATAAAAAGGGCTGTTTTTTCCATTTTCATTGCCGCAAAGAAATTACCATTTTGTTGCCACCAACCAATAACACCAGCACCTGTACCTTTTAGGTCTTCTCTTAATTGTTTGATATCTTCAAAGGCATCTTCTGAATACACATGAATTCCATCATAACTATTATCAGGTCTTTTAAGAAGTGTTCTTAAAGCTTCAATAGATGTATACATATATGCTTTATCATAGGCATTAAGTCCTGATTTAAAAGAGTTCTTATATGTAAATCTTTTCATCTTAGGAATCATAGAAAACCCAGTAGGATTTAAATCTGTAAAGTATAATGTGGCTTTAGTACCAGCATTTAAATATAGTTTATCAGATATTCCAGCACCAGTGATAATATCGTATTTTCTTAATTTTAAATCTCCTAAAGACTCTTTATAAATAGAGTTTATAGCAGCTTCTTTTTGAGGAATAATACCAAAGATCATACCACCACTCATTGAATCACCACTTTGAATAATAGCTTGCGATGAAATATATGGTGAGAATTGTAAATGTGGATATTTCTCTTGAATTGTAGTTAATACAGATTCATCAATTGAGTTTTTAAATTTAGAATAAATTGTAAGAGGGTAGTTCATTGTAAAAAGTTTCTTTTCAAACTCTTTAGCTGTTCCATTCATAATAGCCATTGAAAGGATTAAAACCATAACTCCAATAGAAACACCTACAAATGCCAAGATGGCACTTATAGATATAAAAGGGTTTTTTTTATCAAATCGTAAATATTTTTTTACGATGAAATTAACTAATTTTTTATTCAAATTAGTTCCCTGCTGCTAAACCTCTTTTAGGTCCGCTTTTTCCACAACATTGTTTGTATTTCTTTCCAGAACCACAAGGACAAGGGTCATTTCTAGCAATCTTTTTATCGCCTGCAAGAATTTCTTGTTCTTCTATATTTGTAGTAGTACCTTGGTTAGCTTCTTCCATTTTTTCTTTCATTTTTTCTAAAGCTTCTTGTTCTTTTTGTGTATCGTCATTACTTTGTAGTTGCACTGTAAATAATACTTTGATAATTTCAGTTTTGATGTTTGAAATTAATTCAATGAACATATTATATGATTCTTTTTTGTACTCAACAAGTGGATCTTTTTGGTTATAACCTCTAAGCCCAATACCTGTTTTTAGTGTATCCATAGAGTATAAATGTTCTCTCCATGCATTATCTAAAATTTGTAAGTAAAGAATTCTTTCAATCTCAGATTTTTGCTCAGGAGCAGCAACTGACATTTTTTTCTCGTATACTTCTTTTACAATTTTTACTAATTTTTCTTCTAATTCTTCATAAGATTCAGAAGTAATATCTTCTAGAGTAACTACTAAATGTAATTCTTCTTTGAATTTCGCAATGATGTGATCGTAGTTGAAATCTTCAACAGGCATACCATTAATAATTTCTGCATTAGATAATAAGTCAAGAATATATTCTTCTCTATTCTCATCTAATTTTGCTTCAATATTGTAATCAGGTTTTAATAAGTCATTTCTAAAGTTATAGATTACTTTTCTTTGTTGATTTGCAACATCATCATATTCAAGTAAGTGTTTTCTAGATTCAAAGTGCATTGATTCCACTTTTTTCTGTGCATTTTCAACAGCTCTTGTAACCATTTTAGATTCGATATGTTCACCTTCTTCAATACCTAATCTTTCCATGATTCCAGCAATTTTATCAGAACCGAAAATTCTTAATAAGTTGTCTTCTAAAGATAAGAAAAATTGAGATTCCCCAACATCACCTTGTCTTCCTGCTCTACCTCTTAACTGATTATCAATTCTTCTTGATTCGTGTCTTTCAGTACCAAGAATAGCTAATCCACCTAAGTCTAAGATTTCTTGAGTTAATTTAATATCAACTCCACGACCAGCCATATTAGTTGCAATTGTTACTGCACCTTTTTGACCTGCATCTTGAATAATCTTACCTTCTTTTTCGTGTTGTTTTGCATTTAACACTGTATGAGGGATTTTTTTGTCTTTTAGGATTTTGTGTAATGCTTCTGATTTTTCAATTGAAGCAGTTCCAACTAATACTGGTTGACCTTTTTCGTGGAATTCTTTGATTCTGTTACATACAGCTTCAAATTTTTCTCTTTCACTTTTGTAAATAAGGTCATTTTTGTCATCTCTTTTAATTTGAACATTTGTAGGAATTGATACAACGTCTAAACTATAGATTTCAGCAAATTCTGTTGCTTCTGTTTGAGCAGTACCAGTCATACCTGCAAGATTATCATACATTCTAAAGTAATTTTGGAATGTAATATCTGCTAATGTTTGAGATTCATCTTGAATAGCAACGCCTTCTTTTGCTTCAAGTGCTTGGTGTAGTCCCTCACTAAATCTTCTACCTTCACTTAATCTACCTGTAAATTCATCAACGATAATTACTTCATTGTCTTTAACAACGTAATCAACATCATTTTCAAAAATGTAGTTTGCTTTAAGTGCTTGGTCTAAGTTATGAGAAAGCAATGCATTCTCTAAAGAGTATAGATTATCAACATCGAATAATTTCTCAGCTTTTTCAATACCTTGTTCTGTTAATAAAACAGATTTGTTTTTTTCATCTACTGTGAAGTCTCCAGTAGTTTGTGTTTTTTCTGTAGGATCTTTTGATTCAAGAATTTCGCCTCTTTCTAAGCCCATAGCAATTTCATGTGCTTTTACATAGTTAGAGTTCTTGTGATTTGTTGGTCCACTAATAATTAAAGGAGTTCTTGCTTCATCAATTAAAATTGAATCCACTTCATCAACGATTACAAAGTTATGTTCTCTTTGTACTTTTTCAGTTATGTCTAAAGTCATATTATCTCTTAGATAATCAAAACCAAATTCATTATTCGTACCGTAAGTAATATCAGCAGCATATTGCTCTCTTCTTACATCATCATCTCTATGCTCACTTGTAATTGCACCAACACTATAACCTAAGAAGTTATATAATGGTTCTAATTCAGCAGCATCTCTAGATGCAAGATAATCATTTACTGTTACTACGTGTACACCTTTTCCACCAAGAGCGTTAAGTGCTACAGCTAATGAACCAACTAAAGTTTTACCTTCACCTGTTTTCATTTCTGCAATTCTTCCTTCATGAAGTACCATTGCACCAATCAACTGTACATCATAAGGTCTCATGTTAAGAGCTCTTTTACTAGCTTCTCTTGTCATAGCAAATGCATCATTTAACGCAGCATCAAGCGTAAGTTCGTCTTTTTGAACTTGATCTTTTAATTTCGCAAAACTGTCTTGTAGTTCTTCATCACTCATAGCTTCATATTGTTTTTCTAAGGCATTAATAGCTTGAGCTCTTTTTCTATATTGTTTTACTTCTCTATCATTTCTAGTTCCAAAAACCATTGAAAAAACATTAAACATAAAATTAATTCCTTTTTGTTATAATCGGATAGATTATATAGAAATAAAGGTTAAAATATGTTTTATAAAATTTTATTGTCACTATTATGTTTTTTAGGACTTTCAAACGCAGCTGTAGATATAAAAAAACTAGAAACTTTCAAGGCACAATTTACTCAAATTATTGAGTCTTCTTCTGGAAAAACTATTGAATATAAAGGGGATGTTTTTATTAAAAATACAGGAAAAATTCTGTGGAAATACAAAACACCTATTGAAAAGAATGTATATATCTTAAATAATTTTGCAATTATTGATGAACCAGAGTTAGAACAAGCTATTTATACTCAGCTTCAAAATGAAATCAATATTATCAAACTTTTACAAAGTGCAAAAGAGATTGAGAAGAATAAGTACTTAACAAATATCGATAATACAGATTATATTATAGAGGTTTCAAATGAAACTAGTAAAATCTCAAAAATATCATATAAAGATAAACTAGAAAATTCTGTAGAAATAAACTTTGAAAACTCTATAGAAAATAATGAAATCAATGATTCTGTATTCAAATTTTCAGCACCAGATTATTATGACATTATAAGAAAATAAAGTTTAAGAAACTTTAGCTATAATTCCGCCAAGGTAAGCCAGATGATAGCTTGAACTCTTGTTCAAGAGGAAAGTCCGGGCTGCAGTGAAGTAGGGTTCCATTTAGAGAATGGCTAGGGTAACCTAAGGGACAGTGCAACAGAAAGTATACAGCCAGTTTACTGGTGATGGTGAAACGGAGAGGTAAGAGCTCCCCAGACCTTTTAGCAATATTAGGTGCTATGTAAACCCAACCCGCAGCAAGAAGACCTGGTATTAAACTTCACGTTTTTTGGTCTTCGCAAGATTAGCTAAGTAATTTGCTAACTAGATAAATTATCGTCTTAAAAACAAAACTCGGCTTATTGGCTTACCTTATTTAATTCCCACTCTTTGATGACATAGCCAAAAATCCTGATGCACCTATCAATGCACTTCCACTAAACTTATTAATATACGAAGCATTACTTTGAAATCTATCGAAAAACTTATTTGCACTAATAGCATATATCATTACCCAAGTGAAATCTAATAACGCCATAGTAGGGCATAGAATTGACATTTGTAATAGTAGTGATTGTTGTGGGTCTATAAACTGTGGAAAAAATGCTGTGAAAAATATTATAGCTTTTGGATTTCCAGCAGCTACTACAAAACCTGATGTAAACATCTTTTTTCTTGAGATACTTTCTTGTTTTGTATTTTCTATTATTTGTGGTTTTGACATAATCATTTTTATACCCATATATAAAAGTGTAATTACCCCAAACCATTTGATTACTAAAAAAGCAAGTTCAGAACTAGCAATAATAACACCTAATCCAATAGCAACTAAAATCATTTGTAAAAAATTTGCAGTAATATCACCAAGAGCTGTATATACTGTCTTTTTTACTCCAAAGTTCAAAGAATGCACAACACCTAATAATATGCTAGGTCCGGGAGTCATTGTCAAAATTAGTGAAGCTATTACGAAAGCTATCCATGTTTCTATACTCATAAATAATCCTTATTAGTTTTATATATCTTACTAATTAATTTCATGAAAATTATCTTCTGTATGTATAAAAAATAGACAATATTTTAAAATTGGATTATATTTATACTTTTGTATTTTTTGCTCTAATCGTAGAATAACACTAAATTCAATATAATACATTTATATAATTATAAAGAGCATCAATGAGAGTAAACAATAGTACTATATCATCTAATAGACCAGTTTTTGGTTCTAACACTACTAGAAGAAATACATCTAGACCACAAGGCATGTCTAATGCTTATAAAGTAGATATTAGTAATTGGGCTACAAAAATGCTTGCTGAGTATGATGATGACTTAGCTGAGTTTAATTATGATGTACTAAGTTATGACAAAAATCTAAAACTAAGATCTAAATTCCATGGGTGATATTATCGATTTTGATGAGCTTACTTCAAATGGTTTTTTGAGTGAATGGTATGCAATACCTGTTTTAGTTATTCTTATTCTAATAAAAGTTTTTGCTGAGAAAAAATATCAAGACAATATTGATAAAAACAGCAAAAAGAAAAAAGAAGATTCTTAATCTTTCTTTTGTCTCTTTTTTTCTTTTCCCGATAAATTTGACATCAATATAGCTATCCATGTAGTTTCATTATTTGAATTAAACGCAATTTTTAAAGTCATAGTAATAGGCACTGCTAAGAACATACCTACAATTCCAAGAATCCAACCCCAAAAAATAAGTGAGAAGAATATAACAAGAGGAGATAATCCCAACTCTTTTCCCATTAGCTTTGGCTCAATGATATTACTAATAGAGATGTTTATAATCACATAAAATAGTATCAATATAAGTGTTGTATTCATATCTACATTTAGAAGTGATAATAATACAGCAGGAATAGCCGCAATAATAGACCCAACTACTGGAATAAAATTGAACAGCATTGCTATAACTCCCCAAAGTATTGGATAATCCACATTAAAAAACATTAGTACTACAGCTATTATAAGACCTGTTAGGAAACTTGTAGTTGATTTCACTAAAAAGTATTTTTGAATATTGTGTGAGAATAGATTGAAATGTTCTAGTTTTTTGGCATTGTATTTGAATATCACTTTTAGTTTTGTCTCAAAAGATTTTGATTCTGCAAGAATAAAAGCAACCCCAATAATAATAAGTAAGAACTTAGATAAAAATGTCCCGATACTTCCAATAATATTAGTAGTAAACCCAAAAAACGAACTAAGATTTAACGCATCTAAAATAGTCGTTTGATCGATAGTATAACCATACTGCTCTACTAAACTAATACTTGAAACAATCAAAGATTGAAGCTTTTCTTCATAAAATGGAAGATTACTAGCAAAATCTTTTAGGGATATATTGATTATATAAGCAATAAGTAGGGTAAATATCACAAATATGGATATAACGAAAAAATATGATAGTAGTTTTGGAATACCTTTTCTTTTCAGAAATGATAATAATGTAGAAAATATTGATGCTATAAAAATAGATAAAAATAAAATTATTACTATCTCACTAGCTACTTTTACCCCTGCAATGATGATAATAGAAGTAGCGAAAAAGAAAAAATAGTTTTTTATACTTGATGAATCCATATGAAACCTTTTTTGTTATTATATATTTAGATTCTTAATGAATGGTTACAAGAAAGAAAATAATTTTATCTTTTAATTTATAAATATGTTTTTTTATAATTAATTTAGTAGAATGGATGTGTTTATAATTATGGAGTAAATATGTCTATATGTAGTAAAAGAAATTGTAATAATGAAAAATATAAGGAATACAGTAAATGTTTATTCCATTGTGAGAAAAAAGAATTTAATCATAATGATACTGTAAGTTTTTGGAACAATATAAGAGAAAAATATGTGATTTTTGATGGCTATGACAATATAGTTAATGATATAGAAATTGAAAATATCATTTTTCCAAAGTTTATTAAAAATGATTATAACAATAATAACTTTTATATATATAATTATCAAGATTTTCAAAATAAATTAACATTTAAAGACTGTACATTTATTAATAATTTTGATTTATTCGGCTTCTGTGTAAATTCAAAAATTTTGTTTGTTAATTGTATCTTTCATGGTGATATAATTGCTGATTCGATTAATGAATTAGAATTAAATTCTTGTGAGTTTAAAAATGAAGTGCAATTTGGTAATAAAAGATATAAAAACGTAAAAATTCATGAAAATACAAAATTTATTAAAAATATAAAAATTAATGTTGAAGAAAGTGTATATATAAAAGATTCTGTTTTTAGGAATAAATTTCAGGTAAAGGGTACAAGTCAATTAAATATAATTATTGATGAAACGCAGTTTGATAAGGAATTTACTACTGATAGTATACAAAATATTAAAATTAATAATTCACAATTAAGATCTGAGGTTTCTTTTATAAATAGACATAATGAAATTTATTTAGAAAAAATAGATTTTAAGAAAAATGTATCTTTTGATAATGTAAATAACTTAGAATTAAAAGAGATTAATTTTTTAAAAGAATGTATATTTAAAGAAAATGGGATTAAAAATATTATTATTGAAGATTCAGAAATCAATGATTTATCATTGTGTGGTTTGAATGAATTATCTTTTATTAATACTAGAATAAATGGAGAAGTTAAATTAAAGTCTATTAATAGTTTATTAAAGATAGAAGATACAGAAATAAAAAAATTATTTGATATCTCTGGTATAAAGTCTTTATATATTGAAAAGTCGACCTTTCAAGACAAATTTCAGCATGAGAATACGAGTGAAAATATTGTAATTATAAATTCTAATTTTTTGAATATTAATATCTTTACTACAAAGGTAGTATCATTTAGCGATAGTTTAGTAAGAGATTCTATTTCATTAAATGGTGGTTATTTTGATTTTATAGATATTGTTAATTGTGAAGTCCACAATAAAATTAATTTTTCAGATGCTAAAGATATAAAAATAAATGATTTAAAAGAATATCCAGTAATAAATTTAGAAGGCAATTCATCATCTCAAGTTTTTATTGATAAATCAAGAATTCAAGAGCTAAATGGAACTAATATATCTAATTTAGAAATAAACAATAACACTATTATTAAATTTTTAAAATTAAATTCTTTAGAAAAATTATCCTTAGACAATGTAAAAATTAAAGAAGTTTGTATTCTACCTAAATTAAATAATTTAAAAATTAGTAATAATTCTATTTTTTTTAAGAAACTTGATTGTATGGAATCAAAAAATATTATTATAGAAAATGTTGAATTGCGAGAAGATATTGAGATTCATGGGAGTATTCAATCTTTATCTATAAGTGAATGTGATATAAAAGGAAAAGTACAGTCCTCAAATATTGTAGAAAAGTTCACTATTGATAAATCTATATTTCATGATGATATAAACTTTTCTAAATCAAAATATACCTCTCTTATAATTAACGATTCAGACTTTAAGAAAAATATAGACTTTAAAGAATCAATAATAAAAGAGGTGAATTTTACTTCAATAGAATTATTAGATAATTCAAAAAATATTTTTAATGGTGATTTAGATTTTAGTTTTGCAGAAATAAAAAATATAGGTATAAAAAATACTATTTTTAATAAAACTATTATTTTTAATAAACTTAGAAATATTTTAGAATTTAATAATTTAGAAAATGTAAATTTTACAGAAAAGATATTGATTAATGATACAGAACTAAAAGATATATTTAAAGATTCTATCAATATTAGTATAAATGAATTAATTATCTCAAACTCAATTTTATCTACAAATAATGCAGTAGTAAATATGATTGGAAAAGATTCAATTCAAGTTAAAGATATTACAGTCGAGAAACTGAAGATGAAAGAAGTCTCTTTTCAAAGTGATATCAATTTTGAAAACTTGGAGGTTAATAACTTTGAAATATTGAATTCCAATATTGAAAAAGTATTTAGATTAAAAAAATGTTTTGTAAAAGATTTTGTAAGTACAGATAATATATTTGAGGATTTACAAATTATAGATAATAAATATAATAAAAACAAAAATATTAAACGTAATATAAATTTATCAAATACTACAGTAAAAAGTGGTGTGTTTGATAAGTTGAAATTTGATAATTTTGTTATGAATGACGCACATGTAAGTGAGGCTAAAATTGGTTATGTTGAGTTTACTAATGCTAGTAGAGAAACAAATAGATTTTTTAAAAATTATTATGATTCAATTAGTGATTATATAACAGCAAATAAATATTATCAGCGAGAAATGATTGAACAAATGAAAGATTGTAAAGATTGGAAGTCCTCAGAATGGTGGATTTTATTTTTTAATAAAAAGATTTCCAATTTTGGTGAGAGTTGGCTTTTCCCACTTCTTTGGATGTTATTTTTCACTTTATTTTTTTATAGAATTGCAAATTATGATTTATTATCAATAGAGGGGTTTAGGCAAAACCATGTAGTTTGGATGATAAATGATATTATAAAGTTCACTAATCCATTTAGTAAGACCTCAAGTTCCAGTTATGGGTCTTTTTATTGGGCATGGATGTTTCATAAATTATTGATTTCAGTTTTTATATATCATTTCGTAGTTTCTGTTAAAAGAAAAACTAAAAGGTAAGAAAATTGGTTTAGTAAAATAACTTTTTACTAAACCTTATTAGAGAGGGATATTAAATCAACTGATTTTTAACGAACTGTAAATAGTGACCTTCTTCCTCTTCTAACTCTTCGTGTTTTCCTCTTTGTACGATTTTGCCATCGTCTAGTACATATATCATATTCGCATTTTTTACTGTACTTAATCTGTGTGCGATTGTAATAACTGTTTTATCTTTAAGTACTGGAATTAGTGCATTGAATAGTTTGGCTTCTGTATGTACATCTAGTGCTGAGGTTGATTCATCGAAGATAACTACAGCAGGATTAGCAATAATCATTCTAGCAATAGATAGTCTTTGTCTTTGACCACCACTTAGCCGAACTCCGTGTCTTCCTACTATTGTGTCTAGACCTTCTGTCATTTTCTCTACTACATCATCTAATTGGGCGATTTTAAGAGCTTCATGGATTTGTGTATCTGTTATGCTTTCATTTCCCATTGTGATGTTAAATCGTAGTGAGTTATTGAAAAGTATTGGCATTTGTAGTACTAGAAAGATATTATCTCTTAGACTTTGCCTATCTAGATTCTCAATACTTATATTATTGTAGATAATATCTCCAGATTTTTTAGAGTAAAATCCTGAGATTAGTTGGGCTAGGGTAGTTTTACCACTTCCACTTGCTCCAATCAACGCTACTTTTTCCCCTGCTGGAATATCAAAAGATATATCTTGAAGAATAGTTTTTTCTTTGTTGTATGAGAAACATAAATTATCTAGTTTGATATTTACTCTTTTGTCTTCTGAACATAACTCTTCATTACCATTTTTTTCTGTTTTTAAATCTAATATTTTATTGATTCTTTTTATAGCGGCACTTGCACTTGCGTAAGAGTATTGAATAGTTAGAATATCTTGTACAGGTGTCATAATAAACCAGATATACCCAAACATTGCAAACATCATACCTATTGATAAATCATTGTATTCTACTAATATAAGCCCAGCAGCTCTGAATATCTCAAAGGCTATTAAAAATACAGTAAATGAAAATCTCTCATAAGCCACGCTTTTATAATTGAAGTTATTAGATGTTCTTTGAATATCTCTTGCTTTATTAATAGCATTATCGAAGAAAAACTTCTCTTTATTACTAGCTTTGATTTGTCCAAATAACTCTAATGTTTCACCGATATTATCTTGGAAGTTCTCAATGGATTGATTTTCTTCTTTTTTTAATGTACCTGTTTTTTTAGATATTCTTTTTGATATTAGCATTATCACTGGTTGTATAAACAAAATCATCATTCCAAGAATTGGATCAATTGCAATAATTACAATAGCCACAGCAAACAAAGTCAATACAGAAGCTACAAACTTACTAGATATAGATATAATGAAATTATCAAGAGTATTAATATCTGTGATTAGATTAGCAGTAATTGCACCAGAACCTAGACTTTCATACTCATTCATATTTACTAATCTTAAATGATTTAGTAATCTCTCTCTTATTTTAAATGTTACATGTTTTGAGATTTTTGTAAATATCTTAGTGATTAGTACAACAAAAATAAAATGTATCAATCTTAGGAAGATTACCGCAAAAGCCACAATAGCTACATAATAAAAAGCATTTCCAGCTCCAAAAGTAGAATCAATAGTATTTACGAATAGGGCAGGTTTGTCTAATAATACTTCATCTACTAACACCGGAAGCATTAGAGGAATTGGTACACTTATAAGAATAGCTATTAGAGTTATTAATTGACCAAATATTAGGTATTTTTTATTTTCTAATAGTAAATCAAACATATATTTTAATGATATTTTATTTTTCATATTTTTCTTTCAAATTAGTTATAAGAAAGTTTTACAATAAATAGCTTAAATTGGTTATTAAAATAGGGAAAAAGATTTGAAAGTATCTACGAAAGCCTATGCTTTCGTAGTTTAAAAATAATTATAAAAACTTGTACTGTTGTACGTTTTCTACAACTTCTTTTGCAATTTCATCAGTTCTTTGTGCAATTTGGTTTGCTTTATCAGCAATTTGTGCATTTTGTTGAGTAAATTGATCTAATTGGTTTACAGCATCAGAGATTTGAGCCATTCCAATAGTTTGTTCTTTTGCTGCATTTGTTACATCATCAATTAATTGATTTGTTTCAAAAATTTTGTTTTCTAAGTCTGTAAAACCTTCAATCATATTAGAACTGATATTTTTACCATGGTCAGCTTTAGCAGTTGCAGTCTCAACTAATACTTTGATTTCTTTTGCAGCTTCTGCTGATCTTGATGCTAAGTTTCGCACCTCTTGAGCAACTACGGCAAACCCTTTACCAGCTTCTCCTGCTGTTGCTGCTTCAACTGCTGCGTTAAGTGACAGAATATTTGTTTGGAATGCAATCTGATCAATTACTGAAATAGCTTCTGTAATAGCAATTACATTATCATTAATATCTTCCATAGCAGATGCTGTATCTGATGCTAATTTTTTACCATTGCTAGAAGCACTTTTTGTTTCAGAAGAAATTTTTAGCATAGTTTGTGCTTTTTCATTTGTTTGTGCAATATTTCCAGTAATCTCTTCAATAGATGCTGCTGTCTCTTCAAGTGAAGCTGCTTGATTTGTAGCATTTTGAGATAGTGTAGTTACATTTATAGATAATTCAGAAGAACTTGTTTGTAAGATATTTCCATCTTTATTATTTTCATTTAACATTAAAGTAATAATTTTATGTAGATTATAAATCTCAGAACCAATTTTTCCAGTAGTTGCAGTATCTAAAGTCTTAGTGAAATCTCTATTTGCATAAGAGTCTAATACATCACTTAAAGTATTGATATTTAATCCCACTAGAGATTGAAGATTACTAAGCATTGTATTTAATAACTCTTTTAACTCATTTAGAGCTTCATTATTAGTTGAGTTTTCTACTCTTTTGTCTAAGTACCCTTGACTTACAGCACTTACAACTTCTTTTACGTCATTCATTAGGTGATTGTCTTGGATTAGTAAATCTTTTGTTTTTACAATATTCTCATTTACTATTTTAGACATTGTTCCAATTTCATCTTTAGAATTTACTTCTAATTCTTTAGCATCTGCTGTTTCTTTATTTAGGAATTTAAAGAAGTCCAATAATCCAACTTCGAATTTTTGTAAAGGATTTACAATTATTTTATTAGAAATTACAATAAATAAAATAGATACAATGATAGCTACAATAATAGTAATTATTGTAAGAATAAGAATTGCAGAAGTTATTTCTTCACTTGCACTATCTTGCATTTTTGTAACTGACTTATCAATATTATCAACATAAGCACCAGTTCCAACAATAAAATCCCATGGTTTGAAGTTTTTTACATAAGCAAATTTAGGACTTGCGTTCTCTTCACCAGGCTTTGGCCAAGCATATTCAACTAAACCACCATTAGTATTAGCATTTGCTTTTCTTACAATCTCTTGATATACATAAACACCATTTTTATCTTTTAGGTTTATAAGGTTTCTACCTTTTAGTGAAGCTTTTGATCCATGTGCAATTACAACATGCTTTGAATCATTAATCCAGAAATAACCGTCTTTCCCATATTTCATATTCATCACAGCTTTAATTGCTGCTTGTTTTAATTCTTCTTCATTATTAGAGTTAGCTCTTTTATAAAATGACTCTATTACATTGTATGCAAGTTCAGTATAGTTCTTCA
Organism: Poseidonibacter lekithochrous; assembly: GCF_013283835.1. Classification (GTDB taxonomy): domain Bacteria; phylum Campylobacterota; class Campylobacteria; order Campylobacterales; family Arcobacteraceae; genus Poseidonibacter; species Poseidonibacter lekithochrous. The sequence goes on along the minus strand of NZ_CP054052.1, from coordinate 2,221,602 downwards.
GCTCAACTTCTTTTGTAAGAAAAGAGTTTTCCTTAAAGTTCTTGATATTGTTATTAGTTATTTTATTAATTGAACTAATTGAATCGATTATTAATATAATAGAAATTATAGAAATGGATGAAATTACTAGGAGTAGTAATTTGAATTTTATAGACAGGTTTTTCATTTTTTGTGCTTCCTTAAAAATTATTATTTCACTATAGCTATTCTAATGCTACGTTAATATTTTTGTGGATTATATATAAAATAAGCTGAAACAACTATTATATAGTCTTTTATATAGATAAAATGAATAAATATTCATAAGAAAATATGGCTTTTTATAGTTAGTTATAATTTATTATTAAATTAATTATAATTAGAAATTATTATAGTAATAATATAAATATTTAGTTTAATGGAGAGTTTTATCCTTGAGAATATAAAAAAAGGAAGTTATACAAGAGTAAAATACTCTTGTATTTAATAATGGAGAGTTTTTATAAATCTATTCTGTAACCTACACCAGATATGTTTTTAACTAGGTTTTTGTAAGTCTTTTTTCTTACTTCTTTTACTACAGATCTTAAAGCATTATGAGTCATGTCCCCTTCCCATAGTGTACTGTTAAGTTCTTCGTAAGATATTGCTCTGTCTTGATTATTGATAATATAATCCAAGAACATATCTTCTTTATTAGATAGTGAGATTATCTTTTTATTTTTTAGTAGAGTATTATTGTATTTATCATAAGTAAAAGCATCTTTTAACTGAATAATATTACTTCTATTAGAATCTAAAGTTTTGATAATGTCTTTTAGTTCCTCTTTGAATATTGTAAAGTTTATTAATGTAGGATTTAAATACTTGATTTGTTCTAATTTAATTGCATCAAAATATGATGAGTTATCAATATAGTTTTTAAATGAAATAATATGTGTTCTAGGTGAGATTTCTCTAATGTATTTTAGTTGTTCTGTAAGAATTATTTTCTCTGAGATAATTATATCAATATACTTATTTTTTAATAAAGTATTGGCTTCTTCTAAACTTTCTACTTTTATTATATTTGTTGAGATATTTTCAAGGCTTTTCATAATTTCTGAATTATCAGAATCATAAATATACATTAAGTTAATATGTTTTAATTCTTTCATAAGTTACTCCATATAAATTATAAAAAAACTAATAAAGTTATAACCTTCGAGAGCAAAAAATATAAGAGATAGTAAAATTAATTACTTCAAAAAATAGCCGAAGGCTATTTTTCAGTTGGTGCTAACATCTTTTCACAAACTTCAAGTTTCATACCATCATGAAAACTACAGTTCATTCCACATTTAAATGTTCCTGAGTTAGTTAGACCCATTTTCTCTAATTGTTTAATTGACTCATCTTTACAAATTTGTAATGATGGAAATGTCATAGGACTTTTTAAGTTTCTTTTTGTGTTTTGTTTATCAGGGTAGATAAACGAATTCCATTTTTCTTCTTCTTTTTCACCAATACAACCACTAAATAATACACAAGCGCACGCAGTCAATAATATATTTCTGATCATTTAAACTCTTTTTTTAGTAGAGATTTTAGTGAAATAACATTTACAAATACTTAAACCATTGCATTTCGTAGTGTTTTCTTGATCATTTCAAGATCTTTTAACTCTGCACTTAATCTAAGATTTTCTAAATATAAATCAATTGCTTTTCTCAATTGATCACTTACTTTACCTGTTGATGCTGCTTTATTTATCGTATCAGGTTTGTACCCTAATTCATAAGATAAATTCTTATATGTTAAAGCTAAATCTTTACAAACTTGTTTGATTAGGTTTGGATTTAATTCCTCATATAATTTTGTACAATCAATGTTAAATGTTGTACATGTATCTTCTACCGCTTCTCTTTTTTCTAAAAGAACTTTTCGACATCGGTAGTGTTTTGAACTTGGTTGAAATAGTTTTAGATTTTCTTTATTTGTACTAATAAATAACTCTTTACCATTACATCCAATCATGTCATCAAACACACTTACAAGTACATCTTCACCAAGGTGTTTAAAAGTCTCAATAAACATAAACGAGTTTATATATTTTGTTTTACTTTTTGATTCTTTGTATTCTTCAAAAGTAAATTCAAGAGCATCACCCTTATAATTAACACAAAGACTTTCTTTTGGCATAGTTACTTTTGTTACTAAGTGAAAGTGTAAAAGATTATCCCTATTATTTGAAAATATATTGATAATATTTTCTTCTTTAATATTATATTCTGATACTAGTTCTTTAAATACAGCTTCGACATATTTGATGTCTTTATAGCTATTTTCTGCATCCCTTACAATATAAGGCATTTTTTTAAATAATTTTCCTACTTGCGTCATATTCCATTCCTGCATATTTTATCTATCTAGGTTTCTGATTCTATTATACATATATGACTGATCAAATCAAGATTTCTTAAATAAAAAAACAAAAAAAATGACTAAAAAATGACTAAATAGCTTTGTTTTACGAAAGTTGCTATGAATTTGCTATTTTTATGTATGAATTCTGCTACTTTTGCTATATTTGTTTATTTACAATTTTTATACATTTGTTATGGTACAATTAAATAAAAATATAGAGAATAAATATGAAAAAAATATTATTAATAATTTCTTTTGCTTTAACTCTTGTTTTTGCTAAAGTTGACTATTCAGAAATGAGTACTCAAGAACTTATCGCTATTATGGGGTATGTAGAACCTCAAAATAAGAGAGATTTTATAAGAGAATTAAGATCAAGAGTTCCAACAATGAGTAATGCAGAGAAAAAACGATATCAAAATAATTTAAAAAAGTTAAGATAATTATGAAAACAAAATTACTATTATTAGAAGATGACCTAACATTAAGTGAAACAGTAGTTGAATATTTTGAGGAGCAAGGCTTTGAAGTTATTGCTTCTTATGATGGTGATGATGCCCTAAGTGCTGTTTATGAAAATAACTTTGATTTACTTTTATTAGATGTTAATGTTCCTGGACTAAATGGTTTTGAAGTTCTAAAAAAACTAAGAGAAGAAGACAATGTAGTACCTGCTATTTTTATAACTTCACTTAATTCTATGGACTCACTAGAAGAGGGTTTTTCTAGTGGTTGTGATGATTATATTAGAAAACCTTTTGAGTTAAAAGAATTACTTATTAGAGTACAAACTATAATCAAAAGAGAATATTCAAACAAAAGCGAAATCATTCAAATAGCTGAAAATATTACTTTTGATTCAAAAGCAAATGAACTTAAAAAAGATGGGGAAGAAGTTAAACTGAATTTAAAAGAATTAAAACTATTAAAATTCTTTTTACAACACAAGAATGAACTTTTAGTTCATGATAGAATTTATGATTATGTTTGGGAATATGACGAAGAATATAGTGATAACTCATTAAGAACATATATCAAAAATCTTAGAAAAATATTAGGAAAAGAACGTATTGTTAGTCTTAAAAAGCTTGGATATAGATTTAACCAAGAGTGAAACTAGGACCTTATTAGGTTTTGGTTTTCTTTACTCTTTTTTAATTCTTGTAATCATTGGGGTTGTTTCTTTTATTTATTATACATTCCAAAAAGATTTAATGCTTCAAGAAAAAAGACAAGTTTTACAAGAGTATTCAAACAATTTGGTTTTTAGACTAAAAGACCTACATGTAAACTTTGATAAATACAAATACTACCCAAGAGATGAAAACTTTAATTCAGCTATTTTTGATAGTGATAAAAAACAGATTTTCTCAACACTAAAATCAAATAAAATTAACTTTGATGAAGTTGCATATATAAGCAAAAACAAAATACATTTTATAGAAAAACCAGAATCATATTATTTAGGTGCAAAATATATTATTGTAGAAGTACCTGATGATGGACTTTGGTATATTAAAGTTAGAGGTGAAATAATCACTTTCTCTTTTGCTGCATTTATTTTTATGATGTTTATTGGATACTTTATTTCAAAACTATTTTTAAAACCCATGAGAGATGCTTTACATTTATTAGATAGATTTATTAAAGACACTACCCATGAATTAAATACTCCTATTTCTGCAATTATTGCAAATGTAGAGATGATAGATAAAGATTCCTTAGATGAAAAAACAGCAAGAAAGGTAAATAGAATAGATATTGGAGCAAAAACTATATCTAATATTTATGAGGATTTAACCTTTCTAACATTGAATAATAAAATCATTTCAGAAAATAAAAAATTAGATTTATCAAGTATTGTAAAACAAAGAGTAGAGTATTTTGAAAGTCTAGCAACTATCAAAAAAATAAACTTTATTTTAGATGTTGAAGATAATATAACTTTTATATGTGATACCAAAAAGTTCTCAAAACTATTGGATAATCTAATTTCAAATGCTATTAAATACAATAAAATAGGTGGAACTATTAGTGTTTCATTAAAAGATAAATTAATGGTTGTAGAAGATACTGGAAAAGGTATGAGTAAAGAAAACCTTGATAATTTATTTGAAAGATATACTAGATTTGATAAAAGTGTTGGTGGTTTTGGAATAGGTTTAAATATTGTATCTTTAATTGCAAAAGAGTACAAACTAAAAATTGATGTTAGTTCAGAATTAAAAGTAGGAACTAGAATAGAGGTATCATGGTAAGAACTATTTTTATAACACTTATATTAATATCGTTTCTTAATGCAAAACAGACAAAACAAAATGTATATGAAAGTACTTGTGTTAAATGTCACAAGAAACTACCTGTATCTATTGATAAATACTTTTATAGATACTTACTAAAATACTCATCTCAAAAAGATGTAAATAAAGCAATGTTTTCTTATATGCAAAATCCAAGTAAAGAAATGACGATAATGCCACAAGCTTTTATCAAAAGGTTTGGGGTTAAAAAGAAAACAAAACTAAGTAGTAAAGAACTACAAGAGGCTTTGGATATATATTGGGAAAAATACAAGGTTTTTGGAAAACTTAAATAAATAATCTACAATACATCTACAATTTAGACATATACTTCTTATAGATTTAATCTAAGGAGTTTGTCATGAAAAAATTTTTAATCTTAATTTTAATTATCTCCTCTTTTGCTTTTGCTAAAGAGAGAAGATCTTATACGTATGCCTATGTTAACCATAGTGAGCTAATATATCAATACAAATATGATAGAGTTTATGAAGAGTGTGAAGAAAACTATTATGAGACTGATTATAGGGAAGAAAACAATTTTAATGGTATTGGATTAGATACTATTGTTGGTGCTACCTTAGGTGTTGCTATTGGTAATCAAATAGGTAGAGGTAATGGTAGAGATGTTGCTAGAGTTGCTGGTGGTTTATTAGGTGCCACTATTGCTAATAATACTAGACATGAAAGATATGGTGCTTCAAAAAGACACTATAGAAATCAACATAATCAATGTGAAAATAACTATACTCAAAGAAAAAGAAGAGTTTTATCAGGTTATAAAAATTACTTTACTTATGATAATAGAGAGTACTTTAAAATTACAAAAAGACCTAAAAATAAAATAAGAATTACTAAAACTATTAGTTTCTAATAACTCAAGCTAAAAGCTTGGGCTATTAAATTATGACAATAGTCTTGTAACAATTGATTGATTAATGTTATTTGACTGTGCTGCCCCAAATGCTCCTACTTGAGCTAAAATATTCTGTTTTGAAAAGTTTGCAGTTTCTGCTGCAAAGTTAGTCTCAAAAACTGAAGCTGCATTTAAAGTAGAATCTCTTTGAGAAAAAAGATTTCTAGTAGAACTATCCAGTTGGTTTTGTACTGCTGCAAATTCACTTCTATTATTACTTACTGTATTTATTGCATTATCTACATTTTCCAAAAATGATCTAGCACTTGCTGAATCAAATGTTGCTGGATCTTGGTTTAATAAACCTTCTAAATCTAGACCTTCTGTGTTTGATTGAACACTTGTTGTTTCAATTGGATTTCCACTTTCAGTAGAAGTTTGAAATTGTAATGTTTGACTAGCACTTGAATCATCAGATGCATTTTGTAAAAAAGTTTGACCATTATAATTTGTTTGACTAGCAACATCATTTAATTGTCTTAGTTGCCCTTGAATATCTTGTAGTATTGCTTCTCTTCCTTGTTGATTTGTTGTATCTGTGGAAGCTTGTAATAGTTTTTCTTTTACATCATCTAATATTGTAGATTGTCTCGATAATGCTGAGTCTGCAATTTGAGTAAGAGCTACTGCTGAATTAGAATTTTCAATTGCTTGGGTAAGACCACTACTTTGTACTTGTAGATTGTTGAGAATTGATAATCCAGAAGGGTCATCACTAGCTTGATTTATTTCAAGCCCTGTGGCAATTCTATTTAATGCTTGATTTGCATTAGAATAAATATTATTATTTAGTTGAGAGTTGTTACCTATTTCCATAAAAAACTCCTTGATTATACATATTGTATATATTAAATTATTAATACAATATAAAACTAGTAAATTAGTTTATGTTATAAATTACTGGCATCTTACCTTTCCATGTATTCCATAGAGAATTATTCTTAATAAGTTCACACATAAAGCTAGCTACATTTATTCTACTTGTTTGCCCAGCATCTAATAATGCACTTCTTGTTGGTGAAGAGTACAAAGAATATTTACTTACTTTATCTTCATTTATCAAACTATCTGGTCTTACTACAACCCATTGTATTAAATCATTTTTTTGCCCAATATCAAGTCTTAAATAATTTGCTGCCATTTCATTATCTAAATGAGGAGGAACTAAAGTACGAATAATAAAAAGTAAAACTTTATGAAAAAATGATACTTTCTCATTTTCATCATGATTAATATTTCCACTAGTATTCATAAGTATAAATTTTATAGGTTTTATATTTTCTCTTTCTACGAGTTTACATATTTTTTTAAGTGAATCACTAACAAGCTTTTTGGGTTCTCCAAATATGCCTTTGAAACTGATGTTATGCCCTAAACATGAAATAAAAACATCAGAAGTTTTAATTAAATTTTTTAGTTCGTTTTCTGACATATCTAAAATATTACTTTCAATAATTTCTATATTCTTATTATTTAATATATCTGCTTCTATTTTTTCTTTATTTCTCACTACTATACTTATGTTGTAGTCATTGTTTATCAACTCTTTTAAAACAAGTTTTCCAGTAGCTCCTGTGGCTCCTAGTAATAAAATATTCATAATTAAAAACCTTTTCCTTTGATTATAATATAATTAATTTTTTGATACTTGATAATATGTGCGGTTTACAAAAAAGTTATTTCATTTATTCTAATAAGCTGTATAATAATATTTATAAATGATAAAAGGTTAATAATGCAAAGTCATTTAAAAATGATACAAGATTTAGTAGACAAAATAGAAGAAGATGTGGCATATGATGTAAATATTAAGAAACTAGCACACATAAATAATATGTCACCTTGGCACTTTCAAAGATTGTTTAAAAGTATTGTAGGGGATACATTAGGAAATTACACAAGAGGAAGAAGATTATCTTTATCTGCGAATATGTTATTAGAAACAGAATTAAGTATTATTGATATTGCTTTTAATGTTGGCTTTACTTCTCATGAATCTTTTTCAAGATCGTTCAAAAATTATTTTAAACATTCACCTAAAGATTTTAGAAATATAAAACCCTTAGTATTAATAAACAAAAAACCTTTATTAAGTAATGAATTATTAGAACATATAACAGAAGGTATGCATCAAGAACCAGAAATTATAAATAAAGATGAACAAATTATAGTTGGTATGCAATTGGAAATACCATCACCTTTTTCAACAAGAGATAATATTTGTGAGTATGTTGCTCCTTATTGGTTTAAATTATTTGAGGAAGAAAAGAATATAGAAAATAGAATAATACAAACATACTACGCTCTAAATATAAGTCCCTCTGGTAACTTCACTGAAGAAAAAATAAATTATATTGCAGCAGCTCCGGTAAGCACTTTAGAAAATACTCCTGAGGGAATGAGTACTTATACAATTCCAAAACAAAAAGTTGCAATTTTTAATATATCTACAGATATTGATTCTGAAACTGCAAAGAAGACTATTGATTATATTTATGGTTACTGGCTTCCTAATTCAAAGTATAAACGAGGAATAGGTAATGACTATGAGTTATTTGAAAATGTAATAGATTTTAGTGATGGATCTTTCTCTACTAAATATGTAATACCCATTACTGAATAAGTTACATATAAAAGTTTATATTTAGCATAAAAAAAACAGAACTTTTGATATAATAACTCTTTAAAATATAGGTGAATTATGATTATAATCAAAGAATTAAAAGTAGCTATTGAGCTACTAAGTAAAAATGAATTTGTTCAAGCCCATGATGTTTTTGAAGATTTATGGAGAGCATATAAAGATTCTAAAAACACTAGAGAAGAGTCTTTTATTCTAAAAGCATTTACAAATGCAAGTATCTCAATAGAGTTACATAAAATGAATAGGTCTGAGCATTCTACTAATGTTTGGAATACTTTTAAAAAATATGAAAACTTAATAGAAACAATAATTACTCCCAATAGAGATAAGTACAAAGAGATAAAAACTTTAATATATACGAAAAGAGATGAATTTATAAAATGATAATTTTAGACTTTGAGACAAATAGTCAAAATATAGGTGATGTAATAGAAGTAGCTGCTGTTAGACTAGAAGTAGTAAATAATGAATATAAAGTAGTAGATAAATTCCATAGATACTATTTATCACGGTATCCCGTTAACTTTTACTCTTATGCAGTTCATAGATTAACACCTGAGTTAATTCTAGAGCATAGAGCAGATAAAGAGTACTCTTCTTATTTTACAGAAGATGAAGATTTTATTGATTTTTGTAGAGAAGCTAATACTTTGGTAGCTCATAATATTAGTTTTGAATTAAGACATATTGATAAAATGGCTTTTTTCTCAAATCATATCTGTACAATGAAAGAGAATAAAAAATTAGTAAAGTCTTTGAATAAAAAAGGGAATATTAAAAACCCAAGTTTAGATGAGGTTTGTGATTTTTTTGATATTGAGTTTGATGAGTCTTCACACCATAGTGCAACCTATGATGTTTCGAAAACTTTTGAGATTCTAAGAAAGATGAACTTAGAAAATAGTTAGACTATTTTCTAAAGTTTCTGTTTGCATCTCTTTTTGTAGTTTTAGTAGACTTTTTCTTTTTTTGTTTTTTAGGGTCTTGTTTTGTAGCCCCTTGAGGTTTTCTAGAACTTTTTACATGACTTAAAGGTTTTTTTCTAGCTTTAAAGATTCTAGGTTTTTTCTCTGTTGGTTCGAAATCTTCAATAATATCTCTTTTTACACTAAAGATAAGTTCTTTTTCAATTTCTTGCATTAATCTATAATCTTTTACACTAAGTAATGTAATAGCAGTACCTGCATTACCAGCTCTTCCTGTTCTACCAATTCTATGTGTATAATCAGTTACAGTTTCTGGAAGTTCGTAGTTTACAACAACTGGAAGTAATTGAATATCAATACCTCTTGCTGCAATATCAGTAGCAACTAATACTTTGATATCACCACTTTTGAATTTTCTTAATGCTTTAGCTCTAGCTGTTTGTCTTACATCACCATGGATACAAGATGCAGGTAAACCATCTAATTCTAAGTGTTCAACAAGTCCATCAGCTTCTTTTTTAGTATTAACAAAAACTAAAACTTGAGAGTAGTTTCTTGAACCAATAAGGTATGATAATAAAGCAGATTTTTGTTCTGGATCTACTTGAATAATTTGTTGATCAATAATCGCAACTGTAGATCTTTGACTTGCAATTTCAATTACTGCTGGGTTTGATAAGAACTCTTTTGCAAGTTTCTTAACATTTTGGTTAAGAGTTGCAGAGAACATCATAATTTGTCTAGTTGTACTTGCTTGTGCAAATATTGTTTCGATGTCTTCTAAGAATCCCATTTCTAACATAGTATCAACTTCATCAACTACAAGAGTTTGTACACTTGATAAGTTAACAGTTTTATTTCTAATATGCTCTAATAGTCTTCCTGGAGTAGCAACTAAAATATCTACTCCTTTAGCTAATTTTCTAGCTTGTTCAGTAGAAGAAACTCCACCAAAAACTACTGTTTTTTTGATTTCTACATGTCTTGCGAAATCTTCAATAGCTTTATTGATTTGATTTACTAATTCTCTAGTGGGAGCTATAATTAATGCTCTTAGAGTATTGTTGTTTTCTTGATTTGATTCTATAAGCTCATCAATAATTGGTAATAAAAACGCTGCTGTTTTTCCTGTACCACTCTGAGCTGCTGCTAAAATATCTTTTTTCTTTAAAGCTAATGGTATAGCTTTTATTTGAATATCTGTTGGTGTTTCATATTCTAAGTCTTTTAGAGCTTTTATAATATTTGTATCTAAGTCTAATGAATTAAATGCTTTGATAATGATTCCTTTAAAATCTTTTATATATATTCGCGATTATATCCAAAAAATCCTCATTTTCATCAAGAAAGATTTTTTTATTGGAAATAAATACTATTGACTTAGAAAATAAGTAACAAGATTAAAATTATTTATTAAATTTAATATTTATGAATATATAACAGAATCTTAGATATAAATATAGTATAAAGTAAGAAATTATATAGAAAACCAAAGAGGAAATAAAATGCTAAAAAACTTAATGCTACCCGTTTTTTTAATATTATTAGCATTTTTACTACTATCTAACGATGATGCCAAAATAATAATTGCAGGAGTTGCAATTTTTTTAATTGGTATGGTTTTTATGGAAGATGGATTTAAATTATTTAGTGGTGGTATTTTAGAAAAACTTATAGAAAAAAGTACAAATAATATTCCCAAAGCTATCTTTACAGGTTTTATCTCAACATCTGTTGTCCAAAGTTCCTCTTTGATTTCTATTATTGTTATTTCATTTTTAAGTGGAGGACTTATAGCTTTAAGTTCTGCTATTGGAGTGATTCTAGGAGCAAACATAGGTAGTACCACAACAGCTTGGATAGTTGCAAGTTTTGGAGTGAAGATAAAAATATCAGCTTTTGCTATGCCCATGATTATCTTTGGGGTGATTTTTCGTTTTACTAAAAGCAACTCTTTAAAAGGCTTAGGAAATGTTCTTTTAGGACTAGGTTTTGTGTTTTTAGGAATATCATATATGAAAGATGGTTTTGATACTTTAAAAACTGCCTTGGATTTATCTCAGTTTGCAATAGAAGGGTATATTGGAGCTTTAGTATATATTGCTTTAGGAGCAGTTGCAACTGTTATTATTCAATCAAGTGGGGCTACAATGGCTCTAATTATTACAGCACTTGCGACAAATCAGATTATTTATATTAATGCTTTAGAGTTAGCAATTGGTGCAAATATTGGTACAACTGTAACAGCAGTTATTGCAGCTGTTGCTTCAAACTCAAATGGGAAAAGATTAGCAGTTGCTCATTTTATATTTAATATTGTAACTGCTTTTATTGCAATAGTCTTTTTATATCAACTATCTGATTTAGTGGACTTTCTAGCTTTAAAAGTGGCTATTAGTGAAGATAACTATGCAATGAAATTAGCACTGTTTCATACAATTTTTAATGTCATTGGAGTTATAGTAGTAACACCATTTGTTTATAAATTAGAGACTTTTTTACAAGGTTTATTCAAAGATGAAAAAAGCTCTAAATTAAAAGCAAAATATTTAGATGAAGTATTTATGAAAATTCCAGATGCTGCATTAATATCAATAAAAAAAGAGATACTTCATTTGTATGAAAATGCTCAAGAAGTAATATCTCACGCAATTTATCTTCATAGACACAAATTTCTAGGTAGTGGTAAAAAAGACCTAAGTCAAATTGTTGAAAAATCAAACCTAGATATTCACACAGATATAAACCAGTTTTATACAAATAAAATCAAAAGTTTATATGGTGAGATTATACGATACTCAGCTCTATCCCAAGAAAACATGGATGAAGATGATAAAAATAGAGTATATGACTTGAAGCTTGCCTCTAGGAATATTGTCGAAGCTATAAAAGATATTCGTGATTTACATAGAAATATATCAATTTATTTAAAATCAGATAACGAGGACATAAAAGAAGAGTATAATAATCTTAGGGTAAATATTGCAAATACTCTACGTACTATTAATGAAATACGTGAGGAAAAAGATGATATTGAAGTCTTGACTTCCCTTGAAGTATTACGAGAAAATATACGTAATTTAGATGATATTAGAAATGATAGATTAGATACATTGATTAGAGAAAACTATATTGATAAAAAGATGGCAACTTCTTTGATTAATGATACTACCTATGCCCATGCAATATCTAAGAATTTAATTGAAGCTGCTAGTATACTATTTATTGAGAGATCTGAAATCCAAGAGTTGGGAGATGAATTATGAAAATAGAAAAAATATTTGAAAATATAGAAAAACTATATGATTCAGCTATTGAAGATAAAAGCTCATTAGATAAAAAAGAGTTAATAAAACAAGAAATAAAAAAGAAACTAGAAAAAACAAAAGAAGAACTTCTTGACTCAAAAGATGAAATACAAAGAACAAAACTAAAGAAAAAACAAAAGGTTTTAAAAAAACTATATAAAAAAGTAAAATAGTATAAAGTTTTTTATATAATCCAAGAATGTTAAACTTTCCAATAAATGAAGTAATACCAAAAATAAAAGAGCTATTACATAATAATTCCCAAATAATCATTGAAGCCCCAGCTGGTGCTGGTAAAAGTACTATTGTTCCTATCTCACTACTTAATGAACCCTGGTTAGAGAATAAAAAAATTATTGTTCTAGAACCACGCCGTGTAGCAGCACGTGCAGTGGCAACTCAAATGGCAAAACTTTTAGGTCAAAAAGTAGGGCAAGACGTAGGTTATCAAATAAAGATGGACAGTTGTTTTACCTCAAAAACTAAAATATTAGTAGTTACAGAGGGAATACTTGTTCGAAAACTACAAAGTGACCAAGCTTTAGAAGATGTAGCTTGTGTGATTTTTGATGAGTTCCATGAAAGAAGTATTCATACTGATTTATCTTTGGCTTTGAGTTTACAATCTCAAGAGATGTTAAGAGAGGATTTAAAAATCATTCTTATGTCTGCTACTTTAAACGCAGAAAAACTATCAGCTATTCTAAATCAAGCCAGATTAGTAACAAGTCAAGGACGAATGTTTGATGTGGAAGAGATATATTTAAGTGATGATAAAAGACATCCAAACAAAGACGATATTAACAAATATCTATTAGATACAATACTAAAAGCTTATACTGAAAACCAAGGAGATATACTAATCTTCTTAGCAGGACAAAAAGAGATTAATACCCTAAAAGCTCTTTTAGAAAATAGTATTAAAGATGATATTTTAATACTTCCTCTTCATTCAAACCTTAATAAAAATGAACAAGATTTAGCTATAAATAAGAATCAAAAAAGAAAAATAATTCTATCTACAAACCTAGCTCAGACTTCTTTAACAATAGAGGGAATTACAGTTGTTATAGATTCAGGATTAGAAAAACAATCAAGATTTGATTATACAAATGGAATGGATCATTTAGAACTATCATTTATTTCCCAAGACTCAGCAATTCAAAGACAAGGAAGAGCTGGAAGATTAAGTGAAGGGAAGTGTTATAAGTTATGGCATAAAAAAAGGCTTTTAGAAAAAGAGATAAAACCGGAAATTCTAAGAGTTGATTTAAGCTCTTTTCTTTTAGATGTTTCTTTGTGGGGATGCGAGGATTTAGAAGAGTTAGTTTTATTAGATTTACCAAAAGATGAAGTGATAAATGAGAGTAGAAAAGTCCTTAAAGAACTTGAGATGTTAGATAAAGACAAAGTTATTACACCTTTAGGGAAAGATGCTGTTTCTTTGGGATTACATCCTAGACTTGCCTTTATGTTATTAAAAGCAAATACTTTAGGTTTTGCAAAAGAGGCTTCTTTGATAGCTTCATTATTAGTAGAGAAAGATATTTTTTCAAGGGATTATAATTCTGCTGATTTTATAGATAGGTTTGAAGTAGTATATGAAAATAGATTTTCCTCTTCATATATTAATACACATAGAGCAAAACAAGTGATAAAACAAAGTGAGTTTTATCTTAAACGATTAGAAAAACTACAAAAAATAAATAAACAAAATACATTTGATAAAAGTAAAGTAGCTATATTATTACTATTCGCATATCCTGATAGATTAGCTAAAAAAAGAGTTAGTGATGATACTACTTATGCACTTAGTAATAAAAAAGCAGCATCTTTGAACTCTAATGATGCTTTATTTAAAAGTGAGTATTTAGTAGTAGCAAGTTTGAATGCAAAACAAACTAATTCATATATAAGTCAAGCTTGTAAGATAGAAGAAAAAGATATTAAAAAATATTTTGCTTCACATATTAAAACTAAAATTTCATCATCTAATAGTGTAGAGTTTGAGTTAAGAGAAAAGACATTTTTTGAAGATTTAGTAATGTCTGAACAAAATGCAAAGAATATATCAAAAGAAGAGTATATAGATGCCTTATTAGATTTTATTAAAAATAGAGGTATTGAAAAGGTTTTTGATTTTGATAAAAAAACTAAAAGCTTATTAGATAGATTGGAGTTTATAAATAAAACTAAAAAAGATGGTTTTAACTGTGATTTAGAAATAGCTAGTTTTAGTAATGAGTTTTTAACATCTAGTGTTGATGCTTGGTTAAAACCATATCTAGAGAATATTAAAAAGTTTGATGATTTAAAGAAATTGGATTTATATAGTATTTTATCATCACAAATTTCTTGGAATGAACTTTGTTTATTAGATGAACTATTACCTACGCATTTGAGTGTGCCAAGTGGTTCAAAGATTTTTATTGATTACTCAGATGATAAAAATCCTATATTAGAAGTACGAATTCAAGAAGTATTTGGAATGATGGAAACTCCAAGGGTTCTAAATAATCAAATATCTTTAACTATTCATTTATTAAGTCCTGCAAGAAGACCAATTCAAATAACAAAAGATCTAAAAAGCTTTTGGCAGAACTCTTATGAGGAAGTGCGAAAAGAATTAAGAGGAAAATATAAAAGACATTATTGGCCCGAAAATCCTTATGAAGCAGTAGCAACTAGTAAGACAAAAAAGCATATGTAAGATGAACTGATATAAAAACCATACAAACAAATCTTTTTTTGGGTTAAACTAAATAAAAAAAGGATTTGTTATGAGACTTGGAATTTCAGCTTGCCTATTAGGAACTATGTGTAGATATGATGGTAGTGATAATAAAGATGGTTTTATAATAAATACTTTAGGTAAGTATTTTGATTACGAACCATATTGTCCTGAAGCAGAGGTTTTTGGTACACCAAGACCTACAATTAGATTAGTAGAAGTTAATGATGAAACAAGAGTCCATACTTCTTTTGAATCTAAAGACTTAACAGATGAATTAGATGAATCTTGTGAAAAAAATGCTAATAGAATACAAAATGATATGTTATGTGGTTTTGTACTTAAATCAAACTCTCCAACATGTGGAATGGAAAGAGTTAAAGTTTATAAAGATACTAATGCTCCTAGTGAAAAAAAAGGTACTGGTAGATTTGCTGCTAAAATCAAAGAAAAATATCCATTCTTACCCCTAGAAGAAGAGGGTAGACTAAAAGATCCATGGTTAAGAGAAAACTTCTTAATGCAAATATTTGCATATAAACATATACATGAGTTTGTACTTGGGAAACCAAGCTTCAAAGATTTAATAGAGTTCCATACTCAATATAAATATTTAATTTATGCTAAATCTCATATCTTCTATAAAAAACTTGGATCTATCGTAGCTAATACTGAAAAAAAAGGTTTAGATACGGTATTAGAAGAGTATAAATGGGCATTCTTAGAAGCTATCAATGAAAAAGGAAATATCAAAAAAACATACAATGTGCTTTTACATATTTTTGGATATTTCAAAAAATTAATTACTAGTAGTGAAAAACAAGAAATACTAGAGTTTATAGAAGATTATAAAAATAAACTAATTCCTTTAGTTGCAGTTATTAATATTCTAAATTTATATACAAAAAGATTTGAGCATTCTTATTTATTAGGTCAAAAATTTTTAAATCCATATCCAAAAGAATTAGCTTTAAGATCGGATATTAAGGCTTACAAATGAGACAGATATTATGGTTTAGAAGAGATCTTAGAATCAATGATAATGCAATCTTATCAAGTACTTTTGATGAGGTATTGCCTATATTTATTTTTGATGAAAAGATTCTCTCTTCCTTAAACAAAGATGATAAAAGAGTTACTTTTATTTATGAATCTGTTTTAGCTTTGAAAAAACAGTTAAAACAAAAAGGTTTAGACTTAGCAATTTTTTATGGAAATCCTATAGAGATATTTACAAAACTTCAAAAAGAAGGTTTTGATGAGGTTTTGTGTTCTGTAGATTTTGATTACTATTCAAAGAAAAGAGATAAAGAAATAGAAGAAATTCTACCAATGAAAAGATTTTGTGATTCATGGATTTTAAAACCATGGCAAGTTTATAAAAAAGATGGAACTCCATATAAAATGTTTACACCTTTTTATAAATCATTAGATTTTATCTGGCAAAGTAAATCTCTTGAAGAGTTTTCTTTTAATACAAATCTTAAACTAATAAATTTTGATTATTCATGTAATATTTCCCTAGAAGATATGGGATTTAAAAAAGAAGTATTACCTGAGTTTTTAAAAAAAGATGCAAATAAATTAATAGAAGAGTTTAGTAAATCTATTAATTCATATGTAAAAGATAGAGATTTTTTCAATAAAGAATCAACTTCAATGTTAAGTGTGCATTTACGATTTGGTCTTATATCTGCACGTGAGCTTTTTAATAAAATTAAAGAGTTAAATACAAATGAGGGTGATGCATATATTAGACAGCTTTTTTGGAGAGAATTTTACAACTACATTTTATATCATTTTCCTATGTCTCAGTTTGAGAATTTTAAGAAGCTTAATGTTCCTTGGAATGAAAATGAAGACGATTTTCTTGCATGGTGTGAGGGTAATACTGGAGTTCCAATTATTGATGCAAGCATGAGAGAGTTTAATAAAACTGGAATGATGCATAATAGATTAAGAATGATAGTATCGTCATATCTTACAAAAAATCTATTAATCAATTGGAAAAAAGGTGAGAGATATTTTGCTTCAAAACTATTAGATTATGAAGCTAGTTCAAACATTGGTTCATGGCAATGGGCTGCTAGTACGGGTGTAGATTCTGTTCCTTATTTTAGAATATTTAATCCTTATTTACAAAGTGCAAAATTTGATAAAGAGGCTGTATTTATAAAAAGTGTAATTAAAGAGTTAGAAAATATAGATGCTAAGACCTTACATAAAGAGGGTGCAGTTCAAGAAAATCTATTTGTAGATTATCCTAAACAAATTGTATCAATTTCTTTTTCAAGACAAAGAACAATTGATACTTTTAAAAGGCTTCAAAATGAAAAAGATTAATATTGCAGTAGTTGGTTCTGGAATTGGAGGCAGTTTGATTTCTGCTTTAAATAGTAATGAATCACTAAAACTTTTTGAACGAGATATGAACCTTGGTGGTTGTGCTAGTACTTTTAAAAGATATGGAGCTTTTTTTAATGCAGGAGCTACTACTTTTGTGGGTTATGAAGATAATCATCCTATAAAAAGAATTTTTGATGATATAGGATTTAATCCTGATTTATTAAAAAGTAATATTGCTATACGAACTATTCAAAATAAAAAAGTCTTAGATAGAATTCAAGATTTTGATGTTTTTTTAGAAGAGTTAAACAAAGTTTATCCAAATAAAAACAATGAGAAGTTTTGGAGAACTTTAAAAGATATTGATGAAAAATTTTGGAACTTAAAAAAGTTATATTTTGCAAAATATAGTATGAAATCTTATTTTAGAACAGCTTCATTTATTTACGAGTTATTAAAAGTATTTAAATTTGATTTATTCAAAAGTGCAACAGGTTTTATAGAAGATATCTTAGGGGATATTTCAGAGGAATATCAAAGTTTTATAGATGCTCAACTTTTTATTACAGTTCAAACTACATCAAAAGATATTCCTTTATTATCAATGGCTTTAGGTTTATCATATCCTTTTCATGATGTTTTTTATGTTTATGGAGGTATGGGAAGCTTATTTGATGGTATTCTTGAAGACGTTGATGTTCATAAAAAAGAAGAAGTTTTAAAAATAAAAAAACAAGATGACTATTATCATATACAAACTTCAAAAGATGAATACTTAGCAAAAAATGTGATTTTAAACTCTACTGTATTTGATAGTAGTAAGTTTTTTGAAGATAAAAAAATACAAGATTATTACAATAGTTTTAGCTTTAATGATCAAAGTGCTTTTGTTGTTTATCTAAAACTTGATATTGAACCTGAGTTACTACATCATTATCAAGTAATATTAAATGAAAAAATACCTAATTGTATTTCAAACTCTTTTTTTGTTTCTCTTTCTGATAAAAATGATTATAAACTAAGTAAAAAGGGACTTAGTATTACTATCTCAACTCATGCAAAAGCAAATTCATGGAAACAATATTCAAAAGATGAGTATGAAAAAGAAAAAGAAAAAACAATGAATTTTATTATTGAAGAGTTTTTAAATAATTTTGATAAGATTAGTAAAGATAATATTAAATATTCTTTTTGTGCTACATCTACAACTTTTAATAACTATATAAATAGATTTAATTGTGGTGGAAATAGTATCACTATAAAAAATGCAATTAATCTTCCTTCTTGTAATACTCCTTTCGAAGGACTTTATAATGTTGGAGATACAGTATTTGCAGGACAAGGGTGGCCTGGTATTGCTCTTGGCGTGGAAGTATTAAATAAGGAATTAAATGGAAAGCTTTGAACTTAAAATATCTATAAAAGATTGGCTATATATTATAACTATTGCTGCTTTTTTTGGCTTCTTAATTTCGATATTTTTTTATTTTCTAAATCAAGATTTACAAAAAATATCAACAATGGTATTTAGCACAAGTGCTGCTATTATAATTGCTATCTTTTCATCAATACTAATAAGTATTTCAAATAGTTTTATATTGCCTTTGGTAAATAAACAATTTTGGTATTTAATAAGTTTTTTATTCTCATTTTTATCAGGGGCTTTAGGTTTTTTATTTTCATATTTTTTATTTTCGTATTTTTCCATAAAAATTATTGAGTTTATAGAACCTTTTTATATCTATATTAGTATTACTATAGGTTTTCTTACTTTTTTAATTGGACTTATTTTACATCAGTTTATTTCTATGAAATATAAAAATGAGTTTATTAGAAATGAGATTTTAGAGAGTAAACTAAAAGCTTTGGAAAATGAATTAAATCCTCATTTTTTATTTAATGCACTTAATTCTATTAGTGAACTTATTTATATTGATAAGAAAAAAGCAGAAGATTCTGTATTAAATGTATCAAAATTCTTACGAAATGCCTTGAATACTGATAGTTTAGTAAGTACTTCAAAAGAGTTAGACATGGTAAAAACTTATGTAAATATCGAAAATACAAGATTTGAAGATAAGATAAAACTAAATATAAACAATAACAAAGATTATGAAGATAGATTAATTCCTAAGTTCTCAATACAATTATTAGTAGAGAATGCTATTAAACATGGTTTTGAAGGTAAAGAATTAGATATTGATATTACAATTTCGAAAGAAACAATAGAAGTATCAAACAATGGAAAAATTGAAGAGTTTGTTAAATATGGCACAGGTCTAAAGAATCTTGATAAAAGGCTAGAACTTTTAAAAGTGGGTAATTTAGATTATGACACAGATGAAAAAATGAAATTTATTATAAGGATTAAAAGTGAAAGTATTAATAGTTGATGATGAGAATCTAGCAATTAGTAGATTACAAAGGCTTCTAAATGATGAAGGAGTTGAAAATATCACTT
Source organism: Poseidonibacter lekithochrous (assembly GCF_013283835.1). Taxonomy (GTDB): domain Bacteria; phylum Campylobacterota; class Campylobacteria; order Campylobacterales; family Arcobacteraceae; genus Poseidonibacter; species Poseidonibacter lekithochrous. The sequence continues at coordinate 2,201,585 of NZ_CP054052.1, read as the reverse complement.
CTTTTACTAATCCACAAGAAGCATTAAAAGAGTGTATTAAATCTAAGTTTGATGTTGTGTTTTTGGATATTTCAATGCCTGGAATTACAGGGCTTGAATTAGCAAATATGATTTTAGAGTTAGAGCCTAAAACTTTTGTAGTATTCCAAACTGCATACTCAGAATATGCCCTAGAAGCTTATAAAACTGGCGGTATGGGGTATTTATTAAAACCAGTAGAAACTACTCTTTTAAAAGATGTTTTGAAGAAAATAGAAATATATATGAGTTCAAATACTTTAAGTGAAGATAAAAAAATTATTGCCAAAAGAGGGGATAGATTATATTTGATTAATCTTGATGATATTTATTATATTAGAGCCGATTTAGATGAAGTAATTATAAAAATAAAAGAAACAGATGCCTATGTACGTAAGAAAATTGGAGACTTAGAAAAACTACTTTCAAATAAGAATTTCTTTAGAGTACATAGATCTTATATTGTAAATGTTGACAAAATTAAATCAATGCAGAGTATTGATCAATCGAAATTAGAAATCTCTTTTGATGGTATTGATGAAATTGTAACTTCTTCAAAAGATGGAGCTAAAGAGTTTCGTGAATACTTAGAGAGAAGATTAATATAAACTGACATTTATTTCATACAAAAACTTCTTTTTGCCTGATAAAATAGTATTAAGTAAAAAGGAGATGTTATGAACACTTTTGAGAAAAGCACACTAATCAAGTGTAGTATCGATGAATTATTTGATTTTCATTTAGATGCAAATAACCTTACAAAAATTACACCAAACAATATAAAAGTAAAACTACTAACGCCAGATTTTGAAGCAAAAGAGGGTGAAGTTTTAAAACTAAAAAGTATTAAAAATTTTATACCTATGAATTGGACTGTAAAAATTCAAAAACTGCAAAAGCCAAATATATTAGTTGATGTTGCACTTAGTTCTCCTTTTAAATATTGGGAACATCAACATGTTTTTATTAAACATGCAAATTTCACTGAATTAAAAGATATTGTTAAATATGAAATGCCATTTGGTTACATAGGTGGTTTATTTTCACCCTTAGTTGAAAAAGATTTGGAAAATATGTTTGACTTTAGACATAACATCACTAAAGAAATATTAGAAAACAAGGAAATAATTTGAAAAGAGCTGTTGTTTTAATGAATATGGGTGGACCTAATAATATTAATGAAGTACAAGTTTTTCTAAAAAACATGTTTAATGATAAGTATATATTAGGAATTCCCCAACCAATACGTGCTTTAGTAGCAAAGTTTATTATCTCTAGAAGATTAGATGAATCAAAAAGTAATTATGAGCTTCTTGGTGGAATGTCACCTATAGTTGGATATACAAAAAGATTAGTTCGAAGATTAAATAATATATTAGATGCTGATGTTTTTTATGAAATGAGATATACACCTCCTTTTGCAAATGAAGTAATTGAGAAAATAAAAGATTATGATGAGATTTATGCAATTCCTATGTATCCTCATTATTCATCAACTACCACAAAATCATCAATTGAGAACTTTACAAATATTGCAAGAAAATATAATCTTGAAAATAAAATCAAAACTGTTGATTCTTATTTTGATGATGAAAACTATAATAAAGCAATTGTTGAGAGAATCAAAGAATCATTAAATGGAGATGATTCTAATAATTTTGAGCTTGTATTCTCAGCACATGGTTTAACTCAAAGAACTATTGATAAGGGTGATTTATACCAAAAACATATTTTAGAAAATGTCAAATATGCAAAAGCCCAACTAGATAAGCAAAATATAAAATTCAAAAAAATCCATGTAGCTTATCAATCCAGATTAGGTCCTATGGAATGGTTAAGACCCTATATGGAAGATAAGTTAAAAGAAATAGAAAATAACGTAATAATTTATCCAATATCATTCACTGTTGATAATTCAGAAACTCAGTTTGAATTAGACATAGAATATAAAGAAGTTGCAGATGAGTTGGGAATTAAAGATTATAGAGTTGCTAAAGCACCTAATAGTCATTTATTTTTTCTAGAAACAATAAAATCTATATATGAAAATCTAAAATAATAATTAAATTATATGTAGAACAAAGCTCATAATAGCTTAAATAAAAGTAATTTTGTTATAATTATAATAATAAAAAAACTTTAGGATTATAATTTGAAAAAACTATTACTAGTAGACAATTCAAACCTTATTATTAAGGTATTAAAAGATTTATTTGCACAAAAAAATGATTTTGAGATTTATGTTGCAAAAAGTTTAAATGATGTCTCTTTATTAATAGGAGAACATCATTTTTTTGCTGCTGTTTCAAATACTATTTTACCAGATGCTTTAAATGGAGAATTATTAGAAGTTCTTAAAAATGAGAGTATACCAACAGTAATTCTAAGTGCAGACATAGATAGCAATTTTATAAATTCTATAGATAATATGAAAATTGTAGATTATGTATTAAAAGATTCAATGCATGGGCTTACAACTGTATATGAATTAATGCAACTTCTATTGTTTATCAAAGATAGAGAAGTTTTGGTAGTTGAAGATTCTAAACTAATTGCAAATCAAGTAAGAGATGTTTTAGAAACACTATTTTTAAAAGTTAGACTTGTTAGTAATGGGATTGAAGCATTAGATTATCTTAAAAATAATAAAAATGTAGCTATGGTAATTACTGATTACAATATGCCTAAAATGGATGGATTAGAGCTTATCAAAAATATTAGAAAGAATTCTAATTTATCTGAATTACCAGTATTAATTCTAAGTTCATTTGAAAGTAAAGATATAAGAATAAAACTATTTAAACATGGTGCAAATGATTTTATGTCTAAGCCTGTTTTAGAAGAAGAATTAAAATCAAAAGTTTTAGATGTATTCTCTAATATTAAAAAAGTAAAAGAAATTGAGAGTTTTAATACTATTTTTGATGAAAATATTATCTCTTCATCAACAGATAATAAAGGTGTAATAAAAAGTGTTTCAAAAGCATTTGAAAAAATTTCAGGTTATTCAAAAGAAGAATTAATTGGAAAACACCATAATATTGTAAGACATGTAGATATGCCAAAGTCAATTTATAAAGAGATGTGGGCAACTATCAAAAGTGGTAATACATGGAGAGGTGAGATTAAAAACTGTAAAAAAGATGGTTCTTTATATTGGGTTAGTTCAGTTATAGAACCTATATTTGACGTTGAAGAGCGAATTACAGGTTATTATGCTGTAAGACAAGATATCACTGATAAAAAAAGAATCTACGAATTATCAATTACTGATGGGCTAACTGGATTATATAATAGAAGATATTTTAATGAAGTAGCAAAAGATATTATGGATAAAACAGTTCGAAATAATGAGGTTTTCTCATTTATCTTACTAGATATTGATAATTTCAAGAAATATAATGATACTTATGGACACCAAGAAGGTGACAATGTGTTAGAGCAAGTTTCAAAAACACTTCAAAATACATTTAAAAGAGATGATGATTTAGTATTTAGACTAGGTGGAGAAGAGTTTGGAGTTTTAATTAATACTAAAAGTATAAATGATGCTAAGACACTTGCGGAACAAGCTAGAAATGATATAGAAAAAATTGGTATTGTACATGAACTAAATCTACCACTTAAAACTATTACTGCTTCATTTGGATTATCTATCATCTCAGGAAGTAATAGTGATCATACAATAGATGGTATTTATAAACAAACTGATGATGCTTTATATAAAGCAAAAGAGTCAGGACGAAATAGAGTAGATTTTATAGAATTATAAAATAGATAGTTAACTTAATAAAACCCTTACTTGAGGGTTTTTAGTAGTGGTACCGCTAGTCGGACTTGAACCGACACGACATTGCTGTCAAGGGATTTTGAATCCCTCGTGTCTACCATTCCACCATAGCGGCTTTTCTTAGACATTAAAAAAGGACTTATCCGAAAATAAGTCCTTTCCCAAGGTTTATTAAATAATTTAATAAAATTATTTAGCTGCTACAGCTTCTTTTAAAGCTTTACCAACTTTGAATTTTGCAACAGTAGTAGCAGGTACAATAACAGTTTTGTCAGTTCCTGGAACTTTTGCAGTTCTTTCAGCTCTGTCAGCAGTCGTGAATGTCCCAAACCCGATGAAGCTTACAGATTCTCTTTTTACTAAAGTTTCAGTAACCGTATCTAATACAGCGTCAACTGCACCTTTTGCATCTTTTTTAGATAAACCAGCTTTTGTAGCTACCGCGTCGATAAATTCTGCTTTGTTCATAGAAGAACTCCTTGTTTTAAATTAAATTACGTAAACTTTATAGTATTTAAGCTTTAGAATAGCTAAAACTAGGGCTTTTAAACAAATAAATAACAGAAAAGTTAGATTAAATCAGTACTTTTCTAATCAAAAGATGTTTTTATACTTAAAAGCCTCACCGAGTTCTCTAAAATGGCGATTTTCTTAACTAATTCATTTAAGTCTCTATGATAAGCATAAGTTCCTACACCTTTGATTACCATCACATTATTATTTGACTCTTTTAGATACTTTGTTATTTCAAGAGCATTTCTTCTATACCATGTAGAAAAATCACCCGGATCATAAATTGGAATATCTCCAAATTCTGTTTTTCCAAAGAAATCATCAAATATAATTCTATCGTGATCAAATGTATATGCTGTTGTATAAATAGGCATTCCAAAAGCAATATATTTTGCTTCATGTATATTTGTATATATTGTTGCATGAATATGAGATTCAATACTTGCAATATTCCATCTATAATCTTGTCTATTAAGATTTAATTCACAAAAAGAGTTTTCACACATTTCATCAAAAATCGCATCACTAGTGTTAATTAAAAAGTTTTCTTGATCCAGTTTTGCAGAGATAGCACCATGGTAGATACCAAAAAAGTTTTTTCTGAACATAGTTAGAGATAAATCTCCAAGTTGTTTAACAGTTTTTTTATCAACCATTTTAAAAAGCCTTAAATATGTTTTTGGATATTATATATTAATTTTAATAAGGACTGTTTTAATGCATATACCTCATATACCTGTTTTATTCCAAGAAACACTAGAAGCTTTCGCGGATATAAATGAGGGTTATATAATAGATTGTACTACTGGATTCGGTGGACATAGTAACGGACTACTTGAAAAATATGAAAATATTAATTTAATATGTAATGACCAAGACGATGAAGCTTTGGCATTTTCAGGTAAAAGATTAGAAAAATACTCAGATAGAGTTACTTTCAATAAAGGAAATTTTGAACACGTTTTTGAAAAATTTAAAGATTATGAAATCAAAGGTATCTTGGCTGATATTGGTGTTTCTTCTTTACAATTAGATAAATTAGAGAGAGGTTTCGGATTTGAGAGTGAAACTCTTGATATGAGAATGAACCAAGATGCAAGCCTTGATGCTTCTGTTGTTGTAAATACTTATTCGCAAAGTGAACTTGAAAGAGTTTTCAAAGAGTATGGAGAAGTTAGAGAGTATAAAAAAGTTGCATCAATTATTGTAAATAACAGACCATTCTCCTCGGCAAAAGAATTATCTACATTTTTATCAAAGAAAATGTCAAAAGGAAAAATTCATCCAGCTACTTTACCTTTTCAAGGTATTAGAATTGAAGTTAATGATGAATTAGGAGTTTTAGAGAGATTATTTGATTCAATTGAGGCTTCAAAACCTAGAAATTGTATTGTTGCTATTATCTCTTTCCACTCACTTGAAGATAGAATTGTAAAAAACTATTTCAAAAAATGGACTAAATCTTGTATTTGCCCTCCTGGGGTATTTAGATGTGAATGTGGAAATGATCACTCTTTAGGAAAAGTTATTACTAGAAAACCAATAATTCCTACAAAAGAAGAGATAAAACAAAACCCTAGAAGTAGAAGTTCAAAATTAAGGATATTCAAATTTGATTAAACTGAATAAATTCAATTCGTTGATAATAGTATTTTCTATTTTATTTTTTGCAATTTTAGTTTACTTTCCAAAAATTTATTTGAGAAGTAATATTTATTATGTAAGTAAAGATGTTAATAAACTTTATGCACATTATATTTCACTGCAAGAAGAGAATAGATTCTTATCTCAACAATTAGAAGATATGAAGTTTAAAAATCAAATTATTGATTCCTTATTATTTAATCCAATGAAAGTAGAAAAATGATAAAAAGCCTAATTGAGTTTTCATTACGGAAACCAATACTAAACCACTTATTATTACTTTTCATTTTTTTACTTGCGATTTTTTCTTATTTCAAAATACCAAAGGAGATTTTTCCTCCTTCGGCATTAGATGCCGTCTCTATTAGTGGCTCATACTCTGGGGCTAGTTCTGAATTACTTGATAAAATAGCTGTTACAGATATAGAAGATGAACTTCTAGGTCTAAGTGCTGCTGATAAAATATCTTCAACAATTAAAAATGGTTTTTTCTCAATACGTGTTGATTTAAAAGATGGAGAGCGACCAGAAGATAATGTAAACGATATTAAAGATATTGTTTCAAAAATTCAAACAAATCTTCCTTCAGATATGGATGAACCAATAGTAAAAACAATGAAACATGCTTTTCCATTAATTACTGTTGCTGTTTATTCAAAAGATGGAAGTGATTCAAAAGAGTCTTTAATAGAGATTGCAAAAAAAGTAAAATCAAAAATCATGCAATTAAAAGATCTATCAGAAGTTACAGTTCTTGGGAAGAGTGATAAAGAACTTCTAGTTACTTTTAATGATGAAAAAATTAATGCTTATGGTTTAGAAAAAAACCTAGTTATAAAAGCTGTTCAATCTATTAGTTCTATTTTTCCTATTGGTGTTATTAAAGATAAGGCTAGACACTACTACTTATCTACATATAATGGTGAAAAAGATATTAATAAAATCAAAAATACTATTCTTAAAATAAATGGAGTTAAACTCTATTTAAAAGATATAGCTGATGTGAAGTTTACCCTAGGAGATGTTGCCAATATCTCCCATTATAATTCAAAAGAAAATATTGCCGTTAGTATCAATAAAGGTTTTGAAGGTGATGCAATTGAGCTTGTAAAACAAATAAAAGAGATTACAAAAGGCTTTGAGAAAAGATATGAAAACCTTCAGTTTGATACATATATAGATACATCTATTTGGATTAAAAACAGACTTAATACAGTTGTATCTAATATCTTATTTGGGCTTATTTTACTATTTATTGCACTATTTTTCTTTATTAATATAAGAATTGCAATTGTTATTGCTATTGGTATTCCTACTTCATTTATGATTGGTCTTATTTTTGCTGATTACTTAGGTTATAGTTTAAATATGCTTTCCCTCTTGGGTGCTTTAATAGCCCTTGGGATGCTTGTAGATGAAGCCATTGTTGTTGGAGAAAATATCTATCGTCATCTAGAAATGGGGAAAGATAAGTTCACCGCAGCTAGAGATGGAGCATTGGAAATGTTCCCTGCTGTTTTAACTGCAACGGCTACAACTGTTTTTGCATTTTTACCAATACTTTTAATGACTGGTGAAGTAGGGCGATTTATGCAAATTCTTCCTATTATGATTACTATTTTATTAATAAGTTCACTTGTTGAAGCATTTTTCTTCTTGCCTTTACATGCAAAAGAGTTATTAAAAGTAAGTCATGGAGAGAGAAAATCTCATAAAGTATGGGATTTTAATTATAAGTTATATTCTAATGTTCTAGACTTTTTATTAAGAGGTAAATACCTAAGTGTTGCTTTAATGGTAGGAAGTATTCTTATTGCAACTGTAATGATATTCAAAACACAAAAGTTTGAGTTTATGCCATCTTTTGATTCAACTCAAATATATATTACAGGTTCAGTTGGAGTTGGTAAAAAGATTGAACAAACAGAACAAGCTGTATTAAAAATAGAGAAACAAATATTAAGTAGTGTGGATTTTAAAGATACAGTATCTTCTGTAACATCAGTTACAGGAATGAAACTAGATGGTAAGAATCAACCCCATCATGAAGAGTTTTATTTTCATATTTTTGTAAACCTAAATGAAAGAGCTCCTATCAATTTATTTGAAGTATATATAAATCCATATTTATCACCAAAATATGATGATTCAAATATGCTTAGAATTTCAAGTGCTCAAGAAATGGAAGAAGAGTTAAAAGTAATTCTAAAAGAAGAAGTAAACTCAGGTAATTATGATGAATTAAAAATCTTTGTTCCACAAGCTGGAATTGTTAAAAATGATTTTGAGATTGCATTATCAGGTAAAAATGATAAGGTATTAAAATCAACGGCAGAACTAAAAGAAACTCTTTCTAAAATCAAAGGGGTTTCAAATATTGCTGATGATGCTCTTACTGGAAACTATGAGTTGAAATTCAAAGTTAATTCTTATGGGGATGAGTTAGGAATAAGTGAAGAGAGTATTCTAAATGAATTAAGACCTTTTTACTTCAAAGGTACATATTCTAAAATGTTTGATGATGAAGGTATTGTTGATGTTATTTTCAAAAGTAAATCAAAAGATGTACTTTCAAGTCTAGATACTTTTGAAGTAACAACTACTAATAATGAAAAAGTATTACTTACAAATGTAGTTGATTTTATTAAAGTACCTGCTTATTCACAAATATTCAAAGAGAATAATGAACAAATCATTAGTGTAACTGCTTCTTTAAGTGATGTTACTTCTGCTGAAGTATTTGCTCAATTAGGGGATGAAATAGATAGACTAAATAAAGTTGTTACATTAGATATTAAAGGTGAACAACAAGAGAATGAGAAAGTACAAAAAGAGATGGGTGAGGCTGCATTAATTGCTATTATTCTAATCTTTATGGCTTTAGTATGGATGTTTGATTCTCTTGTAAAACCTCTGATTATTATAAGTACTATTCCTTTATCTATTTTAGGTGTTTTAATCGGACATATTGTAATGGATATTAATCTTACAATGCCAAGTATGATTGGTATGGTTGGACTTGCTGGGGTTATTGTAAATGATGGAATTATTATGATGGACTTTATTAAAAAAGCAAAAGATATAAAAGAGTTAGAGTCTTATGCAAAAATGAGATTAAGACCAATTCTTTTAACATCAGCTACTACAATATTAGGACTTAGCTCACTTATATTCTTTGCTTCTGGGCAATCATTGATTTTACAACCTATGGCTATTTCTTTAGGTTTTGGTATTTTATGGGCAACAGTTCTTAACTTATATTATGTTCCAATGATTTATAGATTAATCTACCTTAGGAAAGCTTCTTAGTGCAGGATAGATATTCTGCTGATGTAGGTGATTTTGGAAAATTTCATCTACTTCGTTATATCTTTTTAAATACTTCTTATAATCTATCTCAAATTTGGTATATGTATCCAGATGAATCTCATAATAATGATGGTTTATATATTAACTATTTTGAAAAAGTAAAAGGTATGGATAAAGAGCTTGAAGAAAAGTTCAAAAAAATATCTCAAATAAATAGAAATGTAAAAGCTTTAGAAAATTCAAACCTATTAAGTAACACTAAATACTTTGACTCTTTAGTAAATGAAAACAATAAAGATGATTTAGATTATAGAAAATCATGGTTACAAAAAGCAGAAGAGTTTAGTAAAAATAGTGATTTTATAGCAGTTGATCCAGATAATGGAATTGCAACAAAACTAATAAAAATAGATGAAACAAAAGATATTTCTATTCAAAGTTTTGATACTTTTAAGACAAAAACTAAAGCAGGCAAATATATCTTTGCTGATGAGATAGAGTGTTTATACAATAATACTAAATGTCTAATAATCTATCATCATCTAAATAGAACAATGGCTCATGATAAACAAGTAGAGTTATTAAAAGAAAAACTAGAAGATAAATATAAAAATGTCTTAGCAATAAAACATAAACCATACTCTCCTAGAGTTTATTTTTTTGTTTGTAGTGATGAGACAATATATGAGTTTTTAAAAGAGAAACTAAAAGAGTTTGAAAGCTCTTTTAGTATTCATTGGCAAGTTTTTTAATAGAAGTATTTATTTAAATACTCTTTATAAGATGCTTGCAGTTTTTTAGTTATAAGTCCTACTTGACCATTTCCAATAGTAATATTATCTACATGTGTAATTGGTGTTATTTCTCCTGTAGTTCCCGTTAAGAATGCTTCATCTATTGATTTTAGTTTATCAACTGTTATTGGGAACTCTACAACTTTGATATTATTCTCTTTACATAAATCTAATACAAAGTTTCTCGTAACCCCTCTTAGGATTCTATTAGTTGCTCCATGTGTGTATAAAACTCCATTTTTAATAAAACATACATTAGTTGCAGTTCCTTCTGTTATTACTCCATCATGGACAAATAAACCATCAGCAAAACCATTATCAATGGCATTTTGTTTTGCCAAGCAGTTTGCAACTAAAGAGATACATTTTATATCGCATCTAGCCCATCTATTATCAGGAACTGTACATACTCTAATTCCATTATTATAAGCTACATGGTTTATTTTCTTTTCAGTCAAAAATGCGTAAACACCTGCTTTTGGAGTATTCTTAGGAAAAGCATGATCTCTTGGAGCTACTCCTCTTGTAATTTGCATATAAAAGAAAAGTTCATGGTCTTTAGTATATGAATTATCTTCAAAAAGTTTAGTATAAATCTCTTCTATCTCATTCTCTATTTGATATGAAATTTTCAATTCATTAAGACTTCTTTGAAATCTTTTTTTATGTTCTTGTAGTTTGAATATTTTTCCATTATAGATTCTAAAACCTTCATAAGCTCCATCTGCTAATAAATATCCTCTATCATTGACATTTATTAAAGCTTCATTTTCATCTAAATATTTCTCATTTACGTATACAATCATGTTTTTCCTTTATAAAATTACTATAGCTTGAATTTTTGATAAGAGACTTTTTTTGGGATTAAAATCTTTTTGCTCTCTTGCTGGTTCTAGAGTAGTTATAGAGGTTTTCCCTATTATGTGTCTATACTCTTTACCTTCATTGTTTTTAAGTCTTATACTCCAGATATTGTGCATTACAAGTGGTTCATTATCTTTAACACCAACATAAAGCATAATATGACCTTTTAGATAAATTAAAGTAGAAAAAGCAATTGCATTTTCTTTTATGTACTCTTGCTTTTCTTTGTTTGATAGTTTTGAAATATCATAGACTTTTCCATTATCTGTTTGAGCTTTAGAGTTTCGTTTTAGGTACTTTCCAAAGGGTGCAAAAAAATCCCTTGTAAAACTAGAACAATCTCTATTATTCATCAATCCACCCCAACCATAAGGTTCATTCATTAATGTTTTGGCGATTTTGATTCTATTTTCTGTATTAAACTCTATTGGGAATTTACTGATATTCTCTTTTTTTATTGATACTTCTGATATTAGAGCATTTTGATTATAATCTGCTCTTGCTATTAAATATTTCCCATCTTTTTTAGGAAATAAAGTACCAACTTTTATAAACTCTCTAAAAATTCTATCATATAAAGCAAACTTCTCTTTTATTGCTATTTCATAAGAGTTAGTTTGAAACTCTTTTATAAAATCATCATTTACAAATGCAATATCATTAATACTCACCCATCCTGCAAAACTCGAAGCTTGCATATATGCCCATGCTTTATCTTTTGAAAAGTGAGATATTAGAATAGGGCTATTTATTTTAAGTAAGGAGTTTTGATTATAATCAAAAGGAAAACCCTCTCCTTGTTTATTTGGATCTAAGAACATTACAGATTTTGTAGGAAAAACTCTAACATTAGTATTTCTTATTGAAATTGCTTTTTTTAATACTTGATTATATTTCTGGAAGTTTGAATTATCTATTTGTTTTGAAAACCATGACTGAGAAGCTTTATTATGGTTTTCTAAATAAATGTCTTTTAATCTGTATTTAAATCCCCAAGTAGCATCATCCATACTCGAAATTATCTCTTCTTGATTCCAAGGTCTGAAGTATTTATCTAGAAACTTTGAAGCTTCTTTTTTTTGATTCATAAAATTATCATTAGCTCTATAATTTAAATCTGATAGCTTTTTATCTTTAATAGTAATGTTAGATATACTAGAAGTACAAGCATTAAAAAATAGAGATATTATTAGAATAGTTAAATATATAAAAAGTTTATTATTTCTCAAGAATACTCCTTTTTTTGTATATTCTATCCTAATTGAAATTCAATTGTAAACAACTTAAAATATAATATTCTACATTTTTATTTTATATTGGAGAAATATGCCTATTATTAGAATTTTTAAAAGTAAAACATTCTTAGTATTTGAGTTTATTGCTCTTTTTATTTTATTTCCATTAGTATTATATATTATTGTACCAACTCCTGTTTTGCCTTTCTTGTGGCTTGTTTGTGCTTGGTGTGTATATATTTTATTAAAAGATGAAAAGTTCAATAGAAAAAATCTATTAAGAAATGAAGCTGTAAATTCAAATATAAAATCAGTTTTATTTCAATTCTTTGGAATTTCACTTTTTATTGCCTTGCTTATGTTCTTTTTTATTCCGGATATGTTTTTCTCTTTGATTAAAAGTAATATTATTCTTTGGTTTGCTGTTATTGTTTTGTATCCCTTACTTTCTGTTTATCCACAAGAGTTAGTATATAGAGCTTTTTTCTTTCACCGATACAAATCTTTGTTTAAAAATAAAGAACAAATGATATTAATAAATGCTTTTTTGTTTGGCTTTATGCATATAATTTTTCATAATTGGATTGCTGTAATACTCACAATTGGTGGTGGATATTTGTTTGCAAAGTTGTATATGAAAACACACTCATTAACTTTACTTTTTATTGCTCACTCGCTGTATGGATGTATGTTATTTACTATTGGTTTAGGGGAGTTTTTTTATACAGGAACTGTATCTACAATAGAGCAGACCTTTAAATTTTAAAGATCTTTTTCTTAGAAGCTGAATTTTCTTTTTAGTTTGAAGAAATATAAAACTGTTCTATATTGAATAAACATAAATGGAAGCATTAATACAAAGTATGCAAGAGAGTATTTTGTAATTACTTCATTATATGTAAGTCCAAAGTTTATGAAAAACATTCCAAATACCATTAAAGCAACTCCTGGACATATTAAAGCAAAAGATACAGGAGATCTTTTTTCACTATGAATGAACTCTTCAAAGTATCCAATTTTTTTCATTATTTGATATCCTAGTATTCCAAATATAATTTGAAGAGATAATACAACTGATGTTAAAGTAAATAGTGATGATTTTGCTAGTGTTGCATCAAAATTATGATCTAATCCAAAAGATACTCTAACTGCTGTAATACCAAGTAGTGTAAGAATAGGAATAATTATCCAAAGTGATGGTGCTGCTTCCATTGAAATTCCATGTTCAAACATATTTTTAAAACCAAGAGTAATTTTGATTACAAGTAATATCAGTGCAAGGGAAGTGAAAAATAAAGCCCCAAATATACCAATAGCATTAATAGAGATATTATGGCTCATAGCTCCAGGAGCTGCAAAACCAACTGCTATCATAGAAAAGGCAAATATAGAAATCATTTGAGATAAGTTATTGTTTTTTGTACAATCAACATCTCCACTTATTAGTATTCTTGAAAAGTAATTGAAAAATATTTTTAAAGCATAAATCGCACAAAGTAAAAATCCTATTAATGCAAAAGGAAATAAATACTCAACAATACTCCAAAGTTTTGGAATAAAAACTGCCCCTAAAACAAAAGCTACATTTATTGTCATTGCAAAAGTAAGAGGTAGAGTAATTAGTGTTATCTCAGTATTTGATTCTTTTAATATTTTATATGAATCTGATTTTTTATATAAGTTAAATTGTTTTATATTCCAAATTAATAGTTTGAAGTGTAGTGTTGCGAATAATATTATAAATAAAAGTGAAATTACAATAATAGCTGATAACCATGTTCCTTTTAATAGTTCTGGATATATAAAATCAAAAGTAGCCATTGGACTTCCTTTGTGTGGTACTAGAAACATTAAATACATAAAAAATGATACAGATAGTCCTCCTGCACCTAATGCTGATAAAAAACACATTGGTGTGAATTTTTCTCTTAAAATCATTGAAAATCCTTATAGTTATTTCTTTTATATTACTTTAAATTATATTAAATGCTTATGAATATTAAATAAGTTTTACTTATGTAGATAATCAGAACTTTTGTTTATATTAACAACTAAGTCTAGAATAGATATAGTTTCATAATTAATTTAAAAGAGTAGTGATGTACAAAATTTCCGTAAATAAAGAGTTATTTGAAGATATATTATTAAAAAAAACACTAATCCTTACAAAGGAAAATAATCGTTACTGGAAAAAAGAACTACTAGAACCTAAAATAATTGATGATAAACTCTCTTATGGTATTAAACAGTTTGAGCAATTAAGAATTACAAATGGTTTGGGAGATGATAAACCACAGTTAGTCATAGAGTGTAATAAAGTAGCTTATTCAAGCTCTTTTGATAGATTCGAGTTTAGCCTTGGCAAAGTCTTAGAACAGAAGAATACAACTATGGGTGAGGATTATAAAGATAATCTAATTGAACAACTACTAAAAGAGAAACAACTACTAGAAGATAGAATGACTAGAGATTATTTAACAGGTGTTTATAATCGAAAAAAGATGGAAGAAGATTTAGAAAAGTATGTAAAACAAAACAATGCTTCTTTACTATGTGCTGTTTTTATTGATGCTGATAGATTTAAAGGTATCAATGATAACTATGGACATGATGCTGGAGATAGAGTATTACAATATTTAGGTGAAAAACTTCGAACACATGCTTATTATTTAAATGGTGAAGTGTATCGTTATGGTGGAGAAGAGTTTGTGATTTTATGTTTTCTACCATCTTTGATGCTTGAATCAAAATTAAATGATTTACAAAAAGATATTAAATCTCAAAGAGTACATCATTCAAACAAAGATATTTCAATTAGTGTTAGTATGGGTGTTTCTTTTTATAAAAATTATAATGATAAAGATAAGTTACTTCAAAAAGCGGATGAGGGTGTTTATAAAGCCAAAGCTAATGGCCGAGATAGAATAGAGATTCTATATAATAACTAGACCGAAGCCTAGTTACCATAAGAACAATTACTTAACGATTTGGTTAGCGATTGCTTCGATGTCAGCGTCAGATAATGAAGCTACTTGACCTTTCATTAAACCTTTCATTGGTCCACCGTAAGAACCATCTTTATAACCTTTTAATGCACCAATGAAATCAGCTTTAGACATATCTTTAATTACTTTAGATTTTCCTAATGCTACTTTCTCACCATTTGCTCCGTGACAACCTGCACACTTAGCGTATGGGTTAGCGAATGCTACACATGCTGCAGTTAATAAAGATGCTGCGATTACTAGTTTTTTCATATTAAATCCTTCTACATTGTTTTTTAATAAGATACATTTTAATGAATTTCTTATTATAAGTACTTGATTCTAGTCAATAAAAGTGGAAAAATAGTAGAAAAGTAGAAAAATATAGCAAAAATGCTATATTTTAATTTATTTAGTAAGAAGTTCTTTTTTTAATTCTTCTTTATTTACTTTATTTTTGTCAGAAGGTACTAGTGGAAGTGACCTTTTATAGATTATTTGAGTTGGTATCATATATGATGCAAGATGTTTTTTAAGCTCAAAATTAATCTCTTTTGGAGCTAATTCATTTTGTGCACTATATACTAAAACAATCTCTTCTTCAATATCTGGATTCTCTACTGAGAATACAGCACATTGGTCAATCTCTTTGATATTTTTAGCTACAACTGATTCAATTTCATAAGGACTTACTCTAAATCCTCTTGTTTTAATCATGTCATCATGTCTAGATACAAAGTAGAAATAACCTTCTTCATCTTTATATACATAATCTCCTGTAGCAATTACAGTTTCATCTGCTAATTGCCCATCTAAGTCAATTACATTTTTAAGAATTTGAATAGATTTGAATCTCTCACTAGTTTCAATTGGTGCATTCCAGAATCCTTTATAGATGTAACCACCTCTATGGATTAATTCACCAACTTCTCTAAGTCCACACTCTTTACCTTCTTCATTAATTACATATAACTCAACATCAGGAATTGCTTTTCCAATTGAATCAGGTCTAATATGAATTTGTGAGGGGTCTAAGTATGTTGATCTAAATGCTTCTGTTAAACCATGCATAGAATAAAACTTCGCATCAGGGAAGAATTTATCTAAATCTTTTAACATCTTTTGCGTTACATTTCCACCTGAAGATGTAAGAATTCTTACTTTTGATAATAGTTCAATACTTGGAAGTCTATGTTCATCTTCATCAAACATTGAAGTTATATTAATAGGCATTAATGGTACTACTGTTACATTATCATTAATTAAATGATTGAAGAAATCATTAGCTAAAATTAATCTATGTAAAGCTAATGTTGCTCTTTTATATAATGTACAAAAGATTTGATTTAAACCATAATCAAGATTGAAAATTAACGTTCCAGAGATTACATCATCTTCATTTAAATCTAAATACTGAGATACAACTCTTGCAGAATCAATTAAATTTCTATGAGAAATTACGATACCTTTAGGTTGTCCTGTAATACCAAATGAATAAGTAATTACTGCATTATCATGACCATTTACATCATGAAAATATGGTTTGTTGTAGTATTTATAAATCTCTTCAAAAGATGGAATATCTTTTTGTGTTGTTTCATAAGAGATAATATGACCATCAAAATTAATTTTTTCAATGCTTTCAAGTTTATCTGTAATAATACATTTGATATTACAATCATTAGTGATATATTCTACTTGTTCAGATTTTAATAGTTTTGTTAAAGGAACTAATACATAATCCGTAGATAAAATTGCAAGAATTGCAATAACTTGGTCTATTCCTTTTGTAGAATAAACTCCAACTCTAGTTCCTTTTGGTAAATCTAATTCTTTTAAATAAAAGGCAACTTGATTTACTTTTTTTAATAGTTCGTTGTATGAAATATTTTTTGAATTGAAAGTTATTGCTGTTTTATCTCCATGAGATAATGCAGCATCTTCAATTAAAGTTCTAATACAGTTAATAGACATTTATATTTCCTTTTATTTTTCTTTCACGCCAAGAGTCCAGATATCGTAATTACTATCCATTACGATGTTTGGATTATGTTGTGAACTTAATATTTTTTGATAGAAAAATGATACAATATCTTCAATTTCTTCCGGCTTTAATACTTTAGATATTCCACCTGTAAATACGATTGAATTTAGTGCATGTAATTTTAAATTGATATATGCTTTTCTATAAGTTGATACTTTACAAAGTACTAAGAAAATTGCTAATTGCATTAAAATAGTAGTTGCTTTTTCGCTTGTCTCGTCAAAGATATGTTCTGTAACTTTTAAGTGAGCTAATAATTCATATACAAATTCATTATTTTTAGCTGCAAAAATTAAAGACTCTTTTGATTTATAAACCCCAAGTTTTTTGAATACTAATCTATCATATTCATTTTCTGTAACCATATTTTCATCTACTAAATCTTTTGAGTAGTGAATATCTGTTGTTGCTCCACCAATATCAATAAGAATATATGGATTAGCAACTGTAAATTTAGAACCAATATATGGTAATGTTTTATTTACAATATATGGAGTTGAGAAGATTTGGTTTGAAGTAATATCATATAGGTGTTTGATATCTTCTTTCCCCATAATATCTGCTTGGTATAGGTTTGTTAAATACTCTTTTAAATTTTCTTCTTCAACATGAAGTTTATTTGTAATAATATTTGGTAAAACTACTAAATTCTCAATATTTTCACTTAAATAAGGAGCTTCTTTTTTGCTTCCTACATAAACAATATTTGAGTAGTTAATATCATTTAAAAAGTTAAATAGTTTTTCATCAAAGATTTTAGAAACTGAATCAATTCCTCCAACAACTATAACAACATCGATTAATTCGCTTGGTCTTGAAGTTGTATCAATATCTTTATTTAAAACAGTATCAATAATATTAATACCAGAGTTAAAAGCAATATTAGTTGCATATTTTAATGAAAATGAATTAGAAATTCCAATAATAAGTGTACTTAATCCACCATTTGCTGATGAACAAATATATACATCTTCTTTTTCATAAGCATTAATTGTATCACCACATTTGTATGTTAAATCATCAAAAATATCTTTGTTGAAATCTCTAAAGTGTTGCTCAACACCTTTTGAAGTACTCATTTTAAAATAAGTACTTCCCACATCAATTAATAGTTTGTCATTTGTGTTTTCGTTTACTTGGCTCATTATTGCATAATCCCTATATCATGGATAATATCATTTACGATTGAAGTCGTATCTTTTGTTAAGTCACATTGGGCTTTTTCATATTCAAAACATCTATCAGGAATTGGAACTTTTCCTTTTTTGATAATTCTAATATTTTTCTTTTTATCTCTAATTGTAATCATTTCATTATTATTAATAATATGAGGAGAGAATGGTACGTCAATAGTTCCATTTTTAATTGAGTTAAATACTTTTCTCCATAATGTGTCAGCTTTATCATTAAATACAGCTTCCATAATTGCCATTACTTCTAAAGTTAAAATCTCTTCTTCCTCTTCATCTACTATATTTGGTAAACCATTTAAGATTCTTAATAAATATTGAGTGTTTGCTACTGTTTCAGCATTTGCTTCTTTTGTAGGAATTCCAGAAGCTTCTTGTTTTGTTTTTGTAATAAGTTTATTTGCTCCAACCATAGATGCAATTACAGTTGACATATTAATTAATTGTCCTGCAAAGTTTGGATCCATTGGGAAAGCACCCATCCATTGGTGATAAACTAAGTGAATATCAGCATCAGTTACACCAATTTCATGAGCATAATGTTTTGCTAGTTTTTTAATTACTGCACCCATTACAATATCTTGGTTCATAGAACCTGTTTGTGAGAATGAAACAGAGAATGATTTTACACCTTCTTCAAGTGATAATAACATCTCAAGTAATTGAATTACAATAGTAATACAAGGTGGAACAAGTGTTGCTGTTAATGGTCCAAATGATTCTCTATTAATAGGTTCATTTAGTTTTGAGTAATCAGCACAAACTCTCTCAACATATTTCCAGTATAAAAAGGCTTTATCTAATGGGAAGTTTTTTGAATATGGTAAAAGGTAAGTAATTGGTCCACCTTCAATTTCAAAAATACCAGAAGCAATTGCAGTTTCAATTAAAAGTCTAGCATCAGGAGTACCATGTCTTAAAGAAATAGGTTTATCAAAATGAGTCATCATTTTTCTAGTATTTCTATATCCATGAGTTACTAGTGGATATCCATTTAACATATCTACTTCATTTTCTTCTGAAAGTCTTAACATCTTCTTTGCAGTTTCGTAGTCATTTAATCTTGTATTTGAATCAATAGTACAAGGTAATACATCTACATCTGCTTTATCAAAAAATTCGTAAAGTGCAAACATTTTGTCATAAGTTGGGAATCCACCTCTTGGCTGAACTAACATCTTATCTTTTGTTTTAAAGTTGTGAGAAATGAATAAGTTTTTTGAAGCGTTTTTTACAAACTCTTCAACTTCTGCAAAATCAAATCTATCTACATATTCATTGTTTAATATGATATTTCTTTCTTCTTGCAATAAACTCATCTATTTATTTCTCTCTTTCATAAAATCTTCTAATGCATCAAGACCAGTATTTAGGTCAACTTGATGGAATACTAAGTCAAATCCATAGTTTTTAAATCTTGGAACAATATCTTCTGCTGTTCCTGTACCAACTACTAAATTTCCACCAATCATAAATACAACGTCATCTAAAAGACTTCCATATTTTGATTTTAAAATTTTAAGTTCTCTTGCCCAACCTTCGGCTTCACCATTTAGTGATGATATTAATAAAATATCAGCATCAGTTTCAATCACTGCATCAACAAATTCTTCTAAGTATGTATTAACACCTAAGTTAAATACTTCGAATCCTCTTGCTTGAAGTGAAAGTTCGATAAGTCTATTTGCTACAACGTGTATGTCGTTTCCTACTACGCCAGTTACTACTTTCATATTATATACCTAAATTCTTTTTTTATTAGTTTCTTCTTTATTTAAGGCAGATATATTATCCAAAAAGTGGTTAGATTTTTATTAGTTTTGTATAAGTGCTAATTATGATAAAGTATTAGACAATCATATATTTAACAAAGTTTCATATTAATTATATAAAAATTACAGTTTTTATAATCTCTCTTAATACCTAATTTCTTTATTTTTATAGGAAGTCTTTTTCACTTAAATTTAGCCAAAATTCATCAGATCTATTGCATATGTAAAAGATAGAAAATATTGTTATGATAGTTAGGATTATTATATAGAAGTACATACTTTTCCTTTTTTTTATTTATATATTATAAAAAGGAAAAGTGTTAAAGCGGTGTTCTTTTTAAGGAATTAATTCTACGGTATTTCTTCCATTTTCTTTAGCATTGTATAAAGCATTATCAGCTCTTTGTAATAGGGTGTCAACTGTATCATTTTCTTTGTATGAACTTATTCCAAAACTTGCTGTTACATTTTTTTTCATTCCAAAATCTGAAAATTCTAATACATCTTTTAATTTAGAAGCTACTTTTTCTGTATTTTCAATATCACTATTTGGACAAATGATTAGGAATTCTTCTCCGCCCCATCTTCCTACAAAATCAGTGATTCTGGTATTTGAGCGTAAAATAGAGGCAATTTGCACTAAGACTTTATCCCCAATTAGATGACCGTAATTATCATTTATTGATTTAAAATAGTCAATATCAAGCATTATTATTGAGGAGTTAGTTTCATATCTCTCAAAAGTTTGTAGCTCTTTTTCTAATAAAATATCTAATTTAGCTCTATTATAAAGATTTGTTAATTTATCTTTTTTTGATAGTTTTTCAATAATTTTTTTATCTGTAATATCTTGATTAATAGTTGTAAAGGCTTTTATTTTGCCTTGTTCATTAAAAATTGGAGATACTATTAGTTTTATCCAATACTCTTCACCATTTTTTTTCTGATTTTTAATTTCATTTTCCCAAATTTCGCCTTTTGCTAGGGCTAATTCCATTTTTTCAAAGATTTTTTCTGAAGTATCTGGGTGTTTTAAAATATTGTATTTTTGACCAACTAATTCTTCTTTTGAATATCCTGTAATATTACATAATGCTGAACTACAATTAAGGATAATACCTTTTGTATTCGTAGTTGCTGTCATGACATTTGTATCAATAATATTGTGATATTCTTTAAGTTCTTTAGAAAGAGTTTCTTTGGAAGTAATATTTTCGATTAATCCAAATAATATACTTACATTACCTTCTTCATCTAATTCTAAAGCTTTGGCTTTACTTGAAAAATATTTGACAGTATCAATATTTTTATCGTAATAAGGGAAAGTATTGTTGTACTCTTTTTTTTCTTGATTAAGAAGTTCTAAGTACTCTTTTATGATTAAATTTGCTTTATTTGTTGAAGCTAAATGTACATTTTTAATGTAATCTCCAGCAATTGGACAAGTGTCAACTACTGAGTGTTTTTGGGCATTTATATCTAAATTAAAAGCATTAGCCATAACTTTATTACAATAAAAATATCCAGGGTCATTTTTATAATCTATAATCCACCATGAAAGGTCAGAAAAGTTTAAAGTTTGTTCAAATTGTTCAATATATTTAGCGATATTTTTTTTCATGAAATTATTATACAATAATTATCTAATTTAATATAACTGTCATTGTCACAGTATTTTATTTATGAAGAGAGTATATAAAAGAAGAGTAAATCTTCTTTTATAATTCAGATTGAATTAAATCAATTAATTGATCTAAACCAAATGTTTCTAATGGTTTCCCATTTACAAAGAATGATGGAGTTTTTGATGCTCCTAAAGTTTTAGCGTCTGCTAAATCTTGTTTTACAATTGCATCAAGTTTAGGGTCTTTCATATCATCAGTTAATTTATTCATATCAAGTAATTCTGATTTTAAAAGAATTTCCCATAAAATGTTTAATTGACCAACATGATTTTTTACCCAATATCTTTGAGTTACAAGTACAAGATCTAAAACCTCTTCATACTTACCTTGCTTTTTTGAAGCTTCAAGCATTTTTACGATTTCATCTGAGTTTTTATGAAAAGGAGCATATCTATAAACTACTTTTAGATTTCCTTTATTTTGCTTTAAAATCTCTTTTACATATGGATGAAACTGTGCACAAGTTCCACAAGCTGGGTCTAAGAACTCAACTAGCTCTACTTTTGCATCAGGATTACCTTTTACGTAAGAATACTCTCTAACAAGTGCTGAATAGTTAGCTTTTACATTTGAAGCTATTTGTTCATTTTGTTTATTTTTGTAAATATAACCACCTACAAAAAACAATGCCACAAGGCATATAACTGAAATAATTACAATTTTTTTGTTTTGCATTTTTTCACCTTATAATTTAATAATGCGGGTATATTATCATAAGTTATATAGATTTTGTGTGTATTGAAGCTTAGAGGAATTTTAAATTATGGTAATTGTGATTTTGCTTTTATTTTCTCTTCTAAATTTCTTTTAGTTCTATTAATTGCATTATTAATAAGTGTTAAACTTTCTATATTTGATGTAATCTCACGAGCTTTTTTATAAAGTGAATTTGCATTTGTTAAATTAAATGTTCCTTCGTAAGTAAGGGCTAAATTATATAATACTTCCCAACTTTTATTTTCTAATTCAAAATTTAGTTTTTTTAATAAATCTTGAGCTGTTTTTAGTTTATCGTCTTCAATTAAACTTGCAATATTAGATAGAGATTTTTTTTGTAAATCACTCACACTTGTAGTATTATCAAACTCTTCTATTATTTCTAAATCAAAATATTTGTAATGAGGAGCTAAATCTTCTTGTATTTGTGAAGCTATTTCAACAGCTAAACTAGAATTTATCTCATCTTTATCCCTTGTAAATCTTGGGAAAGTGTAATAATATTCATCATAACACTTATTAATTTCTCTTGTTTTAGTATATATTTTACTAAATAATATCTCTTCTTCATTTGAATCTAAAAGTTCTATTTTTGTGCTAACTTTGTAATATCTATTTTCACAAGGTATATATCTATTGTAGTATTGAATACATCTTTTTACTTTATTGTTTTTATCATATTCATAAATTCTACATCTTTGTCTATTTAATTCTTTTTTATAATATACATCGTAGTTTAGAGATGATTCTAATACTTTGCCTTTTATAATTGTATCTACGTTTTCTTCATTTGTTTTTAAAGTAAAAACTTTTTTTTGTTTGATTATTGTATTTAATAGTTTATCTTCTATTGCTTCTGTTTGATTAATATGATCAGAATCAAATTGTTCTATAAATATTGAATTGATTTTTTCATTTGGAATTAGTGAGGGATGTAAAGATTTTACAGTTAATTTTGGAGTACATCCGCTAAGTATTAAAATGCAAATACTTAGAAATAGAGTATAGAATATTTTCATAATGTTCCTTTTATGAGTATATTCTATACTTTTTTTGTGTAAAAAAAGTGTGTTTGCTTATTGACTATTTTTAGTTTTTTCTAAGATTTCTTTTAATTTTTTTTCAAAATCTATATGGGTCATTACTTTTGCGTGTGAAACACCTTCTAATATTTCATAAGAAAAGATATTTTTGATATTAGATTTTAGATTGTCAAAATGCTGTTTTTTTATTACTAAATCATTTTTTACTTCAAATAATGCAATTGGAGTTGT
Source organism: Poseidonibacter lekithochrous (assembly GCF_013283835.1). GTDB lineage: Bacteria > Campylobacterota > Campylobacteria > Campylobacterales > Arcobacteraceae > Poseidonibacter > Poseidonibacter lekithochrous. The sequence continues at coordinate 2,177,752 of NZ_CP054052.1, read as the reverse complement.
AACATTCTGAATATATTTAATTGACTCAAATTTATGCTCTAACAATAAATCAATTGGAAAAATAGGATATTTTCCTTTTGCAATTGCACTTATTGAATCGTAAGGAGTGATTAGAATAATTGCTTTTGATTTTCTTTTACTAGCTAAGTAAGAAACAACACCAGTTCCTAGACTTTTACCTATTAGAATTACTTCTTTATCTTTAGCATAAGTATCATAGATATTTAAAGCATCTTTAAAAATCTTGTTTTGGCTTGGACTTCCTTGTGAATCTATAAAACCTCTATAGTTGAATCCTAAAATATTAAAATCATTAATATCTTGTGTATGATTGAAAAAACCTGTAATGTCAGATGAACTTCCACCAAAATATAAAATAAGTGGAGCATTTGCTTTATTAGAAGTTTTATACTTACCATAAAGATTAATATTTTCTTCTACTTTAAAAGTGACTTCTTTTATATTCTTTTCATTTACGAGTTCAATTTTTACGGCTTTTTCATTTTTGAAAATTAGTGAGTCTTGTTGAGTGTATAAATAGATATTTGCAGCTAAATATGCTAAAGCTAATAGTATAAAAGCTAATTTGATTTTTTTCATAAAGTACTTTCTTTTGTTTTTTTTGATTTGAAAGTATATGAAAAAAATACTTACATAGAAAAAAACCGAAAAATAAGTATATTTTAAAACTAAAATGAGATAATAGAAACTTTAATAATTTAATAAATATATAAGGAATAATAATGGGATTTTTTACAGCAGATTTATGTGATGAATATAGTGATAAAACAGAGGTTTTAGGACCAGATTTCAAATCTTACGGTGGAAGCAAAAAATTCCAAGGTGAGGTAATAACAGTAAAACTAGATAAAAATAATAAAGATTTAGCTGTATTACTAAGAGACAATGAAGGACTTGGAAAAGTAGTTGTTGTTGATGTGGATGTTAAATATTTTGCTGTTGTAGGTGATAACTTAATGAAGTTTGCAAGTGATAATAAATATGAAGGAATTATTGTAAACGGATATGTTAGAGATACAGAAACAACAAAAGAGTTTGATGTGGGATTATTAGCAAAAGGAACTTGTCCTAAAAAATATATTCCTGTTCAAGAGGGCGAAATTAACGTAAGTATTACTGTTGATGGTGTTCAAATCAATGAAGGTGATTATGTATATGCTGATCCTGATGGTATTGTAATTACTAAAGAAAAGATAGTTTAATGTATATGTTTGGATATGGCTCACTTATAAATATTGTAAGTGCTCAAAAGTCTTTTAAGAGAGAACTGTTTCAAAGTGATTTAATTCCAGTATCAATAAAAGGTTATGAAAAAGTTTGGAATTCAATTGAAACTATTAACTTTGATGGACAAGATACTAATGGAGTTTTTCTAAATCTTCAAAAAAATGAAAATGCTATTACTAATGGTGTTGTTGTAAAAATAACTGATGAAGAGTTAGAGCTTTTAAAACTAAGAGAAAAAAACTATTCTTGTATTACAATAGATTCTTCAAATGCAATAGGTCAAGATCTTGATGATAATATTATTGCTTTTATGACTACAAAAGAAGAAAAAATTGCAAAAGTAGGGGATTCTTCTTGTGTAATTCCTGCTAAATATATTGATATTCTTACAAATGCATTTGCTTCTTATGATGATGAGTTTGTTGTAGAGTATAAAAAATGTTTAGCGGATTATCCTTTTGAATTAAAAGAAGGAACATACACTTTTAGTGACCCAATACAAAACAAGTTTGCAAAACAAGGGGTTAAAAAGTAATTATGCTTCAAAACTCTTGTAATATTTATACTTCAAAATTATGTGAAACAAAAAGATTAAAAAAACAAGATAGCATGATCTCAAGGGGTGAGAATTGTGTAAATATCACTTTTTGTGAAGATGATAATCTTGAAAAACTAGAGCAAGACCTAAATGAACTTACTGGAAACTCTTTTTCTTATTTTTTAAAAAAGAGATTTTCATCTACTTTAATCTCTATTGTTTCTGTTATTGTTTTGATGTTTGCATTAATTTCTGCTTCTATTTATGAAGATTTATTTAAAAAGATAATCTTTGAATTACCCTTTGACTGGAATGTCTCGGATACTGTTTCTTTAATCTTTGTAATTATTTTCTTTTTTGGAATGGTTATGATGCCTTCTTTATTAGATGGGGAGGGAAATGAGTTTAAAAATATTCTTTCTTCTTGGTTTAATAAAGATATCAAAAAACTAAAAAGACTGAAACTTGCTTTTTCACTTTTTGATAAAAAAACAACAATCAACCTTTATAACTTTGATTTAATAGATGCAGAACACTGGATTTATAGACTTCTTACAAAAACTATTGTTTCAAGATTTTATACTGTAAATATGTATATTAGAAATGATCAAATTCAAAGTGTTAAGAAAAAACTAGAGAGTTTTGGTGTTGCTAATATTGAAGTAATAAAAGAGAAAAAAAGTATTAATGCTTGTGATATAGACTTTTTATTATCATCAAGAGAACAAAAACTTTACTCACTAATGCAATTAAGTTCTTCAACAATTATTCCTAATAATGATAAAAGAAAGTTTGTTTCTCTAGAGCTATTTGAATATTGTGGTAGAAACTTTTTTGAAGATACAAAAGATTCAAGTAATCAGCTTATTTCTGGTTTTCAGAATTTTATTAATAGAAGTTTTGATGACTTTAGATTTATTGCACAAGAAAAATCAATGCAGATTTACTTCACATCAAACGTGAAGTTTAAAAATCTAAGTGATGAACAAAAAAGATTGGCTTATTACTTAAGAAATCATATTGAAGAGTGTATCTCATATTTTGATAATCCTATTTCTCTTTTGATTTTATATTATTACGTAAGAGATATTGTATTAGATGAAAAAAGAACAATTGCTATTTTAGAGAAGTTTATAGATGCTGTACATAAAAAACAACAATATGAATTAATTGATGATTATTGGTTTGCTCTTGCAGGACAGATGTTTGATCCAAGTTCACTAGAGGAGTTTGAAAAGACTAATAACTCTTTTTATAGAAGATTGTCAATAAATGCTTTAAATAAACTAATTTTCTTATTTGAGAGAAATGGTCATTTTGATCAAGCTTTATTATTAGCAAAATATCTTTATGAAATTAATCCAAATAAATACTCAGTTAGTATTTGTTCATTATACGAAAGAACTGGACAGTTTGAGAAAGCATACAATTCTTTACCAAAAGAGTTAAACATAGGTGCGAATGCAAAACCTAGTGATATTGAAGTACGGTACTTCCAAAGAAAAGCTTGGATAGTAGTTAGTCAAAGAAAAGAAGATTTAAAAGAAGAAGGCTTAGAAGCTCTTAAAAGTTTAAAAAGCTTAATTTTTTCACACAATGATGACAATGAACCTTTATGGTTATGGCATTATTATAATATCAAAGCAAACTATGCTGAATGGACTGAAGATTATGATGGGGCGATTCAGAACTATAATAAATGTCTTTCTATTCCAGCCTTAGGTGCTTTTGAGTATGGTGCGACTTTTGTGAATATGGCAATTGCATATAGATTTATGTACTTAACATCAAATACACAAAACTTCGATAATATAGATAAGTCTATTAAATTGGGTAAATTAGGTGTATTTCTAAAAGAGTCTGTAGGGGATAGAGACGAAATGCCAGTTGTATTACATAATCAAGCTTTAAATGTATTATATAAGATGGTAAATTCCACTTTAGATGAAGCTGCTTGTAAAGAGATTGTATATATCACTGATGATGCTATTTCTGTACTAGATAGAACTAAATCTATTAAAAGATTAGGAATGTTACTAATCGAAAATTGTATTACAAAATCTTTATTAAAACAAAACTATGAAGATGTGGCACAAAGACTTAATACTCATTTTCCTTTATTGGATGAAAATGAGTCTCAACAGATATTGAAGTTATACAAAGAGTTTATCAAAACAGATAAAATAGACAGGTTAGATTTTTTAGACAAGATAATTTAATAAAAAAACTTATTACATATTACAAGGTTACAAATGAATTATATTAAAAATACAGTGAATTTAAGTGCCGGTACGGTTGAAGAAAAAAGAGCAGAAATAAAAGAGTATTTTCTTCAAACATATGAATTAGATGAAAAGCTTTTTGATTTAATAAAAGACGAAAAATGTTTTTATAAGCAGCCAAACAGATTAAGACACCCCTTAATTTTTTATTTTGGACATACAGCAACATTTTTTATTAATAAACTGACTCTTGCAAATATTTTACCAAATAGGGTAAATAAAGATTTTGAATCAAAATTTGCTGTTGGTGTTGATGAAATGTCATGGGATGATTTAGAATCAAAGAATTATAAATGGCCAACAGTTGATGAAACAAAAGATTATAGAGCACAAGTAAAACAAATTATTTTAGAACTTATTGATACTATAGAGTTTACTATGCCTATAAACTGGGAATCTCCTATGTGGGTTATTATGATGGGAATTGAACATGAAAATATTCATGTTGAAACTTCATCTGTGCTACTTCGGGAATTAGGATATAAATATATAAGCCAAGATGAGATATTTGAGTATGTAAATGAAGAGAGTTCTTCATATCCTCAAAATGAATTACTAGCGGTAAAAGGTGGAGAAGTTCTAATTGAAAAAGATAGAGCAAAACCAGACTTTTATGGATGGGATAATGAATTCTCATTTCATAAATCACATATAAATAATTTTGAAGCTTCTAAATATTTAGTATCAAATGGTGAGTTTTTAGAGTTTGTAAAAGATGGTGGATATAACAAACCAGAATTCTTCTCATCTGAGGGAAAAGAATGGTTAGATTTTACTCAAGCTAAACACCCAACATTTTGGATAAAAGAAGAAGATGATAAATATTTCTTAAGAGAAATTAATAGAGAAATTCCTTTACCTTTAAATTATCCAGTTGATATTAATGTATATGAAGCAGAAGCATTCTGTAAATACAAAAGTTTACAATTAGGATATGAAGTAAGACTTCCTAGTGAAGATGAATATTATAGATTATATGACTATGTAAAAGCGGATGAGAAAGACGCAAATATAGGATTAAAACAGTTTAATCAAAGCCCCGTAGATAAATATGAATTTGACGGTTTTTATGATGTTACTGGAAATGTATGGCAATGGAGTTTAACTCCTACTTATCCATTTGATGATTTTGAAACTCATCCAATTTATGATGATTTTACAACTCCAACATTTGATGATAGACATGCACTTATGAAAGGTGGATCTTTTATTTCTTTAGGAAATGAGATTTTAAGAGAGGCTAGATATGCTTTTAGAAAGCATTTCTTTCAACATGCAGGATTTAGATACGTGAAATCAGATAACGAATATAGAACAAAATTAAACGACAATGTTTATGAAACAGATGAGTCAATAGCTCAATATTGTGAGTTCCATTATGGTGATGAAAACTTTGGTGTTAAAAACTTCTGTGTAAACTCAGTTGAGTTACTAAAACCTTATTTAGAAAATATTGATACTAAAAAAGCTTTAGATTTAGGATGTTCTGTTGGTAGAAGTTCTTTTGAGCTTGCACAACACTTTGATGAAGTAACGGGAATTGATTTCTCTGCAAACTTTATTAATGTAGGTGTTAAACTAAAAGAATATGACTCACTAACTTTCAAAGTTAAAAAAGAGGGTGATATTGCACAAGAAAAATCAGTATCATTAAAAGATTTTGATTTAGATAATATCAAAGAAAATGTTTCATTTATGCAAGGTGATGCTTGTAATTTAAAAGATGTATATTCAGGATATGATTTAATCTTTTGTTCAAATTTAATTGATAGATTATATTATCCTCAAAAGTTCTTAGATGATGTACCAAATAGAGTTAATGATGGTGGTTTATTAGTATTATTATCACCTTATACATGGCTAGAAGAGTACACTCCAAAAGAGAATTGGCTTGGTGGATATATCAAAGATAATAAAGAAGTTTCTACTTTAGAGACTTTAAAAACGGAACTTAATGGATATGAATTAGTAGATACTATTGATGTTCCTTTTGTAATCAAAGAAACAAATAGAAAGTTCCAACATACAATTTCTCAAATGAGTATTTGGAAAAAGAAATAATAGAAGGTTTCCCCTTCTATTATTGATTTTGTTTAAGTCTGTTTAGTAGTTCAAGTTCTTCACTTGTAGATGTAGAACTAATTCCATTATCTTGATTTCCTTGCTCTAAATCTTTTAGTGATTTCTCAATTCCTTCAATTCTAGAAGCAAAGCCTAACATATCATCATTTGAATCATTTTCTTTATTTGCTTTTATTACAGTTTCTCCACCAATTCTTTTTTGAAGTAACATCATGGCTTCTTCCATACCACTAATCATTGTTTCAATATCTGATGTTGATGAGTTGTTTTTTTCTGCATCTTTAATAGCATCTTTAATGGCTTTTAGCAATTCTTTTAACTTCTCTAACTCTTCAACTGTAAGACCAGTTTTAAATAAAGAGTTAATATCTTCTAAAAGTTTTTTAGTTTCTTCTCTTATTTCTGCATCAGTTTGAGTTTCTGATATTTTTTCTTCTTTTTTATTTGCTTCTCTAGCATCATCTGTGCTATCGGCAAAAATACTATTTGATTTTTCATTGGAAGCTTTTTTTGCTTCATCGTAATCATTTGCAAAAGCAGAGTTTACTGTGTTTTTTTCTTCAACTACTTCGTAACCTGCTGCGTTGTATGTAATCTTTTGAGTATTATTGTAATTCACTTCCAAGTTTGACTCCTACAGAATAAAATATGTATTTATATTATCTTATTTTTCTTTAAAGTATTTCTACTTTGTTTCGTCCTGTTGTTTTTGCTTTGTATAAGGCATCATCAGCACGTTTTAAAATTGAGTTTGTATTATCACCGTTTATGTATGTAGTTATACCAAAACTTGCAGTTTTAGAACCTATGGTAGAAAAAGTATTTTCTTCTATAGTTTTTTGAAGATTATTAGCTAATTTTAAAACACCTTCTTCTTTTGTTTCAGGACAAATAATAAGAAACTCTTCTCCACCCCATCTTCCTAGAGTATCGGTATTTCTTACATGAGATTTTAGTAAATTTGCCATTTCAATTAATACACAATCACCTATTTGATGACCATAGTTATCATTTACTTCTTTAAAATAATCAATATCTATAATTATAATACTAAAACCATGTCCAAATCTTTGGGCTCTATTCATCTCCGCTTCCATTTTTGAATCAAGTTTTACTCTATTATAAATATTTGTTAATTTATCTGTAATTGCAATTCTTTTTAGTTCTTTATTTTTCTCTTCTAGTTCTTCTTTTAATTTGTTTACTTGAAACATCTTCGTAAATATTTTAAGTTCATAATGCCTATACCAATAAAGCAAATATGAAACCATAAAGTAAGCAATACAAAAAAATATAAATGAATAAACATTATATAAAAAACTCATTTGAGTATAAATAGTGATTAGTATAAGTAATAATGAAAAAGTCCAGACTAAACCTTCTTTTAATCCTCTAATTGAGAAAGAAGCAATAGGATAAAGCAATAGAAAAAAGGTGCTATTTATTTCTTGGTTTCCATTTATAAAACCACTTATAAATAAAATAGTAATAGCTAATATAAAACCTCTAGATTTAAGAGTATATTTATTAGTTTGTAAACGTATAAGGTACAGAAAAAACATCATTAATGTAAATATATTAAGGGTTATAGCTAAAGCAAAATTATCTATATAATAATAAAAAGGTGAGAGAAATATAGAAAAGAATAATCCTAAATAGATATATTGTGTTAATAGTTTATTTCTATAGTTTTCTATGTAAGTTTTGATAATTACTTCCTCTTATAAATAAGAAGATTATACTTGAAAAATATTATATATAAATAATTCACTTTATAGTATAATAATTTTTATGATTATTAGAGTATTGAAAACTTACAGTGAATTTTTCTTAGTTATTATTTTTATATTGATTATATTTACAATAAATTTATCAATAGAGTATTCAAAATACCAAGAGTTAGTAGATGAAGAAATATATGAAACAAAAGTTCAAGTTTTAAATATCTATGAAAAAGATAAGTTTTATGTTTTAAAATTAAAAGCTAATAATTTCCAATTCTTTACAAATATAGATAAGCTTGATAATCTCAAACAATTAGATGATATAAATATCGCTTTTATTACTACAAGAATAAACTTTTTTACATATTTAAAAGGTTTTTATACAAAGTTAGTTTTTTATGAAGAATTAGAGCAAAAACAAAGTAATTATAAAACCCTAATAAAAATCAGTGATTCACAACATTATAACGAAGTGATAAAAGATCTTTATTCAGCTTTATTCTTTGCAAAACCTGTATCAAAAGAGTTAAGAGATATATGTGCTTCTTATGGCATTAGTCATTTGATTGCGCTTTCTGGTTTCCATTTAGGTGTATTGTCTTTTTTGATTTATTGGTTTTTGTATTATCCTTATTCGTTTTTTCATACTAGATACTTTCCTTATAGAAATAAGAAGTATGATTTATTATTAGTTGTATTATCTGTACTTTTTGTATATCTTGTTTTTACGAATATGATAGCTTCACTATTGAGAGCTTTTATTATGATGTGTTTGGGGATTTATCTCCTGAGGCAAAATATCAAACTATTTTCTTTTATAAATCTGTTTTTTGTATTTTTGATTATCATAGCTTTGTTTCCTAAATATATATTTTCTTTGTCTTTATGGTTTTCACTATTTGGAGTGTTTTATATATTTTTATTTATTCAATACTTCAAAGATATAAAAAGCAGAATATTCCAAGTTTTGTTTTTTAATTTTTGGATTTATTTTGCAATGAATCCTGTAGTTCATTTCTTTTTTCATACTACTTCTTATGAGCAGTTATACTCACCTATATTGACTTTGTTATTTACTATTTTTTATCCTTTTGAGTTGGTAGCTCATTTATTAAACTATGGATATATTTTGGATGAGTATCTAAATATATTTTTATCCCATAAGTTTGTTATTTATGAAACAAGTACTAGTTTACTCTTTTTTATTGTTTATTTAATTATCTCTTTTCTAAGTATCTTTAATAAAAAAGCATTTTATATTTTGAACATTTTACTTACAATCTTTCTTTTTAAACTCTTTATTCTTAATTTATTTGTATAAATTACAACTTAACATATACTTAACAGATAATTAATGGAAAGTTAACAGAATGATTTTATTATTCCTTAGATTTTTTGAAGGAATAGAATGAATATAGGTAAATCAATTGTACTAAGTGCAATTTTATTAGGAAATATGAGTATAAATGCAAGTGAAAACTTGGATTTAATTAGTGTAGAATCATCAACTATTGGAATTAATGAAGATAAGAAAACAGAAGTATCATCATCAAGTATTATAAATGAAGAGAAAATTGAAACAGTTGGCATAAACAATATCAATGATGTATTAAAAACAATCCCAGGAACTACTATTAGTACAAGAACAGGAGAGATGGCTCAAATACATTTTAGAGGTGTAGGACAACAACAGTTTATGGGTGAGAACTCGGGGGTTGCTATTATTGTTGATGGAGTTCCTGTACGTCAACAATCAGGTGGAATTAGACTAAACCTAAAAGATATTGAAACTATCAAAGTTATCAAAGGTTCTGCTTCATATTTATATGGAGATACTGCTTTAGCTGGGGCTTTGATTATTACTACTAAAAAGCCAAAAGACAAAAACTCAATTGATTTAGAAGCAACACTTGGAAGTCATAATTATAGGGACTATTTATTATCTCTGTACAAAAGTAATGATAGTGTTGCATTTGCTCTAAATGGATCTCAAAGAACAAGTGATGGCTACTGGGTTGATTCTGAACTTTGGACAAAATCTATAAATGGAAAACTAATGTATTTCTTAGATGATACAAGTGATGTATCATTTACTGCTGATATTACAAATAAGTATGACCAAGCAGGTTCTAGATCTGTAACAGCAGGAGTTAGTGAAGCTCAATCAAATCCTAAAGGAGATGGAGATAGTTACTCAAAAGATAATTATATTGATTTAGATAAATTTACTTTATCTTACAATAAAAGTTTTGAGAATGATACAAATCTTTTAATCTCTACATATTTTTATAAAGACTTTTATAAAAAGACTTCAAATCCACAAGATAGTGATTCAAACTCTGCTACACCAGATGTATATACTCACTACTCAGAGCAAAACCTAAGTCAAAGTGGAATCAAAGCAGAATATACAATCAATGATGATAAGTTTGCTTCTCTACTAGGACTTGAGTTTGGAAAAAGAGAGTATGAAAACAAAGATGATACTATTGAGAATTATACTGCTTATGATAGAAGAAAAAGAGCAAATGTAAACTACTATGATGGGGAATCAACACTTTCAAGTGATGAAGAAACAATTGTAGGATTATATACTGAGTTCAAATACAATTTTACTCCTAAATTAACTACAACTTTTAATATCAGATATGACTACCAAGATAAAGAACTAAATACAAAAGAGAGAGATTTTGATGGAACTGTATGGAGTAATACAAATAGTACTAAAGAAAAAACATTTAGAAACTTCTCATATAGATTAGGAAGTACTTATAAACTAAATGATAATAACTCAATTTTTGCTAGTTACTCAACTGCTTTTGAAACACCAGATGTAGAAGATATTGAAAGTAATGAAAATATCAAAGAACAAACAAGTAGAAACTATGAATTAGGTCTTAGAGGTAATAAAGACATCTTTACTTATGAAACATCTGTTTATCAATTAGACAATAGAAATATTATAGGTCCTGAAGGTGGAACATACTCTTTTGGTGATACTACAGATAATGCAGGAGATACTAGAAGTAGAGGTTTAGAATTGTCATTAAAAAGTGATGCCCAAAAAACTGTATCTTTTGATTTTGCATATACGTATTTACATACAAGTTATACAAGATACAATACTTTTAAACACACTTATCAAGACAGATCAACTCACAACTTTGATATTGTAGGAAATACAATTCCTAGAACTTCAAAACATACAGTAGATCTATTTTTAAACTACAGAGCAACGCAAAAATTAACACTTATTTCTGAAATCTATGCTAAATCTTCGTACTATGCTGATGAAACAAATATTGTAAAAATGCCAGGATATGGAATCTTGAATTTACAAGCTAGATATAAAACAAAAATGAAAAAGAACAATTTAGAGTTTTTTGTAAAAGCAAACAATGTATTTGATAAACAATACTACAGAGCTGCATACTTACACAGAGATAAAAGAGGTGATGTAGGAGTAGATAGTGAAGATGTAAGTATTGTAGTTGATCCAGGTAGAGAGTATTACGCTGGTCTTAAATATAGTTTCTAAGGATAATAAATGGTAAAAAATATAAAAAGAGCTAAAAACGACCTTTTGGCAATGCCTATATTTAAAACAGTATTTAAAAATAAAGCATTTCAAAGAACTATTCAAATAATAACTCTTGCTTTATTTGTATATGCTATTTATTATGGTTATGAAAATCCAACAAAAGAGAATACTTTCACAAAGAATGTATTTTGGGGATTGTTTTGGTCATTTTTTATGGTCTTAACACTTACTACTTTTGGAAGAATCTTCTGTGGTATTTGTCCTCATGGATTTTTAGGCAAGTATATTACAAAGTATGGTATGAATTTAGAAATGCCAAAGTTTTTAAAAAATAGATATATTGGTATTACACTACTTGTAGTTGGATGGTGGGGAGTTTACTATACAATTCCTGGGGCTTTAAAAATACCTCTTGCTACTGCTATTATGTTTACAGTATTAACAATAGTAGCTTTTGTGATATTCTTTTTATACAAAGATATGAGTTATTGTAAATATATCTGTCCTATTGGAAATCTTACAAAAGCTTATCAAAAAGTATCTTTTACAAAACTAGGAACAAATAGCGAACATTGTGCTTCATGTAGAACTTTTGAGTGTAGTACGGCATGTACATATAATCTAAAACCTTTTACTTTTGATAAGAAAAATTCTATGGATGATTGTAGTTTATGTATGGACTGTACTAGAGCTTGTGATAGTGTGGATTTCAAAATCATTCCTCCTACTTCAACTTTATACAAAAAAACGAAAGTTGAAAAATCAGATATTTGGGTATATATTCTTGTATTTGCTTCTATTACTTTTACTATGAGTTTTCATCATGCACTAGGAAGAACAAATATTGCTGATTCACTACCGTGGGCAACTAGTGCACAATATGTAGGGCAGTATATTTCTATAAAAGGTGTGGACTTTATAGGATTTTTTGCATATCTTTACTCACTAGTTTTAGTTGTATCTACTACCTTTGCTGGAATATTCCTAGCTTCAAAAGCTTTAGGGCAGAAGTTCTCTAGTACTTTCTCTTCTCTTGGATATGCTTATGCTCCATTGTTTATAATCGCTAGTTTAGGACATCTATTAAGCGGATTTTTTACTAAGACATACTCAAATGTACTAAATGGTTTTATTCAAGGCTTCTCTCTTGATATAAACAAAGTTCAATCACTAGCTTCGAGGGGTGATTCTTGGCTTATGGCTTTTGAATTATTTGTATATCTTGCAATGATTTTAGGTTTAGTGATTTTATATAAAAGAGTTAATTTATTCAAAGTCTCAAAAATGAGAAAAGCCTTAGCTTACGTAGCTGCTTCATCATTGATACTTCTGTATTTAGGGTTAAGTATGTATAAAATATATGCTTTTAAAACATATGGAGTTAAACAAAGAGGCCATAGTACTCATACTCACACTCATATGAAGAAATAGATATAAACTTTTATAGTTTATATCTTTCTTTGTAGTTTTCTATTTATAATCTAACTTTTTTCTTCATCTATGTTTTTTATGGTATCTCTAAGATCAAAAATAATATTCCTTTGATCTATTAATTCACTATTAAGTTTTAATATTTCATTATTTTTTATTTCCATATCTTCTTTTAGCTTATGAATTATAGATTTCTTTTTATCCATTTCTTTATGATTATCTATAATTTTATTATTAAACTCTGTTGTTTTATCTGCAAAATGATTTACTTTTTTTTCATTATTTAATTTAATATCTTCAATCATATCTTCATAAAATTTTATTTGTGAGATAGCTTTTCTTAATCTTGTATTTAAATCATTAATAGTTGAGTTTTTAAAGGTATCGTTTTGTTGATTTGATGATAACTGTTCACTTAATATTTCAATTTTTTTACTTGCTTCATATGCAGATTTTTTATATTCTAAATAAGTATTTCTTACTTTCTTTTTAAATTCTCGTTTCCCAATTTCTTCTTTTGTTGTAAGAAACCTTATCCCAATATATTCTTTTATATTTTTTTCATTGTCGAACATTGGAAATATTGTAGCATGAACAAAATAGGCACTACCATCTTTGTTTTTATTTTTAATTGTGCCTTCCCATACTTCACCATTTTTTATAGTTTCCCATAATTCAATATAGACACTTTTGGGCATATCTTCATGTCTTACAATATTATGACTTTTCCCTATTACTTCTTCTTTTGAATAACCACTTATTTCACAAAAGAAATCATTTACATAGGTAATTACTCCCTTTAAATCGGTCTTAGAAACTATTGCAACTTTATCTATTACATCAGTATATTGTTTTAATAAGTGATTTTTTTGATAAATATGATCTAATAGGAACTTTTGTTGTTCAAGATTAATATCATGCTCTTTAAATTTTTTTATTTTACTTCCAAGTTTAAATAAAAGTTGATTCATATCATCATAGTTTATAGGTTTAATAATATATCCGTCTACTCCAAGTTTTATAGAAGAAATAAAGTTACTTGAATCTGAGTATGCAGAGATTATTATTACATTTTGATTAATATTAATACCTTTTATTTCTTCAATTAATTGAAGACCATTCATTTTAGGCATATTAATATCTGTTATTACAATATCGTATTCATCTTGATTATAAAGATTTAATGCTTCTTCTCCATTTTCTGCATAAACAACTTCTTTAAATATTTTTGATAAATAATTTATTACTGTTTTTGCTATGTCTTTATCATCTTCTGCATATAAGATGTTTAATGAGGATGTAATTTCTTTAATTTCTCTAATATTAATCATAAGTTATTCCTTGGAGATTAAAAATCAATGTGTAGAGATAGTATACAAAAAAAATAAGAATATTAACTTATTTTAAATCATTTTGTTATAATGAAATTACTAATAAGTTCTGGAGCTTTTATGTTAATAAATAACGAAAAGAAAATATTAAACTTTATCAAATTTACCCCACCTTTATTTGTTATTTTAACTTATTTATTTATGATAATAATTCTTTATTATGAGCATAGAATCAATTTAAATAATGAAGTTTTAAAAGTAAAAGAGAACTTTATAAAAATTAAAAAAGAAGAAGTTAAAAATCAGGTAAAAATGGTTGAAAGATATATATTAAACAGTAAAGGTGAAATACAAGAAGAAGAACTAAAAAAGAAGGTTATTAGTGAAATTAAGAAGTTTGAATATCAAAAAGATAGATATATTTTTATTATCGATTATAATAGTAATGTTTTAATTCATGCTAACAAAAAGATACTAAACAAAAATATTTTTAAAGAGTCATCTTCTGAAAAAATAAAAAATGAGACTAGAGAGATAATTGCTCTTGCTAAAAAAGGCGGAGGCTTTTTAACTTATAGTCAATTTATAAAACCTAGCACTAAAGAGTTTGTAGATAAAACTAGTTATATCCTTGGTTTAAATGATTGGAAATGGTTTATTGGAACTGGGTTTTATCATGATAATGTTAATAAAGCTATCAAAGATAAAACAGAAAGTCTTGAAATTTATTATAAACAGCAACTTCTTCAAGGTATAACAATTGCAATATTTTCTTTTTTTATAATGTTACTTTTTTCATTTTATTTTTCAAAAATGGTTAAGCAAAAATTCAATAATTATAAAAAAGAAATAAACAGAAATATACAAGAAAAAGATGAGTATACTAAATTATTAAACCAGCAATCAAAAATGGCTTCAATTGGTGAAATGATAGGTAATATAGCACATCAATGGAGGCAACCGCTAACAGTTGTATCAATGAGTGCAAATAGTATGAAAGCGGACATTGATTTAGATGAAATAAAAATAGATTCGTTTACAAGAGATATTCGTGAAATTATTACACAAACAGAATACTTGTCAAATACTATAGAAGATTTTAGAAATTTTTTTAGTAATAGTAATGAAATAACTAAATTTAATTTAGCAAAAGTTATTGAAAAGACTTTGAGTTTAATTGATGTTCAGTTTAAAAGACATGATATTGAAATTATTGTTAATATTGAGAATACTGATGTTGTTGGTATTTATAATGAATTTATTCAAGTATTAATAAATATTCTAAACAATAGTAAAGATGCTTTTGAACAAACAAATTTTAAAGCAAATAAACTTATATTTATCAACTTAGAAGTGAATTCTCACATAACTCTTACCATTAAAGATAATGCCGGTGGAATTGAAGAAAGTATAATTAATAAAGTGTTAGAACCATATATTACAACAAAACATCAAAGTCAAGGAACAGGAATAGGTCTTTATATGACTAATGAAATTATTACAAAGCATATGAACGGTGAAATTTTTGTAGATAATGTTGTATATAAATATAAAAATATTGAATACCAAGGAGCAAGTTTTACTATTAAGTTACCTTTATTGGTTTAATTGTAATCATTTTCTTTAGTTTGAATTGCAATAGTAATTGTAATTTCTATACCTTTTTGTTCAATATCTTTTATAGCAAATTTTTTATTTTCTATTGTAATTTGACTGTTCATTTTATTTAATATTGTATAGGTCATATATAAACCTAAGCCAAAACCATTTAATTGTTCTTTTGTAGAAACATAGGGCTCAAAAATTTTATTTAAAATTTCATCTTTTACTCCACCTGCATTATCAACTATAGTAATAATAATATTATCTGTAGTTTCTTTAGCCGAAATAAGTAGTATTCTATTGTCATCTTTATTATGAGATAATGCTTCAATACTATTATTTAGGATATTAATAAAGGCTTGTAATAGTTTATTTCTATTTAAATATAATTTGGTCTGAGAATTTATATTTACAATTGGTTTTATATTATTCATTTTTAAAGATGAATTTTCAAGACGAAGTATATTATCTATTAATTCTGATACTGTAAATTCAGAAGATATATTTTCATTTTTAAAAAAATACATAAAATCATCAATTGTAGATGACAACTGCTGTGTATTTTCAATTATTATATCAGTCTCTTCAAGTATCGTCTTTTTATTTAATTCTCCAAGTTCTTCAAAAGCTTTCCAGTTATTAAGAATTGAACTAATTACACTTAGGGGTTGTCTCCATTGATGGGAAATATTTCCTATCATTTCTCCAATTGCAAGCATTTTTGATTGTTCCTGAAGTAGTTCATCTTTCTTTTTTATTTCTGTTAAATCTAGAATTGAAGAGATTCTAAGTAATTCATTTTGTAATTTTATTTCTCTTTCTTTAATTAGAAAAGTAATCTCTTTTCCTTCTGAATTTACTAAATTAGCTTCATATTTATAAATACTGTCTTTTTCAAGTTTATGATTAAATTTATCTCTATATTTTTTACTAAATAGTTCTTGAATATTTTTTCCAACTATTTCATTTTTTTTAAAATTTAATAATTCTAATGTTGATGTATTAACTTTTGTACAGATGTTATTTTTACTTAGGATAATTCCTTCTACAGTTCCATTTATAATGTGCTGAACATCTCTATATGAATTTATGATCTTTTTTGAATTTTTATTTAATTTATATAATAAATAGATAATCCATATAGATATAATTATTAGAAAGCCAATAATCTCGTATAATATATCAGTTATTGGTTGATTTAAAAAGCTTTTAGGTTCATTTATCAAAGTAGAATTTTCTGGTATTTTATCTAATAAATTATATTTTGTTATTTCCTTATAGTCAAAGAGGTATTTATTTTCAGTTTTCTGTAAATTTATATTTTCTATATTTTTACCGGAAATGATATCTTTTACTAAAAATGCTGCTTTTCTTCCTTGATCTATAAACATTATAACTTTACCACCAATTAATCCATTGCCAATACCATGCTCATAAAAATGATAAATAGGTGAAGAAGTATATTTTTTTATAAAGTTAACAGAAGAATTGAATTCTAATATTTTTGAATTTTTATCTTTAACTGCGGATATAAATAATAGTGGTACTCCACTAGGTATGGTTTCTAGTTTCTCTTTTATTTCATTAAAAGAAAAGTTTGAGATATTTAAAAGGATAAGCTTTTCCAATATTTCTGGAGTAAAACTATTAAGAATTCCTTTTGTTGTATTTGTATCATCAATAATTGTTAAGATTTTGTTTTTACTTGGATGTAATGTTTCTATTAAATTAATTGTTTCAGGAATACTAGATTCTTCAAGAACACCTGTTATATATTTGTTTTTTGCCATTTCTTTTGCAAAAAGAATATTGTTTATTCCAAGGAATACTATAGGCTTTTTATAAAAAAACTCTTTTTGATATTTTTTTATAAAATGTAATGCATTGTCATCTCCTACTAGAATTACATCATAATCTTTAAGTAAGCGTTCTTTCATTTTTAAGGTATTGTAAAATAACGGTTCTACAATAGTTGGGTCAAACCTTTTAGTATCCATAAATTCAATATCAATCTGATAATTCTTTTTATCTAAGATTTCTTCAATACCTTTTATTTGATTGCTAATTGTAGGAAATGAATAATTATAAGAGGAAATAAAAAGTATTTTATTTTTGTTAGAAATAGAATTAGAAGAAGCATAAAGTGTATTTATATATAGAAATAAAATAATTGTAGAATATTTAATTATATTCATAATTTATCCTTATTAATTAAAAATTAGCTTCTCAATTTCAAAAGCAGAGTTTATATTTTTTTCTTTAATATCCATAATTCTCAAAGTATAAGTAAGCTTTGAATAATGAGATTTAAGAATATTATTTAATTCATGTATTTTATCTTTTGGAATAAAATTATTTTTATTTAGAAGTATAAAGTCATCACCATATATTCTAAAAATCAATGAATCTTTAAATGTTTGAATAAAGAAATTTGCAATTTTAACAAGTAATTCATTACCTTTATACCAACTATATTCTCTATTGTAAGCCCCAAAGTTATTTAGTGAGATTAGATAGATTTTTGTATATTCTATTTTAGATGTTTTATCTTTTAATATCAAATCTAAATATGAATCATTATATAACTGTGTTAAATTATCTTTATAAAAATAAGAAAAACGTTGCTCTTCAAACTTACTTTGTGGAAGTTGAGAAGTATTAAATTTAATTTCGATATCTTTTAATATTATCTGCGCTGCATCAACAATTTGTTCTCTAAAATGTATTCCTGATAATGATTTAATTTCTTGAAGTGCCTCTTGGACAGAACGACTCTTTTGATAAATTCGATTAGTTGAAATAGCATCAAAAGTATCAGCTACTGCAATTATATTACTTTTAATAGAGATTTCATCTTCTTTTAAATTATTTGGATAGCCAGAACCATCAAGTCTTTCATGATGAGAATACATGATTTCTGCAATATTTTTAAACAAAGGAATTTTGCTTATAAATTCATAACCAATTTGAACATGATTTTTAATTAGATGATATTCAGAATTTGTAAGTTTATTAGGATTTAAAAGAATTGTGTCAGGGATAGAAATCTTACCTATATCATGTAAGATACCTGCCTTATATATTTCTTCACACTCTACTTGTGAATAAGCCATTTGTTCTGCAATCATCTTTGAGTATTTTGCTACTCTATGACTATGTTGTCCTGTATATGGATCTCTTGTTTCTATCATTTCAACTAATGAAAAGAGGGTTTTCTCATAATTATTGATTTTGTCTAATTCTAATTTAGAGTTTTCACTTGTTTTCATTTCTATTAAATTTTCTAATTCTGTAGAATATAATTCATTATCTTTAAATTTATTTATTTTTGTAGTAGTCTTTATTAGTATTGTATTGAATTCATCATAGTTTATTGGTTTAATAATATATCCATCTATACCTATTTTTATAGAGGCAATAAATTTTGATGAATCTGAGTATGCAGAAGTTATTAATATATTTTGTTCGCTATTTAACTCTTTTATTTTTTTGGACATTGTTAAACCGTCCATAATAGGCATATTTATATCAGTAATTACTAAATCATATGTACCTATTTTATAAGATTCTAAAGCTTCAAGTCCATTAAATTTAGCAGTAACCGTTTTAAATAGTTTTCTTAAATATGTAGCTACTGATTTATTAATGTTAATATCATCTTCTACATATAAAACAGTTAAGTTTTCTGCTTCTTTTTTTAAAAGTTTAATATTGAACAAATTAACCCTTTTGCTTTTAAATAATTATATCAAAAACTTTTATAAATAATATTTGTTTGTATTCTTTTAATTTGCTATTAATCTATCCTGCTATAATACTTAAAATATTACTATAGGAAATACCTTGAAAATACTACATTTTTCTGATACTCATTTAGGGTACAACGACTTAGATATTCTAGATGAGAACAATGTAAACCAAAGAGAAGCAGACTTCTATGATGCTTTTACTCAAGTAGTACAACAAATCGAAGAAATCAAACCAGATTATATTATACATACAGGAGATCTATTCCATAGGTCAAGTCCTAGTAATAGAGCTATTACTTTCGCACTAGAGCAGTTTTCCCGAATCAACTCTTTTGGAATTCCTTTTGTGATAATCGCAGGAAACCACTCAACACCTAGAACAAACCTAAGTTCCCCAATTCTAAAAATATTCGAAAGTTATGAAAACATTTATTTATCTTACTCACAAGAGTATAAGAAAATAGAGTTTGATAATATAGTATTTCATACACTTCCTCATATGAACGATGATACAAGAGCCTTAGAGCAAATAGAAAAGTGTGAATCAAATATAGATAAAACAAAAAAGAATATCATGATGTTACATTGTAGTGTAGGGGCATGGTATTTAATGCAAGAGTTTGGAGAGTGGGTATATCCAACTGACAAAGAGTATATATTCCAATCAATGGACTATGTAGCACTTGGACATTGGCATGGGTTTGGCTCTGTTGGAAAACATGAAAATGTATATTATAGCGGTAGTACAGAGAGAACTAGTCTAAATGACAAAAGAAACTCAAAAGGTTTTATACTTGCAAATATAGATGAAAGTCTAGATATAGAGTATAAAGAGATAAACATAAGACCTATAATATTAAAACAAATAGATTGTGAGAATTACGTAGAAGAGATAAAGAGCTTAGATGTATCAGATACAAAAGATGCAATAGTAGAAGTAAAACTAATCAACCTAACAGCTTTACAATCAATAGATATACAAAACAAAGAGATAAAAGAGCTTTTTGAAGATGCTATGAGTGTTAGTATCAAAAGAGAATTCAAAAAAAATACCAATGATGTAAGTGTAGATGATATAGAAGCACTTAGTTTGGAAGACTACTTTTTAGAGCATATAAAAGAAGATGTAAAAGATGATAAAGAAAACGATAGATTAAAACTAAAAGTCCAAGAGTTATTCTCTAAGTACGAAGAGGCCAATAATGATACTGTGTAAACTAAAACTAGAAAACTTCAAAAAGTACTCATATTACTCTATGGAGTTTAATCAAGGTCTTATAGGAATAATAGGGAAAAACGGTAGTGGTAAATCTACAATCTTTGAAGCAATACTATTTGCTTTATATGGTGAGCTTAAAAACAAAGGGTATAAAGAAGTAATACGAAATGCAAATGCAACTACAAAAGATGCAGTAGTAGTAGAACTAGACTTTGAGTTTGAGGGAATAGAGTATAGAGTAAGTAGAGAGTTTAGAGGAAAGGCTCTTAGTGCTAATGCGAAGTTCTATAAAACAGATGAGCTTATAACGACAGGAGCCAAAGAAGTTACAGCTTCTATTATAAATCTTACAAAGATGAGTAAGGATGCATTTTTACATACACTATTTGCTTCTCAAAAAGAACTAACATCTTTAAGTAGTCTAAAAAACGAAGATAGAAAAAAGATGATTAGAAAACTACTAGGTTTAGAGAAGATAGACTTTATAGAAAAAGAACTAGTAGAGAAAAGCCGTGAACTAAAAAGAGAAATAGCAGCTTTTGCAGAAGTACTACTAAGTGATGAAGAAGTACAGAGTAAAACAGAACATATACAAGAATACAAAAATAAAACCCAAGACTTAGAAACAGATGTAGAGTTAAGAGCTAAAGAAGTAGATAGTATAAAGCTATTAGAGCTAGATATCAAAAAAGAGTTAGAATCATATCAAAAGAGCAAAGAGCAAAAACAAGACTTATACTCTAAATGTGAGTTATTAAAAAGTACTATAAACTCTCATATACAAAGACAAAGCAATCTAAGCGAAGAAGTAAGCAAACTAGAATTAAAACAAACGGAACTACGAGGCTTAGAATCTGTAAAGAGTGAGTATGTAGTACTACATGATAAACTAAAAGAACAAGATAAGCTAAAAGAATACTATATAAGAAAACAAAGCTTAGTAGAAGAGCAAACGAACTTACGAGAGCACTATACAAAGTCAAGAGATACTATAAGAAGACTAGAGAATGAAACAAGCCAACATCAAGAGTTTGCCCAAAAAGAAAAAGAGTTTGAATCACAACTAGAAGAACTACAAAAACAACTAGAATCTCTAAATAATAAAGAGAGAGAACTACTAAATCATATAGCAGGGGAAGAGAAACTAATAAAAGATATTAATTCAAAGATTGATAATATCAAAAACTTAGGAGCAGGGTCTGATTGTCCTACTTGTACTAGACCTTTACTTGATGAGTATGATAGTGTATTAGCTTCATTGGAGTGTATAGTAAATAATACTCAAAGAGATAAGATAGAAATAGCAAAACAAGAGTGTAAAGAGATTCAAAAGTCAAAGAAAACTTATGAAGATAAAAAGACAATAGTTTCAAAAGAGCATTTTGAACTATCAAAGACTATTAATCTAATGGAGAGTAAGAAGAGAGACTTACAAAAAGAAAATGAGCACTTTGAAAAAGTAGAAGCTCAAGGTCTTAAGAATAAAGAAGAACTGTTCAAACTAGAATCTTATGAGTATGATAAGAAAACACATGAGGACTTACTAGAAGAGCAAAAAGAGCTAAAGTCTAAGTATGAGTATGTACTAAGCTTAGAAACTATGCTTCAAAGACTAGATAGTATAAAAGAAGAGTTAAAACAAACAAGTACAAATATAGAAAAACTAAACAACGATTATAATGAAAAAGAGCTAGAATATAAAAGTGTGAACTATGATGAGGTAAAACACAAACAAAAGCAAAAAGAAAGCGATGAGGTAAGTGCGAATAAAGAGAAAAAGCTAAATCAGCTAAATGAACTAAAAGTACAAATAGCCACAATCCAAGGTCAAATCAAAACAATCCAACAAAGCTTGGATAATAACAGTATCCAACTAGCCAAAGTACAAGATAAAAAAGATGATTTAATAGACTACGAAAAAATCAAAATAAGCCTAGGGGATTTCAAAACAAAACTAAATGCCAAAGTAGCTCCAAGAATCTCAGATATTGCCTCAAATATGTATAGCCTAATCACAAAAGGAAAATACCAACATATAGAAGTATCAAATGACTTTGATTTTTATATCTATGATGAAGGAAGAAAATTCCCAATTGAGAGATTCTCAGGGGGAGAAGTAGACCTAGCAAACCTAGTTCTACGAATAGCAATATCTAAAACTCTAACAGAACTAAGTGGAGCTAGTAGTATTGGATTCCTAGCTTTTGATGAAGTATTTGGAAGCCAAGATGAAGCAAGACGAATGGAAATCCTAGAAGCCTTCCATACAATCAAAGAACAATATAGACAGATATTTTTGATATCACATGAGATGGAAATAAAAGAGATGTTTGAGAGTGTGGTGGAGTTGTAAGGGTGTAAAGAAATTTATTTTTTTATTTCTTTACACTCTATTTTTTGATTAAAGCAGTTACTATAATATTTAGCTTTGAATACTCTATCTTGTGATTGTGGATGAGAAGATAAATATTCAATAGTATTACTATCTTTAATTTCTTCAGTACTTAGCTTTTCCATAATATTAGCAAAATGAATAGGATCAATTTTTGCTTCAATCATTTTTTCAAAAGAGTATAGATCCGCCTGTAATTCATGATTTCTTGAATAATTACTTGATATAAATAAAGAGCCAAATCCAACACCTATTTGTGCAAAAGAACTTAAATCCCCAGTTATATACATAGTAATAAGTGCAGTAAATGTACTTTGTGTTAATCTTTGCATTCCATGTTTAAAGTATACATGTCCCACTTCATGAAGAATCACAGAATCTATTTCATTCTGATTTGAACTTAACTTTATAAATTCATCAGTTAAAATAATATTACCATTAGGAAGAGCAAAAGCATTTGCTATAGATTTATCTTTAACTTTCCAGTTTCTAAAAATGATTTTGTATTTTATATTTTCCTCATTTTGAATTAAAGGTAAAATTTTTTTATTAAAGTTAGTTAGTATTATTTTTTGTGTTTCTTTTGAAAGTTTGGTTTTTGTAAATATATGCTCATCTAAAAACTCTATTGATTCATTAGATATAAGTTCATTTGCCTCATGAGGAATAATATGTGCTATTTTCTCGCTTACAATAGGAATCCCCCATTTAAATATAGAAAATGTAAATAAAGCAGTAATGACTATAGATACAAGTACTAATAGGATGTTTTTTTCGAATTTATATAAAAGATTTCTTTTTTTTAATAGGTATTCATCTATGAAGTCATTTTCAAAAGTTGAAAATGAATCTCCATTTTTAAGAGTAATAACTCTTTTTGTATTTCCTAGTCTATTAGAGATAATAAGTTCAGAAATTAAACCCTCAAAGATAACCTCTTCATTTGTTTTAATTAAAAAGTTTGTTTCTTCCAAAATAAGTACAACTTTTTGATTTGTTGTACTATTTTGTTTATATAAAATTCCTTCAATCATTAAAATGCTGCAACATCCACATCAAATACATCACCAATCTCTTCTCCAATAGCTGATTGTTTTTGAGTAGTACTTATATACTCTTTAGGATTATCTGCCTTTATGTAAGTATTACTTAGCATATATCTTGTATATCTAATTTTAGCCCATGGAATTGCAAGACCTAATGTAAGAATGATTGCTATCATATTCGTAGCCATAATAAATACTAATCTTGTAAATTTTAGTTTTGATTCAAATTGAATTTCTTCATCAAGTTTTGAGTTTTCAAAGATATATTCTCTTTGTTTAACTATGTAATAAGAAATTGCAGTAAAGTTAATAAGAATCAATAAGAAATATGAAAAAAACAAAAAAGGTAAGATCGATAATATAACAGCTGTTATACGAGTTGGATCATTAACTCCTGCCATTACGCTATTTATAATGTTAGATGAATCTAAGAATAAATAAAAAATACTTGTACAAATAACTGTACAACCGATAAATGAAAGTATTGTAATACCGAAAGTTTTTAGCAATATTGTTATAAATTTTGAAACTTTTAAGTCAGTTGAAAATTTACCTTGACCAAACTTTGAATGATTTAATAAATATGTAGATGATTTCATAGAAAAAAATGCAAATGCAATAATATATAAAATTAAAGTTGTTATTATAGTTCCTACAACAACAATTATATTATCAAAAAATGTTGTACAAAAAATTAAAGAAGCTAGTAATAATAAGAATAAAAGTGGATATGCAAAGTATATAATATATGAATCTTTAAGTTCTCCATCAAAAGAGAATCTTACATTAGAAAAACTTGTTATATTCATATTAAATTTCATACTTCTATATATAAGCCAAGGAATTGATATGAATAATAAAACAAATAAAACTAATCCTATAATTGGAAAGAATTCGTTTATTATAGTATATGCTATAAATAAAACTACTCCAATTAAATAACCAATAAATAGCTGTTTACCTGTAGCATGGTAATCAAAATTATTTTCATCAAAAAAACTATTTGAATAGAAATATTTATTATTTCTAACTTTTGCCCAAGGGTAATATATCCCTAGAGTTATTATTGTAAGTAGTATATTTACAATCCATATTTTGAAGTACTCAAATGCATTTCCCTTAAAAGTTATTGCCTTCATTTATTTCCTTTTGTTGTATTAAAGTTATAAAATAATAACAAATTTATATTATTATTTATTTAAAGATATCTTTTTATAGAAAAGAAAAAACTTTAGTATACAACTTTTAATAATTTAACTTTTAATATCTACAAGTAATATTAATTATAAATGTAAATAATAAGTAAATTAAATTTATGAACTTTTGATATAAATGATAATCTATATCAAGATAGTGTTGATTTTTAAATGTATATTTAGAGGAAATAAAGTTTATAATGTATTTTACTAAACAATAAATATAAATTATCACTCAATATTATCTATCTTCAAAACCATATACGCTATTATGCTAACAAAATATCTAAATAGGCAATCAATGCAATCAACAGCTCTAAAAATACTAAAATCTGGTCAAAATGTTTTTCTAACAGGATCAGCAGGTACTGGTAAAACATATATATTAAATGAATATACTTTATATTTACGATCAAGAAAAATCATTCCTACTGTTGTAGCTCCTACTGGTATTGCTGCTTCACATCTAAATGGTCAGACTATTCACTCTTATTTCTCATTAGGAATTAGAGATAGTGTTGATGAGTATTTTATCTCTAACTTACTAGAAAAAAAGTATTTGCAAACTAGATTTAAAAAGCTAAAAGTTTTAATCATCGATGAGATATCTATGGTAAGCCCTAATATTTTCACTGCAATTGATAAGATTCTTCAAGCTTTCAAAGAAAATGAAGAACCATTTGGAGGAATTCAAGTGATACTTTCAGGGGATTTCTTCCAGTTACCTCCTATCTCACAATCAAATGATTCTAAGAGATTTGCATGGCAAAGTCCATCTTGGAAAGCTCTTGATTTACAAACTTGTTATTTAGAAAAAAAGTTTAGACAAGATGATAATCAACTAATTTTTGTATTAGATGAAATCAGATCAGGACAAATATCGCAAAAAACTTATGATATTTTAAATGAAAGACATCAAAAAGATTTAGATATTGAGTTCACTCCTACGAAGCTTTATACTCATAATATGGATGTAGATAGAATCAACAATGATGAGTTAGATAGGCTTCCAACACCTGCAGTTACTTTTAATTATGATAGTGAAGGTGCTAAAACAAATATTGAAAAACTATTCAAATCTGCACTTGTTCAAGAAGAGCTAACGCTAAAAAAAGATGCAGTAGTTATGTTCATCAAAAACAATCCAGAAAAGTACTATATCAATGGTACTACAGGTGTAGTTATAGACTTCTCAAAAGATGAAAAACAACTTCCAATAGTAAAACTATCAAATGGATATGTCATAAAAGTTGAATTCGAAGACTGGGCTATTGAAAATGATAAAGGAAAAGTCCAAGCCAAAATCTCTCAGATACCTCTGAAACTTGCATGGGCTATTACTATTCATAAATCTCAAGGTATGACACTAGATGCTGCTCAGATTGATTTATCGAAGACTTTTGAAGTAGGGCAAGGATATGTTGCCCTTTCAAGAATCAAAAATATTGAAGGTCTAAAACTAATGGGCTTTAATGAAAAAGCTTTAAGTGTAGATCCTCTAATTCTTAGTATTGACCCACGTATCAAACAAGCTTCAAAAAAAGCAGCTGATAATATAGAATCGCAAGATGAAAAACAATTAGAAATGATTAATCTATCATATATTGAAAGACTAGGTGGATTAGTTGACCAAAAAGCAATAAATAAAGAGAGAGAAGAGCTAGATAAAGAACCAAAGATAGAAGAAAAAGTAGCAAATCATATTAAGACAAAAAATCTTATAGAATCTTCTGCTACCCTTGCCATTTTAGCAAAAAGTGCAGGGTTCTCTGTATCTACAATTATGAAGCATTTATCACTAATCAAAGAAGAAATACCAAGCTTTGATATCTCAAAATATATGCCAAGTCTAAGTGTTATAAATCAAGTAAAACAAGCAGTAAATGAAATAGAAGAAGCTAAAAATGAAGAAGACTTTAGTGAGGATGGAAAGATAAAATTAAAACCTATCTTTGTAAAATTAAATGAAGAAGTATCATACGACGATATAAAAATGGTACTAGTTTAGAAGCTAACTCATAGCTTCTAAACTAAAGACTGTTTTCTCTTTTGTACTACTGTCTAAAGTACATTTATAGTCGTTGTTTTTACTAAGATTAGTTACTATTGAAAGCCCTAATCCAAAACCACTATCTTTTCTATTTTTACTTGTAGAGATTGTAAAAAATGGTTCAAATATTTTGTCTTTGAATTCGTCTTTTATCTCTTCTCCATTGTTTTCAAATAAAATATTATTATCTAGTGCAGATACTTTTACATATCCTTCTTTTGTGTATTTGATGGCATTTGATAGGATATTTACACATATCTTTTTTAAGTCAACTTTGTTGAACTTAACTACATAATCTTTGTCAATAGTACTTAAAAGTTTTACTTTATCATTTTGTGGAAGCAGAGGAAATACCTCATTTTTGATGAAATAATACAACATAATTTTTTCTTTTGTTTTGTATTGCTCCATCGAAGAGATAAACTCTAACATATCAATAGTAAGTTCATCTAGAAACTCAACTTCTTTTTTCATATGTTTTAGTGCTGCTGGCATTTTTTGTGGGGTTACAAGTCCATCTTCAATCTCTTCTATATATCCATTTATAATAGTAATTGGTGTTTTTATATCATGGGACATTGAAATAAGTAAGTTTGATAAGTTGTGATTCTTTTGTCTTAAATCCCCAATTAAATCTTCTAGTTGATTAGATAAGAAGTTTATATCATCATGCATTTCTTGCACTTCTCTAATATAGTGTTTTTCTTCCTCTTGATTAAACTTTTGATTTCGTATTTTCTCTAACCTGTATTCAATAAATTTAAATTTCTTAGACATATATGTTCCCGCGAACAAACTAAGGAAAGCAATTACGGGTAATACTGATAATACAGTCACTGTAATTTTGATTAACATCACACTACATATTGGTTCACCAATAATAACAAAAGTCATAACAGCTGTAAATATAGAAACTATAAGCCCAGCAATAGTAGATAGGACTACTACAAAAGTTTTAATTTTCATCGATTTTATATCCTATTCCACGTACTGTTTTTATTAGATTTTTTTCTTCATGTTTAGCTATTTTTCTTCTAATATTACAAATATGGCTATCTATTCCTCTATCATCAATTTCACCTAAATAATTATCATAAATTAGTTGGGCTAGTTCTTGTCTAGAATAGGCTCTATTTTTATTATTTATAAAAACTGATAAAATCAAATATTCACTTGGAGTAAAATCAACTGGATTACTGTTTACTGTTATTTCTTTTGATTCATCATTTAAAATAAGGATAGATTTGCCCTCTATTTTAGAGGAAGTTAATTCTTCTCTTCTTTTTAGTAAGGATTTTATTTTTAAACAAAGCTCTTTTGCTGAGAATGGTTTTGCAATATAATCATCAATACCATAATCATAACCTTTGGCTTTTGAATCCCCAGTATCTAATGCACTAATCATAACAATTAATGTCTTTTTAGATTTTTCTCTAATACTATTACATAATGAGAAACCATCGATAAATGGCAACATTATATCAAGGGTAACCAAATCATAATTGTTATTTTTTATCTTCATAAGAGCACTTTGCCCATCCAATGCAATGTCAATATTATAAAGGTCTTCATCTAAACGATTATTTATAAAATTGACTATTAATTCTTCATCTTCAACTATTAATATACTTTTTTTCATGTACTTTTTATCTCTTGTCTTCGTAGCTATAGTGATTATACACTTTATTTATTAAGAAGGATAGAAATTAATTATTTTATTAGATTTCTACATAAAATTTGTAGAATCATCTTCATAAAATCTTAACAATTCCTCCATACAATCTCAATAATCCTTCATTATAATTTAATAAATAAGATTTTATGGAGTGATAGTATGAAAGAAAAAAAAGAAATTGGTATACATGAGGCTTACCATAACGACCCAGTTAAAAGTGACTTAGATATTTTTGGTCGTCAGACTCCAGAAGAATCTAGAAGAGGATTTTTGAAAAAATCATCTATGTTAGCAATGGCTGCTGTTGTTGGCTCAAACATTCCTTTTGGTTCAAATATGCCATCAGGTTTAATTCCTGCTGCTTTAGCAAATTCTGATAAACCTTTTAAGATTGAAGGAAAAGATGGTCTAGTTTATTTAAATGACAGACCAGTAAATGCAGAAACACCACCACATTTATTAGATGATGATTTTACACCTGCAAAACACTTCTTTATTAGAAATAACGGTGTTCCACCAGAAAAATCAAAAGACCCAGAAAACTGGACAGTTGAAATCACAGGGGAAAGCTGTGAAAAACCTATGACTTTTACAGTTGCTGAACTAAAGAAAAAGTTTAAACACCATACTTACGCATTACAGTTAGAGTGTGGAGGAAATGGTAGAAGTGAATACAATCCACCTGCAAAAGGAAACCAATGGTCAACTGGAGCAATAGGTTGTGGTAGATGGACTGGTGTTAAATTAAAAGATGTATTAGAGTATTGTGGAATCAAAAAAGATGCAGTATATATTGGATACTACGGTAGAGATACACACCTAAGTGGAGATCCTACAAAAGTTACAATCTCAAGAGGTGCTCCAATGTCAAAAGCCTTAGAGGATGAATCTTTATTAGCTTGGGCATATGAAGGTGAAGATATTCCATTAAGTAATGGATATCCATTAAGACTTGTAATGGGTGGATGGCCTGCATCTGTTTCTGGAAAATGGGTTAAAAAAATTGTAGTAAGAAACAAAGTTCATGATGGTAAAAAGATGAAAGGACAATCATATAGAGTTCCTTGTAAACCAGTGGCTCCAGGAACAAAAGTACCTGATGATGAAATGTGTATTATTGAATCTATGCCTGTTAAATCACTGATTACTTATCCAGAATCTGGAATCACTCATAAAATTGATAAGAAGTTTAAGTTCAGAGGAAAAGCATGGGCAGGGGATTTAGAAGTTGATGAAATGGAAGTATCTATTGACTTTGGTGCTACATGGAAAAAAGTTAAAAAACTAAAAGATCCAGCAAATAGACTAGCTTGGCAATCATGGCAAGCTTCTGTTAAATTCCCTAAAACTGGTTATTACGAAGTTTGGGCAAGAGCAACTGATAGTTTAGGAGTTAAACAACCTATTATTTTACCAGGATGGAATCCACGAGGTTATTTAAACAATGCTTGTCATAGAATTGCTGTAAAAGTAGTTTAGGAATTAATATGAAAAATCTAAAAAAAATAGCATTATTAACAGCATCTTTTACTATTTTGTCTTTGAATATAAATGCAAAAGAAATAGATAAAGAAACAGGTTTAATAGTAGCTCCTGGAATGGAGATAGTAAAAGCAAATTGTACTGTTTGTCATAGTGCTAAGTTTATCACTTTGCAAAAAGGAGATAGAGATACTTGGCTTTCTATGATTAGATGGATGCAAGATACTCAAGGTTTATGGAAATTTGATGATAAAACAGAAGATATTATTCTAACTTATCTAGAAAAGAATTATGCTCCTGATCAAGCATCTAGAAGACCAAATTTATCAAAAGATAAGTTACCAAAATAAAGCCAATAAATATAGTTGTTTTATTAACAACTATATTTAGTTTCATCTTACCAACGACTTTTTTTACGACGACTTGGAATTAAATAAGGAAGAATTAGTCCTAATACAAGACCACCACCTGCAACCATTCCACCGTAACTAAACCAACGCATTAATAAATCATTCTTTTTAGTATCAAGTTTATCATTTAAATTAGCATTTAATATTTGAATTTCTTCTATTTGTTTATTTAGAGTTAGATTTATATTTTCTAATTTCTCAAGCTTATTATCCTGAGATTCTATATTTGTTTTATACTCATCTAGTTGTGCTTGAACCTTTATTAGTTGAGTTTCTAGCTGTGGTAAACGCTCTTTTAATCCAGGTTGTGCAGAAATATATTTTGAGTTAACCCAACCACTACGACCTTTTGAGTCTTTTATTAGAGTGTACTTTGAATTCTTACGAATAATTTCAATACGATCACCTGTATTTACACTACCAATAATTTTATATTTAGTACCAGGGCCTGAGTGTATAAAAGTATGTAAGTCATCTGAAATATAAGAAGTTGCTGCATTAGCAAACGAAGATATGAAAATTAGAATCAAGAATAGATTTTTTGTTTTAAACATTAGTTTTAAAGTCCTTTTATAAGCAAAACAATATTGTTTTTGTATGTAATTTTTTTATAATTATAGTATAGATGTACTGAAAGTAAAAATTGATGGGATTTAAGTAGGTTTTGTATTTAAATTTAAATACTAATATTTCTTTAAATTGATTATTAATAGTATATTTATATGTTTTAATAATGTATATAAATATTAATTAGGATAGAATATTTCCTGAATAAATAGTTACACACATAAGGAAATATTAAATATGGAAATAACTAGAAGTAAAGAATTTAAATCAAATAAAGCTTGGGATTCAAAATTCATTTCAAATATGAATGGTATTACTACTAAACTACATTGGACTGATAAACCATATAAATGGCATATTAATGATGGAGAAGAGATTTTCGTTGTTTTAGATGGACAAGTAAAAATGTTTTACAAAGAAAACAATGAAGAAAAATCATCAATATTAAATATTGGAGATATTTTTTATGCTTCAGTTGGAACGGAACATTATGCTCATCCAATAGGAGAAGCAAGAATATTAGTAATTGAAAAAGATGGTAGTGTATAACAAGGAATATGAAAAGAACAAGTTAGTAGATCGAAAATATCAAGCTTTTCAATCTCAAATAAATAAAACATATTAGGAATTTAAAATGTTAGAATTAAGACCAAATTGTGAATGCTGTAATAAGGACTTACCACCAGAATCAACAGAAGCACATATTTGTACTTTTGAATGTACATTTTGTACAAATTGTGTAGAAAATATTTTCAATAACCAATGTCCTAATTGTGGCGGCAATTTTGTTAATCGTCCAATAAGACCTGTACTTGCATTAAAAGATAATCCAGCATCAATTAATCGAGTACTAAAAGAACATGGTTGTACATCAAATACATAGGGAGTTTCGCAAAATTACGGGAATAGGATACTTAATTAATTTGAACTACCAGTATAAGTTTCCTCTCTTATGCTTGTATGTTTTCATTTGTTAAATCAATCCCTAAGACTTCTTTATACAAGAATAATATTGCCGAAAAAGCTTGATTTTGTGTTGTAGGAGCTACATGCTTTTTTACAGCTAAATAAGTCAAAAATTCTTCTATTAGAAGTTTACCCATTTTAATAGGATGTTTTTTATTATGAAAGAAAATATAATGCTTAATCCAATGTGTATATGTTCTCTCCGTAGAAATACTATAATGTTTAAATCTAACCTTATCTCTAACTATATCTAATAACTTTTTTTAACTTCCATAATAAAACCTTTTTCTTAAGGGATATAATGTCCTAATACCAAGATATTTAACAAATTACGGAATACTTTGTCCTTTTAATAGCTTTTATTGAGGCAAAAAAGACATTTTATATTTAAGTGTTCTAGTAGAAAAATTGATATTATATTAAATATTTTTTGATATAATAACAAAAAATATTTTAAATAAGTAACCTTTTCTCCTTTTTTTTCTTATGTGTAAATACTCACACTATGCTAATAGTGATTAATTAGAATATAGTGTTCCTTGAGTAAATAGTTATCTTAAATACTAATTAATATTGAGAATCAAAAAAGGAAGTAATATAAATTGAAACATTATCAGGATACGCTAACAGGTCAAGTATATGCTTTTTATGAACATGATAATGTAGTAAAGTTGATGCAGACAAGAAGAAATATTCCAAAAACTTTGACAGATAATGTAAAAGAAAAACCTAGTGATAATTATATTTGGCATAATGGAGATTGGATTCATGAAAAACATAAGCCACTAGATTATAAAGAACCTATATCTGAAATACCTAGCTATGACCCTGCTTGGATAACATTTCTTTTTGAACCACTTGTACTTATATCTAAAACCAAAGATGATTTTATAGTTAGCTTAGATGAAATAAATACAAATTTATACGAT
This sequence comes from Poseidonibacter lekithochrous, assembly GCF_013283835.1. Lineage (GTDB taxonomy): Bacteria > Campylobacterota > Campylobacteria > Campylobacterales > Arcobacteraceae > Poseidonibacter > Poseidonibacter lekithochrous. Next base: position 2,144,292 of record NZ_CP054052.1, on the reverse strand, counting down.
ACAAGAATGCTATCAAAGTTTGTTGCAAAACTAAAAGATTACAACGAAAATTCTCAATTAGATATTTTAGTCACTTTTGATGGTTCTGTTATGTTGCCAGTAGATGAAAACTATAACACACCTGAAAAAGCTGTAAATAAATTCAATGAAATAATAGGGGCTTTATTTTTAGGTGGAATTTTAGTTAAACCTATTGATTTAACTAAGCTACATCAAGGTTGTATTATAGAGAATGGTGGTTCAAATTTTTCTTATATACCATCACCAAATAATGATTTTAGAAATAAATCTGTAAGTATAACAGAAAGGATAAAAGCACATCATCCAAACCATATACAAGTAGAAGAATTTACAGAAGCTTACAACTTTGGTATAAATATAATTAATAAAGTTGATTTCTCACCCATTTTTTTAGCACTTGGATACCATTATTTAAATCAAGGTAAGATAGCTGAAGCTTTGAGCAACTTATGGATTGTGATAGAGCAATTAACCGATTCTTTATATCAAAATAAAATAGATAATTCTATATTAAAGATTTTGAAAAGAGCATTGCCAAAGAATATTAATATAAAAACAAAACATGATATTTTGCATGAAACAAAAATAATTAGTGAAAATATATTTCAAGTTTTATTAAAAAATAGAAGTGATAGAAATGATTTGATACACAAAGGTACACTACCAAATAGAGAAAATGTAATAAAACTTTGGATAATCTTATTAAACTTACTTGAGGTAGCAATAGATACTAAACTTGAAAAACTCCAAAAAAACTCCAAAATGATATTAAATATAAATTTGGCTAGTCATATAAGAGATATAACTCCTAAAAGAACTAATTTTGAACAATGGAAAAAAGATGCTGAAAATCTTATTTAAATTTGAGAAACAGAAATACAAGATAACAAATCAGTGGAGCCAATAAATTACCCTGCGGGCAATTTATTGGCTCATTTAAAACGTTATATCTAGATAGTTACTTAATATAATATATTTTACATTAGTATCATTTTTTAGGTTTTGTTGGAATTAATCTTATAAATATACATATTTACAAAAAAGAGGATAGCCAACTTTAAATGTAAAACTTTAATATATGTAGTATATCTTGTTTATTGCAAGAAGTATTACTATTGAATTTTATGTTACTTAGAATCTAATAAATTAAAGTTGCCTGTCCTCTTAAATTTTAAAGGAATAAAGAATTTGAAAAAAATATTTGAAGAGTTTAGAGAAAAACTTAATAATGAGATACCTGAAAGAAAAATCGCAGATTATAAACAAGAGAAAGAGATATTAAAAGAATATAATGGCCGACAACTTTTAGAACTACTTCAAAATATAGATGATCAAAAATCTGAACAAGCAATAATTAAACTAGATACAAAAAATAGAATAGTAATTATTGCTAATAGTGGTAATGCTTTTTCAGAAAAAGGTTTAAAATCTTTAATGATGGCTCATTTAAGCTCAAAAGACAAAACATTTATAGGAAATAAAGGTTTAGGTTTTCGTTCTTTATTAAATTGGGCTGGAGAAATTTATGTAAAAAGTGAAAACTTAAATATAGAGTTTTCTGAAGAAAACCGAAATAGACTGCAACAAGATAAAAAAAGAGCAATTTTATCTGCTCCTGAATGGATTGATGAAAATAATACGAGATGTTGGATAAAAAATATTCATATTTCAAATAAATATATTACATATATTGCTATTCACTATAAAAAAGAATCTCAAGATAGTATTATTGAACAAATAGAAAATATTTCAGAAGAATTACTATTATTTATCAACCATATAAAAGAAATAAGAATAATTAAAGATGAGGAAGAAAGAAGTTTTTCTAAAAAAGATTGGAAAGTTTTTACAGAAGAAAAAGGTTTACCTGATGATTTAAAAGAAGAAGATGATGAAAATGAACATTATCAAATTAAAATTATTATACCACCCAAAAATGAAAAATTTAATTCATTCCTATTCTCTTATTTTCCAACTAATATTAAAATAGATTTTCCTGCATTAATTCATACAACTTTTGATTTAGATTCTTCAAGAAATACAATTGTGGATACTGAAAAGAATAGATTTATAGTTAAAGAACTGGCTTATTTTATTATTAAAACGGCCGAAAATTTAAAAGAGAAAATATCTAATTGGAAAGCTTATGAGTTTGTAAATATTACACATAAAAATGAGGTTTTAGAAAAATTTGATTTTTATAAAATTATAGAAGAATGGAAAGAAACAGCAGAAATATATCCATGTATAAATAATAAATATATTGACATTAAAAGTATGTCTTTTTATAGTAAAAAGTTTTCAAACTTTTTAGAAAATCATTCTGAAACATTATCTAATTGTATTAAAGCTAATGAATATTTTTATGAATTTAAGTCTAATTATATTAAGTATAGTTCTCCTGATTTAATATTGGCTTTAAATAATATAAGTAATAAAAAACTCTCTATTGACGAGAGAATAGAACTTATAGAGAATATTTTAGTTATAAAGAATAATACATCTTATATAAATAAAAATTTATCTCTTTTAATTAATCAAGATAAAAAATTAAAAGATGAAATATTTTTTTATGATGATATATTTTTAAATTTAGAAATACCTGATTTTGTAGAAATTAATTATATTTATCCTGATTTACAGAATAAATTAGATAAAGATAGATTAGATAATATTACTTCTGTTTATGAATTTGATATACAAAAAAATTTAATTAACCCTATTATTAATTCTAATAAAACTATTCAAGTTAAATTAAAAGCACTTTACGCATTGTTTAAAAATAAAATAAAATTTAAAAAACCATCTATAAAACTTTTGGAAATTTCAGATAAATATATTAGAGATACAAGAATTCTTAAAATTTGTGATGAAGAAAGTATTATTGAAAACTATAAAACTTTAGAAATAGATAAATTTAAAGATATTGATAATTTTCTTTTTTGGCTTGGAGCTAAAAATTTTAATGCCCAAGAAGTTTTAGATAAAGTAATTGAAGAAAATAATAATAAAAAAGATATTCAAAAATCTTTACACTCTTTATTTATTTTAAAAAATGAATTTAATGA